>WGDC01000076.1 GCA_015493475.1 Deltaproteobacteria bacterium
CTCCCCAAATTATGGGCAGGAGCCCGATTACAATAGCTGCCGCTGTCATTACAATGGGGCGCACCCTTTCGGCAGTTCCCCTGTGAACGGCCTCAAGTATCTGCGAAGGGTTAAGACTTCCTGTTTTTGCCTCCTCCTTCTCAAGCTCCTGGTCAATGAAGGTGAGGACCAGAACCCCTATTTCTGCAGCAACCCCGGCAAGGGCAATAAAACCCACCACAATGGCAACCGAAAGGTTGTAGCCAAGCAGATAAACGAGCCAGATGCCCCCTACAAGGGCAAAGGGTATGGTAAGCATGACTATGACCGGTTCGTGTATGTTCTGAAAGTTAAAATAGAGCAGGAAAAAGATAAGAAGAAGGGTGACAGGGACAACAAGCTTGAGCCTCTCCTTTGCCCTTTCCATGTACTCGAATTGGCCCGACCAGCTAAGAGTGTAGCCTGCAGGCAATGAGAGTTTCTCCCGGACCGCGGCCTTGGCCTTTTTCACAAAGCCTCCAATGTCTGAGGTGTTTATGTCCACGTAAACCCATGCGTTTGGGCGGGCGTTTTCACTCTTTATGACAGGGGCGCCCCTCCTCAGGGTTATCCTTGCCACTGAGGAAAGGGGTATCTGCCTGCCATTAGGGGCAGGGATGAGCACACTTCCTACCTTTTCAGGGTCGTCTCTCAGCTCTCTTGGGTAGCGAACGTTTATGGGGTAGCGCTCAAGGCCCTCCACCGTTTCCGAAACCTTCATGCCCCCGAGGGCAGACATTATGACGTCCTCAACTGCCCCAACTGTCAGCCCGTACCTTGTAGCCTCGTGCCGGTCTATGTCAATGTCGAGAAAGTAGCCGCCAACGGCCCTGTCTCCGTAGGCAGAGACCGTCTCTGGAAGCCCCTTCATTATGTTTTCAAGCTCCTTTGACACCCTCTGAAGAACATTCAGGTCCGGCCCTGAAACCTTTATGCCCACCGGCGTCTTAATACCCGTTGAAAGCATGTCTATCCTTGTTTTTATGGGCATGGTCCAGGTATTTGCAAGGCCAGGGAAGCGCAGCTCTCGGTCCATCTCCTTCATGAGCTCCTGGGTGGTCTTTGATGGGTTCGGCCACTTGTCCCTTGGTTTTAGCCGAACAGTAGTTTCTATCATGGAAAGAGGCGCAGGGTCGGTTGCTGTTTCGGCCCTACCCACCTTTCCGAAAACCGACTCCACCTCGGGAAACTTCTTTAGTATCTTGTCTGTCTGCTGAAGAAGCTCCTTGGCCTTTGTGATGGATATCCCAGGAAAGGTACTTGGCATGTAAAGGATGTCGCCCTCGTCAAGGGGCGGCATGAACTCGCTTCCTATCCTGGTAACTGGAATGTAGGTCATGGCGAGCATGAGTAACGCACCTATGACCACAAGCCACTTCCACCTGATGAAAAGGTCGAGGACCGGGCCATGGACGAACTGCAAGAACCTGTTTATTGGATTTTTGGCCTCTGGCATAACCCTGCCCCTTATGAAAAACCCCATGAGGATGGGAACAATGGTCACGGAAAGGAGCGCTGCTGCCGCCATTGAGTAGGTCTTTGTGAAGGCAAGCGGGCTGAACAGCCTTCCCTCCTGGGCCTGGAGCGAAAAGATGGGAAGGAAAGAGAAGGTGATAATGAGAAGGGAAAAGAAAAGTGCAGGCCCGACCTCGGATGCCGCCTCTGTCATTATTCGCCACCTTTTTGCACCTTTCAGGCTTATGCCTTCCTTTTCCGCCTTCTCAAGGTGCTTGTGACCATTTTCTATCATGACTATGGCTCCATCCACCATCGCCCCAATTGCTATGGCAATGCCTCCCAGGGACATTATGTTGGCGTTTATCCCCTGAAGACGCATTATGATAAAGGCAATGAGTATGCCCATTGGAAGGGTGGCAATGGCCACGAGGGCTGAGCGGAGATGGAGGAGGAATAAGACGCACACCACGGAAACCACGACGCACTCCTCTATGAGCTTTCCCTTGAGATTCTCTATGGCCCTTTCTATGAGGCTTCCCCTGTCATAGACTGGAACTATCTCAACGCCCTTTGGCAGACCTGCAGAAAGCTCTCTCAGTTTTTTCCTCACGGTCTTTATGGTGGAAAGGGCGTTTTCTCCAAAGCGCATGACCACTATTCCTCCTGCCACCTCCCCCTGGCCGTTAAGCTCGGCAAGGCCGCGCCTAAGTTCCGGGCCAAGATGGATGTTGGCCACATCCCCAAGGCGCACAGGTACCCCCTCCCTGTTGCTTGTAAGAGGAATGTTCTTAAGGTCATCCAGGGACTTAATATAGCCCCTTCCCCGAACCATGTACTCGGTCTCTGACATTTCAAGGAGCCTTCCTCCAACGTCCCCGTTCGATCTTTTTATGGCAGCCCTCACCCTCTGTATGGGGATGTTGTAGGCAGCAAGTAGGGCCGGGTCCACCTCCACCTGGTACTGTTTCACGTACCCGCCGATGGAGGCGACCTCTGCCACGCCTGGAACCGTCTGCAGGGGATAGCGCAGGTACCAGTCCTGTATGGAGCGAAGCTCGGAAAGATCATGCCGTCCGCTTTTGTCCACAAGGGCATACTCGTAAATCCAGCCAACCCCTGTGGCATCTGGCCCAAGCGCCGGGCTCACCCCTGCAGGAAGCCTCGAAGATACGTAGTTTAACGCCTCGAGCACCCTGGAGCGTGCCCAGTAGAGATCTGTTCCGTCTTCGAAGATTATGTACACAAAGGAAAGTCCAAAGAATGAGTAGCCCCTTACCACCTTGGACCTTGGCACAGAGAGCATGGCGGTGGTAAGTGGGTATGTTACCTGATCCTCAACCACCTGGGGAGCCTGGCCTGGATACTCGGTAAAGACGATTACCTGAACGTCAGAAAGGTCGGGAATGGCATCAAGGGGAATGCTCTTAAGTGTCCAAAGCCCTGCGGCCACAATGATGGCTGCCGCCATAATTACCAGGAAACGGTTTCTGACAGAAGCACTTATTATGGACTGGATCATCTTCTACTCTTGGCCTTTTGGCGCTTGCCTGTGCCCGCATCCATATCCATCTTGCCCATATCACCAGCGGCCTTCCCTTTTTCTGGTGAGAGCATCTTTGCAGTTGCCTCCCTAAGCCTTGACTCAGAATCAATGAGGAACTGGGAGGAGGTTACGACATCCTCGCCCGGGGAAAGCCCCTTTAATATCTCCGTGTAGCCACTATCGAAAATTCCTGTCTCAACCTCCCTGGGCTCAAACCTCCCTGGTGCGGTCTGAACGAAGACCAGCTCCCTGGTGCCAGTCTTGATAACGGCCTGGCTCGGAACTGCAAGAATCATTCTGGGACTTGCCATGATGGATACGTCACCGAACATCTCTGGCCTGAGTTTCCCGTCCCCGTTTGGAAAAATCATGCGAACCCTTATGGTTCTCTTTTCTAGATTCTCATAAGGGTAGATAAAATCCACCTTTCCCTTAAGGGGCGCACCTTTCAGTGCCTCAAAGCGTATCTCAGCCTCGTTACCCTTTTCGATCCAGGGAAGGTCCTTTTCATACACCTCTGCCAGCACCCAGACCGTTGAAAGGTCTGCAATCTTGTAAAGGGGCGTCCTTGGCGTCACAAAAAGTCCCTTCCTCGCCTCTGTTTTCATTACGGTTCCTGTCACAAAGCTTGTAAGGCCTAGGGCAGTAAGGGGCCTTGAGGTCCTTTCAAGACGTCTTATTTCATCCCCTGTTATTCCAAAAAGCTCAAGGCGTCTTTTTGCTGCAGAAACAAGCCTTGAGCTGTTCTTCCTTATAAGGCCTATGTCAGAGCCTTTGAGTATCTCTTTCCCCTTAAGTGCAACCAGGTACTCCTGCTCGGTGGAAAGAAGTTCAGGCGAGTAGACCATGCAAAGAAGCTGGCCTTTTCTTACCCTTTCCCCCTCCCTCGAAACAATCACCCTTTCAATCCATCCCTTGAACCTGGGATAAACGGAATATATCCTGTCCTCATCGAGGGCAACCCGGCCATAGGTGCGCACTATCTTTGAAAGCCTCATGACCTGGGCCTTGCTGGTCCTTACGCCTATATTTTGCTCCACCACAGGGTCGATGGTAACAGTGCCTGCCGGCCCTCCGGATTCCCCACCTTCGTAAACAGGCACGTAATCCATGCCCATCTCATCCTTTTTGGGAACAGGGGAAGTAATCGAGGGATTCATGGGGTTTCTGTAAAAAAGTATCTTCTTCTTGGGTGTCGAAGACACTTGCGACCCTTCTTCAGTTGTGCTTTCTTGGCGGGATATTAAAGACTTTCCTGACAGGTAAAGTCCCCCTGCAAGACCAATAACCAGAAAGATAAGTGCTACGATCGCCGTTTTAACGCCCTTCACTACTTTTACCTTTCATTTTTGAACCTTTAAGGGGAAATCCTGTACCTGTCGCTGCAGCTATCCTGGCAAGGGCCTTCATGGCCTCAGAAACAGATTTCCAGTAACTTTTCTCATACCTTATGAGCGCAAGCCTTGCCCTTATGACATTCAAAAAATCCACACTGTTTACCTGGTAGCCGCTCATCATGGACGCAAGGGTGTGCTGGGCCTGGGGTATGACCGAATTTTTATAAAGCATGGCCTGCTTGTAGCTGGCCTCATATAGGGCGAGGCTGCCTTCCACCTGTCTTTTGACCTCATCAACAGCACTTCTTAAAAGCTGCATCTTTTCGGTAACCTCTTGGGACCTTTGGGCAACAAGCCTTGACTGCTTGCTACCTGCCCATAGGGGGATGTTCATTGAAATGGTAAAGGATGCAAAATCTGGGCGTTTCATACCATTTGGTCCATCCTGTCTAAATCCGTAGGCCGCCCCAAGGGTAAAATCAGGCATGTACCCCTTTTTTGAAAGGGCAAGCCTCTTTCTACTTGCCTCTATCTCCTTTTTTCGCACTCCAAGAAGGGGCCGTGATCTCATTGCTATCTCAAGGAGCCCTTTCTTTTCAGGGGGAGGTGAAAGCCTCGGATGGGACTCATCAAAGACCAGTCCAGAACAGGACGTTTGTTTTTTGCCAAGGAGACGGAAAAGCCTTGCCTTTTTTGCTTCGTAGCGGCCTCTAAACTCGGCCTCCTCATTAAAAAGGTTTGTGAGCTCCACCTGGGCAAGAAGCACGTCCTGCTGGAGACCCCTTCCAACCTCGTACTTGGTCCTTGCTACGTCCACCATCTGCTGGATGTTTTTCTTGTTCCTTCCTATTATCCAAAGGGCCTTCTTGATGTAAAAGAGGTCCCACCAAGTCTCCTCAACATCCCTTGAAAGCCTCAGGCGGAACTCTTTTATTCTAAGCTTCAGGGCATCAACTTTTTTCTCAGCTGCCTCCTTGCTAAGAGCTAGCTTTCCCGGGAATGGCAATTTCTGCGTAAGCCTGACCTGCATCTGCGTCATGGCCTCCTGGTCAAGGTCGAAGGTGTCCACTGGAAGATTGAGGGCATTAAAGCTAAGCACAGGGTCTGGAAGGCTTCCCCTTTGAGCAGGCACGTTGGTAATGGCTGTGTAACGTGAATAAAGGGCCTTGAGGTCGGGATTGTTTTTAAGGGCAAGGGCCAGGGCCCCTTTAAGATCCAACCTGTTTAAGGCTACTCCATCAAGTTTCGTAAAATCTTTTGCCCCTGCCTTTTGCAAGGAGAGGGATAGAATTAAAAAG
>WGDC01000077.1 GCA_015493475.1 Deltaproteobacteria bacterium
AAAAAGCCAGAGTAATATTCATTGCCGGAAGGGGAGTACTCCATGGATTTTGAGGCAGTCATCGGCCTTGAGGTACACGTTCAGTTAAAGACCAATAGCAAGATATTCTGCTCGTGCTCAACCGAGTTTGGGGCACCTCCAAACACCCATACATGCCCGGTATGTCTGGGAATGCCTGGGGTCTTGCCAGTTTTGAACAGGAAGGCAGTTGAATATGCCATGAAAATGGCCCTTGCCACCAACTGCACCATAAACAAGACAAATGTCTTTGCCAGGAAGCACTACTTCTATCCGGATCTTCCAAAGGGTTACCAGATATCCCAGTATGAGCTTCCCCTTGCAGAAGATGGCTGGATAGACGTTGAGACAGAGGCGGGCGGCCGGAGAATCCGGATAAACAGGATTCACATGGAGGACGATGCGGGAAAGCTCATACACGATGAGTCAAGGCCAGTCAGCTACGTGGATCTTAACCGGACGGGAACCCCTCTAATTGAGATAGTGAGCGAGCCTGACATTCGAACCCCGGAGGAGGCCTCAAGTTACCTCAAGAAAATAAGGCAGATAGTCCGCTACCTGAACATAAGTGACGGAAACATGGAGGAGGGAAGCCTTCGCTGTGATGCCAACATAAGTCTGAGGCCCAGGGGCAGGGAGGAATTTGGCACAAAGGCCGAGCTTAAAAACATGAACTCCTTCAGGCATGTCCAAAAGGCCCTTGAGTACGAGATAAGGAGGCAGAGCGCCCTTCTTCTTGACGGCAAGGAGATAGTTCAGGAGACGCGCCTTTTCGATGCGTCAAAGGGGGTGACCCACTCCATGCGCGGAAAGGAAGAGGCCCATGACTACCGCTACTTCCCTGACCCGGATCTCGTTCCCATAAAGATAGACGATAAATGGCTTGACGAGGTGAAGGATTCCCTTCCTGAGCTTCCAGATGAAAAAAGGGAGCGTTTTGTCTCCGAGTATGGGCTTCCAGAGTACGATGCCGAGGTGCTGACAGGCAGTGTGGACCTGGCCGAGTACTTCGAGGCCGCGGTGAAGCTCTATCCCAAGCCCAAAAAGGTGAGCAACTGGATCATGGTGGAGCTTTTAAAGCTCATCAAGAAGGAGGACCACGATATTGCCTCCTCCAAGGTCACACCAGAGGTCCTTGCCGAGCTTTTAAGCCTCATTGAAAAGGGAACCATCAGCAACAAGATAGCAAAGAAGATTCTGGAAGAGATACACGAAAAGGGTGGCAGCCCCTCAGAAATCGTGGAGCGTGAGGGTCTTTCCCAGGTAAGTGACGAGTCCGAGCTTTCAGCCATTGTAGAGCAGGTGCTCAGGGACAACCCCAAGGAGGTGGAGAAGTACAGGGCAGGAAAGAAAAAGGTCATGGGTTTCTTTGTGGGCCAGGTCATGAGGCAGACCAGGGGTAAGGCAAACCCGCAGATGGTGAACGAGCTTCTAAGAAGGCTCCTGGACGAGGCTTAGGAAGAGGTGGAAAAGATACTTGGGCTTTTGAAAGAGGCAGGAAGCCAGATAGTTCCCCTTAGGTGGGACGGGGAGGAGTTCTACCTGCTGGACCAGAGGCTTCTGCCTGAAAGGGAGGAGTGGCTCCACTGCGCCACATGGAAGGATGCGGCAAGGGGCATCACGGACATGGTGGTGAGGGGGGCCCCTGCAATAGGAATCACTGCCGCCTTTGCTGTGGTCCTTGCCTTAAGGGCCGCCCTCAAGGATCATGCTGCGGATTTTCATTCCTTTCTTGATTCGGCCCTTAAGGAGATAGAGTGGGCAAGGCCAACCGCCATTAATCTTTCCTGGGCTGTCAGAAGAATGAGGCATGCCCTGAAGGATGCGGAAAAAGAGGTTGTTTTTGAAAGGGCCCTTTCAGAGGCATTCTCCATCTGGGAAGAGGACGTGCGTGCAAACATAGAGATGGGCCGTCTTGGAGGCGGGCTTCTTGAAGACGGGGGCGTGCTCACCCACTGTAACGCAGGCGCCCTTGCCACTGGCGGCTATGGAACGGCCCTTGGGGTTATAAGGGGGGCAGTCAACCTTGGAAAAAAGATAACGGTTTACGCAGACGAGACGAGGCCCTGGCTCCAGGGTGCAAGGCTTACGGCATGGGAGCTCATAAAGGATTCCATCAATGTTACCCTTAACGTAGATAGCGGCGCAGGCGTGCTTTTGAGTTCCGGCCGGGTGGGAGCCGTTGTGGTGGGTGCAGACCGGATAGCAGCCAACGGGGATGTGGCCAACAAGATTGGCACCTACACCCTGGCTGTCCTTTGCAAGGAAAACGGGGTGCCCTTTTACGTTGCCGCCCCAAGCTCCACCTTTGACCACGAATGTTTGGCAGGCGATTACATTCCTATTGAGCAAAGGGAGGCAAGGGAGGTTGTTGAATGCGGTGGAAGGCGTGTTGCCGCTCGTGGCGTAAAGGTCTTCAATCCTGTTTTTGACATTACCCCAGCAAGGCTCATAACTGCCATTGTTAGCGAAAAGGGGGTTTTGAGACCGCCCTATGACAAGGCCATATCACAACTTCCCCATTGATCAGCTCATAAGAACAGTGGCAGACTCACTAGAGGCCCATACCAGCGCCCTTTTTCTTAAAGAAGGCCAAAGACGGCTCAGGCTCGTTTCCCATCACAGCCTTTCACGGGATGTGAAGGCCCACTCAACCATCGAGACGGGCCAGGGGCCTGTTGGCTGGGTCATGAGGGAGCAGCGCCCTATAAACATCTCACGCTTTAAAAAGGACAGCCGAACCATTGGCATTTATGAAAAAGATGTAAAGGTAAAGTCCCTTGTGGCCGTGCCCCTTCCTGAAGAAGCGGGAGTCCTCATGGCAGACAGCAAGACAAGGCTCAAATTCACGGACAAGCACCTAAGCATCCTTGCCTCCTTTGGAGAATGCGCGGCTTTCCTGTTGAAGAACGTGCATGCACAGGTTAAAAGCAGTCTGCTCCTGAGCCTTCTCGAGTGGGCCTGCCGGGCAGAGGATTTTGAAGAGGCGCTTCTGGACCTTATGGATATACTTCAGTTTAATGCATGTCTGATACTTCGGCGGATCAGGGAGACGAGTTTTTTCAAGGTGGAGTCCATACTGGGAAAGGTGCCGGAAGGGTACAAGAAATCGGTACAAGGCAGGCGTTTTCCCCTTGAAAGCGGAGTATGCGCATGGATGTTCAGGCACTCAAAGGGTATCCTTCTTAGGTCCTTTGGCTCTGATCCGAAGCGCAGTTTTGTTCTTGAAAGGGACGAGGACATTGGGCCAAGGGAGACGGTTCTGGGCCTTTTTTTCCCGGCTGCAAGAGAGGATGTCTTCACATTGGATCACGCCCTTGTCTTTACCGGTGTAGGGAATACAGAGGTGTGGCCCGGGGAGCTTCCCAATATCATTAAACGCAGGCTTAAAAGGATGGTTCCGTGGCGCTAAGTCTCATAAAAAACCTTATAAAGCAGGATGTGGCCATTGATCTTGGCACTGCCAACAGCCTTATATATCTGCAGCGAGAGGGCATTGTGCTCAATGAGCCCACGGTGATTGCAGGTAACAGCCTGGGAGAGCCAGTTGCCGTTGGAAGAAAGGCAAAGGCCTATCTCGGAAAGACCCCTCCTGGCATGATAGTAAAAAGGCCCATGAAGGCGGGGGCAGTGGACGATGTGGATGCGGTTTCCATTTACCTTCGCCGGATTGTGGAAATGGCAAGGTCCAGGAGCCCTGTGCTTTCATCCAAGGTGGTGATCTGCGTCCCGTCAAAGCTTACCCAGGTGGAAAAGAGGGCCGTGCTGGATGCCGCCGAGGATGCGGGCTTTAAGAAGGTGTATCTCCTTGAAGAGGCAATGGCTGCGGCAATTGGGGCCGGGGGGGTGGATGTTGCGGGGAAAGTCCCTTTCATGGTTGTAGATATTGGGGGAGGGACCACGGAGGTGGCTGTTATATCCGAGATGGCGTATATGGTTTCCGAGTCGCGGCGTATAGGGGGAAACGACCTTGACGAGGCCCTTTGTTCCTATATGCTCAGAAAGTACGGCCTGAGGATCGGGCCAAATACGGCAGAAAGGCTCAAGTGGGAGATGGGAACGGCGACCGGCGACAAGGCCCATGCGCTTGTTCCTTCAAGAGTTGGCGGCCAGGACGTGGCCAAGCAGATTCCGGCCGTAGTCGAGGTTACTCCCATGGAGATACTTGAGTGTATTTCGCCAATAATCAGGGAGATAGGTGTTATCATTTCCGAGGCATACGAGGCCCTTGATGCGGGAGTGCAAGGATTGGTCAGCAAGCAGGGCATATTCCTGACAGGAGGGTCCAGCCTGTTGAGAGGTTTCGATGCCTTCTTGCAGGATTATGTCGGTGTTAAGATGAGCAGAGTGGAAAGTCCTCTTGAGACAGTGGTCCTCGGGGCCGGAAAAGCGCTTTCGTCCTTTAATGCCTACGCATCGGTTTTTTCTAACTGAACCGGACGGAAACAAGTTGGTACAGGAAAATAAATTTATGACCGAGATCCCGTATCTTTCTGTGGTGGTTCCCGTTTACAACGAGGAGGAGAATATACCCGAGCTGATCGAAAGGATATGGGGGAGCCTTTCCGATGTGAATTATTCCTTTGAGGTCATCGTGGTGGATGACGGCTCAACCGACCGGACCGCCGAGGTGCTCAGGTCGTTAAAGGCGCGTTACCGGCAGTTGAAGGTGGTCATATTCAGAAGAAATTTTGGTCAGAGCGCCGCCATGACTGCGGGTTTTGACCTTGCATCCGGCAACATCGTGGTGACCATGGACGGGGACCTCCAGAATGACCCAGCGGACATTCCCCTTGTTGTAGAACGGCTCGAGGAAGGCTACGATGTTGTAGCCGGATGGAGGAAAGACAGGAAGGACGCCTTGGTATCAAGGCTTTTGCCATCAAAAATCGCAAACTGGATTATAGGCAAGACCACTGGAGTGAGGCTTCATGACTATGGATGTTCCCTGAAGGCGTACAGAAGGGATATTTCCAAGAACCTTCTTCTCTATGGGGATCTCCACCGGTTCATACCCGTGCTGGCGAGTTTTCAGGGCGCCCGTATTGCAGAGGTTGTAGTCACTCATCATCATAGACGCAGGGGTAAAAGCAAGTACGGTATAGGCAGGACCTACAGGGTGATCCTGGACCTGATGCTCATGATCTTTTTCCAGAAGTTCGCTACGCGTCCTCTCCAGTTTTTTGGCCTGACGGGAGGAGGCCTGTTCGTCGCTGGTCTTGCAATGGACTTCTATCTAAGCCTGGAAAAGATATTTACAGGCCAGGAAATAGGTAAACGGCCCCTGCTACTCCTCGGGGTACTTCTAATCATTGCCGGGCTCATTCTCTTTTGCATGGGCCTCCTTGCGGAGCTGATAATGAGGACCTATTACGAGGCCAGTGGCAAGAGGATATACGTCATCAGGGAGGTGATTAAGTGAGCAGGGCACGTTTATCGGTTTTTACCCCGGATCCGGGCCCGGAACCCCCGAATGCCTTGCAGGGTGCTCTGGAACCTTGGAGAGATTAAAAGGTCTGACCAAAGTACTGCTTCGTGCCGCAGTCAGCCTGTCCATACTGTTGTGGCTTTTTTCGCGCATTGACATTGGAGCGGTCTGCGCCGCTTTTGCAAGTATCCCCTTTTTTTACTGGTTTGCAGCCTTTTTCCTCTATCTATCCTCCCAGATAATAAGCAGCATCCGTTGGTTTATAATAGCAAGGACCCTTGGCTTTGGAGGTGAGTTCCTGACCTACCTGAAATTCTATTTCGTTGGAATGTATTTCAACCTCTTCCTGCCCTCGGTTATTGGAGGCGACGTACTGAAGGCGTTTTTTCTTTCAAGAGGCGGAAACGGAAAGTTGCGGGCCTCCTATTCCATCCTGTGTGACAGGCTTTTCGGTCTGTGGGCCATGTTTATCATCGGAGCCGCAGCAGTCATTCTTTCCCCTCATCTACTTCCGGGAAAGTGGTGTCATCTGCTCTTGATTCTTGCCGTGTCTATGACGGGCTGCGCAATATCAGTCCCTTTTTTCAAAAGGTTGGCTAACGTTATGTCTACGCGCATGAGACCCGGCTGGTGTATTTCGGGGCGGTTTTTCCCCGCCTTAGAATACATGCTCGTATTCTGGCAACGACCAGCCTCAATATTTTATGCCCTCGGACTTTCCCTCATACTGCAGATTCTTTGCATGACAGCCACTTATCTGCTTGGGCACGGTCTTGGGATAGACCTGTGTTACGGTTTTTATCTGAGCGTTCTTCCCCTCATCGGCGTCCTGACTGTCCTCCCTATCAGTCTTAGCGGTCTTGGTATAAGGGAAGGCGGTTTTATCTTCTTTTTCCATATGAAGGCGGTACCCATGGAAAAGGCCCTGGCCTTGAGCCTGTGCTTTTTCGCAGTGCAGGCCGCTGCCGCCCTCATCGGAGGCATGGGGTACATGGCGGGCGTGCACAGGGAGGTAGTTGAGCAAAGGTAGAATGAAGGGACTAAGCCGGAAAGCGCATGCTCAATCATCCTGCAATTGGGGGAGGCGATTGTTAATTCTTGTTTGCATGGTTGGCATGGTCCGCCTTCTTTTTCTTCTCGTTTCTCCCCTTGAACTTTCCCCTGACGAGGCCTACTACTGGGACTGGTCAAGGCATCTATCCTTTGGTTATTATAGCAAGCCTCCAATGATCGCCTGGCTCATGGCCCTTTCCACATGCCTTTTTTCTTCCTCGGAATTCGGCGTGCGTTTTCCAGCAGTGGTGCTGAACGTGTTCACAGCCCTTGGAATTTTTTTGACAGGAAGAAAGATGGCAGACTCAAGGGCGGGTTTTTTAGCATCTCTGGCCTACTGCGCCACCGTAGGTTCAGCCGTGTCGGGCTTCATCATGACTATAGATGCCCCGCTTCTATGTTTCTGGACATGGACACTTTATTTTTTTTCAAGGGCCGATGCCTCGGAGAATAAGGGAAGCGGCCGGGATGCCCTTGTTTGCTGGGTGATGGCAGGCATCTCCTGTGGGCTCGGCCTTCTCTCCAAGCAGACCATGATAGCCATGAGCGGGGCTTGCTGCCTTTTCTTTGTGCTCACAGAGGGGTTTCCCCGGCTATTCAGGCTCTCGGGGCCCTGGCTGTTCTACGGGGTGCAGCTCTCTATGCTGTTCCCGTTCCTCTTTTGGAACTACAGGCACGGCTGGATAACCTTTGTTCACACTGCACATCACTTTGAGCAGGCGGAAAAGACGGCCTTTTTGAGGGTAGACACCTTTTTTGAGCTCGTGGGAAGCCAGGCAGGAATAGTAACACCTGTAATATTCATAATGGTGCTTTGCGCAGCCTTTTACGTTTTCGGTTTCATCCGTTCTATGAAAAAGTTCGGGAATGGCTGCGGGTCTTTCTTGCGCCGCTCCCTTGTCTTTCTCGAGTTGACGGGCGCGGTGCCGCTTTTAGCGGTTTTTGCCCTGAGCCTGAAACAGCGGGTAAACGCCAACTGGCCCGCCCCTTTTTACCTTTCTCTTTGCGTCCTGGTCGGGATATGGCTCACCATACCGCCTGTTCATGGCCGGGGCATGTTCTATTCTTGCAGACGCCTTTTCCGCCCAGGACTATGGGTGGGTTTTTCCATGGTTGCCGCCCTGTATGTTCTGCCTTTTGTATTCGTTTATACGCCTCTTTCCGGCTCGAAGCTGGACCCGACCCTGAGGCTCAGGGGCTGGAAGGAACTGTCTATGCAGGCGGACAGCCTTTTGTCGGCCATGCCCGATCCTCAGAGGAGTTTCGTGGTGGCAAGGAGGCGTCAGACCGCCAGCGAACTTGCCTTTTACATGAAGGGCCAGCCTGTGGTTTACAGGTGGAACGGCCATGTCAGGAAGGTGAAGAGCCAGTATGAGCTTTGGCCTAGTCCCTTAGATGACAATAAGGAGGGCTGGGATGGGCTCGTCCTCGTGGAGGCAGACAAGAGTCTCGAGGAGATAGACAGATGCTTCGATTCTTTTCGCTTTCTCAGTCAGGTAAAGGTGAGGTTGGGGAAACAAAGGACGAGGGTTTTCAATGTCTACATCGGAAGGGGGCTTAGGAAATGGGCAACCCGGTAGAGGGCATTCTTCAATTGTTTCACCGCATGGACGTGTCCCTTTTTTATCTTATCAACCATGCCCGGTCCCCTGTCCTGGACGCGGTAATGGTCCGGGTGTCGGATTTCGGTCTTTTTGCCCCTTTTATTGGGGCCTTTATTGTTTACCGGCTCTTTAAGGGCACCAACAGGGAGAGGATCATGTGGATAATGGGTGTCGTGGCCGTCGTGTCAAGTGACGCCCTGTGCGCCCGGATTTTGAAGCCAATAGTGGGACGCATGAGGCCCTATATAAGCCTCGACCACGTTTTTTTATACAAGTCGGGGAAGTGGTTGATAACTACTCCGGAGTTCAGGGCGGTTGTAAAGAAGAGCCTCTCATGGCCCTCGTGCCACGCAACCAACATATGGACCGCCGCCTTTTTTATCTCTGGCTGGAACAGGTCGTACGGTGTGCCCATGTTTTTTATTGCCGCCATAGTTAGCTATTCCAGGGTCTATCTAGGGGTGCATTATCCCCTCGATTGTCTCGGAGGCGCCCTTATTGGTCTTTTCTGGGGTACGCTCCTTGTAATGATAGCCAAAAAGATGATAAATTTGTCTATTCTTAATATGCGCCGTTTTTCGTAGCCACGGGCTACTGGTGGCTGTTTGCCACTGGTCCCTTCAATGCTTATTGTTGGATAGTTCCAATACATCTTCATCAGGAGGTGAGGCCATGAGCACTTATTCAAATGATTTCGAGAAGGCCCTTGAAACAGGGCGCCCGCCAAACGTCAAGAGGCTCTTTCCAAACTCAAAGGCGTTAATTGTAAGTGGCAAGGTGATTGACAGGGCCCTGCTGAAAAAGGGCAGGGCAATGACCATTGCTGCAAACGGAAGAAACTACATAATAATCCGGGGCGTGCTCCAGGCGGCCCAGAAGGCGAATGCCGCGGTAATAATAGAAATCGCCAGATCAGAGGGCGGAGCAAGTGCCTATTGCGCCACAAATTTCTGGAACCTGGCCCGGAGGGTGGACCAGGTTGCTAACGAGCTTGGTATCACCGTTCCAGTTGCCATACATGCGGACCATTACGGGATCAAGAAACCCGAGGATGTCGGGCCTGCCAAAATTGAGATCCCTACCCTTTTCGAGGCGGGAATAACCTCTATAGCAATAGACGCTTCGCACCTGCCTGACGATGACAATCTCCTTGCTAACATTGAGTTGATCCCCCTTGTGCCTAAGTGGGCAGGGCTCGAGACGGAGGTTGGTGAAATCAAGGGGAAAGAGGGGCTTTCCACGCCGGAAGAGGCGCTTTTCCTCATCCGAGGTCTTAATGCGCATGGGATTTTTCCTGACTGGATCGCCCTGAATAATGGCACCACCCATGGCATCCAGGCAAGCGACCAGGGAATACAGGTGGACCTTACGGCCAGGATCCACAAGGCACTAGAGCCTTACAAGGTCTCCGGCGCCCAGCACGGCACCTCTGGGAATAATTCCGAACGTCTAAGGCAGATCGCCGAGAAGACCAGGACTACCAAGGCAAACGTGGCAACGGCCCTTCAGATGATAAGTTGGGGAGTCCAGGTGGATGAATACGGGAATGCCGTCATGGATGATAAGGGTGAGTTTATAAAGCTCAAGGACCAGGGCGTCACCGAGGAGCTTTGGGAGGAGATGAATGCCTACGCCAGGGAGCGGGGTTGGAAAGGCGGCGCCTACAAGAAGTTGAACCTTCCCTTTGAGAATAAGATAATGGGCCAGCCTCGGGAAATAAGGGAGCGCATGGAAAAAGGTGTGGAGGAATTCGTTTACGATCTGCTTGTAGACGTGTTTAATGCCAGAGATACCGCTCACTTTGCCATGGAAATCATCCTCGAGGCTGGATCTTACGACGTGGGTCCCAAGGCGACTAGGATCGAAGACCCTGCGGAGTGGACCCCTGAAAAGATAAGGGAGAAGGCTATGTCCATAGTAAGAGAAAAGGGACCTGCCGGGGATTTTGACGATTAAGGGTGAGGATAACAGGGGGAGCCCTCAGGGGCAGGAGGTTTTCCTGCCCCAAGGGAAGCAGCATCGTAAGGCCCACCACTGACAGGGTAAGGGAGGCCCTATTTGATATCCTTTCTTCAAGGTATGTTGAAAGCTGGAATGAAATACGCGTGGCCGACCTTTTCGCAGGTACAGGTGCCCTTGGGATAGAGGCGCTTTCGCGAGGCGCGAAGGCCTGTCTCTTCGTGGAAAAAAATAGAGGCGTCCTGGAAGTCCTCAGGAAAAACCTTAACATATCAAGGGACCTTGATCGCCAACTATTGGTCATCCCAACAGATGTCTTCTCCTTTCTGAAAAAGGCCAGGAAAGATAAAAACGGATTTCACATAGATCTTGTCTTTGCTGATCCTCCCTATGCCAAGGATCACGCGAAGAGGCTTTTGACAGCCCTTTCAAGGGATGATAGCCTCCTGAAGGACGGAGCAATTATTGTGATAGAGGAGGACAAGAGGGAAATTTTTTTGCCTCTTTCCGGCTTCAGGCTCCTTGATAAAAGGGTTTATGGCGATACCGCCCTTTTTTTCATTGAAAGGACAATGGCAAAAAATGGAAAGGATAATTGTATATCCAGGCACCTTCGACCCTGTTACCTACGGACACATCGACCTTATAAAGAGGACGCTCAGGATATTTGACAAGGTGATAGTGGCTGTTGGACAAAACCCCGCAAAGGCCCCCCTTTTTACCTCGGAAGAGAGGGTGGATATGATAGAGAAGTCCATAGACCCTTCCCAGAACGTTGAGGTCGAATCCTTCGACTGCCTGCTCGTTGATTTCGCAAGGCAAAAGGGTGCCTGCGCTATACTCAGGGGGCTCAGGGCCGTTTCCGACTTCGAGTTTGAGCTTCAGAGGGCCATAATGAACAGAAAGCTTGACAGGGACATAGAGACGGTCTTTCTTATGACCGGGTTCAGATGGATATACATAAGTTCAACCATTGTCAAGGAGGCGGCCCAGTTCGGCGGGAGCCTGGAAGGGCTTGTGCCTCCTCATGTCGAAAATCGTTTGATGGAAAAATTCGGTTTCCCTGCTATGGGAAGCAGACTAAAGTAGTCCCTCTGATTTTTCTCCAAAGACCTCGGCGCTGAAGATATGTATCTTGGTGTTGGGGTCTTTCCAGCAGCCCGGCATCATTCCTGCCTTTACACATGTCTGGTCGAGAAAGGTGTACCTATCCCATCCATACTCGGTGGCTACCTGGGGCAGAAGGACCCCGTGATACGGACCATTGATGATGTAGATGCCGTGTTTCCCTACCTCTATATCCTCAGGGCTTGACGCGGGTTCAAGGGGCGTCAGGGCCGATATCTCGATGTCGATTTCAGGAAACTCGCGGGATTCGAGGGGCTTGAAGCGAGGATCCTGGAAGGCGGCGGCTATGGCCATGTCGGCCACCGTCTCGTAAAGAGGTTTTTCTGATACGAAGTTGCCTATGCACCCCCTTAGCTCGCCATGTTTGTGCAGGGTGACGAATGCCCCTCTCTTTTCAAGAAGTCCGGGGCTCGAAACCATGGGAAGCTCAAGGGCCTTGCCCTGGATTTCAGCCTCAATGGAATTCCTAGCCAGCCTTAACAAAAAGATCCTTTCTTCCCTTTTAAGGGCCATGATCTTCCTCCTTGACGGATTTTATAGACGCCAGTAACGGATATTGCCTTCCAGGAAATCCTTCTTGCTGAACACGCTTTTTACGTCCACTACTACGCCTTTGTCCGGGGTAAGCATCTGTCTTACTGCCTGTGCTCCCTTTTTAATATAATCATTGTGTGCCACCGCCAATATGACCGCATCAGAATTAAGAGGCAGGTCCTTGACAAGCTTCAGCCCGTACGTCCGATGCGCATCTTCTTGGTCGGCTAAGGGGTCATGGACAAGGGGTTCTATGCCGTATTCGCGAAGTTCTGATATTATGTCTATAACCTTTGTGTTACGTATGTCTGGACAGTTTTCCTTGAATGTGAGGCCGAGAATGGATACCCTCGCTCCCTGCACCCGCACACCCGCATGTATGAGCTCCTTGACAGTGTGCTGGGCGACATAGGCACCCATGGAATCGTTAATGCGCCTTCCGGCAAGTATGACTTCAGGCCTGTAGCCAGTTTTCTGGGCGCAGTATGTAAGATAGTAAGGGTCGACGCCAATGCAGTGCCCCCCTACAAGACCTGGCCTGAAGGGTAAAAAATTCCATTTGGTTGAGGCAGCATCGAGCACGTCCTTGGTGTCTATGCCGAGGCGATTGAATATGATGGCAAGCTCGTTCATGAGGGCAATGTTGAGGTCCCTCTGGGTGTTTTCTATGACCTTTGCAGCCTCTGCCACCCGGATGCTTGCCGCCCTATAGACCCCTGCTTCTACAACCTTTTCGTAAAGAGAGGCTATAAGGTCCAGGGTCTCATCATCCTGGGCGGATACCACCTTGACTATCTTGGCCAGTGTATGTTCCTTGTCTCCAGGGTTTATTCGTTCCGGGGAATAGCCAACCTTGAAGTCCTTGCCGTTTTTAAGCCGCGATGTCCTTTCCAGTATGGGTACGCAGACGTCTTCGGTAACCCCAGGATAGACCGTTGATTCATAGATAACCACGGTTCCTGGAGTAAGGGCGGTCCCCACAAGTTCAGAGGCGGATTCTATATGGCCAAGGTCAGGCAGATGCGTGTTGGTTATGGGTGTCGGCACTGCCACAATAATGGCCTGGGCCTTTTTAAGCAGCATAGGGTCAGTTGTAAAAGACAGGTGCTTTGCTTCCTTGAAGTCTTTTTCAGCCACCTCTCCAGTAGGATCGTATTGTTTTTCGAAGTTTTTAATTTTTCCCCTGCTTATATCAAGCCCTATGCAATTCATCTTCTTACCAAAGGCAACCGCCAGGGGCAGGCCGACATAACCAAGCCCAACTACTGCTATAGTGTTTACGGACATGGGTCTTTTCACCTCCAATTTTCATGGCCCTGTTTAACAAACTTATATGCAGGTCTCATTAGCTAAAACAGAATAATAAAAAGATACAAGCAATTTTATCAAAGATTTTTTTTATCATGAAGCATTCCGGCTACGTCACGGCGGGCGGCAAAGTTTTTATAAACACGATTTTTTTTGTCTGGTTTGTTGACATTCTGTGGAAATATGTTATTAAATGATAAATATTATTATTAAGGATTTCTTTTCGGATGAGAATAACTAACCAGCGTGAAATCATATTGGAGGAGCTCAGGAGGCTCAGGACACATCCTACTGCAGATGAACTTTACGAGGTAGTAAAGAGGCGGCTTCCGAGGATCAGTATTGCCACTGTTTACCGCAATCTCGAAAGGATGTCTGAGGCAGGCATAATACACAAACTGGAAAATGGAGGCCGGCAGAAACGGTTCGACGGAGATAATCGTCCTCACAGCCACGTATTTTGCATAAGGTGCGGAAGGATTTCCGACGTTAGAACTGTTGAAGGTGCTAGTGCAAGGGACCTGATCCTGGACTCAAAGGGTTTCCAGATAATCGAAGGCGGCCTCCAGTTCGAGGGTGTTTGCCCATCATGTCAGGATAATGAAAAACTTGAGGCCAACTGATTACTTTTTATTCAAAAAATATTGTATAATAAAATAAGCGGAGGATAGAAAGAATGGTCTGTAAGTGCGATAAAAAGGGAGAAAAGGAAATCGAACTGACCGAAGAGCAGGAAAGGATTCTAAGGGCCATGGCGGGGATGGAGTGCCCTGTGGCCTCAAGGGATATTTCGAAGGCTACCGGCATACCCTCTAAGTCCCTGAGTTGCCGGATCAGGAGTCTCAAGACAAAGGGGTTTCTCCACAGCCCGGCACGGTGCAGGTATGAGTTAACAGACGCTGGACGGCAGTTTGCAGGCTCCTGAAACCTTTTAAGGGATTCGTACCCGATAATTTTCAACAAAAACGACATTACGAAAGGAAGGAAACTCGATTATGAAATCGCTCAAGGGCACAGAAACGGAAAAAAATTTACTCAAGGCATTCGCCGGTGAATCACAGGCGCGAAACCGATACACTTATTTTGCAAGCAAGGCAAAAAAAGAAGGATACGTCCAGATTGCAGCCGTATTCGAGGAAACGGCTAACCAGGAAAAAGAGCACGCCAAGAGGCTGTTCAAGTTTCTCGAAGGCGGAGAGGTGGAGATTACTGCCGGTTTCCCTGCGGGCGTCATTGGCGAAACCCTGGAAAACTTGAAGGCGGCCGCAGCGGGTGAAAATTATGAGCATACCGAGATGTATCCAGGGTTTGCAGCCAAGGCGAGGGAAGAAGGTTTCAACGAAATCGCCTGCGTATTCGAGGCAATAGCGGTTGCGGAGAGATTCCACGAGGAGAGGTACAAGGTTCTTGCCACAAACATCGAGCAGGGCAAGGTATTCAAGAGAGATGAGCCTGTAAGGTGGCGTTGCAGGAACTGTGGATACATCCACGAGGGCAATGAGCCTCCTGAGAAGTGTCCGGCTTGTGCCCATCCGAAGGGATATTTCGAGCTGCTCGTAGAAACCCGGTGAGGTTAGGGGCGAAAGGTCCTCAGAATATATATAGAGGTGTCTTAAAAAACTAACAAGGAAACAAGGAGGAAGACAAAATGTGCGTAATGGTGACCAAGAAGGCTCCAGATTTCAAGGCGCAGGCCGTAATGCCTAGCGATGCGATAGAGGAAATCACTCTTTCCGAGTTCAAGGGCAAGTATGTAATGCTCTTTTTCTATCCGCTAGATTTTACCTTTGTTTGACCAACAGAGATAATCGCCTTGGACAAGGCGGCAGACAAGTTCCGTGAGAAAGGCTGTGAGGTGCTCGGCATATCCGTTGATTCGCCCTATACCCACTATGCATGGCGGCAGACGCCAGTGGAAGAGGGCGGAATAGGGAAAATTAGTTATCCCCTCGTCTCGGATCTGACCAAAAAGATTTCGCTGTCTTACGGGGTTCTGCTCGAAGAAGAGGGGATTGCCCTGAGGGGACTGTTCCTCCTTGATAAAGAGGGTGTTGTAAGGCACCAGCTCGTGAATGATTTGCCTCTAGGAAGAAACATAGACGAGGCAGTTAGGATTCTCGAGGCGCTCCAGTACCACGAGACGAAGGGCGAGGTTTGCCCCGCAAACTGGAGGCCGGGTGAGGATGCCATGAGGCCCACTGAAGATGGTGTAAAGGAGTATCTGTCCAAGCACGCTATTTAACTGGAGCTATCCACGGCCATGGTGAGGTCGGCATTGTAAAGGTAAAGTGGGGGCTTGATGCCCCAGTGATCAGCCAAGGTGTAAGTGTAAACGGGGAACACCAAAGGAAGAAAGCAGGAGGAAGGATAATGAAAAGCAGGATTGTCTTGGGTGTTATATTGGCTGCGTTCCTGATGCCGTCATCCCTCTTTGGGGCACAGGAGGGAAAGTATAAATATGATGATTTCAGCAAACCGGATCAGTGCGGCATGTGTCATGCGGGGATATATCAGGAATGGCGGCAGACCCTTATGTCAAAGAGCTACACCCACAAGTGGGACCAGGTGGAGTATTTTAAGCTGGCGCTGCCCCATTCAAAGAAGCTTGCCAAGGTGGCGGGGGTAAAGGCAGGCTGTATAGCTTGTCACGGTCCGGTGGCCTTTCTGTCAGGGGATATCCCTCCGAAGCCGGCCTCTGCCAATACCCGGGCAAATGAGGGAGTATCCTGCGACATCTGCCATAGTATCACCGGAACCACGGAAAAAGTCCCGTTTAACTTCAGTTTCAAGATACAGCCAGGGAAGGTGAAAAACGGCCCGAGAAAGGATGCCAAGTCCCCGTTTCATTCCACCAGGTTCAGTCAGTTTCATAAGAGTGCGGAATTCTGCGCTACCTGCCATGATGAGCAAAGTCCCTACGGCCCATGGGTGAAATCTACCTACCGTGAATGGAAGGCAGGGCCTTATTCCAAGGAGGGTGTTGTATGCCAGGATTGTCACATGCACAAGGCTCCTGGACGGTCCGCCATGGGTGGGAAGCACAGGCCCGATGTGGCTCATCACGTGTTCCAGGGCTCTCACTCACGCACCAAGCTCGCTGGCGCTGTAGACCTCGCCCTCTATTCCAGCGAGAAGGAGGCTATGCCTGGCGCTACACTGAAGCTTAAGGCCATTCTTTTTAATGGGAAGGTTGGCCATGACATACCCTCGGGCTCCACTGAGGAACGCATGCTGTGGCTCGACGTGGTAGCCATGGACGCCAATGGCAGGAGTTACCAGATTCCTGTCACTCCCAAGGGCTTCAAGGGTGAGGAGTACACCATTGCCAATTCCAAGGCAGTGGCTTATCAGGCCATAGGAGAGATTATGGATATAAAGGGTTTCAAGGGCCTTAAAAGGGACGGTGACATCCCGGATGGAGACAGGATTTTCAGAAAGCCCTTTTTCGATCCAAAAGGCCGCATGACCGTCTGCCAGTGGTATACCAAGAACAACACCCTCGTGGATTACAGGATCAGGCCCAGGGAGACCAAGATAGAACATTATACATGGAAACTTCCTGAGAATCTCCCGAAGGGTAGACTTACCATAAAGGCGAATCTGTTCTATGCAGAGGTCCCGAGTTCTATAGGCGAGTTTTTTAAGTTGCCCAAGACCGAATATGGCCCCATACTCGTCAACAGTGCACGTTTGACCGTGAACGTAAAATAAAAAAGGGGGCAAAAATGGAAAGAAGACAGTTTGTCAAGGCAAGTGCGGCAGGGGCGGTGATTCTGCTTGCCGGCAAGGCCGTGCAGGCCAGTGGGCCGGATAACGGGCCACTGCGAAGGATGGCCAAGATAAATTCCTTGGTTAACGAGGACAATCCCACTGTGCTCGAGAAGAAACACGTTCCCCTTGTCACGGTCCCGAAATCGGTGGTTAAGGGTAAGTGGTTCCAGGTGCGGGTGAAGGTTGGATTTATGATAGAACATCCATCCAAGCCGGCTCACTGGATAGACCGGGTGGAGCTTCAGGTTGGCGGGAAGAAGGTCGCTGAGATTATAAACGTTGCTGGAGGTATCACCTCGCCCAACGCCTGTTTCAACATTAGGCTCGATAAGCCTGGAGACGTCAAGTTGGAGGCGGTGGCAGATTGCAATATCCACGGAACATGGCTCAGTGAACCCGTTTACACAAGAGTTACATAAAAATAAAGGAGAAAGGCAATGACAAGGAAACTCGAAGTTTATAAGTGCGAAGTTTGCGGCAACATGGTTGAGATGGTCCACGAAGGTAAGGGGCAGCTTGTGTGCTGCGGCAAACCCATGGTCCTGCAGGAAGAAAACACCGTTGACGCAGCAAAGGAAAAGCACGTGCCTGTAATCGAGAATATCGACGGCGGCTACAAGGTCAGGGTGGGAAGCGTTGCCCATCCCATGGAAGATAAGCATTACATTGAGTGGATAGAGATAGTGGCGGGCGATGTGACCCAGCGGGTATTTCTGAAGCCTGGCCAGGAGCCTGAGGCAAGCTTCTGCACTAATGCCTCAAGTGTTACCGCCAGGGCGTACTGTAACCTTCACGGACTTTGGAGGAGTTAGAAAGATGTTAAGCGAAAAGATGGAAAAGGCCCTTAACAAGCAGATAAACGCCGAGCTCTATTCGGCCTACCTTTATCTTTCCATGGCGTCCTACTTTGAAAGCGTTGATCTCGAAGGCTGTGCCAACTGGATGAAGGCCCAGACACAGGAGGAAATGATCCACGGCATGAAGATTTACGATTTTGTGGTTGAGCGTGGCGGCAGGGTGCTGCTCGATGCCATTAATGCCCCCAAGCAGGAGTGGGATTCTGCCCTGTCTGTTTTCGAGCATGCCTATGAACATGAAAAGTACGTTACGAGCCTCATAAATGACCTCATGAACTTGTCTATCGAGGAAAAGGACCATGCCACCCAGATATTCCTGCAGTGGTTTGTGAGCGAGCAGGTTGAGGAAGAGGCATCCGCAAGTGGAGTGGTCCAGAAACTAAAGCTCGCCGGTGGGCCTGACGGCAAAGGCGGAGGGTTGTTCATGGTTGATAGGGAGCTCGGCCAGCGTGCCCTCCCTATTCCCATGCCTCAGAAATAGGTTCTTTCTCTGCGTCTATATTTACAACCCGTATAAGGGCGAATAGAAAAAAGCGAGGTAAAAGAAGATGAAACAATATCGGTGTACTGTCTGCGGCTACGTTTACGATCCCGCAAATGGGGATCCGGAAAACGGTATAAAGCCTGGTACTTCTTTTGATGATCTTCCAGACGACTGGACATGCCCTATCTGCGGCGCTACAAAAGATCAGTTTGAGCCGGCGGATTAGGACGGGGGAGGCAAAAATGCAGGTTTACGAGGTAAAGAAGGATATTTACTGGGTGGGGGCTGTTGACTGGCTCGTAAGGGACTTTCATGGCTACTCCACATACAAAGGGACCACTTACAATGCCTTTTTGATGTTTGATGAAAAAACCGTTCTTTTCGACACGGTGAAGCATAATCTTTGCTCTGACCTTGTTCACAGGATCAGGACCCTGATGGATCCTGAGAAGATAGATTACATTGTGGTAAACCACGTGGAAATGGACCACAGTGGTTCCCTGCCCGAGATAGTTGAGCTTGTAAAGCCAGAGAAGATAATCTGCTCCAAGATGGGGCACAAGAACCTCCTTGCCCATTTCCACCAGCCGGATTGGCCCTACCACGTGGTGGAAAACGGGGAAACCATCTCTGTTGGAAAGCGCTCCATAACCTTTCTTGAAACAAGGATGCTCCACTGGCCAGACTCCATGTTCTCTTACATACCAGAGGAAAGGCTCCTGATCTCAAGTGATGCCTTTGGCCAGCATTTTGGAACCAGCGAGCGCTTTGATGACGAGGTGGACCAGTCGGAGCTCATGTACCAGGCAAAGAAGTACTATGCCAACATTCTCTACCTTTACTCGCCTCAGGTGAGAAAGTTGCTTAAGAGTGTCGCAGAGGCAGGTATTGAAATCGACATGATCGCACCTGACCATGGTATCATCTGGAGAAAGGATCCGGGTAAAATTCTGAAGGCCTACGATGACTGGTCCCACCACAGGGGTACGAGAAAGGCCCTTGTAATCTACGATACCATGTGGCACAGCACGGAAAAAATGGCGAAGGCCGTGGCCGATGGGCTGGAATCTACCGGTGTAAGCGTCAAACTGCTGGATCTCGCTGTGAACCACAGGAGTGAAATAGTAACGGATGTCATTGATGCCAAGGGAATCTGTCTTGGATGCCCCACCCTTAATAACGGACTCCTTCCACGCATGGCGGGCTTTCTCATGTACCTGCGGGGCTTGAGGCCAGCTCAGAAGTTCGGTTTTGCTTTCGGCTCCTACGGCTGGAGCGGGGAGTCTGTGAAACACTTGACGAGGGCCATGGAAGACTGGAAGTTCGACCTTATCAACGATGGGATAAAGGTGAAATACGTGCCTACCCATGACGACCTCAAGGCGTGCAGGGAAGCGGGACAGATCATGGGTCAAAAGATTATTGATTCCCTGGAAAAACAGTAAAAAATCATAAATCAGTCAGGAGCATGAACGTAAATGAAGATTTTAGTTGATAAAAACGTGGTCGAGTTTGAACCTGAAAGCCCGCAGGAGATTGCTTCCCTTGAAGTCCTGTGGAAGGTGGTAATTGACTGCTACGGGGACAACAAGAAGATAGTTCCCATGGGTAACTTTGTGCCGGGTCATGACAAGGTGGCGAGGTTTCACATAGAAGGTATTCCAGGAGGCCAGACCACTTACTCCAAGGAACACAGGGTTGAAGAAGAGTGTACCTACTATTGTGCCATCTGCAACAAGTACATGAATTGCAAGGCTGGGCAGCCAGTGCCCATGTGTTGCGGCAGGGAGATGGAACCCCTGGATTGATAGGGCTGAAAGGCGAACCACAGTGCCACGGAAGCTCATCATGGCCGTCTAATCAGCCGGATAATGCAAATGAAAAGCGTGCGGGCAAGATGTGGGCGGGAGCTTTTAAGGCTGCTTGGGCAGGGAAGCCTTCCGCCCCTTCTTAATTATATTTCTTCCATACCTCCCAAGAAACTGGTTTCCCCTCTCATAAGGAGTTTTTACAAGCCCGATGGTGTTGAACGATGGCTTGCCATTAGGGTGTTCGGCAAAGTAGTCGCAGCCATTTCGAGCAGGGAAATGGAACAGGCCCGCGTGATTATGAGGAGGCTCATGTGGAGTCTCAATGATGAGTCAGGCGGTATCGGATGGGGTGCCCCGGAGGCCATGGCGGAGGCCATGGCGCAGAACGGGGCCCTTGCCAAGGAGTATGCCAGGATACTTCTTTCATACGTAGCCGAGGATGGTAATTTCCTGGAATATTTGCCTCTTAGGCGGGGCGCTCTATGGGGGCTTTACAGGCTCGCCGAGGCGAGGCCAGAGATTTTCAGGGAAATCGAGGCCTGGAAAATCCTTAAAAAATACCTTTCAGACGCAGATGCGGAGTCAAGAGCGCTCGCCATTCTCGCGCTATCCTATAGTGGCAGGAAGGAGCTTTGTGACGATATGGCAAACAACCTGTCGGACAGGAGGGAGGTAACCCTCTTTCTATCAGACGGCTTCAAGAAAACGTCCGTAGCGGATGCTGCTGTCCTTGCGTTGCACTTTCTTTCGTGCGAGGAGAGGTAACCACCCCTTTCAAGAAAAATCCGCTCCTGAGGTATTGTACATTACGGAGAGGGGATCCCCATGAGTGGTAAACCATATCGTGTAGGTACGGCAAAAGAGCTGAAACAGCCGCCGTGGCCTGTCCTTGACTTTGACGTGAATTAGGGCGAAATTAACCGGCAAATCAGCTCACAGGAGAAGCGCGGGTTGACAAAGGATTTTTTTCAACTTTTTACTGTTTCACAGGTAAGGAAGATCCTTGAGGATTTTCCACAGCTTGGATCCGAGGAGATTGAACTTTCTTCAGCCCTTGGAAGGACGCTTTCCTGGGACGTTACAGCTCCCGAAGACCTGCCGGCCTTTGCACGTTCCACCATGGATGGCTATGCGGTTCGGGCAAGGGATGTTTTCGGCGCATCGGAGACCGAACCGTCGCTGCTAAGGGTGACAGGGGAAGTGCGAATGGGGCAGGTGCCTGGTTATGCCGCCCTGGGTCCTGGGGAGGCTGTGAGGATATGGACGGGCGGTATACTCCCGGAAGGTGCCGATGCTGTTGTCATGGTAGAATACACCCAAGAACTGGATGGGCGTCTTATAGAGGTGTACCGGGCGGCGGCGCCGGGTGAAAACGTAATTTTGAGAGGTCAGGACTGCCGCAGGGGCGAGCCCTGTCTATCCGCAGGGACAAGGTTGAGGCCCCAGGAGCTTGGCATTCTCGCTGGGCTCGGGATTATGAAATTAAGGGTGGTGAGAAAGCCGAGGGTGGCCGTTGTGAGTACAGGGGATGAGGTGGTCCCAGAATACGAGGCTCCGCCTTCAGGAAAGATCAGGGACATCAACTCTACCACCCTTGATGCCCTTGTTAGGATAAGCGGAGGGGAACCAATGAGGCTCGGCATAGTCCATGACTCCTACGATGCAATATGTGGTGTTTGCAAAAGGGCCATGGACCAGGGGGCTGATGTTGTCATGGTATCAGGAGGAAGCTCGGTTGGAAGCAGGGACTTTACCTTGAAGGTGTTTGAGAAGGTTACAGGCGCCCCGGCCTTGGTGCATGGTGTGGCCGTAAGGCCGGGAAAGCCCACCATAATTTCCCGCAGGGAGGGGAGCGCCTTTTTTGGCCTGCCGGGCCATGTTGCCTCCTGCATGGTGGTATATTACCTTTTCGTGCACTACCTGCTCAATATCTATCAGGGGCTGCCTCCGGATGCCGGGCTGAGTTTCGGACAGGCGAGGTGCGGGCAGGTATTTCCATCCGTTGCCGGCAGGGAGGACTACGTCCGGGTGAGGATGGAGGCTCCGAGCATCGGGAGCCTGCCCGATGCCTTCCCCATTTATGGCAAGTCTGGGCTTATTTCCACCCTCGTGAAGGCGGACGCCCTTCTCAAGATACCCCGCGATCTCGAGGGATATCACCAGGGGGAGGAGGCTGAGGTGCTGATATTGACATGAGAAGACGGATATATCTAAACATGAAGGAGCTGGGCCAGGCCCTTGGGTTGCTCCTTGAAAGATACAGGCCGGGTGATCTAGTGGGCCAGGAGGAGGTCCCGAGTAGGCAGGCGGCTGGCCGGGTAACTTCGGCCCCGGTCTTTGCGAGGATTTCCGCGCCTGGCTTTCATTCCGCCGCCATGGACGGTTTTGCTGTGGTTGCGGAAGAGACGTTCCCCGCCAGGGATGATGCCCCGGTCTCCCTGGAGATAGGCAGACAGGCAGTGGCCATAAATACAGGCTTCCCAATGCCGGAGGGGAAAGACGCCGTAGTCATGATAGAGCACTGCCTTGTTGACGATGGCAACCGGAATATCCTCCTTAGAACTCCGGTTTTCCCCTGGCAGAACGTCAGAAAAGTGGGTGAGGACATAATTGCCACGGAGCTTGTTTTTCCTACAAATCACTTCGTTGCCCCTTATGATATCGGCGCGCTCATTGCGAGCGGGAACGTCAGGGTAAAGGTATGGAAGCGGCCCGTGGTAAGAATAATTCCCACCGGTTCAGAGATCGTTGAACTTGAGGAAACGGATGAAAAGGGATTGCCCGCCGGGAAGATACCTGAATCGAACTCGGCGGTTTTATCGGCCCTTGCAGAGTCATGCGGGGCCGTGGCAGTGGTCGAGCCCATAGTTGATGATATCCCGAGCGAGATAGAGAAGGCCGTAAGTTCGGCATGTGAATCAGACGCCAACGTAATCCTTGTAAATGCCGGTTCGTCGGCAGGGTCGGCCGACTATACGGTATCCGCCGTTGAAAGACTCGGAGAGGTCCTTGTACACGGTATAACCATCATGCCTGGAAAGCCTACGATAATCGGAATAGTTGCCGGAAAGCCCGTTATTGGCATTCCCGGCTATCCTGTTTCTGCTATAATTGCCTTCGAGCAGATAGTGGCACCCCTCATTGCGAGACTCCAGGGAAGAGACGGTTTCAGGCATCCTGAGGCACTGGCCATCTTGTCAAAATCCCTGCCGTCAAAACCAGGCATCGAGGAATTCAGGCGTGTAATCGCGGGCAGGGTTGGCAACAGGATAGTAGCAAGCCCCATCAAGAAAGGCGCGGGTTCCATAACGACCATTACAAGGGCCAACGCCATTCTCAGGATACCATTGGAATCCGAGGGCATTAGGGAGGGCCAGGAGGTTGAAATAGAGCTTATCAGGCCGTGGCAGAGCCTGGAAAAGACACTGATATGCATAGGGAGCCACGATCTCTGTCTCGATATTGTCGCAGACCTTTTGAAGAGGACGTCCCCGGCGGTTGAAATGGCTTCCACCCATGTTGGAAGCCTTGGCGGCATAAATGCTGTAGCGAGTGGCCTTTGCCACCTTGCAGGCACCCATCTGCTTGACACCGGGGATGGAAGCTATAACGTGAGTTATGTGAAAAGGTATGTCAAGAGGCCAGCCGTGGTTGTGAACCTTGTTTACAGACAGCAGGGTCTCATGGTTAGTAAGGGCAATCCTAAATCCGTCCAGGGTATTGGCGATCTTGGCCGTGAGGACGTGACCTTCGTAAACCGGCAACTCGGTTCAGGGACAAGGGTGCTGCTCGATTTCGAGCTTTCCCGCATAGGGCTTGATGGTGGCAGGATCAGGGGCTACGAAAACGAGGAATATACCCATATGGCAGTGGCAGTAAGCGTCCTGTGTGGGAAGGCGGACGCAGGACTCGGCATCCTTTCTGCCGCAAGGGCACTCGGGCTTGACTTTATTCCGGTGGTTGAAGAAAGATATGATTTGCTGATCCCGGAAGATTTTCTCGGGCAGCCCACTCTGAGTATGCTTCTTGACTGTATCAGGAGCAGGGAATTCAGTGAGCGAGTGAGGTCCCTCGGCGGTTATGACATGAAAGATACCGGGAAGATAATGTTTCGCCACGGGGGTTAAACATTGGGAGACAGACTGCGTCCAGGACATGAGGACGCCCTGATGATTGTAGATATGCAGGAAGATTTCATGGATGGCGGGAGTCTCGCAGTAAAAGGAGCGAGAGAGCTGATAGAGCCCATGAACCAGATCGTGACCCTTTTTGACGACAGGGGCCTGCCCGTCTTTTTTACGAAGGACTATCATCCGGCAAAACATTGTTCCTTTAAGGAGTTTGGTGGTTCCTGGCCAGCTCATTGCGTTATGGGTTCAAAGGGGGCTGGTTTCGCATGCGGGCTATTTGTGCTGGAAAGAGCGCAGGTAATACCAAAGGCCACTACAAGGGACAGGGACGCCTATTCGGCATTCCAGGGTACGGAACTTTTGGGAGGGCTGAAAAGATTGGGGATAAGGCGGTTGTTTGTGGCGGGTGTCGCAACTGAGTACTGTGTCCTTGAAACCGTGCTCGACGCCTTGAGAGAAGGGTTCAGCGTGTTCGTTCTTTCAGACCTCATTGCCCCGGTTGATCCGGCAACCGGGCGCGATGCCCTTAAACGGATGCGGCAAGCAGGGGCATGCACGGTTTCCTGCGGGAAACTTTACTGAGGCGGGCATCATGCACTCCTCTCTTCTTGTCGATTACTATGAGTTGTCCATGATCGAGGTCTATCTTCGGAAAGGCTTCCATGGCCCTGCCTCCTTTGAATTTTTCGTGCGGAGCCTTCCTGACAACAGGAATTTTCTTTTGGCTGCGGGGCTTGAACAGGTACTTGATTACGTAACGGGCCTGTGTTTTTCGGATGAAGACCTTGAGTATCTCAAGGGCCTTGGTTTCAGCCCGGTTCTCCTGGATTTCTTGAATGATTTCATGTTCTCGGGAGATATATGGGCGTTACCTGAGGGCACCATATTTTTTGCCAACGAGCCTATACTGAGGGTCGAGGCCCCGTTGCCACAGGCCCAGCTTTTAGAGACGAGGCTAATCAATATCCTCCATTTGCAGACACTTATTGCGAGCAAGGCTGTTAGGGTAAAATTGTCTGCCAGGGGCCGGTCTTTGGTTGATTTCGGCTTTAGACGCAGCCACGAGACGGATGCAGGGCTGCTTGCTGCAAGGGCCTGTTACGTGGCGGGTTTTGATGCCACAGCCACCGTGGAGGCCGGGAGGGCCTTTGGCGTACCGGTTACGGGGACCATGGCCCATTCCTATGTCCTCTCCCACGAATCAGAGGAGCAGGCATTCAGGAATTTTGTGGATGTCCACGGGGATAAAAGTATCCTTCTGATAGATAGTTTTGATACCATCAAGGGTGCGCGGCTTGCGGCGAGACTTTACCAGGAATACAAGAGAAGGGGGGTCAGGTTCAGGGGGGTGCGCATAGATAGCGGCGATCTTCTCGTGTTTTCAAGGAGGGTAAAAAATATATTTGAAAGGTCCGGTTGCCCGGAACTCGCCATTTTTGTTTCCGGGGGGCTCGATGAGTTTGAAATTGACCGGCTTTTGAGGCATGGGGCACCCATTGACGGATTTGGCATAGGAACCATCGTGGACACCTCGGCAGACGCGCCTTACCTTGATTGTGCCTACAAAATGGTGGAATACTCGGGCAGGGGTCTTATGAAGTTTTCAATCGGTAAGGCTACCCTGCCGTTCAGGAAACAGGTTTTCAGGTCCTTAGGAAAGGATGGCGGGTTCGAAGGTGACATCCTGTGCACTGCCGACGAAAATCGCGGGGCGCGTCGGCCCCTTCTTGAGAAGGTGGTGGAAAGTGGCCGTATATTGAAAAGGCCACGTCTTGAGGATATAAGGACAAGGGTTGCAAGGGGCATCGGGAAGATGCCGGAAGAATTTCTGGATATCCATAATAAGGCTGATTACGAACCCATTATAAGCGAAAGGTTGAGGCGCTGCCTTCCTGAAGAGCCCGGATAGACGGTAGATGATGGGCAAACTTGCCGGCCGGATAGTTTATTTGCAGACTGCCACGCTTAAAAGAATGGTGGTTTTCAGGCCTAATTAAGTTATTTTTCAATCTCGAGCAGGTTGGTGCACCACCTCCTGACCGCGGATTTATTAATTTCAATGCCGAGGCCCGGACCCGTGGGGATCAGGGTCCTGCCGAGAGGGCCGAATTCCAAGGGGGTTTCAACGATATCCTCTTTTAGTAGGAACCTCGAATAGCAGCCCTCAACGAATCTGAATGGCCCGCAAATGGCCGCAAGATGCCGACCTGCGGCTGACAGTATGGATGTTTCTCCAACATGGCACCCGAGCTGGCAGAAAAGCCCGGCTTTTTTTGCCGAATCCACAAGGCCCTTGCTCTTTAACAGCCCTCCACATTTTGACAGGCGTACATTTAGGCCGCTGCAGCTTTGAGAGTCGAGTATCTTTTGAAGGTCTCTTTCGGTGCAAAAGGATTCATCTGCCATTACCGGTATCCCGGTTTTCTTGTCCACCTCCCTGAGTCCTGCAAGGTCATCCTTGTCCACCGGCTGTTCGAAACAGGAGATGTGTAATCCCGCCTCTTCAAGTCTTTCGACCAGGGTTATAGCTTGAGCGGCAGAAAATGCCCCGTTTGCATCTATTCTGATATCGGCATCTGATCCGATTGTTTCCCTGATTTCCCTGGTAACCTCAATGGTCTGCTCCATGCCAAGGGCCTTTGTCTTGATTTGTTTTATGCTGTAACCGTGTGTGAGCCTTAGAATCGCTTTCCTTTGCTCCTCTGACAGCACCGGTAAAATTGAGGAATAGAAAAGTTCGTCCACGGCCGGCCTTTCCCTGAAAAGCTTCCATAACGGGATGGAGAGTTTCTTTGTAAAGAGGTCCATCAGGGCAAGCTCGAAGGCACAAAGAGAGGATGGATTGGTGCTCGAGATGGAGCTTTCGCACAGGTTCTCTAAAAAGTGTAGAAAGTTGCCTTCATTGTCGAATTCCCGGCCCAAGGCCTCCTTTGCTATCAGTGAGAGCGCAGAAGCTGTTGCATCAATGCCTTCTCCCGTGACGTATGCCCTTGGCGTTCCCTCGCCGAAGCCCTTTTTCCCTTCATGGTCAGCGATTTCTACCAGGAATCCCTGGCTTTTTACCCTTTTGGCAAGGTTATGAGTAACTTGGACTGAGAACGGGATCCTTATCCGGAAGATTCGTATCCTTTCTATTTTCAGCTTCTGCTTCAATGGCATTCTCCAAAAGGAATTTTGCAGCACCCTTGATTTGATACCATTGAAATGGAGAATTGAAAATATATTCTTCAAGTTTCTTCCATGCAGCAGCAGCCACTGATCTTTCACAGCCGCCGTCAGCTATGAATTCTATCACCATATTTATTTTGCCGCTTTCGCGTTTCATAAGGGTCAGAAAGGTGGGGACCCTGGCCTTTTTGAAAAAGAGGTCAAGGGTTCGGTCCTGGGGCAGGATCATACCGAAGACAGAGACCCGCTGGGACCTGTGAAAGCGCCACTCGGAAAATTCATCGCATTCGGTTATGAGAAAGCGTCCCCCCTTTATAGCCTTTACAGCTTTGAATGCAACGCCGGGTTCGCTGGCGTCTATTAACTGAACACCAAATTCCGCAGCCTTCTCGCAAAGGGCCTTCTTGAGGGCGTTTGTTTTGAACTTGCATATCATGGACACCTTGTATCCGTTCATGGCCAGGGAAAGCGGCAGGTATTCAACAGCGCCAAAGTGTCCTGTTACGAGCAGCGCTCCCCTGCCCTCGCTGTGCAGTCTGTCAAGCATGTGCTTGTTGGTTATGACAAGTCTGTTCTCAAGGTAGTTCTGTAGTTCATCAAGCTGTTTGTAGGCCATGACCAGTTTTTCAAAGTAGTGCTCGAATACGCCGAAAAGTGCTCTAAGAAGGTTGAATAGAAAGGGGGCTTGTCTCGGCTCTCGTCTGTAAATGAATGAAAGGCAGGTGGCTATGCCAATGATCATCTTGAGCCGGATCATGACGTAAATAATCCCCCAGAAGTACATGTACAGCCGCAGGAGGGGAACAGGCAGGTTGTGGGCAAGGCATACGTTGAAAGGTAACTGAAAAAATTGACTGATACCAATATTAAGGGAAATGACAGGACATCTCATGGTTTCCTCCTCTTCTCCAAAGTTTGAGCGTGCCTGTTATGGGAATTTTTTTAGGGATTATTCTGATACTCAGATCATTTTTCCATCTCCTGTCATTAAATATTGCACGGAAAGTGCCACAATTTGGAATTCAGGCGAATCTATTCTATAATAGAATCATTTCTATTATAATTGTTTGCTTTTCAAGACGGAAGACATTTTTTATCTTATTTTTGTCATTCTAAAATATATATAGCTTTTGTAAGAAAAGGCATAAAAAAGAATGAAAAAAACGAATAGCTGCTTGAACTCACTGGCAGTTATAAAATACATAGCAAAAGTTGCTCCTGATCATCTTGACGAACTCTTTGAAGGTATAGATCAGGAACTCGCTTGGGTGGAGAATAAAAGGGAATTTTTGAGCGATCCCAACAACTGGGTGTCATCATCCGTCATGTTGAGATTGTATGAAAATGCGAAAAAGATATTAAAAGATAAAAAAATTGCCTACCGAATAGGGTACAGCTCTGTCATAGAAAGGCGTTTTGGCTACGTACAGAAAATTCTCATTTACGCCTTTGGAAAACCGAGCAAGATACTGGCGGATGCCCAAAGAATCAACGACAAGTTCAACAAGACAAAGACCATTCACCTTGTAAACATAGAGCGCAACCGCGCTGTCCTGCGGCTACATTGGCACAGAGATTTGCCATTATCCCGCGATTTTTGCCTGTTCAACCAGGGGATATATTCTGCTATTCCAACCGTCTGGGGAGGAAAATCGTGCCAGGTCACGGAAGAACGGTGTTACTTCAAGGGGGATCCTTACTGTGAATACCATATTTCCTGGGTTGCGCAGAACAGGCTTAAAGACAGGATCTTCCAAATAGTAGCTCCTTGGCGCATAGCCAATGAATCCATAAGGGAACTTGAGCGAGACAAGGAAATACTACAAAAAAAATATGACAAGATACAGGCCCTGAACAAGGAACTTGAGACAAAGATAGGGCAGCTTTCCGCCCTGTATGAGACAAGTACCGCGATACTGTCCACCCTCAAGCTTCCGGAGCTGCTTGACAAGGTTTTGAACAGGATGATGACGATAGCCAGGCTCGACAGGGCCGGTGTCTTTTTGCTGGATAAGGATGGAAACAGGCTGAACCTTATTCATGCCACAGGCGTGGACAAGGCTACGCTTAAAAGACTCAAGAGTTACCACGTGCCAGTGGACAAGAAAAACAACATTATTGCCAGGGCGGCTCGATCCAAGAAGCCCATTCTCGTTGAGGATGTAAACAGTATTTCACTTAATCGTCAGAACCCGCTGCTTGCCGCCTTCAAGCCGAAGGCCTTTGTAATCGTGCCATTAACCGTTAGAGACGCAGTGGTTGGAATAATGGTTGGAGACAACGCCTCGGACCGGAATTTCATAAAGGAGATAGACAGGGATTTCCTGACGAGTTTCGCCAACCACATAGCAGTGGCCATAGAGAACGCCAATCTTTACAAACAGGTGGAGACCTCGGAGAAAAAGTATCGCCAGATTGTAGAAAACATAAACGAGGGCATTATCCTGATGAACGAAGGTGGCTCCATACTCTTCTCCAATAAGAGGATGAACGAAATGGCCGGGAGAGACGATCTCAGCGGTATCAACATTTACGATATGGTGACAGGGGAGGAGGACAGGAAAAAGCTTGTGGGGCTGATGATGCTCAACTATGACGGGAAGCAGGCCAAGGAGGAGGTAATGTTGAAACCCTTTGACAGGCCTGATCCGGTCCCAGTGCTTATGAGCAGCGTGCCAATTGCTGGAGATGAAGACCAGTCCGCACAGGGAAGTCTTGCGCTCTTTACAGATCTCAGCCAACAAAAGGAGCTTGAGAGAAAGCTTTTGCAGGCCCAGAAGCTCGAGTCCATAGGCACCATGGCCGGTGGCATCGCGCATGACTTTAACAACATCCTTACCGGTATTCTGGGTTTCACTACCTTGATGAAGGAAAAGACCAGGGACAATCCTGAACTCTCCCGTTTTACTGACATAATCGAAAGATCCAGTCTCAGGGCAGCGGATCTTGTCAAGAAGATGCTTGTTTTCAGCAGGGATACAACCCCGAAGGATCATGCAGTATGCCGGCCGACAGATGTTATGGAGGAAACCTTATCCCTGGTTGAGAGTTCCTTTCCAAAGAACATCGCCATAGAGGTATCCCTGCCAAAGGAGTGCCCATCCGTGGTCTGTAGCCACAGCCAGTTACAACAGATAATCATGAATTTATGCATTAATGCACGAGACGCCATGCCTGGTGGGGGAACAATCGACATAAACATAGAGCCGCTTTCAGTAAACGGCCTCTCCTTCGTTATGAGAAAGAGGTTAAGAGGAAAAGAGTTCTTGAGATTATCGGTATCGGATACCGGCAGCGGGATACCGCCTGAAGTCCTGGATCGGATATTCGACCCTTTCTTTACTACCAAGGAAGTTGGCAAGGGTTCGGGGCTTGGCCTTGCAATGGTATACGGAATCATTGAGGGGGTTGGAGGCGCCATAGACGTGAAAACCAGGATTGGTCTAGGAACGACCTTTGACCTTTATTTCCCCGTCGCTGACGAAAGCGCTCCAAACCAAGGGGCAGGCGGTGAGAGCGTGCCTTTAAGGGGCGGCGAAACCGTTTTGATAGTTGACGACGAGGAGATGCTCAGGGTCCTTGCCTCCGAAATACTTAAACCTTATGGGTACAGGCTCCTGACGGCGAAGGACGGAAGGGAGGCGGTATCCATTTACAAGTCGATGTTCCCCAATATCGATATCGTAGTCATGGATGTGCTTATGCCTGAAATGGATGGTTTCCAGGCTGCGAGGGAGATCAGAAAGTTTGATCCTTCTGTCAAGATACTCTTTTGCAGCGGTTATACCTCCATGTCAGAGATATCAGATTCTGATTTTGCATGGGGGCAAGATCATTTGTCAGAACTGATAAAAAAGCCCTTTAATTCCACTGAACTGGCCCTCCATGTTAGGAAGATGCTTGGGGCTGACAAGGCGGCAGGGTCTTCTGCCCCAGTTTAAAAAATAAAAAGTCCGGACCAGGTTTGTTCCAGCGCTAATTTATGTTAATATTTGGTATGGGAACTATTTCGTTCGGTCAATTTTGTTCGGTTATTTCCGGGAGAAAAATTTTTTTAAAATAAAATAAATTTTCCATTGAACCTTTTGCGTCTTGAGAAGCACCAAAACGTAAAAGACGTTGAAGCAGTCTGACAAACAAAGGAGGTTTCCATGGACGTCGATGCAAAAAAGATTTCGTGTTTAGTGACCTTGGTACTTGTAATGTTGTTGCTTAATGGAGGGACGTCATCCTGGGCAGCACCAGGATTTCAGATTCCTGGGATAGATATCGGGCAGTACATAAAACCAAATTTCCCGGTAATCAATCCGTCAATTCTTCCTGTAATTCTCCCGGTTACTGACGATGCCAAGGATGACAGGCTTCCATCCCTGAATAATGGCTACGCCTTCTGGTACAAGGGTGGTGATGGCATATACATGTGGGATACGAGCAAGGACGTATCCACTGCCCAAAAAGTTGTGAGCGATTCTGGGGTCCGTTCCTTGTCTTCATACGGTAAAAAGGTTGCGTACTGGTCCCATATGGATAAAATCATCGATCCCGGCGGCGGGATACCTCCAATTCATTTTGTAATTGACACTGTCAACCTGTGGGATGGACACACGACAAAAGAGGTGGCGTTTGGCATAGAACCGTCCCTTTACGGCAATAAAGTAGCTTATGCCCACTATGACGGTTCCGATTACGAAATCGTCGTAAGCGATGGGAGCGCCGAGGCCGTTACCAATAACCACTTTAATGACTCTTCTCCATCCCTTTACGGAGACAAAGTGGCGTGGCACGCCTGGGACGGGCATGATTACGAGATCTATTACGGAAACGCCTCACATTATTACCAACTTACAAGCAACGGATATAATGACAAATTTCCAAGCTTCTATGATGGCAAGATAGCGTGGCAGGGCTGGGATGGCCACGATTGGGAGATTTACTACTATGACGGCACACATGTGATTCAGGTTACGAACAACAAGTATAACGACCTTTATCCGTCTCTCTATGATGGCAAGATAGCGTGGCAGGGCTGGGATGGCCACGATTGGGAGATTTACTACTATGACAGCAAGAAGAACACCATATCACGTGTCACGAACAATCAAGTGCATGATATTCAGCCGTCCCTTTATAATGGAGCAATCTTGTGGCGCTCCAAGGTGGGAAGTGATTATGACATTATGTATTGTGCCTTTGATATCCCTCAAAAACCCACTGTATCAACGCTTCCGGCCCAGAATATCACCCAGACAAGCGGAAAGATTCGCGGTGCTGTGAATCCGAACGGCCAGGCGACAACCTATTATTTTGAGTGGGGGACTTCCACGAGCTACGGTCATGAAACGGCTCACAGGGACGCAGGGTCATTTGTCAAGACCCTGAACGTGGATGAGACCATTGCAAACCTCACCCCTGGCACCACATACCACTATAGGCTTGTTGCCCAAAACCCGTCCGGAACTTCCCACGGCTCTGACAGGACCTTTACAACCACATCCATCGCAGTGGCTCTGCCAACGGCAGCAACCGGTTCCGCATCAGGTGTTACTGAAAACACGTCTGTATTGAGTGGTACCGTAAATCCGCAGGGTGCTGAAACGAGGTTCCGCTTTGAATATGGAACAGATACGAGCTACGGTTCGGTAACGCCGTGGTTTGCCGGTGGTAACGGCACATCTGACATGGCCGTGAACGCAAGCATAACTGGTCTTACACCATCCACGACCTATCATTTCAGGATAGTGGCCAGGAACTCTGCCGGAACCGTCACTGGAAACGATGCAACCTTTACGACCACATCCATCGCAGTGGCCCTGCCAACGGCGACAACTGGGTCCGCTTCAAGTGTAACCGAAACCACGGCTGTGTTGAGCGGCACCGTAAATCCGCAGGGTGCTGAAACGAGATATCGTTTTGAGTATGGGCCAGACACCAGTTACGGTTCGGCAACTCCTTGGTTTGCCGGTGGTAACGGCACATCTGACATGGCCGTGAACGCAAGCATAATTGGTCTTGACCCGTCAACCACTTATCACTTTAGGATAGTGGCTCAGAACTCTGCCGGATCGGTCAAGGGAAACGATGCAACCTTTACAACCAGTGCCCAAGCTAATCCCATGACGGATACTAGAGAGCGTTTTACAGGCTGGTGGTATAACAGCACCCAGCAGGGTACAGGACTGGCCGTGGCCATCCAGGATAACAACAAGGTATTTCTCGCCTGGTTCGTCTATGACGCGCAAGGCAGGACCACCTGGTATGCCTCCGGGGGCAGCATGGCAAATGCAAATACCTACGTTGGCGAGCTAAGGAAGTGGACAGGCTGGGCCTGGGGGACAGAGCCTTACTCAATGCCTATGAGCGAAGTGGCAGGATCCGTTACACTGGTATTTAATAAGGGCAGTAACGATTCTATAAGCTTTACTGCAACCGTGGGTGGCACTGTGGTAACAAACAACTATACTGCCTTTATGAAGGACTTTGCTCCAGGAAATAAAGATTCCAGAAATTTTACGGGATGGTGGTATGATCCAAATTACAACGGCATGGGTTTTTACCTTGATGCCCACGGTGGTAAGATGGCCATGGTATGGTACAATTACCGTGACGATCACAGCCCACGCTGGTGGACCTCCACAGGGGCCTTTGCAGACGGTTCTGCCACCTATTCAGGGGCACTGGATGGATGGATGAACGGCCAGTGTGTTGGATGCACATTTACTGCACCACCTCAAAGGATACCAGGGCAGGGTGGGACCGTAACCATCAACTTTACGGATGCAGATCATGCAACAATGACAGTAGGGTCAACAACCGTTCACTTGCAGAGGTTTCTGATCCCGTAATCTCTCAGAAAAGGCATAAACAAGATGAAAAAGGCAGGGATAGTACCTGCCTTTTTTGTTTCTCGCCGGCTTCGCTTTGTTGACAAGGAATTGTCCCGATAATAGACTATACCTTTAATCGACTTGAAGAAACCGTTCCAAAGGGAATATTCAGCTTGAGCAAGAGTCATAGGGGAAGGGAGTGGTACAACCTGTTACCGTTAGCCTCTTTTGTGCCTATCTTTGTTCAGTCAGGTATCTAATCTTCCGTGTGTCAGTTTACACGATGCTGCTTCTGTCAAGAATAGAGGTTTTTTCAATATTTCCCCGGGCATGGTTTCCCCATGTGTAATATTTGGTGAAGGAAAAATTTCTGTTTATGTCTTTTGGGGGTTGGTAATGGTTGAAGTGACATATCGAAATGGCTCAAATTTATTGTGTCTATCCAATTGCAAAGCATTTTTTTTAATAGGTGTCGTTACGCTTTTTGTCCTTTGCTCCTGCGGAGAGAAGGAGCCTGTGAAAAAGCCAGAGGTGGTAAGGCCCGTAAAGATTCTGACAGTAAAGGACACCTCCGAGATTCTCACCCACGGTTTTCCAGGGGTTGTACGGGCAAGCCGGAGGGCCATACTGTCTTTTGAGGTCTCAGGTCCCCTGGTTGAGCTGCCAGTGGAAGAGGGACAGTTCGTGAAAGAAGGGGATCTTATTGCCGAGATAGATAAACGGGATTTTCTAACTGCAGTAAGACAGGCCCTTGCGCGCTACCGGGAGGCAGAGCAGCAGTTCAGGCGTTACCAGGAACTTTACGCCAAGAAACAGGTTTCAAAGGCCGACTTTGACAAGTATCTCGCTGCAAGGGATGTGGCCAAGGCAAAACTGGAGGATGCCAAGAATGCCCTTTGCGATACCACCTTGACGGCCCCCTTCGACGGACTCATCGCAAAGAGATACGTTGAAAACTACTACAAGGTCAAGGCCAAGGAGCCCATAGTATTTCTCCAGGATATTTCCAAGATAGAAATAGTGGTAAATGTTCCTGAGCTTGTAATGGCCGCCATAAGGGAAAGGAGTGCTGGAAAGTCCTTTGCCACCTTTCAGGCCATTCCCGGGAAGAAGTTCCCCCTTGCCGTCAAGGAATATTCCACCCAGGCAGACCCCGCTACCCAGACCTATGAGGTAGTATTCCAAATGGATCAGCCAAAAGAGGCTGATATACTTCCTGGGATGACTGCCACGGTACTTGCGGAATTCAAGAATTCCAAGGGCGCAAACATTATCGTTCCTGCCCTGGCCGTCCTTGATGCACCTGGCAACAGGCCATACGTATGGGTCCTGGATAAAAAGGCAGGGGTTGTGCACAAGCGCTTCGTTCAAATCGGAAGCCTGAAGGATTCTTGCTGCATTAAGATAATCTCCGGGCTCAAGCCTGGGGAGGCCATCGTGGTGGCTGGGGTGACAAAGCTTAGTGATGGCATGAAGGTAAGGCCCTGGGAGAAACAGCGAGAGGAAATCTGAGCATGAACATTGCCGAATTTGCCATAAAGAAGAATGTCATCACGTGGACACTCACAGTGGTCATGCTCTTTCTCGGATATTTTGCCTACAAGGGATTGCCACGCCTTGAGGATCCAGAATTTGCCATCAAGGAGGCAGTGATTCTTACCCCCTATCCAGGTGCATCTCCCGAGGAGGTCCAGGGGGAAGTCACAGAGGTTATAGAAAAGGCCTGCCAGGAGATGGGGCAGCTTAAAAGGGTGGTGTCTTACTCAAGCCGCGGCATGTCCCTGGTGCATGTGTACATAAAGGACAAATACAGAAAGAACGACCTTCCCCAGGTGTGGGATGAACTTAGAAGGCGCATGGCAGATCATCAGGGTGAGCTTCCTCCTGGTGCCGGGCCCATTACGGTAAATGACGCCTTTGGTGACGTATTTGGTGTCTATTTCGCCCTGGTGGGGGATGGATACACCTTCGCGGAGCTCAAGGAGGTGGCGGACCTCCTGCAGCGAGAGCTTCTTGTTGTTAAGGATGTAAAGAAGGTCGAGCTTTTCGGTGTCCGTCCAGAGGCCGTTTACGTGCAAATGTCCCGGTCCAAGATGGCTGCCCTTGGGATCACGAGGCAGCAGATCTTTGATGCCTTGAGGGCCAAGAATCTCGCAGTGGACTCGGGACGCATCAGGTTTGGCACCCAGTACCTGGCCATAAATCCCACCGGTGAGTTCAAGTCGGAAAAGGATTTTGGAAATCTCTTTATCGCCTCTAAAAAGGGCCGACTCATTTATCTAAAGGACGTAGCCACCATAAAACGAGGCTACGTGGAGCCTCCCAGCAAGATACTGAGGGTAAATGGCAAGGAGGGCATCGGTATTGCCATATCCACGGTGCTTGGCGGTAATGCCGTCACCATGGGCAATGCAGTGCTAAAACGGTTGGAAGAGCTGAAGGGCCAGATACCTATTGGTATGGACCTTGTGGAAATAGCAATGCAGTCAAAGAGCGTGACCAAGGCAGTAAACGGCTTTGTCACCAATCTGCTTGAGTCCGTGGCCATTGTAATAGTGGTCCTGGCCGTGTTCATGGGGGTTCGCTCGGGAATTATCATCGGCTTCATCCTCATCCTGACCATTGCCGCAACCTTCGTGGTAATGGGTTACTACCACATAACCCTTGAACGCATTTCCCTTGGTGCCCTGATTATTGCCCTTGGTATGCTGGTGGATAACGCCATAGTCGTGGTGGATGGCATGAAGGTAAAGATGCAGCAGGGCATGGACGGCCTTCAGGCGGCCAAGGAGGTTGTAGGTCAAAACGCCATGCCCCTTCTTGCGGCAACTGCCGTTGCCATTATGGCCTTTGCATCCATTGGTGGCATGTCGAATTCAACGGGTGAGTATTGCCAGTCCCTCTACTATGTGATTCTCATCTCCCTTTCCCTTTCATGGCTTACTGCCGTGACCACCACCCCCCTTGTGACAAAGAAGTTTGTTCTTGGCAAAAAAGACAAGGGCAGTGGTGGGGGCGAAGAGGCCTACGGAGGAAGGTTCTATGCCATTTACAGGAATCTTTTGAGGCTCGCCATCGGCCACAGGTGGGTAACCATAGGCATAGTGGTAGGTCTTTTTGCGCTTTCCGTGTACGGCTTTGGCTTTGTTAAGCAGCTCTTCTTTCCCGCTTCCACAAGGCCCCAGTTCATGGTGGAGTGTTTCTTCAGGGAAGGCATTCACATAGATGAGACAGCCCGCCAGGTAAAAAAGATAGAAGAATATCTCATGAAGCAGGAAGGGATCACCCAGGTGGCCTCTGCCATAGGGGGAGGTCATCCGCGTTTTCTCCTGACCTACGGGGTCCCAGTGGAGGCGGCCAACCAGTATTCAAGCATTCTTGTCTCTGTGGATGACTACAAAAAGATAGATGAGATGCAGCCGAGGTTTCAAAAGGATCTGGAGGCCATGTTCCCTGATGCTGTCATAAACGTGAAAAAATTCAATCTCGGCCCTGCAAACGGAGGAAAGATACAGCTTAGGATCTACGGAGACGATCCGGAGGAGCTGAGGGCCCTTGCCCACAAGGCCGTAAAGATAATGCGGCAGGAAAACGCCAAGGCTGTTAGGACAGAATGGGGAGAAAAGGTGAAGGTGCCGGTGCCTGTTATTGCCGAGGACAGGGCCATGGCCCTTGGAATTACCCGGCCCATGGTCGCCCAGGCAATAGAGGCCAACTTTTCCGGAAAGAAAGTGGGTGTTTACCGGGAGGGAGTGAACCTTCTTCCCATAATCGCCAGGGCCCCTGAAAAGGAGCGGGATGCCATAGAGGATCTCAGCGAGATACAGCTTTTCAGCCCCATGGCAGGAAAATATGTGCCCATACTCCAGGTCCTTAACGGCATTGAGACCAGGTGGGAAAACGCCAGGGTCTCCAGGTGGCACCGGAGGCAGATGATAAAGATACACGCAGACCCGCGGCAGGAACTTCCAGCCGAGCTCATGGCACGGGTTAAGCCAAGGATAGAGCAGGCCCTGGGTGTTGATCTTGCCGCATACAGGGGCAAGCCCCTTGAAAAGGGTGAGAAGTGGACTGCCTCAACCATTCCCATTAAGTATGACGATATAATTCCCCTGAAGGGCAGGCCAGGCTACTCAATTGCCTGGGGAGGGGAGCTTGAGGACTCTTCAGACTCACAGAAACAGCTTGCTGCGAACATCCCCATCTATTTTGGTATGATGGTGCTCATTGTAATCTGCATGTTTAATGCATTCAGGCAGCCATTAATAATCTGGCTCACCGTACCCCTTGCCCTCATAGGTGTAACTGCAGGCCTCCTGCTACTTCACCAGCCCTTTGGTTTCATGGCGCTTTTGGGGCTCATGAGCCTTTCCGGAATGCTCATCAAGAATGCCCTTGTCCTTATAGACCAGATAGACATAAACGTGCGTTCCGGCATGAAGGGGATGGAGGCCATCATTGAGTCGGGGGTTTCCAGGATGCAGCCCGTTATGATGGCCGCCCTTACCACCATGATGGGCATGATTCCCCTCTTTAAGGACGCCTTTTTCGTGTCCATGGCAGTTACCATCGTCTTTGGCCTTGGCTTTGCCACAGTACTTACCCTGGTGTTTGTTCCGGTTCTTTACGCAACCTTTTTCAAGATAAGATGAGACCTGTGGAGTTTAAGATTATGTCCAGGTTATTGAAGATATCCATTCTACTTACGATATTTCTATTTTCTGCCTTGGCCTTTGCAGAAAACCCTTCCAAAAGGCAGTGCAACATCACCCTTGATAAGCCAAGGCTGGTCCGGGTGGGCTTTGTGACAGACGGCTCCACCGACCAGGACAAGGCCCTTGTACGAATCTACAAAAGGCAGCTAAAAAGTACCCTGCCTCCCTACTACAAGGTGGTGTTTTCGCCAAAGTGGACTTTATCGGGCCGTGATTCAAGGGCGGATACAAAAAGGGCGCTTAAACGTCTTTTTTCACCTGGCGGGCCAGACGTGATATTTGCCCTGGGGGTGGTAGCCTCCACCCAGGCCCTTTCATTAAAGAGACTCCCCAAACCGGTTATTGCACCTTTTGTCTCCCGTTTTGTCCTGGAAAGGAGATTCAAGCTAACAGGAAACAAGAGAAAGAATATCCCAAACTTTGTTTACCTCAATATGCTCTATTTCCTGGATGAGGACCTTTCAACCTTACAGGAGATCGCCCCCTTTAAGCGCTGCCTGGTCCTTTTTGATGAGCGGGAGCTGTCTTCCATGGAGTGGCTGAAGGAAAAGGTGAAGGAGTTTGGTAAGAAGCACGGACTTCAAATGGATGTCCTGGGGGCCGGC
>WGDC01000078.1 GCA_015493475.1 Deltaproteobacteria bacterium
ATTATAAACTGTATCTATTATACAATATTCAGTAATCTTTGGCAATAGTTGGTATCAATTATATTGATTGAGCTTTTGGATTAGACAAAAAGTTTCTCAGAGGTCTCTTAAAAATAAAAAAGCAAACAACATTAAGCTGTTTGCCTTTTAGTCTTTTAATGTTTTTTCTTGGACTACGATTTCTTTTTTCTTCCACGTGATACAGTCTTTTTGATCATCTTCACCTCTTCCTTGATGGGAAGTCCTTTGGCTTTTAAATACTCCAGAATGGGATTAGGACGCTTAGCAGTCTTTTTGGGTAGGTCGATGTGCTTTCTGAGCTCGCTAACAATTTTGGAAACCTGGAATTTGCTGATTCCAAGTTTTTCTGCAATCTCGATTGCAGTCATTTCCGCATAGTTCTTGTGAACAAATTCGACATCGTCCTTGGTATAAGGTCTGCTTCTCTTTCTTGCCATTTCTTCCTCCTAATTAAGGGTTTAATTATTAAGGTTATATTGACTTGAATGAAGTGTCAAGATAAATACGACAATTATTTGGAAATTTATATGGATAGGTTATTGAAAATGGATCTTATCCTATAAAGGCATGCATTATATGTCAAATCGTCTTCTAAAGGAGTGATGGTAATTATCCTTGCTTAAGCCAGTAAATCTCCGTTTGGTGCTTCTTGATGTAGTCGAAGTCACATCAACACCGCCGGAACTATTATATGTTTCCCCTCGGATTTATTCTCCTTTCAAATTTCTCTTTAAATGGATGAATGCTCTGTAGCGTTACTTTGAACCCCTCGATAAGATTAGCCGGAACTGAAGGAATATTAACATTCAATGAAAGGCTGGGCCATCCTGTTTTAAGAAAACTTTTGCCAGATCGTTGTAAGAAAAGCGGCAAAACGGTAGTCATGATCTTCTAAGCTGTCCGTGGACACTTGGAGGGAACGTATTCCAAAGATTGCAGCTTGTGTTGCAGCAGATACAGTGGCAGAATATAAAATATGATCACCCGTGTTTGCGCCTCTGTTTATTCCAGAAACTACCATGTCTATTCTTCGATCAAGAAGGGGATTGAGAAAGAATTTGACACGGCCTGCGGGTGTACCGTTCTTTTATAGCCTAACTCGTCACCTTCGTGGCACACCCTACTGACCTTGATAGGGTCGGAATGGGTTATAGCGTGACCTACAGGGCTTCTCTCTGTTCAGGGCCATCACAAACACCTTGCAACCGCAGGCACGTGCCTCTTAGAGATAACAAAGGTCCATGATGTGAATCCCATTGTCATTTGTAAGCAATCTGTTCACTTGACGTATCTCCTGAACAAATAGACTCCATTCGGTCAAAGATATCATTCATATTTTTTGCCGGAATCTGGCCAGGGGCAGAGGCGAGATCTTGTTCTAGGGAGGCAAAGGTGAGAAAGCTACCGAGGTGAAGACAAAAGAGCCTGCTATAGCACCCCTTCTGCCCCATACAGAAACCAATGAGGTCAACGCCGAGCCTTCTCGCAAGGGGAAACAGCCTGGCTATCTCGAAAAAATCGGACCGACTCGTCGCATAAGTGACTATCTTGGCCATATCTGCGCCTTCACGGACCATTCGTTCAAAAAGGGCCTCTAAATCGTTGAAGGGTGGAGTCCTTTCAAAATCGTGATAAGAAAAAATCACCCTCGTGCCGTGTTCTTCCGCCACCTCCATAACCCGCTCCCTAAGCAATCTGTCGGTGGCAAACTCCACGTCCACGTATGACGCCCCAAGCGTAACGGCCTGTTCAAGGAGATACACGCGGTCTTCCTCCGTGCCTGTAAAATTTCCACCCTCCCATGAAGCGCGATTTGTAGCAATAACTGGCAGGGGCATGGCCTCAATAATCCCTTTCAAGAGCCCGGCGCTAATCCCCTTGAGGAGATCCATCCTCAATTCCAGAAGGTTACAAAAATAGGCCGCCTCCGAGGCCATGGCAACGATTTCATCAGGCCCTGTTCCAAAAATGGGTACACAGATCATGGATTGTCTCAACAGGAAAAGGACGGCCCCCGTCAAGGCCGCCCTGCGGATACCTATTACTGAAGGTAGGGTTCGGAATCGGCATCGATGGAGGAAAGATACCTGCTGATTGCAGCATCATAGGTGCTTGTGGTTGCAAAGACCTTTTTGGCGAGCCTGAAGCGGGTCTTCATGGTAGTTGCGCCGCCGTTTTCCTTCATCTCCTCGAGGATGCCATCATAATCGGAAGGGTCCACCACCACGGTAACGAACTTAAAATTCTTTGCCGATGACCTCAGAAGGGTGGGACCTCCGATGTCTATGTTTTCTATGGCCTCGGCAAGGGTGACACCTTCCCGTGCGACTGTGTTTTCGAAGGCGTACAGGTTCACAACCACGAGATCTATCTCCGGGATACCGTTATCCTTCATCTCCGCAACGTGTTCCGGATTGTCCCTCAAGGCAAGAATACCGCCGTGAACCTTTGGATGGAGGGTCTTGACCCTTCCATTCATCATCTCCGGAAAGCCGGTCAGTTTCGAAACATCCTTTACCGTTACCCCTGCTTCCCTGATGACCCTCGCTGTTCCACCCGTGGAAACGATCTCTACACCCATCTCTTCAAGGGCCTTGGCAAATTCCTGAATACCGCTTTTGTCTGTAACACTTATAACTGCCCGCTTGATCCTTGACATCTGACACTTCCTCCCTTAACAAATTTCTTGCAAAAAACTGTGGTTCGCACGGACACTGTTATAATCCTATGCACAGATGCCTGCAACAAGAGACGAATGTACAAAAAATGCACTCTTATTCCACGGTGACCGGCGCTGTATATCTTCCTGCCATACCTGTTTCAGGATCAAGCACATTGATTTCGAGGAAATAGTAGCCTTTTTCGAGACCGGCCACTATGCATTCGAACTCGCTTGCCTTACCAGTAAAACCGGCGCCATAGCATGTAACCATTTCTCCCTTCCTGTAAAATGATACGTCCGCTCTGAACCTTCCTGCATCAAAGCGCCCACCGGCGCAGATTGGACATCCACAACCAAGTGTCACCTGGAAAAGGATCGTGGCCTCCTTCTGACGGTTAAGGCGAATCCTACCGGCAAAGAAGTTGACTGGCTGAATACTCAACTGAACCATTAAATAGGTTACTTGAGCTCGTCCCAGTTCTTGCCTTGTCCCACGGAAACCGTCAGAGGCACCTTAAGCCTCACCACACCTTCCATGATCTCTTTGAGCAGGGCCAACGCCCTTTCTACACTTCCTTCCGGACATTCTACAACAAGCTCGTCATGTACCTGCAACAGGAGCCTTGCCCCGAGGTTTTCATTTTCGTAGCACTTATGCACCTTCAGCATTGATAGCTTGATGATATCGGCTGCACTGCCCTGGATAGGCGTATTTATCGCCGTTCTTTCTGCAAACTGACGGATGTTACGGCTTCTCGCCCTGATATCCTTTATGTAACGTCTCCTTCCAAGGATCGTCTCCACATATCCTTGCCTGCGGCACAAGGAGACCATCTCTTCCATGTACGTCTTGACCCCCGGATACTGTTCGAAGTAAGCATCGATGAATTGCTTGGCCTCCTTTCTCGAGATGCCAAGTTCCTTTGCAAGCCCGAAAGCACTCATGCCGTAAATTATTCCGAAGTTTACCGTCTTGGCCACTCGCCTCATCTCTGATGTTACAAACTCGGGCTCGACTTTGAAGATAAGAGCAGCTGTACGCCTATGTATGTCCTCTCCCCTGTTGAAGGCATATAGAAGATTCCTGTCCTCTGAATAGTGAGCAAGGACTCTAAGGTCGATCTGGGAATAATCCGCCGATACAAAGACCCGGCCCGGCCCGGCGATAAAAAGCGCCCGTATCTGCCTGCCTTCCTGGGTCCTAATCGGAATGTTCTGCAGGTTTGGCTCGCTTGATGAGAGCCTGCCTGTTGCGGTTACAGTTTGGTTGAAGGAGGTATGGATCCGGCCTGTCTCGGGATTTATTTCCCTCTCGAGTCCTTCTATGTAGGTTGACTTTAATTTTGATAGGTTCCTGTACTCAAGGAGCACTTCCGGCAGTGGATGAATCTTGGATAGTGCTGTAAGGACCTCAACATCAGTGGAATAGCCTGTCTTTTTCTTGGTCTTCTTAAGCTGCGGCAGACCTAGCTTTTCGAAAAGGACTTCAGCAAGCTGCTTTGTTGAATTAACATTGAACTTGCAGCCTGCAAGCTCGTAAACCTTCTCCTTAAGATGGCGGAGCCTTTCTGAAAACTCTTTCCTCAGGCTTCTTAGACCATTCCTGTCGATGAGTATCCCACTCATCTCCATTCTTGCAAGCACTTCTATGAGGGGAACTTCAACCTTGGTATAAAGCTCCCACAACCCTTTTTTCTGAAGTGAATTGTGAAACTTATCCTTTACCAAGGCTGTCACGTGTACATCCTCGCAAGAATATTCCATCGCCTTTTCGATGGACACGTTTGAAAAATCCATCCCCTTTTCCAGCCCCCCCGTTACCTCCTTGTAGGAAATCATCTTATGGCCGAGTACGTCCTTGGCTATCTCGTCGAGGTTGTGGCGCCTCCTTGTGGGATCGAGAAGGTAGGATGCAACCATGGTGTCACCGCCGATGTTCCTGAAAGGCATGCCGTGCCTTTCAAGGACGATGATATCGTACTTGATGTTCTGGCCAATCTTTTTAACCCCAGTGTCTGATAAAACTGGCTCAAGCGCCATAGAAAGGGCAGCCGCATCCATCTGGCCACCCTTCACCTTATGGCCAACAGGCACGTATACGGCCTCCGGTGGTGAAAAACAAAGGCTTACGCCAACGAGCTCGGCCTTCATGGGATCCCGGCTCGTTGTCTCTGTGTCTATTACGAGACTGTCTGACTCCCTGTTAGAATCGATCCACTTACGAAGTTCTTCGGCATCATGAATAAGCCTGTAATTCCTATTAATTAACGCATCATACCCGGAAACAAGGGGAATCAGGCTCTCAAAATCAAGCTGTCTGAAGATCTTGAGCAGCCTTTTTACGTCCGGCTTTCTCCGCTTCAGTTCCGCAACATTTATTTCCACGGGAATTTTGTCATCAAGGGTTACGAGCCTTTTCCACAAGGGAAGCTTGTCCTTGTGCTCCAAAAGGCGTTCCCTGAGCTTTCCCTTTTTAAGGCTGTCCATGTGGGCCATAAGATTCTCTATGGATCCGAACTCCCTTATGAGCTTTAAAGCCGTCTTTGGCCCTACTCCAGGGACTCCTGGAATGTTATCCGAAACATCCCCAGAAAGGGCCTGCACGTCTGCGTAACGTTCAGGTTCAATGCTATACTCCCTCCTGAAGGCATCAAGGTCAGTGATCCTGTCCTTCATGGGATCCCATAGAACCACGTTTTCAGATACGAGCTGTCGCATATCCTTGTCACCGGTTACAAGAACTACCTTAAAACCAGCCTCTTGGCCGAGCCTTTTGGCAACCGCCGCCATTATATCATCGGCCTCAAAACCGGGTACTTCCATCGCGGTAATCCCAAGCCCTTCCATGATCTTGCGAACAAATGGCACCTGTATGGAAAGCTCGTTAGGCATGGGAGGACGCTGTGCCTTGTAATCCTCGAACAGTTCATGCCTGAACGTAGGGCCCTTGGCGTCCCAGGCGACAAGCATGTATTCAGGATCCTTTTCCCTGAATATCTTCAGCATCATGTTGGTTATGACGTATGCTGCCCTTGTAGGCAGCCCGCTCGAATTGGTGAATTCCCTGTGTGTAGAAAAATGCGCCCGGTACAGATAGGCGCTGCCATCCACTACATAGACGATTGGCATAGCCTTGTAACCAGTGCCGGCTTCGATCACTTCCCCGGCACTGCTGCCGATTCCGACTGGCCTCACATTTGACTTTTCCATGCTCGTTAAGTATCCTGCCCCGTTGGAAAAGTAAAGAGGGAGAGAATAACAATGGCTACCGTAGTTGTAATTGGAACCCAATGGGGTGATGAAGGTAAAGGAAAGATCGTTGATCTTCTCACCGAGCACGCAGACCTGATAGTCAGATTCCAGGGAGGCAACAATGCCGGCCACACCTTAGTGGTTGATGGAGAAAAATACATTTTCCATCTCATACCTTCCGGCATTCTTTACGAAGACAAGAAGTGCGCCGTGGGTAACGGGGTGGTCTTGGATCCTTCTGTTCTCATGGAGGAACTCGACGAGCTTGCCAACCGGGGCAGAAAGGTAAGCTCTGATCGCTTTAAGATCAGCTTCAACACCCACCTCATAATGCCCTACCACAAGGCTCTAGATCACGCCCGGGAAGCGGCAAAAAGCGAGGGTAAAAGGATAGGAACCACAGGCCGGGGAATAGGCCCCTGTTACGAGGACAAGATTGTTAGAAACGGCATCAAGGTTGGGGACCTGCTTGACCCAGAACTTTTCAGGGAGAAGCTCGAAACAAACGTTAAGGAAAAAAACTTTCTCCTTACAAGGCTACTCAACTCTGCCCCCCTTGAGGCGGAACCTATTTACCGTGAGTATATGGAGTTTGCACAAAAGCTTGCGCCTTACATAGACAACGTATCTATGCTAATTGACGAAGTCAGGAACAGCGGCGGCAACATCCTGTTCGAAGGCGCCCAGGGTACCCAGCTTGATATAGATCACGGCACGTACCCTTATGTCACATCATCCAACACGGTGGCCGGTGGCGCTTGCTGCGGGGCGGGTATCGGGCCGAGCAACATAGACTACGTGGTTGGCATTTGCAAGGCATATACTACCAGGGTGGGCGGAGGCCCTTTTCCTACGGAGCTCTTTGACGAGACGGGAGATCTCATCCAGAAACGGGGCGCCGAATTTGGCGCAACCACAGGCAGGAGGAGACGCTGTGGCTGGATAGATGGAGTAGTGCTGAAAGATGCCGTCAGGCTCAACGGCCTCAACGGTATTGCCATGACCAAGCTCGATGTAATGAGCGGAATAAATCCCTTGAAAATTTGCCACCAGTACAGAATTAATGGCGAAACCTATGAATCCATGCCATCCAACATCAGAAAGGTAGAACGTATTCAACCGGTTTACCGGGAGGTGCCAGGCTGGGCTGAAGACATAACCCCTGCAAGAAGCTTCGGAGAATTGCCTCAAAAGGCCAGGGATTACGTCCAAACCATAGAGGAAATGTCTAATACCCCTGTAATCATTGTATCCGTGGGGCCGGAAAGGGATCAAACCATACTTTTAAAAAATCCCTTTGAGAAATAGTTTCTGACCTAAGTGAACCTAAGAAAGCTCCTTTGGCCGGATATTCCAGAAAGCCAATGGAATGACTGGCAGTGGCAGGTTAAAAACCGCCTGCAAGGGAAAGACGGCCTGGAAAGGCTTGGTTCGACCTTAGGGATAGATGTCTCCCGGCGGTTAAGGGTTCTTAACAGGTACAAGTGGGCGGCCACCCCGTACTACCTCAATCTTATGGCATCAAGAGATGTCTCCCTGGATCCAGTGGGGAGGCAGGTGATACCTTCAGGTAAAGAAACCGGGGTAACTTCTTCCAGCGCATCACCTGATCCTTTAAAAGAACGACATTACAGCCCGGTAAGGGGACTTATTCACCGTTACAGGGACAGGGTAGTCCTTTTGGCCACCGGCTTCTGTGCAAGCTACTGCAGGCACTGCAACAGGAAAAGGACATGGAACAGACCCGAATGCGTAATTTTGTCCGAGGAAAAACTTAAGCTTGTAAGAGATTATCTTCTGTCAAATCCACATGTAAGGGAAGTGCTCGTCTCAGGTGGCGACCCCCTACTCCTGCCCATGGAACACATAGCTCGGCTCCTTGAGGCGCTCCGGTCTATTCCTAGCATCGAGATCTTAAGAATAGGCACGAGGGTCCCCGTGGTGCTGCCCATGCGCATAACCGAGGATCTGTGTAGGCTTTTAAAAAGACAGCGGCCGATCTGGATAAACACACACTTTAACCACCCTGTCGAAATCACCAAGGAGGCAAAGGCCGCCATTGAAAGGATTCAGCTTGCAGGCATTCCTGTTTCTAACCAGAGCGTACTCCTAAGGGGAATCAATGACAATTATGACACACTGCGATCTCTTTTTTGTCGGCTCCAGGCAATTATGGTGCGTCCCTACTACCTCTTCCAGTGTGATCACGTCTCGGGCACAAGGCATTTCTGGGTTCCTATGAAAAAGGGTATCAGGATGATGGATAGGATGTGGGGAGACGTTGGCGGGATGTGCGTTCCGAACTTTGTAGCTGACCTTTCGGAAGGGTCAGGCAAGGCCCGCCTGCTTTCATCCCACCTCATAGAACTCGGGAGAAAGGAGGCGATTTTTGCGACCTTTGAAAAAAAAATAGTCAAGATAAAACTGGAGTGATCGTATTTACACCAGTAAACAAGTGTAATATTTTCTCGAGACAAAAGGAGGTATTTCATGAAAAGGCTTTCCAAAATATTCTTGATGGCTATTGCCACCATTTGTCTTTTTTCCACAAGCAGCTTTGCAGGAAACGTAATAAAAAGAATAGAGGTCAGAGGCACCCTCGTACTGGGAACTACCGGCCACTATCCACCCTTTTCCGTCAGGGACACTAACGGAAAATTCATGGGATTTGACATAGACATAGCGAGGATTATGGCCAAGCAGCTCGGGGTCAAGCTCGAGATTCGCCAGATGTCTATAGGAGATCTTTTCACGGCCCTCGACAAGGGGGAAATAGATCTTGCGCTGGCCGGAATCACTATTACCCCGAAGAGAAACATGAAGGTCATATTTCTTGGACCTTATTATGTCACCGGCCAGTCCATTCTCGGAAAAAAATCCATCGTGGAAAAGGTCAAGGGGCCGGATGATATGAATCGTCCTGATTTCACCCTGGTTGTGGCAAAAAATACCACTGGGGAACAGGTGGCTAGAGCGCTCGTTCCCAAGGCACACATTGTTACGGCAAATAACATGGAAGCCGCCCTCAATATGGTACTTTCAGGAAAGGCCAAGGCGCTCTTTGCAGATGAGCCCTTCTGCGTAGTCGCTGCCTTCAGAAACAAAAACAAGGAACTTGCCGTCTCTGAACCGTTTACCTTTGAGCCCCTTGGTGTTGCCATGCCGGAGACAGACCTTCTCTGGATGAACTGGGTGGACAACCTCCTCATGAAACTGAATGCGGTGGGCCAGCTAAAAAAGCTTAAAAACTACTGGTTCCATTCCCCCGACTGGATGAAACGACTGCCGAACAAAGATAGATTTATGTAACAATAACCGTGGGTTTGGCTCACCGCTCAAACACCGATGCAGCCAGACCCATTTATCCTGTCCGTTCAAGCCTGATGAAAACGGGAATGATGTTTACCCTCGGATCAACAACCTGAGTGGAACCTGTTTCCCAGCCTACCACTTTCCAGATAGACTTAAGTCGTCCTTCAATCGCATGAACAACGCCTCTCAGATTTATTACCGGATGCCTTTCGAAGACCTGGGGAAGGCCGTAAGTCAGGTTGCACGCCATACATGTTGTCAACAAATAGAGTTGTCCGGTTTTATAGCAAATAAACTGTCCGGTTTGGCATGTGCTAATTTTTTAGGGAACCGCCCCGCCGGAGGCATCCTGCTGACATGAAAATGGCAAGGAGCAAGCGAAGTGGCCTTGCCAAGATGAAGGGCTTGGCCCGGTCCCGGTCTGGTATGATGCGTTAGCGGTTTGAAGGCTTGTCTGCTCATTTTTTCA
>WGDC01000079.1 GCA_015493475.1 Deltaproteobacteria bacterium
AGGCTACTGCCGGGCTTAGCTCAAATGCCGTCGTGTCCATAATAGCAGTGATGATAATAGGGGCTGGCCTTAACCGGACCGGGGTTATGGATGTGCTGGCAAGAAGGATAATTAGGATAGCGGGAAAGAGCGAGACAAGGATAATGGTGGTTATTTCCGCAACGGTATCCTTCATCTCAAGTTTCATGCAGAATATTGGGGCCGCCGCCCTTTTCCTGCCCGCGGTTACAAAGATAAGCCGAACCCTCAGGATTCCGGTATCAAGGGTGCTCATGCCCATGGGCTTTTGCGCAATCATCGGGGGCTGCCTCACCCTTGTGGGTTCAAGTCCACTTATCATGCTAAACGATCTCATGGGGAGCTGGTGGGCAAACAACGCCTCTGTCTTGAAAGGCGCCGCCTTTGAGCCTCTGGGGCTTTTTAGTGTAACCCCCATTGGCCTTGCCCTTCTTGCCGCCGCCCTTTTGTACTTTGCCCTCCTTGGGCGCTTTATCCTTCCATCAGTGGAAAAGGAGGCATCTCTTAAGGCAGAAGGCCAGGGCAAGAAAAAGGTAATAGGACTCTACGACCAGGTGCTGGACTATGCCCTCTTAAGGGTTCCTGAGGATTTTGAACCCAGGAGCCTGTCAGAACTTGGCATGGGCCCTCGTTTTCACGTAACGGTTGTTGGTATTTTCAGGGCGTCAGGGAAGAGGAATGGGCAGGGCGCGGATCTATTCCCAAACAGGGCCTCAATGGTTCGCCCCGGCGACCTGGTTGCGGTTATTTCATCAAAGGAGAACATAGAGCGCCTTTCCAAGCAGATGAACTGGCAGGTGGAGGAGTTTCACGAGGAGTTTTCCAGAGGCTCCCTTGGCCCTGAATATGGTCTTGTTCAGGGCATTGTCCCCCCTGGCTCATCCCTTGTAAACCACACCATGGAGGAGCTCGATTTCAGGGACCGCTACAGGGTGAACGTCCTTGCGGTTTACAGGGGTGAACAGGTCATCTGCGAGCACATAAATGAAATTCGCCTTATGGCGGGAGATGCCCTTTTGCTGCTTGGCCCCTGGAAAAAGCTTAGAAAGATAAGGAAAAACCTGGACCTGGTGTTTACCGAGGAGCTTAAGGGAGAGGAGGAAAAGGCGCAAGACAAGGCGTTAGCCGCTCTTTTTTGCCTGGCCCTGGCCTTGATTCTTGCCATGGTCTTTCACGTAAAGCTTGCCATTGCCCTTTTTACCGGTGCCATCGGCATGGTCCTCCTTGGCGTGATTTCCATTGATGACGCTTACCGCTCCGTTGACTGGATGACCATATTCCTTCTTGGAGGGCTGATTCCCCTTGGAACCGCCTTTGAAAAGACAGGGGCGGCAAGCTTCATCGCCTTGAAGATAGTGGGGCTTGTGGGTGAGTTTTCCACCCTGACCCTGCTTCTTACCGTGGGAGTTCTCACCTCCTTCTTCTCTCTCGTTGCATCAAACGTGGGGGCCACCGTCTTGATGGTTCCCCTTTCCATGAATCTTGCCCTGCAGGCCGGGCTAAACCCTGTGCTTGCAGGCCTGACCGTAGGGATTGCCGCATCAAACACCTTCATACTGCCGACCCATCAGGTAAACGCCCTTATAATGCGCCCTGGAGGCTACAAGACAAAAGATTACGTAAGGGCAGGCACGGGCATGACCATACTCTACCTTGTGATAATGGTGGCAGTAATCACTATCCTTTACTAGATGGCTCAAGCCGGGAAAGCGGGTGGTTTAGGCAGCTTTTACCCATCCATGTTGATTTACGGCCTTGTCACCTTGTCCGGCCACATTGTGAGTACACTGTTTTCTGGGGCCAACTGATAGATCGTTTCTGACCGTATATCCTGGTGCCTTTCAGTTGGTTTTCGGGGCATACCTTGCCTTTGCCCGTGGCCGTCTTATCCTATATTGAAGCCGTTTATAATAAAAAATTTCCGGAGGAAAGATGACTGGCAAGAAGATAGGCTATCTTGAGGCGGTTTCCATTGGTATAGGGGGAATGATAGGCGGTGGAATATTTGCGGTTCTTGGGCTTACGGTCATACTTGCAAAGGGTGCTGCCCCCATTGCCTTTCTCGTGGCAGGGCTCATAGCCCTTGTAACGGCCTATTCATACGCAAAGCTTTCTGTGCGTTTCCCAAGCGAGGGAGGGACAATTGAATTCATTGTGAGGGCCTTTGGCCCGGGGGTTATTCCTGCCTGGCTGAACACCTTGCTTCTATCAAGCTACATAATAATGCTCTCCCTTTACTCCTATGCCTTTGGAAGCTACGGAGCTGTTCTCTTAATGGGGATGGAGAATCTCTTTGTCAAAAAGCTCCTCACAGCCGGCGTAATAATTCTTTTTACCCTGCTGAATCTCATGGGGGCCTACATAGTTGGAAAGGCAGAAGACTACATGGTGGCTTTCAAGGTCTTGATCCTGCTGTTTTTTTCAGCAATAGGCTTCATGACCATTGACTTATCAAGGGTTTCCCCAAGCCATTACCCACATTTCCTGCACGTTTTTGCTGGAGGGCTCATAATTTTTCTTGCTTATGAGGGTTTTGAGCTAATAGCAAATACGGCGGCTGACATCAAAGACCCGGATTCCACGCTTCCCAGGGCCTTTTTCAGCGCCGTACTTTTTGTGATATTCATCTACATGCTGGTCGCCTTTGTAGCGGTTGGGAACCTGGACTACCAGGAGGTTGTCAAGGCGAAGGACTATGTCCTTGCAGAGGCTGCAAAGCCCTTTCTCGGAAAGGCGGGTTTTGTATTGATAGGAATAGCAGCACTCATATCAACAGCCTCTGCCATAAATGCAACGCTTTACGGCACTGCAAGGATAAGCTACTTGGTGGCCAAGTTCGGCCAGATTCCGAATATCTTTGCAAAAAAGATATGGAAAGGCGCCTACGAGGGCCTTGTAATCCTGTCCACCCTTACGATATTTGCGGCGTTGATTTTCAACCTCGAGAATATCTCGGTGGCGGGCAGCCTCGGTTTCCTGCTCGTCTTCGGGGCCGTAAATCTTGCCAACGTGAAGCTTGCTGAACATACAAGCTCAAGCCGCATGGTCTCAGGAACAGGCGCTGTCGCATGCATAGTCTCGGCGGTTGTCCTTATAGGCCACAATCTCGAGACCGCTCCCCAATCACTCAAGTCGTCAATGATTATCATCCTGGCCACCCTGGTTTTCGAGGTGGTTTACAGGGTTGTGACCAAGAGAAAACTGTCCGATTTTATTGACTCGAAGCTTAGGGAAAAAGAGGAATTCTTGGACAATTTTGATACGTACCTGGAGCCAATTCTAAGGGCGGTGGAAATGTATTTTAAGGACGCAGAAGTTTATCTACTTGATGAGCTTGCTGCGGGAAAGAGAAAGCCGGCTAATAAGCTCCATATAGGGATCTCTACGAATCGGAAAATGACTGAAAAGGAGCAAGAGGAGGGGGAGCAGAACATAAGAAAGAGTGCCGGCCTAAAACCACATCATCCGCTTAAGGTGTCGTTTGTAACTCCCGATGAAAATATAAAATTAAAGCAACATAATCCTGTGAGGATATCAAGGAATGAGTCGCTATAAGTCACATTCCTTTTCCCTATGGCCGCGTGGTGGTTTTGGGTCCAGGTTTCCGGCTGGCTGTGGATTCATTAGTCTGGGTATGTAACGCCATGATGGGTGGCCGTTGTACCGTGTGCCGGCCTCGTTTCCTGAAATTATTCACAAGGACTTGACGCAAGGGATATGAAAAATAGAACGCGATACAGACTGTTTGCGGCATGTGTGCCTGGCCTTGAAGACATATTGTTGATGGAATTGGAGCGTCTCGGCATAGATGGCAGGAAGACCGTTGGTGGAGTAGAGTTTTCAGGCGATCTTCTCACCTTGTATACCACGAATCTCTGGCTTAGGACTGCCACGAGGATCCTTGCCCGGGTAGGGAGTTTTCCGCTTTCATCCCTTCGAGAGGCCAGGAAGAGATTTTCTATGTATCCATGGGAAATATACCTTGGCAAGGCAGGAAACGTTAGGATACGGGCCAGTTGCCATGGTTCCAGGATATACCACAGCGGCGCCCTGGCCCAGAGGTTGGCGGAGGCGGTCGCTGATAGGGTCGGCAGACAAGTGGGTCTTGTGAAGGAAAGGGCAGGGAGAGACTGCCCGCTCATTTTTGCAAGACTCGTGAACGATCACTGCGTGGTAAGCATTGATACTTCACAGGAACATCTGCACAGGAGGGGTTTCAAAAAGTATTCCGTCAGGGCGCCGTTGAGGGAGAACCTTGCTGCGGCCATGCTGATATCGTCAGGCTATGACGGAAGCCGTCCCATAGTAGATCCCTTTTGTGGCTCGGGCACTATTGTTTTCGAGGCCGCCATGATAGCATGCAGGATACCGCCTGGCCTTAAAAGGTCCTTTGCCTTTATGCAATGGACAACTTTTGACCGCAGTCTCTGGAACGAGGTAGTTGGAAGGTCTGAAGCCTTCTTCAAAAAGCCGGCCTTTTCCATCATAGGTATAGACAGGGACGAATCTGCCGTTCAGTCCGCTATAGCAAACGCAGAGACGGGTGGACTTTCCGATTTTGTATCCCTTTCACAGGGCGACTTCGCCTCTACTTTGTTACGGGCCCCTTCCATTCCGGGGATTGTTGTGACAAATCCGCCATATGGAAAGCGGCTCAAGGAAAATAACGGCCTCCTTGAATTTTATGGCCAGTTTGGGCAAATTTTCAGACAGGGGTTAAAGGGCTGGGATATTACCCTTATATTGCCCCGCCAGGCACCAATGCTCAAAAGAAGCCTCAAATTGGGCCTTAGGCGGATTACAACCTTTTCAAATGGGGGTCTTCCCGTAGCACTCCTTTCATCCGTAAGGAAAGAAGGGTAAAATTCTATTTTATGACGTTGGTCACAAGAATGATACCAGAAACACTTCTTGAAAATTGGAAGGAGATAAAGGAGCCATCAGCAATACACGAGGCAGACAAGTGTATTGTGGCAAACGATGCCTTTCTGGAACTCTTCCGCATAAACAGGCACAATGCGCTGGCAGACATGTTCATGGCGCAGTTCATCTCGCCCTGGCCATCCTACCATCTGCGTCTTGGGGTCAGGCAGGCACTGGGAAGGCGCATTGATGGGAAGGAGTTCGATATCGAGGTAATTTCCTTGCCTTTTTATTCCTCAACAGATGGATTGTTTTACCAGAGCATCATAAGGGACATTTCAAGAATCAAGCTGTGGGAAGACAAGATGCTTCAGTCAGAACGTCTCACGGCAATGGGAAAGCTTGCCGGAGAGATAGCCCACGAAATCAACAATCCCCTTGGGGGTATCCTCCTTTATGCAAATCTCGTGAAGGAGGACCTTACTACTGAGCATCCCGCCGCGGTAAATCTCGACAAGATCGTTAGGCTCGCCACCAAGTGCCGCATCATAGCAAAGGGGCTTCTAAATTTCGGACGGTCCTCGTCGAGAAGCTATGCGCCGGTTGATCTTAATCACGTGATTACGGACATGTTTTCACTCATTGAAGACCACAAGCTGTTCTCAGGTATCAAGACCGATTTTATTCTAGAACCGGAGCTGCCCCATCTCATGGGAGACAGGGGGCAGCTCGAACAGGTTATTGTGAATTTGCTTATCAATGCTGCCGAGGCGGTCAGTGGCAAGGGCAGAATACAGGTTGTTACCAGGAGCCATGGGTCTCGTTTTCCGCTCGAGCTGCTTGTCGACGATTCAGGCCCAGGGATAGGCGAAGATCTCAAGGTAAAGATATTCGAACCCTTTTTCAGCACCAAACAGCACAGGGGGGGGACCGGTCTTGGCCTATCCATCACCCACGGCATAGTCCAGAGGCACGGTGGCAGGATAGTAGTGGAAGAAAGTCCGCTGGGTGGCGCAAGGTTCAGGATATCCCTACCCCTTGATACCAGCTATGCCACCGGGACTTGAGTAAGGGTTATGAAAGAAAGCATACTTATAATAGACGATGATTCGGCCATAAGGGACGGTTGCGCCCAGGTTCTTAAGAAGAGCGGATACGATGTCAATGAAAGCCCCACGGGCAAGGACGGCCTTGATAAGGTGGACAGGTATGAATTTGACCTCATCCTCGTGGACCTTAAGCTTCCAGACATCAATGGTCTCGACCTTATCCGCGCTACAAGGGAAAGGGACCTTTCTGTCCCTATTGTAGTAATTACCGGCTATGGAACCATCCAGAACGCAGTTGAGGCCATGCGCCTTGGTGCCAGTGATTTTCTCCCGAAACCCTTCGAACCCGATGAACTGCGCCTCGTGGTGCAGAGAAACCTTACGGCGCACCGTCTCGCAATCGAAAATTTATACCTTAAGGAGGAACTCAGGAGAAAAGAAGGAGAGAAGAGGATAATCGGCGGCAGCCCGCAGATGGAGGCGCTTTTTCACCAGGTGAAGACCATTGCCTCCACGGACAGTACCGTTTTGATAACTGGAGAGAGTGGTACGGGTAAGGGCCTTCTTGCCCGCTTCATACACGATCATAGCTCCAGGAGGGAATTCCCATTCGTATCCGTTGATTGCTCCACGTTGGTTCCAACCCTTTTTGAAAGCGAACTCTTTGGGCACGTCAGGGGGGCCTTTACTGGTGCGGAGTCAAGCAAGGTGGGGAAGTTTGAGCTTGCAAGCGGGGGCACTCTTTTCCTGGACGAGATAGGTAACGTGAATCTTGAGCTCCAGGCAAAGCTTCTAAAGGCGGTTGAGGAAAAGGAGATTTCACGGGTTGGGAGCCACCGGGTTACCAGGGTGGATGTTAGGATCATCGCGGCCACAAACAAGGCGTTGAGACAAGAGGTAGAAGAAGGTAGGTTCAGGGAAGATCTGTTTTTCAGGCTGAATGTCTTGGCACTCAGGACGCCGCCCTTGAGGGAAAGGCAGGGAGATATACCGGAACTTGTCAGGTATTTTCTCGGCGTATTCGGAAAAAAATACAAAAGGAGCGGTCTTGCGGTAACCCCTGCGCTTCTTGCCCTGTTTGAGGAGTATCGGTGGCCCGGAAACGTCCGTGAGCTAGAGAACATAGTAGAACGGCTCGTAATTTTTTCCAGGGGGCGGATAATAGACGTGGAGGACCTCGCCCTTGCCGGTGTGAGAATAGGCGAACGCATACAAAAGGGGACGGGGCCGTCAATGGCTGCCCGGCAGGGGAGGGGAGCTGGCCACCCTCTAAGTCTCGGAGAGGTGGAGAAGAGGCACGTCCTTTCGGTTCTTAGGCAGACGGGCGGTAACAGGAGCGAGGCGGCCCGCTTCCTCGGAATTGACAGGAAGACCTTGAGGCAGAAGCTTAAGAAATGGGGAGTTTCGTGAAATGTGATGTTGGAATAGTGAGTTACAGGTGTTTTGATCGTCTTTCCATGTGTCTTGAGAGCCTCTTGAGCATGGAGAGGCCCTTTCCCGGCAAGGTGCTTGTTTTTGAAAACGGCCCTGAAGGTTTTCCTTCTTCCCTTGAAAAGCGTTTTCCGCAAGTAACATTTCGCAAAAACAGGCAAAACCTCGGCTTTGCTAGGACCTGCAACGAGATAATAAAGGCCTCTGTTGCACCCTATATATGCTTTCTTAATCCAGATACCGTGTTGAAGCGCCCGTTTCTCGGCAGGGCCATGCACTTTCTTGAGTGTAACAGGGAGGTGGCGGTGGTGGGTCCAAGGATCGTTAATCCTGATGGAACTGTTCAGGAGTCCGCGCGGGGTTTCCCTAGGCTTAGCACCGCCTTTTTCGGCAGGACCTGCCTGCTGACGAGGTTTATGCCTTCAAATCCCGTGTCCAAGCGTAACCTTCAGGCCGGTTATTCTTCAGCGCAGCCCATCGAGGTGGACTGGGTCACAGGTGCGTGCATGGTGGTAAGAAGGAGGGCCATTCGTGAGGTCGGGGGATTTGATGAAGGTTTTTTTATGTACTGGGAGGATTGTGACTGGTGTACTAGATTCAGATCTATCGGATGGAAGGTTTTATATCATCCGGGCCTTGGTCCCATTGAACACCATTCCGGATCATCAAGCAAGAAGGCAAGGCTGAAGAGTCATTTCTGGTTTCACAAGAGCGCGGTAAGGCTTTACCTAAAGTATGATGTCAGTCCTTTCCACTTGGGCTCCGTTCTTGCTGTAGCCGGAGGGATAGCGCGTTTTCTTATGTTTCTCCCCATGGTCATCGCTTCCATGGAGTGACCCTCGTTTTTCCGGCCCGCCCTAAAAAGGCCAGATGGGGCGCTTTTTAGTAGCACGAAAAAAAAATATTGACTACGAGCTTTTCGTCTCTTATGATTTGGAAAAATCCAAGAAGGGGCGGAAAGCGTGAGAAAATTTTTTTCGTTATTACCTCTACTATTGCTTCTAATATTTTATTCTTCCGTTGCTTTTGCTCACTTTGGTGTTCTGCTGCCGTCTCGGGATGTGGTTGAGAGTCCTTCCAGTGCCATGCTTCGTTTGGATCTCGCGTTCATGCATCCTTTTGAGTATGAATTCATGGACCTGGCCCGGCCAGAGGTCTTCGGCGTTGTTACCGGTGGAAAGAAAACGGACCTCACTGCCAGATTAAAACCCGTGGATTGTCAAGGCCACAAGGCGTGGCGGGCGAGCTTTGAAGTGACAAGGCCGGGTGACCATATATTTTTTATGGTTCCAAGACCATACTGGGAACCTGCTGAAAACACCTTTATCCAGCATTATACCAAGGTAGTGGTCGGTGCCTTCGGCCTCGAGGATCACTGGAACAGGCCCATAGGTCTTAAGACTGAGATAGTTCCCTTGACACGGCCTTATGGTCTCTGGAGCGGCAATCTATTCTGTGGCACGGTCCTTCTGGCAGGCAAACCAAGGCCAGGAACTCGTGTAGAGGTAGAATTTTACAACAGGAAGAAGGAACTTCACGCCCCTTCTCCAGTTTTTGATACTCAGACCCTTGTGACATCAAAGGATGGTTCCTTCTGTTACGCAATTCCAAGGGCAGGCTGGTGGGGTTTCGCTGCACTTACCTCCCTTCCCGGAGCAATGACAAGGAAGGGGAAGCGGGTTGACCTGGAGCTTGGTGCAATAATCTGGGTCCATGCGAGCAGGGTGCGTTGAAATGCATATCTCCGAAGGGGTTCTCTCTCTACAAGTGTTATCGGCAGGCGGCATTCTGACGGCGGCGGGTCTTGCAATAGGGATGCGCAAGGTGGCTCCACGTGACATCCCAAAGATTGCCCTGCTGACCGCCGCTTTTTTCGTGGCAAGTCTCGTTCATGTTCCAATTGGTCCTTCAAATGCGCACCTTGTGTTGAATGGACTTCTCGGTGTGCTACTCGGCTGGGCAGCATTTCCGGCCATATTCATTGGCCTGGTTCTTCAGGCTGTGCTTTTCCAGTTCGGCGGGCTTACGACACTCGGAGTAAATACGGCGAATATGGCCATTCCGGGGGTAATCTTCGGACTCATTGCAAGGAGGTTTCTGAGTATTGAAAGGCCCTACTTTTCAGCAGTGGTCTCGGGCCTGTGTGGCGGTCTTAGCGTTCTATGCTCCGCCCTGCTTGTTGCCTTGAGTCTCGCTCTTTCCGGAGACAGTTTTACCCTCGTTGCAAAGCTAATATTCACGGCGCACCTGCCTATTGCTGCCGTTGAGGCACTGATAACGGGATTCATCATTAGGTTTCTGCTTCGCGTAAGGCCTGAAATGATAGGCTGCCACACGGGGAGCCCTGATTATCTAAAGACATCAACCCGTGCCCTTTTCTTTGCCTGCGCGCTCCTGGCCTTTTTGGTTCCCCGTACCGCACAGGCCCACCGGGTGAGCGTATTCGCGTGGTTTGACGGCAAGACTATCACTGGAAAGGCGTACTATTCCAACGGCCGGCCCGCGTCCATGGCTACATTGCTCATAAAACGAGATGGCAAGGCCCAATGCTACCGGCTGAAGACTAACATGCAGGGGGATTTTACATTCAGGCCCCCTGGCCCAGGGAGGTATTTGCTAGAACTTCATGCCGGAGAGGGTCACAGGGCAAATACAACGGTTTCCGTGGCCCCTTTAGCCCGAAGCAGCAGTCCTTCTACATCATTGGGGCTTCAACATGGGGAGCAGGGCAGGGCAAAACCGGCTCCTGGTGAACAGCCGGAAGGCCCCGGCAAATCGGCCCTTGGCTGCTGCGGTTGTGGTGATATAAGGCAGATCATTAATTTTGCCCTTGAAAAGAGGCTTGTGCCCATAAGTAAGGAGCTTGAGACCTTGGCAATAGCCGAGACGAGGGTCACGCTCAAGGATGTTATCGCCGGATTTGGATACATTATGGGGATAATGGGAATATGGGCCTACATTTCATCGAGGAAGCGGGGCGATTCATGACCTGTGAACGCATGGCCAAAGGCGACTCCCTGCTACACGAGGCAGATCCCAGGGTCAAGGTGATCATCGCCATTCTTCTTTCCATGGAAGTGGTCTTCCTTAACTCCCTTCTTCCATTGTTGGTGGCCCTTGCCTCTGCCGTTGTGATGCTCGCCTTTACGGGAATTGAAAGGGGTCTTTTGCTGAGGAGAATTCTTCTTATTAACATATTTGTCGCCCTCCTGTGGGCTGTGATTCCCTGGTCCACTCCTGGCAGAACGGTCATTTCCATAGGTCCGCTGAACGCCACCTCGAGCGGGCTTTTAAAGTGCCTTTTCATAACCCTGAAGTGCAACACCATAGTCATGTTCAATATCTCTCTTCTTTCTACCTCTTCCATATTCGCACTTTCCCATGCCCTGGACCACCTGAAGGTTCCATCGGTCCTGGTGCAGCTTTTTTTCTTTTCGTGGCGCTATCTCCACGTACTTGAGGAGGAATATACCAGGATAACGAGGGCTGCCCTTCTGAGAGGGTTCAAGCCAGGCACCAACATTCTCACATACAGGACTTATGCCAACGTCCTTGGTACCCTCTTTGTCAGGGGTTATGACAGGGGCCAGAGGGTCTACTGGGCCATGGCATGCAGGGGTTTTGACGGGACTTTTTGGCTGCTTTCCCATTTCAAGCTGAAGGCCACGGATTTTTTCCTGATCTCATGGTCGGCCCTTTTGTCCGCTTCTCTTTTATTTCTCGACTGGAGCAGCAAGTGACTCTTATAGGTCTAAACGATATCTCTTTCGGTTATCCAAACTGTGGAGAGGTTTTCTCCCACCTCGATTTCAAGGTAAATAAGGGAGAAAGAATAGCCCTTCTTGGCGGCAATGGCGCTGGCAAGACTACGCTTTTTTATGTCATTCTCGGTCTTGTTAGACCGCATTCGGGAACTATCGAGCTGTTTGGTAAAAGGTGCAGCGAAGATGTTGATTTTACCGGGCCAAGAAAGAGGATAGGTCTCCTGTTCCAGGACCCTGACGATCAGTTGTTTTCACCTTCTGTAATCGAGGATGTCTCATTCGGTCCCCTTAATCTTGGGATGAAGAGGAAGGAGGCCCTTGATATATCAATGTACTGGCTTGACAGGCTTGGTATAGGGCATCTTGAAAAACGAGTGCCATACGAGCTTTCCGGAGGGGAAAAGCGGCTCGTGGCTTTAGCCTCCGTCCTGTCCATGGCGCCGGAGGTGCTTCTCCTTGACGAGCCCATGGCCGGGTTAGAAAAGGGGGCTGTCGACAGGTTCCTGTCCGTTTTGGACCAGGGGGAATTCAAGACCGTGGTTGTGATTACTCACATGCCAGAGTTGCTCCATGGACTTGCATCCAGGACCATAGTCATGGAAAGCGGAAGGATTAGCGAGCAGACTCCCTGTTGAATCGGACGATTTCCTCAAACAGTACCCCGGTTCCACCAAATATGTCGAGGGCGCTTCCAATTGTGAGGTCTATCCGTCCCTTTCCCTTTTCACGGACTTTGAAGGCGTCATCAATGGACCTTGCCCCACCGGCATAGGTTGTTGGTATAGGGCTCATTTCCCCGAGCATCTCCACGAGCTCCGAGTCAACGCCCCGGCACCTTCCTTCAACGTCAACTCCGTGGACTAAAAACTCACTGCAGTAGCCTGAAAGCCTATGGAGGGCCTCGCCAGTAATCTCTTCCTCCGTAAAATTTTGCCACCTGTCTGTAACCACAAGGTACCTTCCATCCATTTTCCTGCAGCTCAGATCCAGTACGAGCCTGTTCTTGCCTACTATATTGGTTAGGGCCGTAAGCCGTTCCATGTCTATGCGGCCGTTATGAAATACAAGGGAAGTAACGATTACGTGGCTTGCGCCCCTGTTTATCCAGTATCTTGCGTTTTCAAGGTTTATTCCCCCGCCAATTTGCATCCCTCCTGGCCACGCGGACAGGGCCTCAAGGGCAGCCTTTTCGTTTCCTGGTCCGAGCATGATTATATGGCCTCCTGTCAACCCGTGTTTTTTGAACAGCAAGGCATAGTAGCCAGGAGATTTCTCGGATACGAAATTCTCGGTAAGCATGTTTGCGCCCGTGTCAGATAGGGTTGAACCCACTATCTGTTTCACCTTTCCACCGTGGATGTCTATGCAGGGCCTAATCTTCATCCTCGTCCAGTTCCTTTATATGGTTATGGTCTCGGCCTGTATAGAAATTTAGCCATGACGACTGTCTGTCAAGGGCCCAGTTCCTCGGAGAAACCACCTTTGGCTCCTCGAGCAGTACACTGGTGCCCCATGAGGCCCTATGGAATTGTCTGACAAAGAGACACCTTTTTTGTTTTGGCCATACCTCGCACCATCCGTTTTCGCTGCCTCCGCAGGGACCGTTCAGGAGTTTCTTGGCGCACTGAGACTGAGGGCACAGGAATTCAAGATCGCCGAGGTAACAGTCTCCGCATCTCTGGCAATCGTAAAGGAGTCCCTTGAAAAGGTATTCCACTGAAGAGAGCCATCCTGTACAATCTTTCTCCTGGCACCTTTCAACAAGCCTCCTTGCTGGGCCGAAGAGCCCTTTCCCCGGTTCGAAAAACATGTAATGAATGGCCTTGCCGAGAAGGTGCGAAATGCTTGGCCTTCCGCGTGTTCCTTCTCCCTCTTTCCTTAATTCACGCCTGTTCAGTCCGCTATGTCTATCCCTTTCGAAGATAAATGAATGCCACTCCTCCGGGAAAAGGAAATCCTGTACGAAATCCTGCCACCTGCCCGCGTAATCCATAGCCCTCGTTATGATTCTGTCAACATCGCTGTATCCAAGACCAGGCGCGCTCAGGTGAACGCCGTCAAAACCAAGGCCGAAAAGGATAGCTACAAGCCTTGAAGCCCTATCGAGCCTCAAATCGAGGGCCCTGTCAACGGGCCAGCCCTCCATTTCCTTGAGCAGCCTGCTCGGCATGGTACAGCCTGGTATAATGTTTTTATGTATTATCCTGGCAAGTTTCAGGTTAGGAACTAGTACCGTTGCAAGAATGGGCACGTCTATGCCCATGATGTCAAGCACTAATTTCATTTCCTGGAATTTTCGCGCGTCGTAACCCATCTGGGTTATAACGAACTCGGCGCCGGCCTGTATTTTTCTTCTGAGCTTGACATACTGAAGCACCTGTTCCGGGAAGGTTCTCTTGAAGGGAGAGACCACGCAGCCAGCATAGAAGTCCATTGGAGAAAGCCTGACCCCGCCTCCTGGGGCCTTGCTGTCAATGATGAGGCCCTTTTTCATCTCCCGTATCATTGAAAGCACCAGGACCGAATCAAGGTCGAATACGGGTTTTGCGCGTCCCCTGTACCCGTACCGAGGAAAGTCTCCTGTAAGCACGAGCAACGTGTTGAGTCCGGCCCTGTCGAGTTCGAAAAGCTGTGATTCTATGAGGTTTCTGTTCTTGTCCTTGCATGAAAAGTGGATAACAGGCGTCATGCCAAGGGCCTTGATCTCTGTGCCGAGTGCTCGTGGAGTCAGGGCAGGATGTCCCCCTGCATTGTCCGTAATTGACAGGGCGCAAATCCGTTTTGCCCAAGCGGCTTCCTCGGCAAAACGGATTATATCGTCCAGGATCTTGCCCCTTGAGGCCCTTGCAGGGACAAGCTCGAAGGTGAAGATGAACCGATTGAAATCAGGCCTTTTTCCACTTTGCGGGATGCGTAAGCATTTTTTAAGGGCATCTCTAAGCATCAGGGATACCAGGTTTCCGTTTCAGACCTTTGCCCTCAGACACCTCTTGTCTCCGATCCTTATGGTGATCTTTTTGGAATCCAGGTATTCAAGCAGAGGGATCATGAATTTTCTTGAAAGACCACCGCAAAGGCTCCTGAATTCGGAAACACTCATCTCCTGATTTTTCTTGAGATAATCGATTACGCTACTTTCTATCTCGGAAAGTGCATCAGGATGATAAAAAATTCCCTCCTTCACCTTTACAAGTTTCCCCTCCCTTACAAGGAGCTGGAAAAACTGCATAGCCTGTTTCATGCCTTCCTTGTCCTTTACGGCCTTATCCAATGCCTCATCAACAGAAGGCGGAAGAAGGGCGGCCCTCTTAAATATCTCTTCAATCCTTTTCTTTACCTTCTCCTCTTCTCCCTTGAGCCGAACCTTGTGCGTGGAAAGCCGAACGCTGTCCTTGTCCGAGGATATCTTGCCCTTTTTGGCGAGGACCTCGAGAATCTTGTTAAAAAGTTTCTGGATTGGCGCCCTTGAAGGGTTTTCTCCCCTTGGGGCTGCTGCCTTTCCAGGGCCAGAGATGGGAAAGAGCCTTGACTTTAGCTCCTCCTTTGGCATGGCCTCAACGAGGGGGTTCTTTTCATGGTATCTTTCCAGGATGGATATGGTCTTTTCCATAAGGTCATTAAAGACCTGCAAGGAGACATAGCGGTCTTCCCCTTCAAATTTAAGGATTTTCCCTGAACCCAGAAGGGTGTCCAAGAGTTTTTTAAGCGTCTTTCCGTATAGCCCGGTTCTTATCCCTATCTCTGCCCTGGAAAGGCCCCTGTAGCCTGCGTTTTTGAGGTGAACCTCTATGACCTCTGAAGGCTCGGCCCTGGCAAGGATCTCAAGCTCTTTCCACATCCAGACCTTGTGGCGTTTTCTCTTTCTTGGCACGGGGTTAAGGATGCGTCCCCCTCCAATGGTCCGAATGGGCGAGTAGGACCTGATTACGTACCTGTCTCCTGGAAGTACGGCAACTGGTTCCTCAAGCTTTATCTGGCAGTAACTCGTTGAGCCTGGAAGGATCTCGTCCTGCCGAAGGAGTATCCTTCCTATGACCTCTGCAGTTCCCACATGCAGCCGCACAGGGGCCCTGTGCTTAAGGGGCCTTTTGGCACTTTCCAGGTAATAGAATTCCATGTCCAGGAGGTAGCTTGGCTGAAGGGAGGAGGGCAGGGCCACCAACATGCCCCTTTGGACGCTCTCCTTTGAAACGCCCTGTAGGTTGAGGGCGGTTCTAAGGCCAGGAACGGTCTTTTGGCTTTCCCTTCCGTGGATCTGGATGGTCCTTATGCGGCACTCATGCCCCGGAGGGTATATGGTCATCTCGTCTCCAACGGAAGCGGTCCCGGATATCACCGTGCCTGTAACCACTGTCCCAAATCCCTTCATGACAAAGCTTCTGTCAACCGGTAGCCTGAAGGGGCCCTGGACCTTTCTGCCAGGAATGTTGGAGACAATCCGGTCTATCTGGGTAAGAAGCTCATCCAGGCCCTGGCCAGTTACTGCAGAGACGGCAACTACTGGGCTATCTTCCAAAAAGGTGCCTGATAGAAAGTCCTTGACGTCTTCCCTTACAAGCTCAAGCCACTCCTCGTCCACCATGTCTGCCTTGGTAAGGACCACGAGGCCATGTTTTACCCCAAGGAGCTGGCATATCTCCAGGTGTTCCCTGGTCTGTGGCATGACCCCCTCGTCCGCCGCAATTACCAGGGCCACAAGGTCCACTCCGGCCACTCCAGCCACCATGTTTTTTACAAACCTTTCGTGGCCAGGCACATCCACCACGCCCACTGAGACCCCGGAAGGAAGCTCAAGCCTTGCAAAGCCAAGCTCAATGGTGATTCCCCGTTCCTTTTCCTCCTTGAGCCTGTCCGTGTCCGTGCCGGTTAGCGCCTTTACAAGCGTGGTCTTGCCGTGATCAATGTGGCCAGCGGTTCCCAGTATGACGGTTTTCGTATCCACCCTGTGCTGCCCTTTAACCCTTCAGCTTATTGCTGCCCCTGGTTCTGTATCCGGAGATACCTCCAAAAGATGCAGGCCTGCCTTGTCCTTTGCAACAAGAAGCATGCCCTGAGAGGTAACGCCCCTTAGCTTTACCGGTTTTAGGTTTGCGACGATTACCACCTTCTTGCCAACTATGGAGTCAGGTGAGAAGTGATCTGCAATGCCTGCAACAATGGTTCTTTCCTCAGGGGCCTTTACCGTGAGTTTAAGAAGCCTGTCTGCATTTGGATGTTTTTCTGCAGACACTATCTCTGCCACCCTGAGCTCCACCCTTGAAAAGTCGTCTATGTTTATAAACTTTTCCTGGGACACGTCCTGTTTTTCCATCTTCTTTTCCGTTCCTTTTACCTTTTTGGTCTTTGGCTTTTGGGTCTGTTTGGCCTCTTTTTTTGAAGGGCCTATCCGGGGAAAAAGGGGAGGAATCTTCTTTACTTCCTCTCCGCCCTTGAGCCTTCCCCACAAAAGGCCTTGGGGAGTAAGCTCTGTTTCTGGTGAAAGTCCAAGGCCTTCCTGCATCTTTTCAGAAGACTTGGGCATCACAGGCCATATCAAGACGGCAGCAAGTCTTAGCCCTTCCATGAGGC
>WGDC01000080.1 GCA_015493475.1 Deltaproteobacteria bacterium
ATGCCCTGCTTGAAGGAATGAACGGTCTATTTCAGGCTGCAAGAGCCAGAGCCCGTGGATACAGGAATGTCCAAACCTTCATTACCATGATTTACCTCATTGGAGCACCACTGGGCCATTTCCTAAAATCCACATGAAACGTCGAAGAACCAAATTAACGTATAGTTTCTTAAAAGACAAATCTTTCGATGTTAAAAACCCTGCCCTGCCAGACGAGTCTTGCCGTGGAGTCAGAAACGAATTCGAGAACTATTTTTTCCTTGTCAAAGGCCGTTGGCATTTCGTAACTGCATCCGGGGCATTGGCCTCCGTGCCACTCCTTGAGTGTTGCCACAAAGGTTTCATCTGTAGGTTTAAAGGTGTCAGAGGCGGTCCACCAAAGGGGATTTCCGAAGATGTCGTAATTGTACCAGGCAAGAAACATGACGTCCGCCTGGGCCTCCATGAAAAGTCCCATTCCATCCATTGCCGGACAGTACCACCAGCCCTGAATGTTTCTCGGGTCCTTTTCCCCTGGAGCGAGGCTTTCCATGAATTTTACCATGGTGGCGTTTCCGCTTATCCCATTGTATGTCCAGGTAAAAATGGTGGAGTTGTCATCGGTGAGGTCAAGGTTAGCTGTCCCAACAGGTTCTGGAGTCGGAAGAGAGTAAGCATCCTCTATGTACCATCCGTGCCACTTGTAAAGGGTTCCGGAGAACTTGTCGTTCGTTACCATTCCATACGCGCTCATCCAGATGGGGTTGCCATTTTTGTCGTACGTGTACCAACCCATGAAAAGCTTGCTGTTCTGTATTTCGATGGATATGCCTGAGCCAAGGGCATCCTTGTCGTACCACCAACCATTCTTGTCGCTTCCTTCGTGCTTTGTGAGGTTTAATTTGTAGTTCCAGGTGCAGGAAAGGCCGTTTGAGAAGTTGTATACAGAAACACCGGTTCCATAAGCTGAGGTGGGGGACGCCCATGTAAGGGAAATGGTGTTGGTAATGGTGCCGCCGCTTGAGTCTGTAAGGTGGTTTGAAACAACGACGTTTTTCTCTGTCTGGAAAGCTCCCCGGTACACGCAGGCCTCGTTCGGGCTGCACGTCATGCCGGAAAGAAATACAAGTGTTACTCTGGTAGAGTTGGCCTCATTGGTAAGGGACATGGTGCCTGATGCCGGGTTCCCAGGAGGGCATGTTCCTGTAACGGTATAGTCGGATGTCTTGAAATCCCACAGGCCATTAATATCTAGATAGGCGGAATCTGCATCCTTGCCTATGGAAATTCCTGCCGCGTAGGAAGGCGTTTCAAATTGGAAACACCATGCCGTTAAGAGTATTAAACATATTGGAATCAGAGAGTTATTATTCATTGTTAACCTCTTTATCTTTATCGAATTTTCCGGTTCTTACCTAAAGCAAGCAAAAAGGAGACCAGATAGTCCAGAGTCAGTCACAAGGTTGAAGTTCTGAAAGGGAATGATTTTTCTGGCGCAACAAAGTAACCTGTGTATTCAACTAAGCAGCCAGGAGAATAACAGGGCTAAAAAGGAGGAGCAGTTGAACAGGTACATTCCTTTAATCCTTGCAGGGGTGCTGCTTAATGCCGCAGCCCAGATCGTTATAAAAAAGGGCATGTCAGATATTGGCACCTTTGAATTTTCTTTTGAGAACATCATACCTGTGGGGCTCAAGGTGGTTACAAGCCCCTTTGTCATTACAGGGGTCTTTTTCTACGTGGTAAGCCTGGTGTTGTGGCTCATGGTCCTTTCCAGGGTGGATGTAAGTTATGCCTATCCAATGTTGAGCGTGGGTTACATAGTGGCGGCCCTTGCCGGAAAGTACCTTTTTAACGAACCGCTTGGGCTTGTGCGCTGGGCAGGCATCATTGTCATCTGTATTGGCGTATATCTCATAACAAGGAGCGCTGCCTGACATGAAGGAAAAGGATTTTATCCCCTTTTGCAGGCCAACCATAGGGGATGATGAGATCAAAGAGGTTGTTGACAGCCTGAAAAGCGGCTGGATCACCACAGGGCCAAAGGTTGCAAGGCTTGAGCAGGAATTTAGAAGGTGGCTTGGAGAACATCAGGAGGCCGTTGCAGTAAACTCTGCAACAGCAGGCCTTCACCTTGCCCTCCTGACCCTTGAGCTTAATCCTGGTGACGAGGTGATAACAACTTCCATTACCTGGCCTTCCACTGTGAACAACATAGTAATCTGCGGAGCAAGGCCCGTATTTGCAGACGTTGACATGGACACCCTGCAGATAATGGCGCAGGAGATAGAAAAGAGGATAACAAGGCGCACAAGGGCTGTAATACCCGTTCACTTTGCAGGCGCTCCAGTGGATCTTGACCCAATAAGAAGTCTTTGCCAGGAAAGAGGCCTTGATCTTATTGAGGATGCGGCCCATGCAGTTGGGACCAGCTACCAGGGAAGGCCCATTGGCTCGGACAGCGAGGTTGCCGTCTTTTCCTTTCACCCAATAAAGAACATGACAACCGGGGAAGGGGGCATGATACTGTGCAGCAGAAGGCAACGGGCAGATCGGATGAGGAGACTTCGCTTTCACGGCATATCAAGGGATGCCTGGAAACGCTATTCAAGGGGAGGAAGCCCCCAGTACGAGGTGGTGGAGCCAGGCTTCAAGTACAACATGCTTGATATCGAGGCAGCCATTGGCCTGCATCAGCTTGAAAGGCTCACAAATTTCAATGAAAGAAGACGCCATCTTGCAAAAAACTATTTTGCGCTTCTATCCCAGGTCCCAGGGATCATGCCCCTCAAGCCTCCTTCCTATCCCCACAAGCATGCCTGGCACCTTTTTGTAGTGAGGCTTGATATTGATAGGCTTAGAATCGGAAGGGACGAGTTTATCGCCAAGCTCCAGGAAGATGGGATAGGTGTTGGGCTTCATTTCCCGGCAGTTCACCTCCAGAAGTTTTACAGGGAAAGATACGGCTTTAAAAGGGGAATGCTTCCCAATGCAGAGTGGAACAGTGACAGGATTTTCTCCCTTCCCCTCTATCCACTTCTTACAGAAAAAGAGCAGGAACGGGTTGTTTCAAGCCTTAAAAAGCTCCTAAAGAGATATGAAAGATGAGTGAGAAAGAGGCAGTTTGCCTGAAGATAGACGTTGATACCCACGACGGCATGAAAAACGGCGTTGTGGCCCTTCTTGAGGACCTTTCACACTTTGGTGTAAAGGCCACCTTTTGTCTCTCCTTTGGCCCAGACAATTCCGGCAAGGCCATATTTCGCCTCTTAAGGGACCCGCGATTCCTAAAAAAGATGCTTAGGACAGGGGCCCCAAGGCTCTACGGACTTCGTACGGTTCTTTCAGGCACGCTCCTTCCGGCAAGGCCCATAGCCATTGCCTTTCCAGGGCTTTGCCAAAGGATACGGGACGAGGGGCACGAGGTAATTGTGCACGCATGGGATCACAGGAGATGGCAGGATCATCTGCCCAAAATGGGAAGGCAGGAGATAAGGGCACATTTTCAAAGGGCCTTTACCTCATACAGGAAGATACTGGGGATTAGACCATGGGCAGTTGCTGCCCCTGGCTGGCAGGTCACACATAGGAGCCTTGAGGTGCAAGACGAACTGGGCCTTCTTTATGCAAGTGATCTCAGGGAGGGGGTGCCGTGCCTTCTTGAGGCTAAAGGGAAGAGGTACCGCACGCTCGAGATCCCCACCACAGGCCCGTGTATTGAAGAGCTTCTGGCAATAGGGATGATGGATGAGGATGAGATGAAGATCGCCCTTCTTGACGGGCTCATGAAGGCTGATTTCCCTGTTCTTGCCCTACATGCCGAGGTTGAAGGGGGCCCCTTTCGCCCCTTTTTCAGAAGGCTAATGACCGCCCTTAAAAAGCGCTTCCAGGGTTTTGTTACCCTTGGTGAGCTTGCAACAGGCCTTCTTGAGGCACCCGAAAGGATAGAGGTATGCAGGCTTGGTTTCATAGAACTTCCCGGAAGGGCAGGGACCGTTGCTACAGGGATCAGGAAATAGCCCATGAGAGTTGCCGTTGTAAGGAGGCAGTGCGGCCTCGACCTCGGCGGGGCGGAAAGGTACTGCGCAAATGTGGCCATCTGGCTTTCAAGGCTAGGCCACAAGGTTACCGTCATTGCAGACAGCTCCAAAGTGGAGGGGATTGATTTTAAAAGGGCAAGGGTGTGGGGAAGGGGTAGCATCCTCAAAAACCTGTCATTTTTCCACTCTGTCAGAAGTGTCTTAAAGGCCCGGGATATTGACTGCATCTATGGTCTATCCCGCATAAAGGGTGCTGATTTTCTAAGGATATCCGACCCTCTTCACAGGGCCTGGCTTGAGCTTGGATACTCTGGAAGAAAGATACCTTGGCAGCTTAGAAGGCTCACTCCAAGGCACCTTTTCCTCCTTTTTCAGGAAAAAGAGGCCATAGGCAGCGCTCGTTTTGTCATCACAAATTCGAACCTGGTTAAGGGCCAGATCCTCAGATATTACCCTATCGAACCTCAAAGGGTGATAACCATATATAACGGCGTTGATCTTGACAGGTTTCACCAGATGAAAGAAGGCCAGCGAAGGCGACTAAGGGCCAGTCTGTCTTTGGGTAAGAAAGACAGCTTTCTTATTCTCTTTGTGGGCTCAGATTGGAAAAGAAAGGGGCTTTTGCCACTTCTTGAGGCCGTCTCTGCCCTTAAAAGGGACTTGGATTTTCATTTGTTGGTAATTGGTGTTGAGGCGGGAAAAGGGCTTTTGAAGGCCTGCCAGGGTCTTAACCTACTTGAGAATGTGAGTTTTCTTGGCAAAAGAGTAGATGTTGAGAGGTTTTACATGGCCTGTGACCTTCTTTGTCTTCCAACCTACTACGATCCCTTTGCAAACGTGTGTCTTGAGGCCATGGCCTGTGCCATGCCTGTTATAACCACAAGAACCAACGGCGCAAGCGAGCTTGTTGAAAGGATGGATGAAGGGCTTGTGGTTGAGCCAGGGGATGTTGCTGCGCTAAAAGAGGCCATCCAAAGGGTTGCCACCATGAAAAGCTCAGAAAGGTCAGCCCTTGGGGACGGTTGCGCACGCCTTGCAAGGCAGTTTGGCTGGGACAGCCACGTAAAGAGGCTTGTTGAGTGTTTCAGTAGGCAGATGGGTGGTTAAAGGACATTGATTAGCCTGTAATATCCACAAATGTGCCCTTCCCCTTGGCGGGGTCTTCCTTGGGGCTATTGTCAGTGGGCTCGCCGTCTTTTTGGGGAGCGCTGGCCGCCTCTTCTCTTTTTTGCTCCATCAGTTCCATTCTGGCCTTTTGTTCCTCCATACTGGCCCTTGCTGCCACCATGCGGTCCTGACCTGAGGGTTTGGCAGGGGCAAGGGCTGCCCTTTTAACCGTTTCCATTTTTCTGATTGTTGCTTCAGGGTCTTTTTCAGGGGATGTGTCGATCTGGACCTCGCCTCCTACTGCGTATCTTTTCCCATCTGGTCCTGTTTTATAGGTATAACTTGGCCCACCCCTGACATATGGCCCCCCTGCTGCCATATGGGCATGTTCATGTGTCCTGACCTCCCTGTCCCTGGCCTGAAGTTTTTGCAACAGTTGCAGGGCCTCTTTTGACAGGGTGAGCCTGTCTGTTGTTGCAGGATTTTGGACCTGTTTTGTTTCCTGTTGGGTTTGTTTGGAATCGTCTGAAGTCTTTTTGGCAACACTGGTGTCGGACGTTACATGGGTTTGCCGAAATCCGTTAATATAGGGTTGCATAAAGAGTGTAATGCCCATTTTTCTGCCAAAAGGAAAAATGAAGAGGCGTAGAAACTTCCTTTGGTCCTTTATCGGAAGAATTGCGATAAGCCTTTAATTTGGTCCATTTGAGAAAAGGACGCAGGGGCTGCCCAGATGCCTTAGAGATCATCTGGGCAGGTGATGCGACTGCAAAAGGATAGGCCAACCATCTTTTTGAACTCTAACTGTGACTTACTCGATTGAAATACACTCGGCAGGACACGAGGAGATTGCCTCCTCTACACACTCTTCTTTAGTGGCCTCCGGTTTTATTACATAGGCCTTTTCCTCATCCTGATCAAAACCGAATACATCTGGGCAGAGTTCCGAGCAGGTTCCGCATCCAAGACATTCTTCACTGTCAATGACGATTTTTTGAGACATGGCTTTTTCCTCCTTTTTATTTTTATAAAAAAAGATAAGAATTATCTTCTTTACCGCAATACACAATTTCTCCAGGCCGACAATGAAACAGTAAGAAAAATTTTTTTTAGGATAATGAACCTTTTCCGC
>WGDC01000081.1 GCA_015493475.1 Deltaproteobacteria bacterium
ATAGAGGTCTATTACAATCGTCGCAGAAGGCATTCTGCCAATGGCTGGCATTCGCCTGCAGAATATGAGGAACAATGGGTTCAACTACAAAAAGCGGCTTAACTGGGGCTGCACAAAATCGGGGCAGGATCATGAGCAACAAGTAGGTGTCTCACTTATATTGACACAGAGGGACTAATCTATCCGCTTGACACACCCATGAGGCGGAACTAACTTTATCAGGGAAATTCACGTGCGGGTAAATACCATGGGTCCATTTTTCCAGCAGGCTCACCTTGAAATACTAAGTAACACGGTTGCCCTTTCTGAAGAGATAATAAGCGATTGTTTTGGGCTTACGACCGATTATTGGCTTAGAAATCCATTCGAGGTAAGGACTCTCAAGGATGAAAAACGCATGACCTTGCCAAGGGGCGTATATGCCCATCTGGAAAAATACGGCAACGACTGGCGCGAAAAGTTTTATGGCAAGGACACCAGGTGCCTTTACAGGATTGTGGTCCTTGACCCGAGAGTGCTTGAAACTACGGGAGGAAGGGAAGCCGTAATAAGGCCCTTCCTACTCTACATAATGACCCATGAACTTATACACGTGGTGCGTTTTTCGCGTTTTGAGTGCGCCGTGAGTGTGGAAGACAAGACCGAGGAAGAAGGAAAGGTTCATCTTCTTACCCAATCGGTACTTAAAGGGGTAAAGATTCCCAACCTAGATCTTGTCGTGGATTTTTTTAAAGGCGAAAAATTAACATTATGCATGAATTAAGGAGGTATTTCAGCCATGCCAATCTATGAATATGAGTGTCAGTCATGCGGTGCGGTGGTGGAACACTGGCAAAAGGTTTCCGATCCACCCCTTGAAACCTGCGAGTCCTGCGGAGGCAGGATGAAAAAACTCATATCCCAGTCCACATTTCACCTCAAGGGTTCAGGTTGGTACGTGACGGACTACGTGGGCAAAAAAGGCGGTAACCCGTCGAAAAAATCCAAGTCAGAAAGTGGTTGTTCTACGAGCTCCAAGGCCGCCGCTTCCACTGCTTCGTCATAAGCTCAATAATACACGCCAATAATTAGACTTTGAGCTTCTTGCCAAAGGGTTTAAGATAAGGCCATGGCAAGAAGCTTTTTTGTTTTCAGGAGGCCCTTATGCTTATTGTAATGGACAAGGGTGCAAACCCAGAGGAGCTTGCAGCTGTTGTTGCAAGAATAGAGAAGTATGGATGGCAACCAAAGCCAATTCCGGGCGGAGAGAGAACCGCCATAGGGGTCCTCAGGAACAAGGGGCCGATAGATCCCGGCCTCTTCCTTGATATGCCGGGTGTTAGGGACGTGATTCCCGTCTCTAAACCTTACAAGCTCGTCAGCCGCGAGATGCATCCGGAAAACACCATCATTGAACTGAGCCACGGTGACGAAACGCTCCGGATTGGAGATGGAAAACTCGTGCTTATGGCCGGCCCCTGTGCAGTAGAATCCGAGAGCCAGGCCATCGAGATAGGACATGCCGTCAAGGAGGCGGGAGCGCGCGTTTTCCGGGGTGGCGCTTTTAAGCCGAGGTCGTCGCCTTATTCCTTTCAGGGCCTGGGTGTAAAAGGACTTGAAATTCTCGATAGAGTCAGGGAAGAGACAGGCCTTTTCATTGTTACCGAGGCCACGGATCATGAGGTGCTCGACGTGGTTGAACAGTACACCGACATCATTCAGATCGGAACCAGGAACATGCAGAACTACCGTCTCCTGAAAAGGGCTGGCCAGGCCCGCAAACCAGTTCTCCTGAAAAGGGGAATGTGGGCTACAATGGACGAGTTCCTTATGGCCGCCGAATATATATTGTCAGAAGGCAACAACGAGGTGCTGCTTTGCGAAAGGGGGATAAGGACTTTTACCAAACATTCGAGAAACACACTCGATATTAACGCCGTACCGTACATGAGGTCAGAAAGCCACCTGCCTATTGTTGTCGATCCGAGCCATGCGGCTGGACGAAGAGACCAGGTGATTCCCCTGTCAAGGGCTGCTGCGGCCACCGGGGTGGATGCACTCATAGTCGAGGTACATAATCACCCGGAAAAGGCGCTATCAGACGGACCTCAGTCACTCTATCCGGAACAGTTCTTCAAAATGGTACAAGGTCTTAAGGGAATGAATATCCCCCTGTAGCACCTTTGCCCTTGTCAAAATATACTCCTTATGTTAATGAAGCATTCGTTCCAAGGCGGCGTAGCCAAGTGGCTAAGGCGACGGTCTGCAAAACCGTTATTCCCCGGTTCGAATCCGGGCGCCGCCTCCAGCTTTACAACTCGGTACGCTTTTCTTTTTCCCTTTTTCTGTTTCTTCGGAATGACAATACCTTGAGCCAAGCATCTTTTCTACAGACCGTCTCCCATTCCATAGCTACAACTCGTTAATCTTCGATGCTGCGGAGGTGATTAAATGGCAATCATGGAAATAAGCGTTATTCCCGTTGGAACCGGAACCACGAGTCTTTCTCGTTATGTCGCATCTATCGTCAAGCTGATACACCAAAGTGGGCTCCCTTACCGTCTCAATGACATGGGAACCGTCGTAGTGGGAGAGACGAATAGCCTTTTCAGGCTTGCTGAAAAGATCCACAATGCAGCCTTCTCCAAGGACGTAAGGCGGGTTTACACTATCGTCAAGCTTGATGAACGCCGGGACAAGACGGTAAGGCTTGGGGATAAAACAAGATCTGTGGAAAACAGGTCATGAAATCCCGTACTCCGCTGATTTTCTTCCTTTTTTTCTGTTTCATGGCTATTACTGGAATTATTCTCGGGGAACCGGCCGAGGTGTATCAAAAGGCCGTGACCATATGCCTTAGCTGTATTGGAATAGGCTGAATGGAAAGATTGAGACACATAGTACAATTGATTTTCGCCTTTGTGGCAAACTGCCGCCTTTATATCACACCGTCAAATCCCATATACAAGGGGCCATTGAAACACGTCTGTTTCCCCGGGCTCAACTGCTACTCCTGCCCTGCAACGCCATGGGCCTGCCCTCTCGGGGCCCTGCAAAGCGCCTTTGCAGGCCTGAAGAAAAACCTGTCTATGGGAAAGTTAAACATGGGACTGTACGTCCTTGGAAGCCTCGGCGTAGTAGCCTCTCTCATAGGCAGGATGCCGTGCGGCTGGTTTTGTCCCTTCGGATTGCTTCAGGACCTGCTTTTCAAGATAAGGCTCCCTAAAATCAGGCTATGGAGGCCACTTTCGTGGGGAAGGTACATTGCGCTGTTCATCCTCGTCATAGCTCTTCCAATCTTTTTCACGGACAAATTCGGGTTCGGTGAAACGTGGTTTTGCAAGTACCTGTGCCCTGCCGGCACTCTCGAGGCTGGTGTTCCGCTGCTTATCATGTCCCCGGAACTCAGATCTGCTGTGGGGACCCTTTTTCTCAGTAAATTTACCATTATGATCTTTTTTCTTATCTGGAGTATGGTAACCGTAAGACCGTTTTGCAGAACGCTTTGTCCCCTGGGCCTTATCTTGGGATTCTTTAACAGGGTCAGCTGGCTCAGGCTCAACTTCAACCGGAAAATCTGCGTTGACTGTCACGCATGTGAACTTATATGCCCCACGGACGTCTTCTTTGCAACGGGCAGAGATGATATCAACTCCACCAAGTGCATCCGATGTTTCCGTTGCTATGCCTTATGCCCGGGTGGGGCTGTTACCATTGAGTTTTCCAGTATAATGAAAGGACAGGTGGAAGATATTGAAGGCTGTCATTGCAACCAGGAACAGGGGTAAGCTCAGGGAGCTACAAAAACTGCTTGCAGATTTTGGGCTTAAGATCTTACCGCTTGATCAATATCCTGCTATTGGCCCCATAGAGGAAGATGGCTCAAGCTTTTTTGAAAACGCCATGAAAAAGGCACGCATTGTGGCTGAAAAGACGGGGCTTATCGCTATAGCCGATGATTCTGGACTTGAGGTTGACGTATTAAACGGAGCGCCTGGAATATATTCGGCAAGGTATGCGGGAGAAAAGGCCTCTGATGAGGAAAACTACAGAAAACTGCTTGCTGTGATGAAAGACGTGCCCGGGTGGGAAAGAGGCGCACAGTTCAGATGTGTAATGGTGGTGTACAGGCCGGATGGCAAATGGATCACCACAGAGGGTATTTGCCGCGGCAGGATAACTTCTGTGCCACGGGGCAACCGGGGATTTGGCTATGATCCGGTGTTCATGCCTGAAGGTAGTACCTGCACAATGGCCGAGATGGGTCAGGAAGAAAAAAACAGGATAAGTCACAGGGGAAAGGCGCTCAAACTGCTCAAGGAAAGGATAAGGCAAATCTTATACTAGCCGTAGTACAACTGGAACACCTGTATGGGAAATTTGTTGGGATTCCATGTAAATGACCAAAATCGAGATTTACATAGCCTGAGAAGGTCTGCATCCTGATGTTGCGGATTTTACTGAAATGGATTACAGAGGGCTGCCCGGTAAAAGCAAAAGGCCGGCATGGGAAAATTGGAACGGCTGGCCGATCAATGAGATGCATTAAATAAAGATAGAGGGAGAAAATACATGACACACAAATCAAACTATACACTTTTCAGCGGCGGTCTCAGGGGGGCCGAGGCGGAATTCGGGCAGTGTGCAGAAAAATGGGGAATAAATGAGGTTAATTTCTCTTTCAAGGGCCACAGACTCGATAGGATTAAGGATGTAAGGGTACTGAGCGAAGAAGAGCTTAAACAGGGCGATATCAGCATGGAGATAGTATCGAGGCGAATGGGGCGCACCTATGCAGAGGCAGACAAAATCAGGAAGGTTATACAGTCCATCTTCCACGTAGTCAACAATGGCTACCAGGTCTTTGCCATAGGCTGGATCCGACCCGACTCTACTGTGAAGGGTGGGACAGGATGGGCCGTTGAACTAGCCAAGCTATTCAACAGGCCGGTCAGCGTCTTTGACCAGGAGAAAAACAAGTGGTTTACTTGGAAGGAGGGAAAGTGGGTGGAAGAGGTGCCCACCATAGAACACAGGACGTTTGCAGGCACGGGCACTCGATATCTTACCGAAGAGGGTAAAAAGGCGATAAAAGAGCTGTTTGAGCGTTCCTTCGGACCTGCTGGGAAGTAACGGAAATGCTTCACGGCCACGGCGGAGATGTATATTCTGTTGCGCAAGAGATAGGCATCAGACCTGAGAAAGTACTGGATTTCAGTTCCAATTGCAGCCCCTTGCCCTACCCTCCTGGGTTGCGGGAGTATATCTGCGGAAACCTGGACCAGTTACACCTGCTTCCCGAGGTGGATTGCATAACCATCAGGCGCCTTCTTGCAAAACGGTATGGTCTTGAGCCTGACAATTTCCTCATAGGAAGCGGAACGACCGAGTGGATATACTCGCTTCCCCGCATCATTAAACCGGGAAGGGCCCTTGTTGCCTACCCTACCTACGCCGACTACGAGGACGCGTGCAGGCAACAGAATATACCTGTCTTTTCCATTGGCACGTTTCCTTCTGGCAGCGAGCAAGAAGAAGAAAGATTTCTTGATTCCATCCAGTCCATAGATGACAGGTTAATCGAAAAAGGTATAGTGTTTGTATGTAATCCAAATAACCCTACTGGTCTGTTCGTGCCTCCGGAAAGACTCTTGGAGGCCATAGACTCTAAACCCTCTTCAACTACCTGGATTGTGGATGAATCTTACGCCCCCTTCATAGGTGCCGATGAATATTCTTCTCTCATGGGGAGAGGCCTTCCTGATAACGTGGTGCTTCTAAGGTCCTTTTCTAAGATCTATGGCATACCTGGATTGAGGGTAGGCTGCTTAGTCAGCAAGAGCAGGGCTATCAGAGAGATAGGCTTGCAAATAAGGCCATGGGCTGTTAACCGCATGGCTCAGCTTGCCATGGAATTCTTCCTTGAAAATACGGGGTTTGAACAGACGGTCCGTGACTACTGCATGAATGAAAAAAGGTTTATATCAGGTGAACTTGCACAACTGGAAACACTCGGTTACGTGGAGGGTAAATGTCATTTCGCCATGTTCCTTCTTAAGGGCATGAAGGCCGAGGAGATAACCCGGGCATTAAAACAACGAGGAATACTCATAAGAAACTGCAATAACTTCAAGGGAATAACTGGTCAGTACATTAGGATAAGTCCAAGGCTCCATGCAGACAACGAAAAACTCATTCTGAAGATAAAAGCCCTTTGTACATAGGCTGAACAGAAGCCTTTGTCAGCCGAGTTCTCCTGCCTGGTGTCCCCGCACCTCTTTTCGGGCTCGTTCGCTCTTTTTTATGACATATTCAAGGTCAGCCTCGTCCATCCTGTAAACCTCTATGAGACCATTTTGGTGGGAATTAACAATCTGGTCCATGATCTGCCCCTTCACGGGGAGCTTGCTAAGACGTTCGAGCAAAATATCGAGATCCAGCATGCCAATTTCATTCACGGGAGCTGCCGACAGAACGCCCTTTCCGGCCTCCTTGAGCAGCGCGGAAATTCCATATAGTATGCATGTATTATCGGAAAGTACTGCGTACTCAGCCGATCTCAATGCATACCTGTTTCCGTTAAAGGAAATTGATAGACCTTTCGCCCTTCTGACCAGGTCAAGGGCATCGGAATCCGTGATGCTGTCCCCGGCGTAAATAACCCTTTCAGGCCCCCCGAGCCCGGTCCTTATAGTACTGTCTTTCAAGGCCCTGGCCTTTTCGGTACCCCCAACCGGATTCACCTCATCAAACATCCTGCCGATGGACATGGAAGGAACGATCTTCCAGAAAATTTCATCGAGCCTCAAAATAACATGCTTGCTGGCAGGCCCCAAATCCTCATAAGATTTTGCATCCGGGGGCCATTCCATCATCTCCATTTCAGCTATTTCTGAAGACAAATCCTGCAAAAGCCTTGCTTCCTCATCAGGCAGGGAATACGCGTCCATGCATACGTCAGTACAGTAGCAATTTTCAAGGGGGAACGAAGTGAGTCTGCAAAGTGCCTCTATGTAAGGCCTGTAGCTCGTGCTTATTATGAATGAGGGGAGCAGGGTATTTAATTCCGGCAGCATGGCTTCGGTTCCCGGAAGGAGCACCAGGGTCCTTTCGGAAAATCTTTCCATTATCTCATCAGTAATACCATGGGCCTTGAGAAAGGGCAGTACAAGCTTAAGCGTGTCGCCCGCCTTGTAACCCGGTTTCTGGATAACGTCTGCAAGGAAATCATCGTACTTGCTCACTATAGAAAAAAACCTTCCGCCTGAGGGTATGAATTCCTGGCAGAGCTCAAAGGCGTTGTCGTTCTGAGTCAATGGACCTTCACAGTCCATGTTAAGCTGAAACATGCTTCCCCCTGTTTACGCAGTGATTTCGCTTTCCCTTAGCAGGGTGTCGACGAAATTCAGAATGAACTGTCTCTGCTGGTTAGAAGCATATGCAATACAGCTACACCTGAGCTTCTTGCGGCTTCTTATAAGCATTTCAACAACAACCTTGTCATCTGTTACCTCGATACCTACGCAAAAAGGGCTACAGTCCTTGTGTTCGTATTGCACGGAAGTCAAGAGGTCATCCGGGACCTTCAACCAATAAAGGTTGTCAAGCGTGCTTCGTTCGCAACTTTTTTCGAGGTAATCGGTAATCCTCATGATTTCGCTGGTTCTAAGCTCGTCCACCACATACTGTTGCATATATTTCTCCTTGAGCGGGCATCATTTTTATCCTAAAAAGGTTTGGAGAAGATAGAATAAAAAAAGTATCATCAGTTTAAAAGAGGGAAAAGGAAATTAATGGGCAGCCACAGAAGATACGATAATATCCGGGTCCCCCAAGTACCTGAGTTTACTGTCAAGGTTGATATCAACGGGGAGCTTGATCTCCACTGTTTTAACCCAAGGGACGTAAGTTCCCTCGTTCCGGAATATTTGCTGGCTTGCAAAGATGCTGGTATAAAAACTGTGAGAATTATACACGGAAAGGGTACCGGAACTCTCCGAAGGTCGGTTCATTCCATACTTGAGCGTTTGGACATGGTTGACTTTTACAAGATGGCCGGCCCGGATGCAGGCCATTGGGGAGCCACTCTTGTATTTTTAAAATAGACGAAAGAGGTAAGAAAAGGATGAAGAGAATCACGACTTATCTGATGATTTTTTGCCTGATATTCCTGCTTGCTGGCTGCGAAAACGGTGGACAGGAAAAGATCCGGAAGCCAAAAGGCAAAAAAGTTTCTGACAAGGCCGATAGAAGACCGGGCTACATATATGGCAAGGTCAAGAAGACTATGGAGGGCGGGGGTTACACTTACATGCTCCTTGAATTTGATGGCAAGAACACATGGGTCGCTGTGCCAAGGACGCCTGTAAAAAACGGGGACGAGGTTATGCTCTACCCCGGCCAGGTCATGAAAGACTTTCACAGCAAGAGCCTTGACAAAACCTTTGATTCCATAATTTTCTCCCAGGGTCCGGTAACACCTCCTTCTTCGATGGCTCACGGGACCGAAGCATCTGAAATGGCAATCCAGGCCCATTCTTCAACAAACAGAATGAAGAAAAAGGATGTGCGGGTCAAGCATGCCAGTGGAGCCGGGGCCATCACCATTGCCACGGCCTATGAAAAGGCTAAAGAGCTCAACGGCAAGGAGGTAGTGCTCAGGGCAGTGGTGGAAAGGGTTTTGAAGAACATACTTGGAAAAAACTGGATACACTGTCAGGACGGAACGGGAACCGAGGCAGGCAAGAATTACGATATAACCGTTACCACCAAGGCTTCCCCTGAAGTGGGCAGCACGGTCCTGATAAAAGGGACGCTTGTAAAGGACAAGAACATTGGAGCCGGTTATTTCTACCCGGTAATCATCGAGAATGCCAAGGTAACGGTCCTCAAGAAATAGGCGGAAATAACAGCGCCGCGATTAAACAAAGGATCTCGCTATATCTCTCGCCTTTTCCTTTATCTGTGCGAGTTGGACAGGGCTGTGACCGTATCTCGGGTAGTGTTTGCGCATGAAGGCATGATGCCTCGGATTAATCCCGGCAATGGTCATAAAGGTTCCAATGGTACTCCAAGGTTCGCTTACGTTGTGAGTACAAACAATGGGTTCGAGACAGGTTCCACCGCGGGAGCTGATTTTCTTTTCGAGATACCTGAAGTGACTGCGCCAGTATTTTCTGCATGAAATAACTGGAAGGACATTTTTGTTACTCAACAGCTCTCCATACTGATCAAGGAAATATAGAACCGGGCCGCTCGGGTTGTATGACCAGGTAGGACCGGCCAGGACCAACAAGTCTGCCGTTTCGATTGGGGATCCGTCTACTGGCCTTATTCGGACCCTTTTTCTAAAAAAGGTCTTGAGCATCATCGCAACGGTCCTTTGTATACTGTGGAGCGGAAAGGAGAGCCTCTCATCCGGCAGGAGCTTCACGGTTTCCACGTTTATCCCCTCTTCCCTTAGACCTTTTCTCATGTGGTGAACAAGCTTTGCCGTCTGGTTGCTAAACGTGTAATAGATTATCAGGGCTAACTTTTTCTTTTCCTGCACGTTTTTCATTTGATCCTTTTTTCAGGTGACCTGCTCCTTTATCTTTTGCAGAATTGCAAGTGCAGTACGTTTGACCTCCATGGAGTTATCATCTAGGAAGGAAAGGAGTTCTTCCTGATTCAGAACTCCAAGTTCCTCCAGCCGTTGCAGGGCAAGCGCCCTGATCTTGGCGCTTCTGTCCCCCAATAGCTCCCTGTAAACATCCTCGTTTTCTGGCCTGGCGCCAAGCTGGCCAAGGAGTATGAGGATATCGAGCCTTAAGGCTGGATCCCCAGATTTCAGCTCTTCTTTGTAGATGCTGGCAACCTCGTCCTCCTTATCCCGGAAACGCCATAAGTTAAAGAGTATGGCGCGTTTTTGGTCAAATGAACAGGTCTTTATCCTATCTGCGAGAAGCCCCATAAGCCTACTGTCTTTGAGATTACATAGAGCGTTTACAGCCACCTCCTGAATCTCAGCATCAGGTTCATACATGCACTCGATAAGTGGCAAAACCGCAGACAGGTTTCCTTCCCAACCAAGCGCCATAATGGCCCTGGTCCTGATCTCTCGGCTTTCTGAAGATATGTCGCCGATCAGCTTCCTCACAAGACCCTGGGGATCGTCAAGAAACGGGCCTATGACGGCGAGGTGTATCGCGGCCTGATCCCGCAGCTCGTCCGGTTCGTTCCCGTCTTTCATGATTTCGTAAAGAGGCCAATATATTTCCTCCTTTGCCACGCTTCCGAGAAGAAGGATAATTTGCTTCCTAAGATCTATGTCACCTGCCCTGAGTGCCCTGAGAAGCACGGGAATAGCCCTGCGCCTGTCCTCGAGAATAAGACCAGGATTGTCCATGTAGCATTTTGCCTGACTTATTACACGTTGCGCCAGATCAAAGGGAATGACCGGTTTTTTCAATGTCTTACATCAAACTCCAGATCAAATTTGAGGCCTTTTTCTTTTGATACCAGAGAAAGGGCAAGAGTGCCAACCTCTGTAACTTCTGCTTGGAGAGTAACTGGTATAACGGTTCCTGGCTCTATTCCCGGTGCTTCCATCCTGGTATGGAGAGAACTAACCGGCTCGATCTCGTCTTCCCGCCAGGATTCCACGAGGTCCCCGGGCTGGTCTACTGGCCTCTGGACAGAGCCCATAAATTGGAATTCAACATCCTGGCCTATCACCAGGCCAAACTCCTTTTCGGGAATCTCTGCCACCCTTCCCTCTTCCAGACCTTTTGGCACCACGCATAGGGCCTTAATCACCGGAGGCATCCCCGGTATGGCGAGCGTAGAAGATTCAACGGCTATGTAATAGGACCTCGGTATCCCTCCCCTGATTTTTATCCCATCGCCAAGTTTTACAATGCCAAAGTGCGCTGCGCCTCTTGAAACCGCAAGATCAAGATCACTGCCGAGAAGCTCCCTCGGGGCCTTATCCCCTGCAGCCCATTCCGACAGAATGGTCATGATCCTCTGCCTCAGCACGCCCGCCTTAAACACGCCCCCGTTAAAAAGGACGACCGTCGGTCGCACCGGTCCTTCCATGCCAAGGGCCTGACCCTGAACGTAAAGAAACCTTGACAGATGTTTCGTAATTCCCGTATCTGAACAGTAAGGAAGCCCCAGCTCTTTGAGTCCCAGGCCCTTACGCTCTTCAGGAAAATCGCCGATGTGGCATTCAGGGAAAAATCCTTCTAAAATCACCCTGGTGACAAGCTCCCTGCCAAGGCTTGTCCTTATGGTTCCGCCAACAAGGCCTGAACCTTTCCCGGGAATAACCACAGGCGCCTCTTCAAGTTCTTCTTCGGCAAGAAGCTTTTCCTTTGCAAGTCTGACATTGTTCCAGAGGCTCTGAAACTGCCCCTGGTCAAGATTGTGTCCCTTCTTCCTGAGCTCCTCGAAGAGCACGTGTGTGAGAGTGAGATCCATGTTGTCTCCACCAAGAAGCAGGTGCTCGCCCACGGCCAATCTCTCGAGGGTGAGCACGTTGTCCTTGTCGGCTACCTCTATAAGACTGAAATCCGATGTACCCCCGCCAACGTCAACCACCAATATAATGTCACCGGGTTCAACCTGTTCTTTCCATTCATCACCCATCAAGTTGAGCCAAGCGTAAAACGCCGCCTGGGGTTCTTCTATGAGAGTCACATTAGAAATACCCGCAGATGTTGCAGCCTGCACGGTAAGATCCCGAGCCACTGCATCGAATGATGCCGGAATGGTTATGTAAACCTTCTGGTCTTCTAGGTTTGCGCCGTTTTCTTTGCCCACTGTGTGGTTCCAGGCCGCCTTGAAATGTCTGAGAAAGGTAGCTGTTGCGACGATGGGGGATAGTTTCTGTACGTCTCCCGCAGCGTCTATGGGCAAAATTGGCCCCGTCCTGTCAACACCCTTGTGACAGAGCCAGCTCTTTGCAGAGGCCACAAGGCGTCCAGGCACTTCAGCGCCACGGATTCTCGCCCATTTCCCAACCACCCTTTCTCCAAAGGGATCCCAGGGCATGGCAAACCCTCCACCCTCCTTTTCCTTGGCCGTTGGGAGATAAATAAAGGAGGGCAGAAGCTTGTGCTCCCTGATTTCTCCAGGTGATTCGATTTGAGGAACCTTGAATAGCTCTATGCCTTTTTCATCCTGTTCAAGATCAATGAATGAAAGGACGCAGTTAGTGGTCCCAAGGTCCATCCCAATAACAAAACGTGACTTGTTTTCTGGCATCTGACTATGTTTTTACTGAATTTCTACCTCAGCAGGAGCAATAACATCCGTTTTATCCTTGCCCGTCCACTTTGGCAGGTTGAGCTTGGAAAACCTCCAGCCACAGTGACGGATTATTCCCTTGTAAGGCGGATCGCCGTGCAAGTTGCCGATAAGTCGAATCTTTGACGGATCAAAATCCTCTTCGATTTCTACTTCGCTGCCTTCACCAGCCTCTAGGACAGGCTTGAGTTCCAGGGTGTCCATGAGCGCATTTCTGCAGCCTCGGTGCACCTCTCTGACGGCAGCGCCTATCTGCGCATCCTCGTAAGGTTCTATATCTTCCTGTAAAAAATCGATCAGCCGGCCTTCTCGCTGAAGGAGCCCCAAAAGTTGCACAACGGCGATCTCCTTGGGATAAAGTCCCTCCGCATCCTTGCGGGCTTCTTCTTCCCGAAGGCTCACCTGCTCCACTGCGGGCCCTTCCTCGGATCCGGATTCCACACCCGTCTTTTCCTCCTTCTTGCCTTTGTCTTGCTCGGCCGGGAGGATAGCTACAACAATGGCAAAGATTAGCCATGCTGCCACCGGCCCGGCTGATAGTGCCCAGCCTTCCCAGTTATTGTTATTGAAAAGGATGTCCTGATGAAGATAGGCAATATATCCCGCAAGCCCAGCGACACAAGCAAAGAGGAGAAACGATATGGTCAATATAGTACCTTTTTTCATAATCCAGTGCCTTCCAATGAATTTTTAAATTCCTCAAGGAGAATAATTCTCGCTAAATGATAGGTCAATATGCCTTGGGGTTTGGGTCTTGGAGTAATGGGCTCATCTTTGATTTTTTCCGTACCAGAAATGGTATGAAATTAGATGCATTAAAGTGGTGCCTCGTGTCAGGAGGCCGAGGACAAGATAAAAGAGGAAAAGGGCCGTATTACGCGGCCCTTTATGTCAGAAAGTAATCGAGAGACTTGTTTGGTAATTCCAGCCTACGGCCTATATCTCTACTATCTGCGGCCTAAGAAGAATGACTAGCTCCCTCTTTTTCTTGAACTTCCTCTCGCTTCTGAAGGCATAGCCTATCAATGGAAGATCCCCGAGGAAAGGTACCTTGTTGCCTTCAACACCTTCCATGTCATCAATAATACCGCCAATCACCAGGAGATGTCCGCTTTTTACCCGGGCCATGGTGGTCATCTCCCTCAGGTTGACTTCAGGAAGGTCCACCTCAGCATATCCTGTCATGAAAGAACCAAACTGCCTCGAAGTAATTTTATCAAGCCGGCTGTTAACGGGGGTAAGCTGCAACACTATCTCATTGTCTGACTCTATGTTAGCTATGACGCCAAGGCCTATGCCGGAAAGGATATCCTTGGTCTCTACTGTATATGATGTGGTGGCGCCATTGCCGGTATTATCAACAACGGTTGTGACCTTGTCGACATACCTGGTGGTCTTTCCTCCTGTTATCATGGCAGGTTGACCATTGAGCAATGAAAGCTTCGGATTGGAAAGGACCTTTACATTGCCAAATTCATCAAGAAAATTAATTATGATGTTGAAGGGTTCCCTTGTCATGGTAACGCTTTCAAGGAACTTGATCCCATCCGTGGGATATATCTGCCCGTTTTTACCAAAGGTCATGTGGAAGTTAAATGCAGAATTCTTGAGGAGCTCGCTCCAGTCAACCCCCTTGCTGTTTGAATCGTCAAGATCAACCTCTATTATCTTGGCCTCAATTACTACCTGCTTTGAAAGCATGTCATGAAGGTTATTGAGGTAATCTGCCACCTTGTCCAGTATAGAACGTGGAGCAGTAACGGTGACAATTCCCAGAGGCTTGTCAATGGTGAAGTAGAAGCCCTTTCTTGTCCCTTCACCGGTTCCCTGCATCAGATTAGCATTTTTTGCCTGGTTATTATTCCTGTTACCTCCTTCAAGCTTGACCCTGGCCTGTTCCTGCCTGACACAAAGGGCCTGCTGGGCAGGATTATTTGGGTATCTGGTTCTGCAAAGTGCCTCTATCTTAGACTGGCCAAGGGATTCGTTTGATTTTTCAGGAACATTAAGGGTGGCAAGATTCAATATCCTGCCAAGATTTTCCTCGATGTTTTTCCAGAGATCTATATTGTCATCCTTGTGCTCTACTGACAGCTCTCCCTGAAGGCCTGTCTGGACCTCTCCGGCAGTACCGAGAAAGTCACCTCCAACAGATGATTTGTAACTCCCTGTAAGAAAGGGGCATGTCACGTGAAATCGCCTTGTATCTTTATACTTGACAACAATTGTGTGATTTTTGAATTCGTAAAAATAATCTACCTGTCTCAAGACATCATTGAGGGCATCCCAGAAATTCGTATCTGCCTTTATATTTACGTTTACAAGAGCGTCCTGATTGACGTCACTCGACCAGCTAACATTCATACCCTTAAGGTCGGCCAGGGATTTCACTACCTTGTGCAGGGGCACGCGTCCATTTTTGGAATTGATGTTAGCTCCTACAGGCATATCTGGAAGTTTTGACTCGCCGCTTGAAATATGTACCTCGGAAAGAGAGTAGGAAGGCTGCCAGTCGATATTCGGCTTGACTTTCGACGGACGGAGCAGTTGCGCCCGGGCTAATTTTTGAACTTTCGCTTTCTCCGCATCAATACCATCAGGCTTTGACGCCTGTTTCTGAAATTCATGATGTTTAAGACCTGCGTTGAGATTATGCTGCGCGCATCCGCTCAAAAGGATAAGCCACAACAAAGCAATCGGAATCAAGAACCTTTCCAATCTTCTATCTGCGAGAGGAGACGACATAATTTAACCTCCTTTAATTATTGGATGCAGCTACGCCGGTAAGGGCATTTAGCCTGAGTTTTGCAAAGCGTACCATTTCCGTTGGAATACTTTGGCCAGAGGAAAGAAGAGACCTATACTCGGCAACCGCCTGAGGAATCTTGGCAAGATATTCGTAGCACTGGGCCTTTAACATGAGCATGTCAGGGGTTACGTTGTAGTCAGAATCTATTCTATTTATAAGCCTCAGGGCCTTGCGATAATTTCCCTGGGAAAATGAAAAGACCGCATAGTTCCAGAGTATATCCTTGGTTGGCTTGATATTCATTGCGAGTTCGAAGTATTCCCGCGCATCCTCCGGCCTGTCCATCCTGTCCAAGGATATGGCCGCTATTGTGGCGGCTTCACCGTCTTTCTTTTCAAGCTTTAGCGCTCTCTTGGCATAGTTAAACGCGGCAAGGTTATCCCTTTTTTGAAGGGCAAGAGCGGCAAGTTGATCAAGAAGTTTCAGGTTGTCGGGCCACAGCTCCGCGGCCTTCTTAAGAGATTCGTAAGCCCCAACCACGTTCCCGGTTTTTTTCTGTTCCGCCGCCTTTTTGATTAGTCTTTCCGCCTCCATTACCTGATTTAAGGGAGTCGTTGACTTTTTCTTGTTCTCGACAGTCAGCTTTTTCCGAAATTTTACGTTTTTGGTTACCGTAAAACTTCCAGGAGCAGTCTCAAGGACGCCGGCAGAACCGCTATTACCTCCCCATTGAATAGATTTTTTCTTGGGAAATATCATTATGGTATTGTTCCTCTCTATGCTGTCTAATCCTTTGAGATTCTTTATTACCTCCAGAACAAATGTCCATGGAACGTTGTCGAGGGCTAAGGTGAGATTTCCCTTCACTCCTTCGTCCACAACAACATTTTTCCCACTGACCTGGCCCAAAAGCCTGAATACGTTGTGCAGATCTACTTTGTAGAAATCCACACTTATCTTCTTTGGCCCCTTTTTCTCTTGATCCGTACCTTTTGCCACCATTTTTGTCTTAGGTAGGCTGTCGGCGGCTATGATTTGAGTCCCTGTTTTGACAGAGGCCACCTTCATTGGATCTGGCTGACGGTTCTTTAGCTCCTTTAGCCAGTAGTCCGCATCAGTCTTAAGGTTTTGGGCCATCGCTACGGATTTTCGTATAGGGATGTTGCCCCAAAAAAATCCTAGCAAGAAAACACAAAAAAAAGAAATCCAAAGGAATGCGTCTCTTTTATTAACTTGATTCATCGTTTTCCTCCGGGTGGAGATATAATATTCTGTTTTTGAATGTGGACCGCCCTTTAAGATCTTTCACCATTTCCCTGACTATCACCTTGTCCCTGTCGATAGACACAACCTGCCCCTTGTTGTATCCGATCTTAGTACCAAGCCTCAGGGTGTAGCCTACCCCAGAAGCGTCCTGCGCCATGGCTATCGCCCTTCCGTGAGGCTCAAGGACTATGCCTACTAAGGTCAACTGGCCGACGTCCATGCACTCAAGGGGTGTATCGCATCTTTCAAGCCTTCTGGCCCCTGCTCCAGACTTAACGCTAGCCCTCTTACTCGTCTCGGTCCTCAAGAAAGGCATGAAAGGATCCGGTTTCCCTGCCGCTACATAGTGGTATTTTACGGGTGCAAGAAGGATCTCAAGCCTCTTCTTGTAATCCTCTATCTTGTTGGCGATCTTCTTATTGGCAGAAGGAACGGCGAGTTTATGCCTGCTTATCTTGGTTGCCAAGGAAACACAGGACATTGGACCCGTTACCATGATGAGTGACATCAAAAAGGATAGAAGTATATTTGACATAATGAAACCCTCCACCTTCTCTCCAAGATTCGTAACGCTTTTCCTATTTATCATTTTCTTTTCTTCTTTTTGCCTTTTTCCCTTAGCTTCTTCTGCTCTTCAGGAGTGAGGAATCTGTAAGTCACGGCTGTGCATTTTGTATGGATTACCCAGTTACTTCCCCTTTGTACAACATCCTTTCCACCCTTGCTTGTCACCTTTACAACAGGAGATGGGGGCTTGGCATCCGTTTGCTGCTTATTTAATGCCTGGCTCCAGACCTGAGCGCTTTCCTTGGCTTTTCCCATTGAAACATCTTCAATGTGGACGATTCTTGCCATCCTGCTTATCCTATCGAAAAAAACCACCGTATTGTGAAACGGACCTTCTATTTCTATTGATACTGGGATGGCTGCGTAAAACTTGTTAATTTGTTCACGACCTGGTTTGAATGCCTGAAATTCAAGACGTGCCTCGTTTCCAAGGGAAGAAATCTCAGTAAGCACGGAAGGAATATCTTCTTTTTCAGGAAGAAGCTTCATGGCCTGCTTAAGTATCCCCCCCATCTCCTTGAGCTCCTTCTCAAGCTTGGGTATCTGCCTGCTTTTTAGTTCAAGGATCGCTATTTCCTGCCTGAGCCTCGGTATTTTGTTTGAAATGGAGTCAATTTCTCCTATGCGTGCAGAAAGAAACAGGTACCAAAAAAACCCGATTGGCAGCAGCCAGGAAAGGATGAAAATAAGTACTTTCTGCCACATGGGCATCCGATAAACTGTATCAAAAAGTGAAGAAGGTATTTTGAACTGGAATTTATTTTTTAAGGACATGGCACCTACTCGCGTATTAATACTGTTTACAAGGCAAGATCTGCCACAAGATCAAACTGCATCAGATCGTGTCCCTGTATCCTCTGCCTTCTAGTGTTGACTAGCTTCACTTTCTTTGTAAAAGGAGACGAATCCAGCCTTTTCATGAAAAGTGCAACTGTGTGGTTATCAAGAGCGATTCCTGAAAGGCTCAACTGTCCGTCTTTAAGCTTCAGGCTCTTTAGCCACAATCTGTCTATGGGCAGGCATGTAACTACCTCGTCCATTATCTTGACGGTACGGGTCCTACCCTTTTGAAGCTTCTCGATGGCGTTAAACTTCGCCTCTATCTCTTTGCTCTTTTTCTTGGCCAACTTTATCTTCTGGTTTACGTAAGCAAGCTGAGCCTTCCTCGCCTCGAGCATTTTGAGTTCCTTCCTTTGGGCAGAAACCTTGCCCTGGATGGCAAAACCTACCGCAAACAGTCCGGCCAGAAGCAAGACAAAGGACAGAAAAAATATGGATACCTGCTGCCTAACCGCCTCCCGTTTCTTCCATTCCCTTACAGGTAATAGATTTATAGAAATCACTACTCTGCACTCCTTATGGCCAATCCGCTGGCAATAGCCATCTGGGGAGAAATTCTCTCCAGGTATTTTTCATCAATATCCTTGTCCGACGTTTTCCCTGTGAAGGCATTAAGTCTTCGCGTTTCAAGTCCAAGAGAATCGGTGAAATACTCTTCGATACCTGCCAACATGGAAGTGCCACCGCTAAGGAAAACACAGGTGGGAAATTCCTCAGAAGCCGCACTTGACTTGAAAAAACTTATGGCCTTCTTGATCTCTTTTGTCCAAAGGTGAGTCATTTCCTTAACTACGTTGGCTATTTCCTTTGACAAAACGGTATCCTTGGTACCGGCCGTCTTTGCAACCTCTGCGTCATCCCTGTTAAGACCGGTGGCCTCCTGGATGGCCTCGGTAAGCTGCTCCCCACCCATGGTCATATCCCTGGTAAAGATGGGCATACCTTGCCTGACTATGTTCAGATTGGTTTTGCTCGCCCCTATGTCTATCAGTACGGCAGGTTCTTCTACCTTACCGAATGCAAGCTCAAAGGCGTTAACTAAGGTAAAGGCATCCACGTCAATCACGGCCGGGGTCAGGCCGACACCTTCAAGGAGGTTGGCGTATTCATCAACGATGTCCTTCTTGGCTGCTACAAGAAAGATATCGCTTCCACCATTGTCATCTTCGTAGGTTTTTAACACACTGAAATCAATGTAGACGTCTGAAATCTCAAAAGGCACGTATTTCTCGGACTCTATTATAAGGTTTTCCTCAATCTCTTTTTCAGTCATGTATGGAACATGAATCCTTTTAACTATCACTGAGTAGCCCGAAATAGAGGTAGACGCCTTTTTCAGGGAAGGCTGAAGATTCTCCATTAGCCTTTCAAGCACTTCCTGAACTGCCTCGTGATCCTTGATGGAACCATCCACTATGGCACCTTGGGGGAGAAGAGCCCGGCCGATCTTTCTGACCTGTTTTTCTCTTCCGTTACCAGAAAATTCCACAATTTTTATAGTATGGGAACCAAGATCGACACCAAGAGTAGCCTGTGGATTCTTTTTGAATAGCCCCTGTAAGTTAAATTTTTTCATGACCCTTCAAAAAATTCCCCCCGATTTGTTCATATTATTATTTTGTTCGGTATCCTCATCTTTTTTCTAAAGTGTTTTAAACCACTTGTTTAAAAAAAAATGAAAGTTATCATTATATCCGTGAATCGTGCCGGATATGAAAAGAGGTGACCGGCAGAAAAACTAAAAAATTATGAAAATTGATATTAATCAAATAAGAAATTTTTCTATTATCGCCCATATTGACCACGGTAAATCCACCTTAGCTGATAGAATACTGGAATTTACGGGCAGTGTGACTGCCAGGGAAATGAAAAAGCAATTTCTGGACCAGATGGACATAGAGAGGGAAAGAGGTATCACAATCAAGGCCCAGACAGCCCGGCTTTTCTATGATTCAAAGGATGGAAACCGTTATCTGCTTAACCTTATAGACACCCCGGGCCATGTTGATTTTTCTTATGAAGTGTCAAGGAGCTTAGCAGCTTGCGAGGGTGCGTTACTGGTTGTTGACGCCACCCAAGGAGTGGAGGCCCAAACCCTGGCCAATGTCTATCTCGCCTTAGAAAACGATCTTGAAATTATCCCTGTTCTCAACAAGATAGACCTTCCAAGCGCAGACATAGACGCAGTAATACGTCAAATTGAGGATATCATAGGGCTGGATGCGTCGGATGCCCTTTTGGTCAGCGCCAAGGAAGGTATTGGAACCCAGGAGGTATTAGAAGCTATTGTCAAAAGGATTCCTCCCCCTGGGGGTGACCGTAGCGCCCCCTTAAAGGCCCTCATCTTCGATTCGTGGTTTGATCCATATCAGGGAGCCATAGTTCTGGTGCGCGTGGTACAGGGCGTTATCCACAGGGGGATGCAGCTCAGGATGATGTCAAACGGCAAAAAATACGAGGCACAGAGGATAGGGATATTTTCACCCCAAAGCATAGATGTTGACTCACTCGGACCAGGTGAAGTGGGTTTCGTGGTAGCGGGGATTAAGAATGTCCGTGATACCGGGATCGGGGATACCCTCACCGGGGTTAAAAGACCGGCAAGTGCTCCCCTGCCTGGCTTCAAGCCTGTCAAACCAATGGTATTCTGTGGACTTTATCCGGTGGACAGCGGCCAATATGACCAGCTCAAGGAGGCGGTCGAAAAACTTTGGTTAAACGACCCTGCCTTTACCTACGAGCCTGAGAGCTCCACTGCCCTAGGATTTGGTTTCCGGTGCGGCTTCCTGGGTCTGCTTCACATGGACATAGTTCAGGAACGGCTCGAAAGGGAATTCGAACTGACTCTCATCACAACAGCACCGGCAGTTGCGTACAAAGTAAAGCTTACATCTGGAAAGGAAATTACCATCCACAATCCTGCCCAAATGCCTGGGCCAGGTGAGATAATGAGCATTGCCGAACCATTTGTGGAGATGGAAATATACGTGCCAAAGGAATTCATAGGCCCGGTCATGAGTCTCTGCGACGACAAACGGGGCAAACAAAGAGACATAACCTACCTGACTGCTGAAAGAGTGCTGCTCAAATATGAACTCCCCTTTAACGAGATTGTCCTTGATTTTTATGACAGGCTAAAGTCGGTAAGCCGCGGATACGCCTCAATAGATTATGATTTTCTCGAATACAAACCGGCTAAGTTGGTCAAGCTCGACATTCTCATAAACAAACAGCCTGTGGATGCCCTTTCAATAGTCGTTCACAAAGACAATGCCTATTATCGGGGTCGGGATCTCGTATCTAGGCTCAGGAAGATCATACCGAGGCAGCTTTTCGAGGTGGTCATCCAGGCGGCCATTGGAGCCAAAGTCATTGCAAGGGAACGGATTCCTCCCTTGAGAAAGGATGTTACCGCAAAGTGTTACGGTGGTGATATTACCAGGAAAAGAAAACTCCTCGAAAAACAGAAGGAAGGAAAAAAAAGAATGAAGCAGGTAGGACAGATCGAGATTCCACAAGAGGCATTCCTGAGTGTACTAAGGGTATAAGTCCTGTCTGTTAGCTTTTCCACCTACATGGGAGAAAAGGTGGCCAGACTTATCGAAATTCGACTTTGACGGAGGCCTGCACACATGGACACTCATGTTGTCAACAAATAGAGTTGTCCGGTTTTATAGCAAATAAACTGTCCGGTTTGGCATGTGCTAATTTTTTTAGGGAACCGCCCCGCCGGAGGCATCCTGCTGACATGAAAATGGCAAGGAGCAAGCGAAGTGGCCTTGCCAAGATGAAGGGCTTGGCCCGGTCCCGGTCTGGTATGATGCGTTAGCGGTTTGAAGGCTTGTCTGCTCATTTTTTCA
>WGDC01000082.1 GCA_015493475.1 Deltaproteobacteria bacterium
GAATATCTGGCTAAACTGCGCCCTTGTAGCGCTCCTGAGAAGAAACCGGTCCTCCGTCACCTTAGCAAAGGTCCTCTCGTGTGGAAGCACCGTCCTTTTGTCCCAGCCGTCGGCCCTGACCAGGGATATAAAACCCCTCCTGACCCTTTTTTCCCCGCCATACATGTATTCTATGTCATAAGGATAGATTGACGCTCTTTCATCGCGCAAGAGCACCTTTTCCCTGAGCCACCTGTTAAGTTTAAAGGCTGCACACTCGTACTTATCCCCTACGGGCTCGCTGCAATCATCCATTGAAGGCAGCTCGAGACTGAATATGTTCTTGGAATTTCTTTTGACAATGGCCTCTCTTTCGCGTTCGTCCACTACGTCATAGGGAGGGGCAACGAGATATTCGAGACAAGGGAACATGTCCTTGTTGTAATAGATTCCCCTGAATGGGCTGATGGTAGCCATCTTATGCCTTTCCTTTCTTGTATATTTCGCTACTGGTTCATGTCTTCAAAGTATTTCCTGAAAGCAAGCCTCGCAAAAGAGGCCGAGCGCCTTCCAAGCACCCTGTCATGGGCCACGAAAACACCCACCGACAGACAGCGCCCGGTAACCTTGCTGCACGCAAAGCCACTGAAAAGATCGTACCTGAACCGGTGGTCATTGCTGTCTATTGTTCCGGTCTTGCCTCCAATGACCAGATTCCTGAGCACCTTGTCCCTTTTGTAGCCGCGGAAGGCCCTCCTTGCCGTACCTCTCGTGACCGTTGCGACCATTAACCTCCGAAGCGTAGCGGCGGTTCTGGGGTTGACTGCCCTTATCAGTGGATAAAACTTGTTTTGATAGACCATTTCTCCTCCCTTTTCAACAACAATGTCAATGAAACTCGGGGCCATTATTACGCCCCCATTTGCTATGCCGGCGGAAATCAGGGCCTCGTGGAGAGCAGTCACCCTGGTCCTGCGATTAAAACCGCTTGCTACCTCTGCTATGTTGAAGGAATCCGGGCCTATGTACAATGGACTTACCTCCACCTTCAGTTCAAAAGGTATTGGCCTGCCCCAAAGGAAACGGCCCGCCATCTCCAGGAGGCCGTCTCTTTTCAGATATTGGATGCCGATTTTTCCAAAAACCGGATTTATGGAGCGGGAAAAGGCCTCGAGCAGGGTTACAGCAGACGTATAACGATTCCTCTTGTCCCTTAGCTGGTACTTGTAGAGGGTATGTCTCCCGCCATTGAAATAAAATGTAGTAGAGGGAGTCATGGAGTAAAACTCGATGGCGCCTGCCGCCGTAACTACCTTGAAAAGGCTCGCTGACGGGACTAAGAGCTCGGTCCAGACCTTTGAGGAAGGCTCTATCCTGTCAAAGCCCGACATGGCAACCACACGACCGGAAATCGGATCAATGCAAACCAAGGCGGCCATCGCTCCGAGACTCTTTGAAAAGAGGTCGTCGAGATAGGCCTGAAGGGACTGGTTGATTGTGGTTGTGGCAACGAATTCACGGCCTTTCAAAAAAAATGAAAAACGTTTTCTTGTCAGCTCCAACGTGGATTTGGATTCGAGGATGCCTCTAAGCGTCTCCTGTGGAAGCACGATAGAAAACCCTGGGCCTTTTGTTGCGGAAGGGGGGCGGTACGGTGGTATGCCGCCTGCGAGAACATCAGTTTCCGCCGTCTGGATCAAAAACAGAGCGACCAGGAAAGACAACCAAAATGCCCCTCGCCTCAAGTCAAAAATCCTCAGAGTGAATTCACGGTCCATAACTCAAAACAGAGGGGATAATATCTTTTCTCTCTCATGTCCAGTAGAGATGCCCTGAAATCTGAAGATGGGCATAAATGAATGGACAGAAACAAAAACTGACATTATTCTTAATAGAAAATTTCCTAACGGAGGTAGCAAGTGAAACACAAGAAAACACTATTTCTGCTTGGCTCTATCTTGATACTACTGGCAGGATGTGCAAGCCAAACGGGATGGCAGCCGGTGGTTGATCCTTACAACGATCCAAGGGCTGCCTATATAAACCAGGACCTGGTGGAATGCAAGATGCTTGCCGAGAGAGTCTCAGGATACACGCCCGGTGAGGTAGTCAAGGGCGGCCTGATAGGTGGCGCTATAGGTGCGGCATCGGGCGCCGCAATCGGAGCCGCGGTAGGTTCTCCGGGCAAGGGCGCCGCAATCGGAGCCGCGGCTGGTGGTATCGGCGGAGGCACATATAAGGGCATGAATGCGGAAACCGCTTACAAGAACGCCTACATCCGCTGCATGAGACAGCGAGGCCACAAGGTCCTCAACTAACGGCCATTAATAACCGACCCAACCACTCAGCATAAAGGCCGCAGTTCAATGCGGCCTTTTTATGTCAACAGGTATTTCATTTTTTGACACAAAATGGTATAATGTTATCGTTTTTTATTGAAAATTCAAAGAAACCGCAGGAGGTCGAACCATAGAGGCCATGTTTAAAGTAGGCGATCTCGCAGTCTATCCAGCCCATGGCGTTGGCCTTATAGAGGCCATCGAAGAAAAGGAAATAGGCGGATCAAGCCTTGTCTTCTATGTCATGCGAATACTGGAAAACGACATGAAGATAATGATCCCCAAAAACAACACGGAGGCGGTAGGGCTCCGGTCCATCATTTCAAAAAAAGATGTAGAGCGGGTCTATTCTATCCTTGAAGAAAAGGACGTCAAGTTTACCCCTCAGACCTGGAACAGGCGCTACAGGGAATACATGGAAAGAATAAAAACAGGCTCTATCTTCGACCTCGCTGCCGTACTTAGGGATCTTTACATCCTGCAAATGGACAAACCGCTTTCTTTCGGCGAGAAAAAAATGTTAGAGACCGCCAGGGCGCTACTGGTAAAGGAGCTTTCCATTGCCCGAAACAAGAAAGAAGAAGAAATAGAACGGGGCATTGAGGAAATCTTCGGCATTGAGGAGATCGAGGTTGAGCCGGAACCAAACATGCTCCTTGAAATGAAAACAGACCTGTAGCCACAGGTCCCGGCCTAATACTTGACAAAGCGGTCTTCAATCCCAAGAAATATCATTATGGAGATCAGCCCCGAGGAAACCGGGGACAGGCTCGACAAGATTCTTGCCCGAAAAATTCCGGACATTTCAAGAACCAGGCTGAAAGCCATGATAAAAAGGGGGCTGGTTAGCCTTGACGGCGAGGTATGCCTCCTGCCGAGGCAAAAGCTTAGGGAACACCAGACAATTGCGGTTACAATTCCCAAGCCTGCGCCTATCGATATTAAACCGGTTCCCATGGACATCAATATCCTCTTTGAAGACGAACATGTTGTGGTAATAGACAAGCCTGCCGGGCTTGTGGTGCACCCGGGTGCGGGAAACCATGACAACACCCTGGTTCACGGCCTTCTGCATCACTGCAGCAACCTGTCTGGAATCGGGGGAAAAATCAGGCCAGGCATCGTCCACAGGATAGATAAAGACACCAGCGGAATCATGATCGTGGCAAAAAACGATGCGGCCCATCAGGCCCTCGCAAACATTTTCAGGAGAAGGAAGGTAAAGAAGACCTACATTGCCATTACATCAGGATACCTTCCCGACATGGAAGGCATTGTGGACCTTCCCATTGGCAGGCACACGGCAAAACGCACCATAATGGCTGTAGACAGCAACAGGGGCAGACAGGCGCTAAGCCAATTTCATGTAGACAGGGACCTCTTTTCGGCACAGATAGTAAGGATCAGAATCCATACCGGGCGTACCCACCAGATCAGGGTTCACATGTCCTACTTGGGGCATCCGATTCTTGGAGATGCCCCCTATGGAGGAAAAAGAACAGTTCGGACGCCTTCCGGGGATAAAGTCATGATACCAAGACAGATGCTTCACGCACACAGGCTCGAGTTAGTGCACCCCATGGAGGCAGACAGGTGCCTTAATCTGTCTGCTCCCATGCCGGAAGATATGAAAAAGGTAATAAACATGCTGAAAACAGGCTGATTATCCCTTCTGTTACATACTGCCTAAGGACCAACCAGGGTCTGCTCAGCTGCTTGTTGCGTCCGTAACTTGCATTGAGACCTTCTGCTTGTTTTATTATCAGCAGATCTTTAATCTGAAGACGATTTTGCATGGGAAATGCAGATAGCCTATTATGGATAAAGGCACCGGTTGTCCCTGAAAAAAACAACGAGGTACAGGAGTTAAAATGACCCACAGAATCGAAGTCTGCCTAAAAACCAATCTCAAGGATGCCCATGGTCTCAAGACCCTAAAAAGGGCCCGCGAGGACCTGGGACTGCCAGTTGAAGAGATAAGAACTTACAAGGTCTACATAGTTGAAATGGACCTTGGCCAGGATACCATAGACGCCATAGCCAAAGGCCCCTTTTCAGACCCGGTAATCCAGCAGTACACTATAAATAAACCCGTGGCAAAGGCCATCTCCGAGGCTACCAGCACGGATTACCAGTGGATCATAGAGGTGGGGTTCAGACCCGGAGTTACTGACAACGAGGGTAAGACGGCAAAGGAGGCCATAGAGCTTCTCCTTGAAAGAAGGCTTGGCCAGGACGAAGGCGTTTACACCTCAACGGGATACCTCATAAAGGGAGAGCTTGACAAGGCCCAGGCAGAATCCCTGGCAATGGACCTTCTTGCAAACGATCTCATCCACCGCACAACCATCTGCCCCTTTGACCGGCTTGAAGAGACATACAACAAAGAGGGCAGCCCCTTCTTCTTTGTGCCAAGGGTAAGGGACGAGGCACAGGTAGAGGTGCTGGAGTTTGACCTTTCAGCCATGAGCGATGAAGAGCTCATGCGGCTTTCCCGTGAAAGGGTGCTGGTACTAAGCCTTAAGGAGATGAAGATCCTCCAGGCGCACCTGCAGGACCCGAAAATCCTTGAGGAGAGGAAAAAAGTGGGCCTTGGGGCAAAATACACGGATTGCGAGCTTGAGGCCCTTGCCCAGACCTGGTCTGAGCACTGCAAGCACAAGATTTTCAATGCCAAAATCCACTACAAGACCCCTGAAGGAAATGAGGAGATAGACAGCCTCTTTGGCACCTACATCCGCGGCGCAACTGACACCATAAGAAAGAGGCTTGGAGACAGGGACTGGTGCCTTTCCGTCTTCAAGGACAACGCGGGGGTGGTGAGCTTTACCGACGAGCTAAACGTGGCATTCAAAGTGGAGACCCACAACAGCCCCTCTGCCCTTGACCCCTATGGCGGTGCACTTACCGGCATAGTTGGTGTAAACAGGGACCCATTCGGAACAGGACTTGGCGCAAAGCTCGTCTTCAACACGGACGTGTTCTGCTTTGGCCCGCCTGACTACGACAAGCCCATTCCCAAGGGCCTTCTTCATCCAAAGCGCATATTCGAAGGCGTAAGGGAAGGCGTTGAGCACGGGGGCAACCAAAGCGGCATCCCCACGATAAACGGTTCCATTGTCTTTGACGAGCGCTACCTTGGAAAGCCCCTGGTTTTTTGCGGTACAGGAGGTGTCATGCCAAAGACCATAGGAGGACGCCCCTCCTACGAAAAAAAGGCGCAACCAGGGGATGCCATTGTCATGTGCGGAGGAAGGATCGGAAAAGACGGCATCCACGGGGCCACCTTCAGCTCTGAAGAGCTCCACGAGGGCTCCCCTGCAACTGCAGTGCAGATAGGAGATCCAATCACCCAGAAGAAGATGACAGACTTCCTTCTTAGAGCCAGGGACCTTGGCCTTTATAACTCCATTACGGACAACGGGGCAGGCGGACTTTCCTCCTCGGTGGGAGAGATGGCCCAGGAATCAGGTGGCTTTGAGCTACACCTTGATCGCGCGCCTCTTAAATACCCGGGCCTTCAGCCCTGGGAGATACTCGTTTCCGAGGCCCAGGAGCGGATGACCGTTGCCGTGCCCCCTGAAAAACTGGACGAGTTTCTGGCCCTTTCAAGGAAAATGGGCGTTGAATCAACGGTACTTGGCACCTTTACTGACTCGGGCAAGTACCACTGCCTCTATAACGGAAAGACAGTTGCCTACATAGACATGGACTTCATACACGACGGCGTTCCCCAGATGGAGCTTACTGCCGTATGGGAGCCGCCTGAACATGAAGAGCCGGACTTTGAATGCCCACCTGACCTTGGAAAAGAGCTAAAGAGGCTCCTTTCCAGGTTTGACATCTGCAGCAAGGAGTACGTTGTCCGCCAGTACGACCACGAGGTGCAGGGAGGAAGCGTCATAAAGCCCCTTTGCGGCGCTATGAACGATGGGCCAAGTGATGCGGCCATCTTGAGGCCGGATCTTGACCGCATGGAAGGTCTGGTTGTCTCCCACGGAATCTGTCCGCGCTACAGCGACATAGACACCTTCCACATGGTTTGCGCCGCAGTGGACGAGGCGGTAAGAAACGCCCTTTGCGTTGGCGCAAAGTTTGACGAGATGTCAGGACTCGACAACTTCTGCTGGTGCGACCCGGTCCAGTCTGAAAAGACGCCTGACGGCCACTACAAGCTTGCCCAGCTTGTCCGCGCAAACAAGGCACTTTACGAAATATGCACCGCCTACATGATCCCTTGCATCTCTGGAAAGGACAGCATGAAGAACGACGCCACGATAGGCGGCGTAAAGATATCCATCCCCCCTACCCTTCTCTTTTCCCTCATAGGGAAGATAGATGACGTGAGAAAGGCCCTAACCATGGATGTAAAAGGCCCGGGAGATCTTGTTTACATCCTGGGAACCACCTTTGCCGAGCTTGGCGCATCGGAGTACTTATCATCCAGGGGCCTTGTTGGAAACACCATCCCAAAGGTGAACATAGAAGAGGCTGCGGCCCGCTACAGGGCCTTTTCCCAGGCAACAGATCGCGGCCTTGTAACATCATGCCACGACTGCTCAGACGGGGGCCTTGGGGTGTGCCTTGCGGAAAAGGCCTTTTCAGGAGGCCTAGGCATGGATGTTGACCTTTCTGCCGTACCTGCCGAAAACATAGACAGGCTCGACCATCTCCTTTTCAGCGAAAGCCAAAGCCGCATGGTGGTGACTGTGAGGCCAGAGAACCGGGCCGAGTTTGAAAAGGTAATGGCAGACTCTGTTTTTTCACTAATAGGCGAGGTGACAGATTCGCCGAGGCTCACCATAAGCCACACCGGAAAAAAGATATTGGATGAACCATTAGAAGGGCTCAAAAAGGCATGGCAGAGCCCCCTTTGGTGGTAAGCAGGCAGGATATGCCAGGTATTCCTGGACCGGAAATCGACGATATCTTGGAAGAAGAGGCCTTCCTTATAAAACATTCCGGAGAAACCCCGGAGATTGCCCTGCATTCTGGGCTATACTACCTCTTTGAAGACCCGGAAGGGCCAAGGCTCAACAGGGAAGAGGTAGATGTCACCCTTATGAAAGAGGCGGTATTTGAAAGGTATATAAAGATACTTCTTAGGGACCTTAAGCCCGAGAACAGGGACAGGCGGATCTACAGGGGGATTAAGAGATCCATTGCGAACCTTGAGCGCCTGAAAAACTTCTGCCTGAAAGAGGGCTTTGACATGAAGGAGGTGAAAAGGGAGGCAGCCAGCCACCTCCTCCACTTTCTTGAAACAGAGCTTTCCGATGTGGCATCTGGAAAGCGAACCTCTTCCATAAACTGCACTCATGAGGAACTTGCCGATTTTGCAGCGGAACTTGGTATTGACTCCCTTCCAAGGGGACTAAAAAAACTGTGCATGAACCACTGACAGACAAACCGCCCATAAGCCACGGGGAAGAGGCATGGACGGAAAAACTGTCCGGGGTTGTTGCCCTTTGTCTTGCCCTTGCCTTACTCTTTTGCGGCCTGTGGATCTACGTGCCCTTCTTCGAGCCTATCTGCTGGGCGATAATCCTATCCCTATTTTTCCACCCCCTTTACCAGAGACTCGTACGACTGCTAATGGGCCAAAGGATGCTTTCATCCTTTATAATGTGCTTCCTTATCGTAGCATTTATCATCATACCGGTCTTTTTCCTCATCACAAGCCTCACCTCCGAGGTGTTACGGGTGTACACGGCCGGGATGGCGAACCTTCAATACCTGAAGCTTGACATCATACCCGACCCCGACAAGTACCCTATCCTGAACATGCTTACGATAAAGTTGCTAAAGGCGTTTAAACTCTACGGGGCAGACCTGCACGGCACCCTTGCCGAGCTCACGCGTTCAGCAGGGGAATACTTTTTCCGAAAGGGCACGGTTGTATTCAGAAACATAGCCGTGCTGATATTCAAATCCTTCCTGATGCTCGTTATACTATTTTACCTGTTTACCGATGGAGAGAACATGCTGCGGGCCTTCAAGGGCCTTCTTCCTTTGAAAAAGGAGAGCGTTGACAGGTTTATGAAGCTCACCTCCGATGTGCTTGCCGCCACCCTTTATGGTAACATATTCACCGGTATCATACAGGCTGGCCTTGGCATATTCATCTTCTGGGCCCTTGGTTTTTCAGCCCCCATCCTTTGGGGAACCATCCTTGGCCTTGGCACCTTCGTGCCCATGATAGGCACGGCCATCGTCTGGGCCCCTGCAAGCATCTACCTCCTTGTAACCGCCCAGTACCTCAAGGGAGCGGCCCTCCTAGCCTTCAGCCTTCTTGTAATAAGCCAGATAGACTACTTCCTGCGCCCTTATCTCATCAGCGGAAAAACGGAGCTTCACAACCTGTTCCTCTTCCTGGGAATAATAGGCGGCATAAACGTCTTCGGACTCCTCGGCCTTATCCTGGGTCCCATGGTCATCGCCCTTTGCATGGCCATACTCGAGCTTTACAGGATCAACCTGCACGAACGGGAATCATGGAAAAAAGACCTTCTTATCTGAAACTCCTTGAAACAGGGGAGCTTGAAAAAAGGGCAGAGCAGGCCCACTCCATCCTGGCCTCCTGCACCCTCTGTCCCCATGCGTGCAAGGTCAACCGGCTCGATGACGAAAGGGGCCTTTGCAAAATTGGTAAAAATTCGCTCGTTGCAAGTTTTGGGGCACATTTTGGTGAAGAACCCCCAATAACGGGGGAAAACGGCTCGGGCACGGTCTTTTTCTCAGGCTGCAACATGAGGTGCCTCTTCTGCCAAAACTTTGAAATAAACCAGGGCCTTGAGGGACAGGAGGTGGAAAGGGAATACCTTGCCTTTATATTTCTTTCCCTCCAGGGGGGAGGATGCCACAATGTGAATCTCGTCACCCCAACTCACGTGGTGCCGCAGGTGATAGATGCCCTTTTCCTTGCTGCCAGGGAAGGCCTGCGCATTCCAATAGTTTACAACTGCGGGGGGTACGAGTCTTTTGAAACCCTTAAACTCCTTAACGGCATTGTGGACATCTACATGCCGGACATGAAATACTCTAACAACCAAAAGGCACTAAGGTATTCCAGAGTCAAGAGATACTGGGATTTTTGCAAATTGGCAGTAAAGGAGATGTACAGACAGGTGGGCAACCTCAAGGTGGATGAAAAGACAGGTGCTGCCTATCGCGGCCTTTTGATACGTCACCTCGTGCTTCCCGAAGACCTTTCTGGTACAAGACAGGTGTTCAGATTCATAGCCTCAGAGCTTTCTATAGATACCGTTGTAAACATAATGGATCAATACCGACCGTGCGGCATGGCCTCCAAATATCCGCCCCTTGACAGGCTCATCACCGTTGAAGAATTTGCAAGGGCAGTAAATTGGGCAGAAGAGGCAGGGCTCAGGAACCTCTTGACCTTTTGATGAATAGTTCAATGCCCATACGCCGCCAAGGACCTTTTGGGTAATGAACCGCATATTTGCAATTGGAGACATACACGGATGTCTCGGCAGGGCAAGAAGACTCATAGAGCGGCTGCCCATAGACTGGGGCAGGGACATCATGGTCTTTCTCGGCGATTACGTTGACAGGGGACCGGATCCGGCGGGCGTTGTGGAGCTACTCATGGAACTCCGGGCTGATCATCCGGGGAGGGTAATATGTCTAAAGGGAAACCACGAACTAATGTTTCTTGATTACCTCCATAACGGGGACCTGTCAGACACCTTTCTCGCTTTTGGCGGGGAGAAAACCCTAAAAAGCTATGGCATCGCTATTAATACCGAGGGAAACGAGGCGGCCGGTCTCCTTCCCTTTTCGCACATAAAGTTCCTCAGCTCCCTGCCCGTCTCCTTTGAAACCCGGGACTATTTCCTTGTACATGCGGGAGTCAAGCCCGGCGTTAGCCTTGATAAGCAGAAAGAGAAAGACATGCTTTGGATAAGGCGCGAATTCATCAAGTCCGACTACGACTGGGACAAGAGGATAATCTTTGGCCATACGCCCTTTGACACGCCCCTTCTAAAACCGAACAAGATTGGCATAGACACTGGGGCCGTTTATGGCGGCAGGCTGACTTGCATTGTGCTACCCGACACAGATTTTATATTTGAATAAGCTGTTTGAATTTCAAGCCACGAAAAAGGAAGGATGACCATGGGACGTAAAAAAGGCCATAAAAGCTGCATAGAGAAGAGACTCGAAGACCCGAGGATAAAAAACCAGTATCTCAAAAGGGTAGAACAGCTATTTAAGGGTGCCAAGGGCGACCCGGCCCATGAAAAGGACCTCCAGAGGATTCACGACTCCTTTGGCACTTCAAGATTCAGGAAGGAGGCCAAAAAGTACATCAAAAAGTATGGACTGCCAGATGACTGGGGGGCACTTGTGCTCCTTCTTGATCTTGACGGAGAAACCGAGATGGTGATAGAGACCATGGAAAAATTGCTTGAGCTATCAAGGGGGCTTTCCGGTCCGGAAAAAAAGGGACTCAGGAGCAAACTCAGGACGCTCAGCTTCACAACACGTGACACGCTCGTTGCGGAAGTAGCCCAGGAGATAGCTGAGGAGATATAAAACAGATGTCGTGGCAAGAAGACATAGATGATTACCTTGCCTTCATATCCGTAGAAAAGGGCCTTGCAAACAAAACCATAGAGGCATACAGCTTCGACATAATAGACTTCAGCTCTTTCACGAAAGGCCTCGGCTGCAATAGCCCGGAGCAGGTGCGTACGAAACATGTCGTCAAATGGCTGACCCATCTGAAGAAATCCGGAATCTCAGCAGCGAGCACATCTAGAAAACTGTCGTCAGTCAGAGGATTCTTTCGTTACCTGCTCATGGAAAACAGGATTTCCACATCTCCAACAGCCATAATAGGGAACCCAAGGGCCGGGAGGAAGCTTCCCTTGGTGCTAACGCCGCAGGAGGTGGACAGGCTGCTCAACGAGCCGGACATTGCCAAACCCACAGGGCTGAGAGACAGGGCCATGCTCGAGGTACTCTATTCCTGCGGTCTCAGGGCCTCCGAGACAGTCGGGTTACAAATGGGCCAAATAAACATGGAAGGCAGGTTTCTGAAGATAACCGGAAAAGGCAACAAGGAAAGGATAGTCCCCCTGGGAGCAGAGGCAAAATCATGGCTCGAAGAATACACCACCAAGGCCAGGCCACACCTGCTTAAAAAGGCCAAAAGCTATTACTGCTTCGTGGGGAAAAGGGGCAGGCACATCTCACGCCAAAGGCTCTGGCAGATAATCAAGCAGTACAGCATAAGGGCCGGGCTTTCCGGAAAGGTCTATCCCCACTGCCTGCGCCACTGCTTTGCCACGCACCTTCTTGAAGGGGGAGCGGATCTAAGGGCCGTGCAACTCCTTCTCGGCCACAGCGACATAGGCACAACCCAGATATATACCCACTTAGACACTGGATATCTGAGGAAAATACATCGGAGATTTCATCCGCGGCCGTGAGGCGATGATACTCTCTACTCTGGCTTCAAAATGACAACGCATTTCTCTATTATGAGCGGTGGACCGAATTCCATCATGATCCGGCCAGACCTGGCGCAGCCTTAATGGTGCGGGAATAATAATATGCATAAAACACGTTGTAACAATAGTAGGAACAAAAAAACAATGAAACCTGGATTCAGGAAAACCAATTGCCGCCTTTTTATACCTTTTGTCTTAGTGGCAATAGTAGCCACGGTAACATCCTGGAGCCTGCCAACACTTGGTGGACAGACGAGCGGACCCCAAATCCGTGTAGCCGTTCCAAGAACGCCTGACTCCGGGGAACCCGCACGCACGCCGGCTTTCACTCAACGCCCTGCTCCGGCATGGGGTAAAATAGCCTTTGCCAAAGGAGCAATTTCCTGGAAGTCAAAAATTCCCCCAAAGGTTGGCGGCTACGTTTTCCACGCCATGGCCGGACAAGGCGCTGAAATTCTTGTCACCAGGCCCGATGGCAGGCCCGCAGACGCAGCGCTATCGCTTGCGGGATCCGATGGTACGGTCTACCAAAGCTACGATATAAATCGCCCCAACTGGCGTGGCATATTGCCCAAGACCGAGAACTACCGAATAGAAATTGCAGTCCAGGGTACGACCAACGGAACAGAACTGAAGGTGACCATTTACCCGCCGATGCGCCAGCGCAAGGAAGAATTCAACTCCAGGCTTGGTTTTCTGGTCAGCTACGACGCGAGTGTATCGCACAAGGCCCTGCCACGCTATTTTAACAACGAGTTACTCGGGATACTCTTGACCGACAAGGAACTCTATCAAAAAACGAACCTACAAGAGGCTTATTTTGTAATTTCGCGCGAAAACCTGCAAGGCAGACAGTCCTGCCTCGACGCAAAGCCCTACGCTGGAGAGGTAGAAAAACAAGGCACATGGCGCGTTAACGGAATAGACTACCGCCATTACCATACCGAAGAGGGCGCGGCGGGCAACCTTTACAGAACGGAATTATTCCGCACTTTCGTACATAGCTTTTGCATCACAGTGAGACTGTTTACCCATGAAACCGACATTGGCAATTACGCACATGGACAGGTGAAGCCATACGACCGAAAACGCGTTATAAAAGAACTCAAGCAGATTTTCTTCACCCTGCGCTGGGTAAAAAGGTAGGTGAGGCGTTATCGGAATCGGCCGTCATGGGACGGGAACCGATGATTCCGCCTCCATGATCCGCCGAAGGTTGACATAAGCTGCCAAGGCACCGGCATATGTCGGAAAAACAGAGAGGATGGCGTATCTATGAAAGGAACAATTTGGGGAAAAGGAAGGATATTCGCATTGGTTCTCCTGGTTTTTCTTATTCAGTCTATTGCTGCACATGGCAAGACGGATGAACCCAAAACCCTCGAGGGCATAGTACAAGCAAACACGGCCTTTGCCCTTAAGCTATACCGGAATGTTTCCAAAAAGAAGGGAAATCTCTTTTTTTCGCCTTTCAGTATTTCCGACGCCCTTGCCATGACCTACGCCGGGGCCAGGGGCGATACTGAAAGACAGATGGAGGATGTACTTGGGTTCTTCAGACCCCAGGAGAGATTCCACGCTGCCTTTTCCGCCTTAATAGAAAAAATTTTCCCCAAAGGACCCAAAAAGGATTACACGCTTCGCCTTGCCAACGCCATGTGGGGGCAAAAAGGCTACGGTTTTTTACCCAAATTCATAAACGCAATAGATAGATACTATCACGGCGGATTTTTCCCTGTGGATTTTGTCAGCAAGACGGAAGAGACACGCCAAAAGATCAACCTGTGGGTTGAGAAACATACTGAGAAAAAAATCAGAAACCTCATTCAAAAGGGCGACATCAACCCGCTCACAAGGCTTGTTCTTACCAACGCCATTTATTTCAAAGGGTTTTGGGCCTCACAGTTCAAGGTAAAGAACACGAAATCGGCTGCTTTTCATCTCGAAGATGGGCGTTCCGTATCGGCCCCTATGATGTTTCAGAGCGGGGAGTTCCCCTATTTCGAAAGCAGGAACGGGAAATTGCAGGTCGTGGAACTGCCCTATGCTGGAAAGGCCATTTCCATGATCATTTTCCTTCCGAGTCGGGAAGAGGGACTAACCCGCCTTGAGCAGTCCCTTAGCGTAAAGGGTGTACACACCATGACATCGTCCCTGCGAACAAGAAACGTGGATGTTTACCTCCCGCGTTTCAGGCTTAACACAAAGTTGTATTTATCGCGCATACTTGCCCGCATGGGAATGTCTGACGCCTTTTCAGAAGAGGCTGACCTTTCCGGTATGACAGGCAACAAAGAATTGCAGGTCTCCAAGGTAATTCACCAGGCATACGTGGATGTTGATGAAAAAGGAACGGAGGCTGCGGCAGCAACCGCCGTAGTCATCCGTCTCAAAGCCATGATGAGCAAGCCTGTATTCAGGGCGAACCATCCATTCCTCTTCATGATTATTCATAAAAAAACAGGGAGTATCCTCTTTATGGGGAGGGTCGAGAATCCCCTTGTGAAGTAAATAATATTTTCGGATCAAGCCGGATTGCCCATACGGTCGTTGCGCATATTTTTTAGCTAAGAACGCGTGATACCGTTAAGAATTTAAAAGGGGACGAGCTCAGCCAAGGAAAAGGCACGAGCTTTATATAATCTTTAACATAGTTCATTCTGGCCAAGGAGGGCAAAGATGAGCGCATCGTTACTGCCACTACACGATTTTATTTCTCCTTTCATTGAACATAACCCCTTTTCTCGGGCTTTCCACCGAGATACGGGCAGCACGTCCAAGGCCCAGGACGCAGCATCAGCCCCTGTTCTTGGAAAAACGGATTCGCGGGCTGAAACCATGTCCTACTACAAACAGACTGACCTGTCTCTTTCCCTTTCAGCCACGTACACAAGAACTGGCGCTTTGCAGGGAGCAAATTTAAACGTAAACAAGTCCGACCAGCTTATGCCCCTCGGGATAGACTTAAGCAGATTAAAAAATGTGCTCGATGACCTGACGTATGCACTTAAACGGGGTGATGACAGCGGCAATATAGCTGAAAAAGATATAGACCCGGATGATTTCCTTAAAAAGCTCATACTCGAAAAACTCTTTGGAAAATCCATTGGCAGCCCGGTGCACATGGCCGATGAAGTCCGGTACTATCAAAAAAACGCCAGCAGGATTGATTTCAATATTGACTTTTCAGGTATTGTAAAATGGAAGGGCTCTATATTACGCACGGAGTTTCACATGGAGCTCCACCTTCAGCAAAAAAGGATCAGCTACATAGACTACAAAACCAGCCCCGAAGGACTTACAAGGCTTGATGACCGAAATATCGATACGGGAAGATATATTGTTTCTTTTGAAAACTCCACTTCATTGACCATATTTGATAAGTTCTCGCAGCTTTCCACCACAATTTGGGGTGATCCGCACGTAGACCTTTCAGATCAGGAAGGCAGATGCAATGGTGAATTCAGCGACCTTAAAAAGAGCACAATAGTCACGAGTCTGAAACTCCTTGACAATACAACAGTTGTAATAAAGGCCCCTGACCATGGACTCATCCAGGAAGTACACGTATTTAAAGACAGCGACCACATAAAGGGCACAGGAAGGGGGGCCTTCATAAAAAAGATGCATACAGCGCACAGGAATTACCACCATGGCAGTACGCATGGCAATCGGGCCAAAGCATACAGGCCCCAATACAATGAGGGAACCTTTGGGAAAATTGACCACGTATCTTGCCTTTTGGAAAATTTCCTTTCATCCTCAGATGTGGTGACTGCTGGAGGAGATGGGAACGACTGGTTTGACGAGGAAGGGAATTTGGTATGGGGTGATGGCCCGCAGCCAAATGATTAAACTACCCTTTTAACCCACCTTTGAATTGATCCCACTCCATAGAGCGGTTAAAAAATAAATGTGCATTTAACCCTCCTTTGATTTATATTTAGTGGCTCTTCTCCTCCAATTCTTTACAATAAGAACGGGAAAAATGTCTTCAAAAACAGATTCCAAAGCCATTAACCTTTTAAACCTTAGAAAAGACTTATCCACGCTTTTTCTTCCCATAATAAGGCACAGGGGAAACAGATACGCCAAGGAAGAACGCGTAAACCTCAGCGAGATAAATTCCAGGCTCATAAGGGCAAAGGTAAGAGGCAGCGTTTTATACCGGGTATCCATCGACCTTGGAGAAATGGACAAGGGCGCAGTTAGAATCGGCTGTACCTGCCCATTTTTCCGGCAGGGCATACCTTGCAAGCATATATGGGCCACAATAATCAAGGCGGAAAAATTTTTCAGGGAACACGGCTATGAAGAGACAGAAGACATAGAGGAATCCGTCCTTGACATCAAGGAGGTATTCAGGCCAGAGGTGTGGAAAAGCGAAAAACCGCAGCCTTGGAAACCCATTCAGGACTTTGTGCTCAGATACGAAGTGCGGGTGAAAGGCAACACCATCGAGGTATCTGCGTTTGAGCAATACATAAAAAAGAACGGGGAACCAGGGAGGAGGAGAAAGATCAACTCAAAGATCATGACTAAGCCGGAACTGCCAGTCCCCGACAGGCTTATTCTTCCATTCCTGTCCTCACTATCGAGCTATTCGCGCTTTTCTTACGGTTACGGCTACGACACATATGGGGACAGCTTCAACAGTATAGTTCTGTCTCCGGAAAACACCGCCACCCTGCTGCCGCTATTAGCAGAAACCGGCAGGTGCGTTGTCACGGGATCTCGCGGCGAGACTGTGGCTGACCCTCTCGGGCTTCCCGCTTATAAAACAAAAGCGAAGCTGACTATCAGCGCAAGGCCTGTTTCCGGGGGCCACATAAAAATGGAGCCGCAAATCACAATCGGAGAAAACAGGATAAGGACGGTGGATGCGCTGATGCTTCACTCCTCACCAGTCATGATGATTTGTCAGGGCTGCCTTTATGAACTTTCAGGGCCTTCTTACGACCTTGTTAAAAAGATGATGAAAAGGGGCATAAAAAAGGCCCCTAAAAAGGCGCTGCCCGAGGTAGTAAGGCGTGCAATAAGGGTTTCCCGTGTGGATCATCTCGAACTGCCAAGCGATATTGCGCCTGAAACGGTCAGCAACGTAAAACCCCAATGCATCCTTGTATTGAAGACAGAAGGAGAAAAAATCCTCGGAAAGGCCTTTTTCACTTACGAAGATGCAAAGGTGGAAAGTGGGATGATAGACGATATCATATTCCACGATACAAAGTGGATTTTCATAAAAAGGGACAGGGAGCAAGAAAAACAAATACTCAGGCAGATACGAGAAGCGGGTTTCAAAGAGACGGAAGAAGGGTTTTCCATCAGCTTCGACTCTGCGGCAGAAGCCCTGTCTGACATAGAAAGAAAAGGTGTGAGGCTTGAAGCAGAAAACGGGAAACCCTTCAGGGCCGGAAACATTAGGCGCATGTTCATCTCTTCTGGCATAGACTGGTTCGATATGAAAGCAGAAATAGACTTTGGTACGGAATCGGTACCTCTGCCCAGGGTTATATCGGCCTTTCTGCGGGGTAAAAGGACTGTAAGACTTGACTCCGGGGGACATGGCATCCTCCCGGCCAAGTGGCTTGAAAGGCACAGGCGCGTACTCGAGCTTGCCCGGACCGAAAAGGGCAAGGATGGCACAAAGATACTTCGATTTCCCTCTTCGCATGCGTTGCTGATAGAACACCTCTTGGAAGAGGGCATAAAGGCAAAAACAGACAGGAGATTTGATAATCTGCGTGAAAAACTTAAAAATTTCCAGGGAATAAAGCGAGTAAATCCTCCAAGGAATCTTACTGGCAGTCTAAGGCCCTATCAAAAAGAAGCCCTTGGCTGGTTAAATTTCCTGCATGAACTATGCCTCGGTGGAATACTTGCCGACGATATGGGCCTTGGGAAAACAGTCCAGGTCCTTGCATGGCTCCTCAAAATCAGGCATGGCAAGGTCCGCGAGCCTTGCCTTATAGTCGCTCCAACCTCCTTAGTATTCAACTGGCAGGCGGAAGCGGAAAAATTCACCCCCGATCTGAGAATATCTACCTACGTAGGGATGGAACGGTACAAGTGCCTTTCAGGCATGCAGGATGTGGACATTCTGCTTACCACCTACGGTATAGTGAGGCGCGACATAAAGAAGCTCAGAGACTTCCAATTTGACTATTGCATCCTTGATGAGAGCCAGTACATAAAAAATCCCGACTCACTTACGGCAAAGGCATGCCGGCTCATAAAGGCCCGCCACAGGCTTTGCTTGACGGGCACCCCCATAGAGAACCATCTCGGGGAGCTATGGTCCCAGATGGAGTTTCTCAATCCTGGCATACTCGGCAGGAAGGACCACTACATGGAACGCTTTGCAAAGCCTGCGGCAAATGGAAACAAGGAGGTACTTAAGACCCTCAAGCAGATCGTTAGCCCCTTTATCCTGAGGCGCACCAAGGAAGAGGTGGCAAAAGAGCTTCCGGACAAGATCGAATCCATCATCCGCTGCACCATGACCAGGGAACAGAGGGAATTTTACAGGCAGATACGCGACCATTACAAGTCAAGCATCCTTGAGACCGTGGAGAAAAAGGGCGTGGCACGCTCCAAGATAATGGTCCTTGAAGGCCTTTTGCGGCTCAGGCAGGCAGCCAACCATCCTGCCCTTCTTGGGGCAGCAGACTGCCCTTCTGGCAAATTCGAGCAGCTTCTGGAGCTCCTTTCAGAATCCATAGACGGAGGCCACAAGGTGCTCATCTTTTCCCAGTTCACCAAGATGTTAAAACTCATAAAGGATGAGCTTCTTGCGCGAAAAATCCCCTTTGAATACCTGGACGGCAGGACTCCCCAGGCAAAGCGCAAGGAGAGGGTCAAAAACTTCCAGGAGAACCCGGAGATCAGGGCCTTTCTCATAAGCCTTAAGGCAGGGGGATTTGGCCTCAACCTCACAGCGGCAGACTATGTCTTCATAGTTGATCCCTGGTGGAACCCGGCTGTGGAACTCCAGGCCATAGACCGCACCCACAGGATCGGCCAGACCAAGAAGGTTGTGACCTATAGGCTCATCTCAAAGGATTCTGTCGAGGAAAAGGTTCTGAGCCTTCAAAAGAAGAAGCAGGAGATGGTAGGCTCCATTTTAAGCGGAAGCCGCAACCTGCTCACAAATCTTACAAAAAAGGATCTGGAGATACTTTTTTCCTAAGCTGATTGACTGGCAGCAATGGCCCAACACTGATTATTTGTTCAAGCTGTTAAAACTACAAGGCATTATTTATCCAAAACTTCCTGGATCTTGGTTAGCAAATCAACAGTAGTAAACGGTTTCTGAATAAACAGGCAACCGTCTTTAAGAATTCCGTGATGAGCCACGATATTTCCCGAATATCCAGACATAAAAATCACTTTAAGGTTCTTATATTTCTTGGTCAAAGTCTCAAACAGCTCTTTCCCATTCATGGCTGGCATAATTACATCAGTAAGGAGTAAATCTATTTCCTTTTTATAATTATCTAATAGATTGATAGCTTCTTTCCCATTTGATGCTTCAATCACTTTATAGCCATACTTTTTTAAAATTGTGCCAACCAGTTCTCTAACATATTGATCATCTTCTACAAGTAGTATTCTCTCATGGCCTGGGTGTATCACGACACTTGGGGACGGATCAGTTTCTTTTTCTATATACTCAGTTAATGAAGACGAAGTTGGGAAAAATATCTTAAAGGTTGTTCCCTTGCCAAGGAAACTATAAACATTTATATGTCCATTGTGTTTTTTAACTATACCATAAACGGTAGATAGACCTAGACCGGTTCCCTGGTCTTTATCTTTTGTAGTGAAAAAAGGCTCAAAAATTTTATTGCAAGTTTCTGCATCCATTCCACAACCGGTATCACTGACACTTAGCAGCACATAATGGCCAGGTTTTACATCCGGATGCATCCTCGCGTAATTATCATCCAGTTCGGTAGCCTTGGTTTCTATTACTAAGACCCCTCCATTTAGCATGGCATCTTGAGCATTAATTGCCAAGTTCATTATAATTTGTTCGATTTGACCTACATCAGCGCTGATTAAAGGAATGGAAGGGTCTAATATTAACTTGATCTCAATATTCTCCAGTAGTGTCCGGCGAAGTAACGCTTCAATATCTGATAGTATTTTGTTCAAATTCACCTGCTCCACTACAAGTGTTTGACACCGACTGAAGGTAAGGAGTTGCTTAACTATTTCTCGGGCTCGCTTGGCAGCAGAAATAATCTGTTCGAGGGCTACCTTTCGACTATCTTTTTCGTCGAATGTGTCTAAGAGAAATTCAGCGTAACCGAATATGGGGGTCAACATGTTGTTCAAATCATGGGCAACGCCACCGGCCAGTCTTCCAATGGATTCCAGCTTTTGGGCCTGCCGGAGCTGTTCCGAGAGTTGTTCTTTTTCTGTAAATAAACGGATGTGTTCTGTAACGTCATGTTTAATGGCTATGTAACGAAATATATGTCCCTTTTCGTCGTAAACAGGAGAGATCGTAGCATCCTCATGGAAAAAAATTCCATCCTTGCGTTTGTTTCTAAAACGCCCACGCCATATTCCACCCCTGGAAATTGTATCCCAAAGTTCTTTATAAAAGTCCTTGTCATGCTTGCCACTTTTGAGAATACGCGGATTCTCGCCAATTACCTCTTCACGGCTATAGCCCGTTATTTTTTCAAAGACCGGGTTTACATACTCGATGTTGCCATCGGTATCGGTAATGATGATACTATCTCCTGCCTGCTCGATTGCAACCATGAGCATTTGCAGGTCCCTTTCCGCATGTTTTCTCTCAGTGATGTCTCTTCCCCAGACTACCAGCCCCTTTCTTGTCCCATCATCGTTGAAAAGGGGTACCTTTATCACCTCATACACCTTTTCACTGCCATCAGGCAACGGAATGATTTCTTCGTTCCGTGAAATATCGGCTTTCAGCCACGTCTTTTCGTCTGTTTTTTCGCATGTGAGAAAGGCTTCTTTATAGACAGGATTGGTATATTGGGCGAGCTCAGAATCTTTTTCACCCCTGTAGTCAACATTCTTGAGAGAAAAGAGCTCAAGATCTGCATCATTGGCCTCTAGCCAACGCCCTGTCCCATCCTTAAAACAGATGATATCCGGGGTGGCATTCATTAGGGTTCTCAATCTTTCTTCACGTTCTGGAATGGCCAGGATGTAACGACGCATGCGTTTGTAACCAATCCATAATCCGATTAAACCAAGGAAGCCAAGCAACAGGTGTGCAATAACAACCTGGATATGCCGACGCCATAGAATAGTTAAGTAGGGCTCTAATGATTCAGTTATACAAATAACACCCAAAAGATCCCCTCTATGAAGACCCTGCACAGAATGACATTTCATACAATCCGCACCAGCAAGCAGTGGCCATGCCACCCTTAAATATTTTTTACCATCGAGGTATTGTATCGAAATGACTTCTTTTGAACCATCCTTGAAAGAACGAATAATTTTCTTTTCCCAGGGATCATCCAAGGAGCCTTTTTGAGGTTCATTTAACCCAATTATATGAAGCTTAAAATCGTTGTTAGGGCTGAAAATGCGCTGAACTAAAGAGGTATGATCCATCCAAGTTAAATGTGTCGATGTTCCTCCTAAATTAGACCCTGGAGACCCCCGGCCCATAAAAAAGACAGGAAAGTCCTTGTTCCCGATAGGCACATATACACCACCATAGGAGGCAGACCATTTAAGGCATGATATTACATTTTTAAGTGACGAGATAGCTGTATTCTTGGCATTCTCTATTGCAGACCTTTTTATTGCTACCAAATTCCATATTAAGGATATAATTACTATAACTATCCAAAAGATGGCAGCCACAGAGGCCTGGACTATTTCGGGCTGTTTTGAATTTGGTAACCACTCACATCTTTGTTGAGACATTATATAAATTCCTAAAAATCCCACACAAATATGCACACGGCGCTACACACGATTAGACTGGCCAGTACCAAAACAAAATCAACAGCTATTAAATGTAACAGAAAACAATAGAGCTATATTTAGTTATTGGCTTTAGGTTTAAGCCTGTTATTTTCCCTATTATTTTAGTATTTACAATTATTATTGTGGTTGAAGCAATACTATTAGGATAAACAATAGGATTATTAAAAATTCTATATAATAAGTTTTATGTTTATGTCAAGAAATCTGCAAAATTTTCATGCATGATTAATCTAAAA
>WGDC01000083.1 GCA_015493475.1 Deltaproteobacteria bacterium
GAGCCTTCTAACCCTTTTCTCTCCTACCTGGAAGCCTTGTCTTTTAAGGGCCTTATGCATTCTCCTTCGGCCATAGTATGGAGTCTTGAGATATTGCTCATCTATTGCCTTCATGATTCTCAAATCTTTCTCTGAAAGGCCTTTAGGCTTATAGTAAAGACTGGATCTGCTTATTCCCAGTAATTTACACTGCCTCGTCTTGCTTATTTCGAGGTTGTCCGGTTCTACCAGGTCCTTCCTGTCTTTCTTCTTTACAGAAGACCGGACTTTCTCAATAAAAAATCACGTTCCACCGTTACCTGTCCGATCTTCTTGTAAAGGGTATCCATCTGCTTTTTAAGTTTTTTCTCCTCGCTGTTGTTCTTTTCGAATACCAGAGGGGCATTATCCAAAAATTCTCTCTTCCACAGCCTTACCTGACTGGGATGAATTCCAAATCTTGAGGCTATCTGGCTGGTGGTCTCCTCCCTTTTGATAGCTGCCAGTGCCACCTTGGCCTTGAACTTTGAACTGTACTTTTTCTTTGCCATTTGTTTTTCTCCTTTCACTGTTTTCTTGTTACTTCATACAGCGAAAGCGAACAATACATGTTGTCGAAAAAAGGGGACCACCTCAGGGGTAATAGGGGACTATGAAGCTCAAAAAGCGTGAACACCCTTGTAACGTGCGAAAAATGTGCTTTATTAGTTTAACCTCTTGAAGAAGGGGATAGTCTATGTATTAAATAGCCGTTTTGACATTGGTGCTTGCAGTGCTTTGCATAGTGATTTGTACAAATAAGACAGGAGAGGTTGAAGTTCCATGAGCATAAGAAAGGAAAATTCCAGCATGCTGCCGAAGGTGATGAACGGTTGCTTGTTCTTTTTCCAGGAATTCCTGAAGCACCCTTTGCAGATAGGATCTGTAATACCCAGTTCTCAGGCCCTCATAAGACGCGTAATAGATGCAGCGCAGGTGAAACAGGCAAAAACCATAGTAGAGCTTGGTCCGGGAACAGGATGCACCACCAGGGCCATTCTTGAAAACATGGACAGGGACGCCAGGCTCCTTTCCATAGAAATAAATCCCAATTTTTACTCCATTATAAGCCAGATTCAGGATAGCCGTCTTATTACACACCTTGGGGATGCCCGTAAGCTGAAGCAGATCCTCAGTGACCATCATCTACAGGCACCGGATGCCATTATTTCCGGCATACCCTTTTCAACCATGGGTGATGAATGCGGCTCCGAGATAATAAGGGCCATTGACGAGGTACTGGCCCCGGGAGGGCGTTTTGTGGCCTATCAGCTGAGCAAGAAGGTAATAAGCCTTTGTAGCCCGGTAATGGGCCAGGAACGGGTACAGCTCGAGTTCCTAAACATCCCTCCCATGCGCGTCTGCTGCTGGGAGAAGGGAAACGGGAACGGAAACGGCAGCGGTACAAACGTGACGCGCAAGGTGCAGTAAGGCGTCCGGAAGTTTTGCCCGCCGCTCCGCGCTGGTGCAGGGTTCCTGTTTTTTTACCTGGATTGTTCCCATGGGCCTGCACCTGGCACTTGATATCTTAAGAATGCTTCTTAGGGCTGCATACCATGGCCTGTAAAGCTTGGCACGATCTGGTAATTAGCCGCTTCATTCTTTTTGCAATCTGTTCAGGGCCTTGATGGCATTGTTCAGATACCACTGGCACTTGGAACCATCAATCCAGCCATTAAAGCTTTTTCCCAGACTAAATACCTTGCATCCTGGATTCAGATGGACGTATGGGGTTACGCTGCCTGGGACTTGATCATAGGGGCCATCAAATTTGTAACGAATGTACCTGGTGTGCTTACTCGATCGTTCGAGTGATTCCGCAATTGAGGCTGCCTTTTTGCAAAGCCGGATCTGGCTGGGGTTCGCATGTATGATTCCCCTTGCTTTATAGTTGCAGGTAATGCTGTGATGCCCGCTGGAAAATTGCGTGGTTGCTGCCACATCGACTATGTAAAAATGCTTTCCCCCTGAATTCTCGCCATGTGAGTGGCCATGATGATGGCCGTGGCGTGACCTGGTTCCATGGTCTGAGGAACTACCGGGATTTTGATGGTCGTGTCTATGCCGTCCGGTTTCTGCGGAGGTTTCCGTATCATTATTTCTCCCATTGTCATTTGCGGACACGTTTACCGGGGAGCTGTCATGGGACGTCTGGGAGGGCATGCCCTCATCGTGGCCCGGCAGGCCACCTGGAGTTTCAGGAACGCCCGGTGTTCCTTCTCCGTGGTGGCCGTGAGTTCCCTGCGTGTTGAGGATGGTGTTAAGCCCTGCTGCGAGACGCGCTCCCAGGCTTGCCAGGGAAGGCCGATCGGTCCTGTTGGTCATGTCCGAGGAAATATCCTGTGAGATATGGTCGTTGACATCATGCTGGCGATCCTGCTCCCTGCTGCCATACATGTTCTGTGCTGCAAGGTAGGCGCTGTCAATGGGGTTTTCGTCCCGGGTGTGCTGTTGTCCTATGGAAGTTTGGGGTGTGCTGGATTGGACCTTGCACGTCAGGGCCTTTTCTCGTAACTGCTTCAGGATGGTCAGCCGTGGTTTTACCCTTGCTCTTAGACGCTCGAGCTCCGAGGAAGTCATTTTCAGATGATCCAGGCCCATGCCTTTTATTTTTGAGTAGCTCAGAATGAAATCGATGAATGGCCCTGACTCGTTTATCGCGTAATATGGATTTGATGCCTGGCAAATGGGAGGATACCCTTTGAGTCTTGACAGGATGCCATTTAGCCTTTGCTTTGTATTTCTTGCTTCAGTGCCCTTGCAGAGTGAAAGGGTTGACAGAAGTGAGGAAATTTCCGGGATAAGTGCCTGTTTCATTTCTGCCAGTTTGTTGTTCAGCTCCTTCAACCTTTTCTCTTCCTGGTCATATTCTTTCTTTAGCTCGCCAGCCCGGTGATAACGACTTTGCAGCTTAACGACCATGTTTTTTGCCTCATCTTTTGCCGCCTCGAATTCCTCTACGAGTCCGTTGTATCTCAGCACTTCCGATGCCGCTTCGGCAAGTCGCGAGGCGGCCGATTCACCGACCCCGATGGCGTTAGAAAAGAGAGCTCTATTTTTTTTGAGCCATTTGCAATCAGATATCGTCCCGGACAGTTGGGCAGTGGAGTCAAGAAACGTCTTTGCTGTGTCAGCCGCAGACATTGCCCTTGTTTCAACGGTCTTGTACGCGCTGGCCTTGTCATGGAGGGCGGTTGCCCTAGATGTGAAACTGGTGCCCTCTGAGGCCCCGGACTCTATCTCCTGTTTTATGGACAAAATCGTGGAAGAAAGTCCCTTGAGCCTCTGGCAGGCTGCCGAGCTCTTTTGTGCGGCCTCATCTGCCGGGGATATCTTGCTCAAGGTACTGTCAAGGTCTGAAATGGCGTTTTTGCACTCGGCCGGTTCCTCTGGGACCCTGTTTCCTTTCTGGCCCCCTGGAGGCTGCTGTCCATGGGCAGTATTGGCCCTGTTTTCTTCCTCCTCCTTGACGATTATCTCAAGGCTCGTGGTCCTGTCTCTAAAGGAGAGAGTTACCCTGAATCTGCCCGGTTTGTCTGCCTCGAACCTGTTCCCAGGCTCCCAGTGGGCCTGGCGGTGTCTCGTAATGTCCCGTCTCGTTCCGTCCTCGTATATGGCGAATCCTTTGAGATTCAGTTCTGCGCCTTTTTCCAGGGTGATGCTTTCGGAATCTCCAGGTTCTATGACTATGCTTTTCAACTTTTCCTTGAGGATTATGGGACGGTAAAGGTCCTTGCACCTGTAAGAAAATCTCACCTCTGTGCGGCCGCTCCCGTAGTGCTTCTTGGTGGCTCGGACAACCGCCGCAGAGCCGAGAAGCCTCCCTGGAAGAAGTATTTCAAATTGTCCTCGCTCATTGGTGCGTTGTGTAGTTCCGCTGACATCCACAGAGGCACCTGGCACCAATGTCCCGTCTTCCGATTTGACCGTTCCTGAAAACAGTATGTGATTCGAATAGTCGTTGAAGAGTGAGTCGAGCCTTTTTCTAAAGGATGCCTTCAGCAAATAAAGCGCCTCGAGTTTTCCGTCTTCATCCTGCTGGCATATCTCTTCCATTTCTTTTTGCCTGTGGAGCGCTGACATTATCTTTTCCATGCAGAAGTTGTCCTGTACGATGTTACACATGCCCTCCTTGCGTATGCCTTCCAGTTTCTCACGCAGGGCCTTTACCCGTTGGTATCTTTCAGGCGAACAGTAGCCTGCAAGCGTTACCGCCTGAATGGGCCCGTTTTCATAGGCAAGCCTCCATAGCCGCAAGATATCGCTAACGCACTCGGTGGCGATAACGAACCATTTGCCGGACACGAACACGTATAACATGCCCTCGTCCGTGTTGGAGCCTATTAACACGTACGGATGCAGCCCGAGAAGCTCAAGGCGCCTGTTTTTCTGCCTGCATACCATGATGCCTTCTTGCACAGAGGGCAGACGGTAGAGACTTCGAAGACTCTCATCCTCTGACGTCTTTAGCTGCTCTATGGTCACGCATCCCTGACGCATGTTTGCCTGTATCTTTTTTTCAACCCGTTTAAGTGCCTTTGAATAGTCAGTTGCCGCCTGCGTGTATGCGCCTATTATCGTTGTGGTGGCTCCTATGCCTGGAAGGGCCTGTCCCAGTTCGGAAACGACGTCGGAGCCGTGAGAAAGAATACCGGAGATTCTCTCGAGCCGTTCAAAAGGGTTGTTGGTTGGCTCCACGAGCCGGTCTATTTCCCTGTATTTCTTAAGTTTCTTGATTTTTCCTTCTGCAAAATCGAATTTTTTTTCTATGGAGCCAAGGTAGGATATGGCGTTTTTCAGGTGCCTGCTCAAACCCGCCTTCTCAAGTTTGTTTATGGCCTTAACGAACCTTGGATTGGATCCATACCTGTCCTTGAAGGCCTGCCACTTTTTCTGGTAGCCTTCCAGCTTGCCCTTGGTTTCGCTGACCGTGTTCTTGAGCGCCTCGTAGTTGTCTTTAAGCTGCTCAATGGATTCCTGGTCTGCCTGTGAGAGGATGGATTCCGCCGTCTCAGGAGTCCCTGCCCATGCCAAACCATGAATCAGGGCGGCTGCGAACAGGACTGAAAGGCACAGCAGCGCCATGCCCCGTTTCATCTGCAGAATCTGGTTTGACACGCCCTCTTTTTTGCTCTTCATGGTTGTCTCTCCTTGTTTCTATAGAGGCCCTGGTGTTGATGATGGCAGACAGGCTCTGCGCCCATGATCAAGGATGAGCCGTCGTCACCGTGAGGTACCAAAAGGGGGCCTCTTTCCTAATACCTGAAGTACCTTTCCGGAAGGTGATTGGCCAGGTAATAGACAGTCTTATTCAGGCACTGTCTTATGGCGAATTCCATGGGCGTCTTTTTGTAGCTTTCAAGGCTGCCAGCCATGTTGCCCCTTGCTCCTCCGAAGAGAGTGGCCTTGTTGGACCTGCCAATGCCCTTTATCTTGTTTGAAAGTATGACCTGCCCTGTTCTTGCATCAGTGACGCGTATATCAAGGGTGATGTGGGCCGTTCTCAAATCGTTTCCCGTGGCCACCGTTGGGCTTTTTGATATCAAAACAGCGAGCATGGCAAAGGCCTCTGTATTTATGTGTGTCATTTCGAATTCAGAAACTGTCCCTGAAATGATGAGGTCAGGTGTTTGCGGGTTCGTTCCCGGCACATCTTCAACCACGGTAAAGTAGCCGCTGTCAAAGAGCTGGGTTTCAAGCATCTCCTTCATCCCATCTCCAACAAATGTCTTTGCCTTTTCCGCAGTCACCGACAGCCCACCCACTTTTATGAGGGCCTTCGCTGGTCCCGGCCTGTTTGAGGCCTGCACAAGTTTGCCCTCTGAAGAAAAGTATGCTGTCTTGTCCACACGGTCAGAGGGGTTGCCAACATCCCTGTTTTGTTCCTTAAAGCCAGGGGCAAGGGCAATGGACGGTGCCTGATTCACTGCGTTTATCCGTTCCCTGAACCTGTTAAGGAACTTTCTCGTCATGAATGGCAGGTCAGTGGTAAAGGCGATCTCCGGACCGGCGATGGCCCTGGCATTTACAGCGAGGCCCCCGTCTGGCGAACGGTTCAACCTGACTTCCATAAAGTAGGTCAGGTAGTCAAGGCTCAGGAAATCCTTCTCCTTTTTTTCCGCAAATATGTACCCCTTTAACGGGTCCTGCTTCTTGATGCCGTATCCCAGTTCCTCAAGTACGAGCCCGGCCATCTTTACCGCCCTTGCCATGGGTATTCCAGTGCTGGAAGAAGGCGGTATCAAGGCGCTTTTGGAGCTGCTCATGCCTGCGCAGGCCGAAAGCAGTAGAATGACACACCCAATGGTGACAATCGGTTTCATACAGGTTCCAACTGACGGCTCTTCGAGTTTCATACCTTTCTCCTTTTTATGTCAGCGGGAGGTGAAATATTCCCGTGGAATGGAGTTGCACAAATATATGACCGCCCTGTAGATACAGTCTCTTATGGCAAGTTCCATGGGCGTATTCTTGTAAGCGGCAAGGCTTACCGGCATTGTGGTGGTTCCGCCAAAGAGTCTTGTGGCAAGATCTGCCGAAAACGAGGCTGCCGAACCGGCAAGGCGCCTTGCAGCCACAACCCTGCCCGTTGCCGTATCAACAACGCGGACGTCTATGGCCATGTGTGCGTTCCTGCCCATGGCCCCACCCGTAATGGGCACTCCAGGCATGGCCGCCCTGATCCCCATTCCACCAGCATCGGCCTCAAATTCAGTTACCGCTCCGTAAACCAGCAGTCGGGCAACTTCCATTTGCCTGCCAAGCCTCGGGGAGCCTGGCCGCGCCATTTTGGAATAACTCAGCGATTGTTCGGCGGCCAGGCCCTTCATGTCCATGCGATCCAGGGTATTGAACCGTCTCGATTCAAAGAGGGCCGTCTCAAGCATTTCCCTCAGGCCGTCCCCTATATATGAAGATGGGCCCCTGGCCTTGACACAGAAATCTCCAACGGCCACGTTTGCCCTTGGCCCGTTATAGCTCATGTCAAGGTATCTCTGGGGTTCCTGGCGGGGAGTAAAGCTCGTCATATACTGCTGGCTGGCACATCCGGTCCAAAGGGGAAAGGTCAAACATACAAGCATCAGCACGCAGAATCGCCCTTTTCTGTTTTCCCTGTTCATCTTTTGTGTCCTCCTCGGTTTTCCCTGTAGTGGTGTATGTGGCGGTGGTCCAAGGGATATGGCTGCCAGGGCTGCCAGGGGGCCGGCCCGGAAATTCCCCAGCAGCCAGGGCCGTAGGAATAGGCTAGATAAGGCGGCCATGGGGGCCCGGGTGGTAAAAAACAGGATGGAGGCGGTGGAAGGGGGTTGTTTTCCGGGTCTTGGAGCCACTTCTCAGTAAGCCCGAGATGAAGCCACTGCCTGTAGGCCGAGTAATAGTCAGAAAGCATCCGGGCCCTGACTGCCCAGTAATCATAATAGCGGTAGCTCATCTCCCCTTTGCATCCTTGGTGCTTGTATCAAGAGTCAGACTCGATCTTGCGCCGATTCCGGCCCTGCGCCTTGAAGGAAGGATAATCGAGGTGGAAAGCGGTGATCTCCACTTTGATGAAGACGAGGCAATGGAATATCTGCTCACCAATGTGCCTGCGCTTAAAAAGGCTGCCGCACGAAGAATTTATGAAAAAGTGGCAGGCTGGCCCGCTGGCCTTTCCCTTGTATGCATGAACATGAAGAAAAGGCCTGCCAGCACGGATTCGGGCCGTTTTTCATCAAAAGAAATTTTCCCCTATCTCCAACATGAGATCTTTTCGGGCATGGATCAGGAACTGCGCAGGGTTCTTTGTGTTGCAGCCTTCATTCAACCCTTTGACATGGTTCTTCTCGGCCGGTTTTTGCATGCCATGGAACTTGATCGGGCGGGCGATTTCCTTGAACACAGCACCTTGGTGGAAAGGGATGATGGAGGGGAGGGAAAGGGGTTGTTTCGGTTCTCCAGCCTCTTTGGTGATTTTTTGCGTGAAAAGGCGATTCATATCCTGGGACAAGGGGAATACGACAGGATACACAGGGACGCAGCCGTATTTTTTGAGAAACGCGGGGAGATCCAGCGTGCCCTTCACCATTTCGGCGCTTTAAGGAGTTGGAACCACGTGGCCCGGCTTGTCCTGTCAATATATGAAGACTGGATAGAAAAAGGAAGGTTCGAGGAGCTGTCTTCATGTATTGAAATGCTGCCCAGGCCAGTGCTTGAGAAACATCCCGTACTGTTCACGGTATGGGGTCTTGTAAAACTGTATCTTGGCAACTTAGAAGACGCCCGGGACTGTTTTTCATTGGCCCTTGAATATCTTGGTCCAAGGGAAACGGAAAGGTTTAAGGCGGGCAGCAAGTTGTGCGAGATACTTCTTCTTGCTGGGGAGCCTGAAAAGGCCGAGGAGCTTGCAAGACGGCTTGTGTCCGAGTCGGGCTTTTTCAGCCGCTACAAGGCGGAGGCCATGCTTTTTCACGCAATTGCCCTTCACCAGATGTGCCGTTTCCGGGAATGCGGCAGAAGGTGGCGACAGGTAGAGGCCATTGCCACGTCCAGGATATTGCCCATAGACCAGGCAGTCCGGTGTTATCTAATTACCCCAAAGGCCGTGTTTTACAATCTTGAAAGGGGAGAATTTGAAGAAAGCGAGCACATTCTCGACCATTCCATAGCCGTATTCAGGAAAAAGGACCCAGAGAAGCGGCTGAGCTGGGCACTTCTGTTCAAGGGGGTGCTCAAGCTGGAGCAACTGCAGTTTGATAAGGCGCTGTCCTGGTTCAGGGAAGCAGAAAACGTAAGCAGTTCCCAGAACAGATATGTCCACGCGGTTGCCACGGCCTTTCTGGCGTTTGTCTTTGCCCAAACAGGGCGGTTGGATGAGGCGGGAAGATGGCTTAAAAGGGCTGAACAGATGGCAGGGATGGACCCAACCTTGTGGGTGGAGGTCCTCAACGCAATCACCAGGGCCTTTTTATGCAATACAGCTTTGGATACAAGGAGTGCCCTGCGCAAGGCCTGGAACCTGTCAACTCGCCGCAGGATGATCATGCTGCAGTCCTTTGTGGCGTATACGGCGTTTCAAATGCGAGGGATTCTATCGGATATCTCTCTTGTGGAGGGTTATCTCAGGAAGGCGGTTGCCACCTCCAGAAGGTGGGAAGTATCTCACCGGGAAGCCAGGGCCCGGCTTTACTTGCTGTGGTTGAGGCTGGAGGCTGGCAAGGATTACAACGCTCATGCCCTTTCCGGGGCAATGGAGCTAATTGCTGAAAAGGGCCTCGGTTTCCTGCTTGTTGAAGATTCGGCAATAGACGGGCTTAAGATTGCCGAAATGGTCTTGAAGGCGGGTTTTCAGCAGGATTTCCTCCTGGGGCTATGGGCGGCCTGGGGAGACCATGGCAGCCGAAAACTGCTTGAGATGTTCTGTGACAGCCCGGACAGCCTGAGGCTGGGAATGTGTAACGTGTGGCTCAGGACAGGTTTCAGGGCCGCTGCTTCCCTTCTTTCCCAACAAGTAAAAAGGGTTGAGAACCCTCAGACTTCAAAAAGGCTCGAAAAGATGGCGAGATTGCTTTCAGATCTTCCGCCGGAACCGCTTTACATCAGGCTTTTAGGAAGTTTCCAGGTAAGACGTGGAGAATCTTTGATAGATGAGCGGGCGTGGAAACGTCAAAAGGCCAGGGAGCTGTTCAAGTTCCTTTCTCTCAATGCGGGGACGACCTTTACCCAGGATCAGCTGATGGAGCTCTTTTGGCCGGATAGCGTTGCGTCAAAGGCGAAATCAAATTTGTGGAGCACCATAAGTGCGGTGCGTATGGCCCTTGAGCCATTTCTTTCCCCAAAGGCCCGTTCCAGCTATATCGTTGTAAGAAGCAAGACCTACACCCTTTCTCTGCCAGAGGGCTCCACCTTGGACATTCGACTTTTTGCGCAGAACGCAGAGGAGGGATTCAGACACCTGAAAAATGGGGACATGGCCAGGGCCTTCTTGTGTTTGCAAAAGGCCTCTGATATCTATAGGGAGGGCCTGCTTGTAGAAGACCTCTATGCAGACTGGTGCGCCGAGGAGAGGGAAAGGCTCAGGTTGCTGCTTGCAAGGGTCCTTCGGGGCATGAGCACCATTTATCTCAAAAGGAGAGATCATGAGGGCGCACTGCGTATTAACGAACGCCTGATCGCTCTTGATTCCTGGGACGAAGAGGCCTACTTTCAACTCATGGAATGTTACGTACTCCTTGGACAGGAGGCAAAGGCCCTGGAAGTATTCAGAAAGTGCCGGGCTGTTTTAAAAACGGAGCTAGATATCGAGCCCGATGAGAGGCTGTTGGCCCTTTATCGCAGGATAACCAAACGCAGGGCGGCCTTGTAGCCGCCTGGGGAATAAGGGTTGCAAACGAAATGGGCCTTGATTGACTCCATGCCCTGCTTGCCGTTAAATTGAAAACCCATGAGAGAAAACAAATTTTCCCTAAGGGGGCGTGGAAACCTCTCCGTTCTTCTTTCTGCAGGGGCCCTTCTGGTTGGCTTTCTGCTGATTTTTGCAGGGCTCAATACCTACAAGTATCTCACCACAAGAGATGAGTACTCCTCAAAGGCCCTGCTCAAAATCGCCAAGGCAGAGCTTGACCACATAGAGGCCTTTTTTGAAAGGGTCTCTAAGCAGCTCGAGATAGTGAAGGACCTGGGTGAAAATGGGGTCCTTGAAAAGTCAAACATAATCGGCCTTAACAAAAAGTTTATCCCCTTGCTCAAGAATCAGAGGGTATTTGGCGGGGTCATCCTGGCTGATGAGACTGGCTGGGAGTATTTTCTTTACCAGGATGGGGAGTTTTGGACCACAAGGGTAACAAGGCGCGTGAACCATGGCAGTGTCATGGAGTTTACCAGGTGGAAGGCACCTGACAAACCCGTGTCCAAGAGGAAAAAGAGTTCGGTTTATGATCCAAGAAAGCGCCCATGGTTTATAAAAGAGGCGGGGAAGGTCCACTGGTCTGCGCTCTACACCTTCTTCCAGTCCGGTGAGCCTGGAATTACCGCCTCCATCTCCTGGAAAACCAAGGCGAAACCGCCTGTTACCATGGTCTTTGCCATGGACATCCCATCCTCCCGGATAAGAGACCTCCTTGATATGAGGAGGCACAAAATGGAGGGCCTGCCCTTTCTCCTCGATGTCTCGTCAAATAAAGTCATTGCCGGTAAGGCAGCAGGCTTTGAAGAAGACGAGACGCTTCTAAAGAGGCTTGTAAGGAAGTGGAAGGACAAGGGCGAACCCCAAAACGAGCCAGTATCGGTGGAAATCGATTCACACCAGTGGTTTGCAGTGCTCAGTCCGGTAAGTTCAGGTGCTTCCGATTTCTTCCTGGGGGTTGTGGTTCCTGAAAGGGTCATCATGGCCGATTTCAAAAAGGCCCTTTTCCGCTTCGATCTTAAGGATGCAGCGGCAGCCGTGGCTGGTGGGCTGTTGCTTGTCTTTCTATTCTGGCGTTTTGTGGGTTTTGACCGTGGAAGTGGCCAGGAAACCGATCCCTTTAACCGCCTCATGGATTACATCAGGTCCGGAGAGGGAGACCGGGTGGAGTTTAAGTCCACTGTCCGAACCAATCTCAGGAGTGGAAAGCCCGGCAAGGAGATAGAGCTTGCATGGCTAAAGGCCCTTGTGGCCTTTTTGAATTCAGAGGGCGGGGTCGTGCTTATTGGCGTTGATGACACTGGAAGAATAGTGGGTGTCGGGCCGGACAACTTTGAAAACAGTGACAGGTGCCTGCTCCATGTAAAGAATCTCATCAACCAGCATGTCGGCGCAGAGTTTTCAAGTTTCATGACCATAACCCTTGTTGAGGTGGATGAAAAAGAGGTGGTGATGATCGAGTGTGCGCCATCAAAAAAGCCCGTCTTTTTGAAGATGGGAAAGAACGAAGAGTTTTATGTGAGAACCGGCCCTTCCTCTGTGAAGTTAAGCCCCAGTCAGACCATAAGTTACCTGCAGCACAGCGGAAGGCTTAAGCCGGGCTAACGCGTCCTGAAAATTTGGAGGCCCTGAATATCTGGATAGAAAGGCCCCATGCCCGTTTCAGGGGCAGTTTATGGCATCCTTAGACTGGCGTTTGTCAACAAGCATGAAGCAGGTCCTGACGGTGCTTACAACCTTTACGAGACCCTTTTCATCAGCCAAAGAGGCAACTTTTGTGCGAACCTCCTTCTTCTCCGCCTCCGTAAGAGGCCTTTTCATCTCAAGTCGCCAGATGAGGTTCTCTGCCTGTTTTTCAGCAGGACGGATCTTCTCCCAGCATCCTGTAAAAAAAGTGAGACTGGGTGCAAACCCCAGGCTGTACAGGTAGTTGAAGGTTATGGTTATGTCCTGACCCTTCTGGTTCATCTCTTTGCCAAGTATCTGCCTTGAAAGCTCGGCAAGTAGCCTGTTTCTTCTAACCCCCGCCCAGGTGACTATTCCTATGAACCTTCTAGAGGAGGCAACAATTTTCCTTATGTTGGCGCTATCCCTCAAAAGAGGAGTCATGGAGCAGAAGACCAGATCGAAATCCTCTTCTGGAACAAAACCCTGCCAGTCTTCATTTACTATCTCTATGTTTGAAAGGCTGAAGCGCCTGCATTTTTCTTCGAGTTTTGCAAGCATGCCCCTTGAGATGTCAATGCACGCGACCTTTTTGCAAAAGGGTGCCATTCTGACTGCATAGGTCCCTGTGCCGCAGGCCACGTCTGCAACAACATTTTCCTTGTCTAAGGCGGTTTTTTGTTGCAAGATGTTGATGATTTCTGTGACTTGGGATTGATAATCTTTGCACTTTTCCAGGTCATCATAAGTGGCAGCGGCCTTGTCCCATGTTTCCGGTTTAAGGCATTTTTTATTTATGGAATCGTCACATCTTATCCTTGAGAGTCTTTCCCAGAATTCAGTGGCTTCAGGGCTGATGTCTTGCAATGCGCTCACCTCATTTTAAGGAGATTAGATAACCATGATTAATAAGACATTTGACGAATTATTGGAAGAGTCTGTCGCCATCCACGGCCATCTGTGTCCCGGACAGGTTCTTGGGGTCAGACTTTCCATATACGCCCTTGGTCTTCTCGGCATAGACGATCCCAAGGGAAAAGACAGGAAAAGGCTGATAGTCTTTGTAGAGATTGACAGGTGTGCAACCGATGCTATCCAGTCTGTTACAGGGTGCAGCCTGGGAAAGAGGACGCTCAAGTGGATGGATTACGGAGTAATGGCCGCCACCTTCCTGGACCTTGAAACAGGCAGGGCCGTGAGAATAGTTGCCCGGGAAGAGGCCAGGGAAATTGCTGCCCAAAGGTTCCCCGAGATAGAAAACAAGTACAAGAGGCAAATAGAGGCGTACAGGGTGATGGATGACAAGGAGCTTTTTGGTGTTCAGGAAGTAGAGGTAGAGGTTCCAGAGGCGGACATGCCAGGCAGGCCGGGACGGAGGGTCCAGTGCCAGGAGTGCGGCGACTGGGTCCAGGATTACCGGGACGTTGAGAAGGAAGGCAGGATACTTTGCAGGGCCTGCGCCCATGGTGGTTATTACAAGGTAATTTCAAAGGGGAGGTCTTAGGTGGCTTTTGATAGCGTGGTTGAGCACCTGTCCATTCCTGGCGTAAAAAGGCTTGTGCCTGTGGAGGAGGCAGTGGGCATGGTGCTTCCCCACGACATAACAGAAATTGTTCCGGGAAAGAAAAAGGGTCCGGCCTTTAAAAAGGGCCATGTCATCCGTCCAGAGGACGTTTCAAGGCTTAAGGACCTTGGAAAGTTTAACATCTACTGCCTCGAGCTTGGCCCGGAGGACGTCCATGAAAACGAGGCAGGCCTTGTCCTTGGGCAGCTCGCCTGCGGCCCTGGAGTTGAGGCAGACCTCAAGATTACAGAGGGAAAGGTTGCCTTTAAGGCCGCTACAGACGGTCTTTTCAAGGTTAATAAGGATACCCTTTATGAGATCAATCTCCTTGGAGACATAATGATTTCAACCATGCACTGCAACAGCGTCGTAAGTAAGGGAGATAGTGTTGCAGCAGGGAGGGCTATTCCACTAGTCATCAAGCGGGATGTGCTGAGACGCGCCGAGGAGCTCCTCGAGGGGTCAGGAGGGCTTCTCAGGATAGAGCCGTGGAGGGTCTCCCGCGGAGCTATAGTTGTTACCGGCAGGGAGGTGTATGAGGGCCGTATCAAGGACGCCTTCGGCCCTGCCATGATTAAAAAACTGGATTCCCTTGGTGTGGAGGTTATTTTCTTTGAAAAGGTGCCGGACGATGCCGCTCTTATCGGTATCACAATTAAAAAGGCAGTTGAGTACGGCGCGCAGCTTGTCCTTTGCACCGGTGGGATGTCGGTTGATCCCGATGATGTTACAAGAAAGGGCATTGCCCTTTCCGGGGCAACCGGCATAACGTATGGCAGCCCGGTATTGCCTGGCGCCATGTTTCTAGTAAGCTATATGGGAGACGTACCCGTGCTTGGTATCCCGGCGTGCGGAATGTATTTCAGGACCACCGTGCTGGATCTGGTCCTTCCGCGCGTTCTTGCCGGGGAGAAGATAGGCAGGAAAGAAATAGCTGAGATGGGGCACGGGGGATTTTGTCTCTCGTGTAAGAAGTGTCACTACCCGGTCTGTCCATTTGGCAAATAAACGGCAAAAGGGAGCAGGATATGTTCATACTAAGCAATTTCATAAAGTCACTCGCCACCATCATTCATATACTCCTCAATCTTTACATGTGGGTGTTTATCATACGCGCCCTTATTTCGTGGGTCAGTCCCGACCCCTACAATCCTATAGTTCGTTTTCTTTATAACGTGACCGATCCAGTTATGAACAGGGTAAGGAGGTATCTGCCGCTTTATTTTGGCGGCATCGACCTCACGCCCATGGTGATAATTATAGCCCTGATCTTTCTTGACAGTTTTCTTGTGCCAAGCCTTTACGAGCTTGCCATGAGACTTTCCTGATGGAGGCCGTACTATGTCCATTACGCCCAACGAGATATTGGAAAAGGAATTCCAGACGGGATTCAGGGGATATGATAAGGAAGATGTCCGAGCCTTTCTCGAAGAGGTGGCGAACTACCTCGCCTCAGTCATCAGGGAAAGGAACGAGCTGAAGGACAGGGTCATGTCCTTTAAGAAACAGATCGCCATTTTGAAGCAGCAGGAAACGGAGTTCAGACGGGCGCTTACAGCAGCCCACGAGACGGCGGAGAAGATGAAATCAGGGGCAAAGAAGGAGGCTGCGCTCATTGTGGAAAGGGCCAAACTTGATGCGGACAGGATAGTCCAGGATGCTCATCAGGAGGCGGTTGAGCTCGAAGATCGGATAAGGAGGCTTCGCATGAAGCAGCGAGAGACCGTGTTCAAGATACGTACTTCCTTCGAGGGTTTCCTTCGCCTTATGGACGAGGAAATGGCCCTTCCTCCCGAGGAGATGGACGAGACGCTCAAGATAACGGCAAGGGAGGTCATGGCTATACAGGAAGAGGAGAGGCCTGATAGAGGGAAGGAAGATTCGGATACTGCAACTGCGTCTGCCCGGGAGGTCATCGAGGCAGAGGAGGTGACAGGTCAGGCAAAGGACGAGATAAAGGAAATAGAAATGGAGCTGTCCGACCTTGAAAAGAAGGAGCAACTGAAGGAGCGTTTCGGATTCGAGCCTTCAAAGCTTTGGCCTGATGAGTAAGCGGAAGGCCCGGCTTTCTCTCCCGCATTTCTCAGGAAGTGGCGTTGAACAAAGATGCTGCAAGGTTTTTCAGCTCATTAATGCCCCCGACTTTAAAAAGTCTGTCTCTGAATGCAGCGCTGTTGCGCATGCCCCTTGAGTACCATGCCAGGTGTTTTCGTGCCGATTTTACGGCAACTTGTTTGTCATAGAAATTTTCTATGGTATCGAGATGAAAGAGGATAACCTCCAGTTTTTTTGCAGGGCCATGAGGAGCAATTTCTCGTGTTCCGGCAAGTGATGCTGAAATGTTCCCTACTGTCCATGGCCTGCCCATGGCACCCCGACCCACCATGATTCCGTCTGATTTGGAGGCCTTGAGACACCTCTTTGCGTCAGCGGCTGAACAGACATCTCCGTTTGCAATAACAGGAATGGATACCGCCTCTTTTACCCTGCTAATTTCTTTCCAGTCAGCCCTGCCTGAAAACATCTGGTTCCTCGTCCTTGCGTGAACGGTTATCATGGAAGCTCCCGCTTCTTCCATCCGTCTTGCAAAGGCGGGGGCGTTTAGGTCACTTCTGCTCCATCCGAGCCGTATCTTGCATGTCACAGGCACGCAAACCCTTGATGCAACTTCGCGAACGATTTTTTCTGCTGTCTCAGGCTGAAGCATCAGGGCCGCGCCTGCCCCGGTTTTTATTACCTTTTTCTCTGGGCATCCCATGTTTATATCGATGAGGGTTGCGCCCATCTCCTGACACACAACCGCGGCATCCGCCATGATTTCAGGCTGCGAACCGAATATCTGTACGGCTATAGGCTGTTCTTCCGGGAGCCTCGATATCATGAAAAGGGTCTTGAGGTTCCCAAAAACCAGGCCATTCGCTGAGACTATCTCGGTGAAGGTGAGCTCCGCGCCGCACATCCTCGCGGTTTCCCTGAAGGGAAAATCCGTTATTCCGGCAAGTGGCGCAAGAATGACGTTTTTTTTGACAAATACGCTTCCGCCTATCTCTATGGGGGAGGTTTTCATCTCGTAAAAGCGGCGACAGCTCGGTCTGCGGCCTGGTACACTATGGGGTTTTTTGACCGTCTATAGCCGGGCCCTTTTCTACTTTTTCCTTTTTCATTGGATATGCTACCGGCAACATCCAGCCGGATGCTGCTGCGAAAGTGAAAAGGGCTGCCTAAGCTCGAAATTTTTCTATGTATCCTATTATTTTATAAATGAGGCGCGCGCAAGTAAACTCCGGAAAGTGAAGCCCTGGAACCGGCGCAAGCTCCACAATGTCAAATCCTATGATGTTGAACCGAGCTGCAGCCTGTTTAAGGATGTGAGTAAGCTCGAACCAGTCAAGGCCTCCCGGTTCCGGGGTTCCGGTGGCGGGCATTATGGAAGGGTCTAAGCAGTCCACGTCTATGGTGACATAAATGTTTTTGCCGCTTATCCTGTTCATAATATCCTCGGTGGCCGAGCGGATATCATTTCTGATTTCCGCCGCAGTTACAGGAATGCTGTTTGATGCCTTGATAAGGTTCCACTCCTCCTCTGAGCAGGAACGTACTCCCGCCTGGACTATGCTGCAAAGCTCGCTCGCCCGCCTTGCAACACATGCGTGGCTCAGGCGACTTCCCTGGTATTCCCGCCGCATGTCTGTATGCGCATCAAGATGCAGGACCGTAAGGTCATGGAAGATACCTGCCGCTGCCTCGATCACCCCGATGCTCGTGGAATGATCCCCTCCAATAAAAACAGGTATCACATTCCGTTTCAGGATGCCTTCGGCGGTCTTGCGGGCCAGTTTTTTGGCCTTCTCTGGTTCAATGGGCACGTCGGGGAATGGAAGTGTGTGTATGCCGGCCCTGCAGGGAAGCATTTGAAGCTCTTCGTCAAAGAGTTCAAGCTGACTGGACGCCTCTATTATCCTGCATGGGCCAAGCCTTGCCCCTGTGCCGTAGCTTGCCGTGGCGTCATAAGGAAAGGGGCTGATAACGAAACGGGCATCGTATAGTTCCGCGCCATTGGCGGAGCCGAGGAAGTTCATGCCCATAGCGGTTCTACACTGTCATGTGGCTTCGTTCGGCTTTCATGAACTGCTGCACATTTCTTATGACATTGGGGAATTCCTGCCCCCTGGTCAGTAATTTTATTTCCATCTTTTCAATGGAAAAAATATTTTTTATCCGTTTTATGGCTATTTCGGCCTCAAAGTGCTTGCAGGAAAATATGTCAAGACTCAGGTAGAGCTTGTCAGGAAAGGTGTGGATGCTTATGTGGCTTTCTGCAATTAGTACAAAACCGGATATGCCCCAATCTTCAGGTACCTTACCGGAATATTTAAAGACGTAGGGGGGCATAATTTTTGTCATGTTTATCTCATCAGGGTATCTACTCAGGAAGTCGTAGATGCCGTTAAGGTCCATGAGTTTTTCACGATCGCATCCATAGCCGTCGAGCATAAGGTGCTGACCAAATCCGTATTCTATCTCAGCCATTTTCATGCCCTCCTTTTTGATAACCTGGTGCGAAAGCCAGGGCATTTTGGGTAAAAACAGATTGTTACCTGATTGACAGGAATATAGAAAATCGGGTTTGTCTTTTCCGTATTATCAGGTAAAATCCCAAACGGCCTACACTTATCCACGCAAAGATGCAGGCAAGTCAGCAAATATACATTAGCCCAAAAAAAACCGCCACCATTTTTTAAAGAAACTTGTTGTGAAAAGAGACAAAATTATAATAGCAAACAGGGGCGAGATCGCCATAAGGATAATGGGGGCCTGCAGGCAGCTTGGCCTCGACTATGTGGTGGTGTATACCGAGGAAGACAGGGATTCCGGGCACGTTAAGACCGCCGCCGCAGAGAAGGGAAATGACGCCGTCTTCAGGATAGCGAACTATAAAGACCCGAACGAGATCTTTGCAGTTGCAGACTACTGCGGCGCCACAGCTGTGCACCCAGGTTACGGCTTCTTCTCGGAGGATTTTCGTTTTGCCCGTAGGGCAGCTATCAGGAATCGTCCCATCGCCTTCATAGGGCCGAGATGGGAGGTCATAAGGGATCTCGGCAGCAAGATAAACACCAAGCGGATTGCCAAGTCCCTCAATATCCCTGTGATCCCCGGTTCGGACGAGCCAATATACAGCGAGATAGAGGCGGAGGCCTTGGCGGAGGAGCTGTTTCAAAAACAGAGGGACGATGGCATACGGAGGCCATCCATTCTGGTAAAGGCCTCGGCTGGCGGCGGAGGCATGGGAATAGAGGAGGTAACCCGCTTAGACGTGTTCCGTCAGGTTTACAGACGGATACAGAACTACGCCAAGAGGCAGTTCGGAGATGAAGGGGTGCTTATCGAGCAGTGTATGAAGGGTTACCATCACCTTGAGGTGCAGCTTCTTTGCAGCAGACACAAAGAGGTGGTGCATTTTGGCACAAGAAATTGTACCATCCAGAGTACGGGGCGCCAGAAGCGTATAGAGGTGGCGCCGGGTTTTGACCCTGAATACGTGGCTTATCCCTTTGACGCCTACCGTGTACTCGAGCAGATAGTCAACTATTCCATTCGTCTTGCAAGGGAGGTGGAGTATGACAACGTGGGCACCTGGGAATGGATTGTCACCAGGGATGGCAGGCCGTACCTACTTGAGGTCAATACGCGTATCCAGGTAGAAAACGAGGTGTCTGCGTGTATATCTAGGATTTCCAAGCATAAGAGACCTGTAAACCTCATACGGGAGCAGATAAGAACGGCCCTTGGGGAAAAACTGCGGTATTCTCAGAAGCATATTTTTTTTGATGGCACAAGCATAGAACTCAGGATAGTTGCGGAGGATGTAAAGAGGGGCTTTGCTCCCTGGTGCGGAACCATCACGAGATTCGAGTTTCCCGAGGAACCATGGCTGCGTGTCTACACCCATGTTCCCCGGGACGTGGCTTATGAAATTCCAACGGAGTACGACCCCAATCTTGCCCTTGCCATTGTATGGGGGCAGGATAGCGAGGAGGCCAAGGCGCGTGCCAGGCAGTTTCTATCCCGTACGATCATAGAAGGCGTGGACAGCCTTGGCCAACCAATCGTCACCAATCTCGGTTATCTTTATGAAAGGGTAAACGACATTCTGAGGTTCGTATAGGCGAAGAAGATTATAGCTTCTATAAAAGATAGATGGATCAAAAAAGGCTTTTAGACAGCGGAAAGTATATCAGCGAGCTTACCGATCGAATAAATTATATAGCCGATATAAAGGGTGGTATCGAGTGGGGAAGCCTGCGGGACCTTCTTGATCGGGTCCAGGCGGTTAGAAAGAAGATGTTCGATCTCCAGGAAGACGAACTTTTCGTGGAGCTTGACCAGGTGGACAGAAGGCTGGAGTTTCTGGAAGATCAGGTCGCCCAGGACCTTTCTCCCATAGAGACGGTAAATATCGTGAGAAGCCCTCAACGATTTACCCTTCAAGATATCCTGGAAAATTGCTATGACTCCTATACGGAGCTTGGCGGTGAGGGCGAGTGCAATATTGATCCTGCTGTCGTGGTAGCCAGGGCCACGATAACCCGCAGGGTGAAGAATAAGCTTTATTACCACCAGGTGATGGTAATCGGCCACGAGAAGGGCTTTGGTGAGGAATTCAGGAACGGGGGATGTGCAAAGCCGTGGGGGAATGAAAAGGCCCTTCGTTATATGAAGGTAGCGGAAATCGAGGGAATTCCCATTCACAGTTACATATTCACGCCAGGTGCCTATCCTGTAGAAGACTATCCAGGCGCTGCCCAACAGATAGCAAGAAACCTGTTTCGCATGTCGAGGATTACGGTCCCTATAGTGGCCTTTGTATCCGAGGGCGGCTCAGGCGGAGCGGAGGCTATGGGTCTTGCCGACCTGCGCTTGATGGCTTCAAGGGGCTATTATTCTGTTATTTCGCCAGAGGGGGCGGCGGCCATAGAGGGCAGGATAAAGGAGGGGGGGAAGGTTCCGAGGGAGCTTGTGGAGCACTGCGCCGATCAGTTGAAGATGACCGCCGAGGACAACCTCAGGCTCAAGACCATAGACCGGATAATAGAGGAACCACCACTCGGCGCAAGGCGCGGGGATTTCAAGTTCTTCAGGCGCTTGCGCTACGAGATGGTCAAGGCGACGGACGAGGTGGTCCTTGAGACAAAGAGTTTCCGGATGTTCAGATCATACGCCCTGAAGAGGCAGAGCCAGGAGAGGTCCAATGGTTTCCATGACGAGTTTGACATACATATTAAGTGGTCTCTTACGGATTCCGAGAAAAAACGGCTCATAGAGCTTCGATCCAGAAAATACAGGGCCATGGGCAAGGGTTACAAGGAGCTCAGGCAGTCCATCGGCAGCCGGTTGTCCGAGGCGGTGGAAACTGTGAGGCAGAATTACTACGACATACGTTACGGCCTTCTGAGGCAGCATTCCAGGCAGGTCCAGAAGCTCATTGAAGAGGTCTCGAGCGAGGGTTCCGTATTCCTGAAGACTGTTACTGAACCCGTGAGGGCGACCTATGACTTCGTTCTGCCCAAGCCCAAGGTGACAAACGGAATAAACCAGCAGGATATCTTCAGAAGGTCCATATTCATGCAGGACTGGGAGCAGTATATCAGCCCCCTTGCCAACGAGGACAAGACGGTCAGTTGTCCCAATTCGGAAAAGTATGGTTGCAGGGACCTTTGGGTGCCTGATCTTTACGGAGAGTTTTGCGGGGTTTGCCCAACTTGCGGCCACCACTTCCCCTTGGAATACCAGTGGTATCTTGAGAACCTGTTTGATCCAGGTTCAGTCCGGGAGTTCAACAACCACATAATCTCTGCAAATCCTCTTAAGTTCCAGGGTTTTGACGAGAAACTTAAAAAGGCCATAAAACGTACTGGAAGACGTTCTGCCATTATCACCTTTGATGCATCGGTTTTTGACATAAAGATAGTGGTGGCCATGCTCTACAGCGACTTCAGGAGTGGAACCGTGGGATCGGCGGAAGGTGAGAAGTTCATTAGGGCCTGCGACAGGGCAAGGGTGACAAGACGCCCTTTTCTGGCATACATTCACACCACCGGTGGAATAAGGATACATGAGGGAACCCTCGGGGTAATCCAGATGCCGAGGTGCACTTTGGTGGTTAGGGAATACATTGACAGCGGCGGTCTCTATATAGTGGTTTACGACAACAACTCATATGCCGGGCCTGTGGCAAGCTTTCTCGGCTGTTCTTCCTACCAGGTGGGCATAAGGTCTTCCAGGATAGGTTTTGCCGGGCCAAGGGTCATTAGGGAAACCACTGGAGCGGACGTGCCTCCCGATTATCACAGCGCTAAAAACGCCTTGAAGCGTGGCCATATACAGGGTATCTGGGACAGGAGGGAGTTCAGGAAAAATCTGTTCGAGGCCCTCATGACCATGGGCGGCCCCCATTTGTATTACAAGTAGGCTGTTATGGAAATAAATCTCAAGGACCTTCTCAAAAAATACAAGTCCCATCCCTATGAGGATCACGAGATCAAGACCGCTCACACGGGCATTGTTCATCTTAATGTGGAAGACGGGCAGGAGGTGAGCGGTCCCACAGGCCGGTGGAAGCACAGGCCTGGTACCCTTCTTTACGTGCTTGAAAGGGAGGGTAATCCGAAAAGGATTACGTCTATGTACACAGGTTTTGTTACGGGTCTCAGGAAGGAGCTCGACTCCAATTTTGTTCAGGCCGGGGTGCCAGTTATGGTTATCCGCCACAGCCTTAACAAGGATGAAATCATTGACAGGATACTGCGAGAGGTACTTTACGTATTCCCTGCCCCCCAAAGGGCCAGGTACTTTTTTACCCCCGAGGTGGCTGCGGCCATGGAAAAAGAGGGGGCAAACATTCTGAACATCAAGGATGGAGATGAGATCGTTATCATGTCTCTGATGAAAAGGGATACACTCCTTTCTTATCTCGGTCCTCCTGGCGTTCTATACAAGGTGTATTTCAGGCATGGAGACCTGATTGAGCAGGGTGCTCCCTTGCTTGGTATCTGTTCACCGGAAAGGCTGCCCTTTGTGGAAAGGATGATTCAGAGAATTAGGACTGAATGGGATGATTGAGATGCCGGAGGAAACGTCATAAGAAGCTTTGTACTCGCCCTCCAGTTTCTTACTATAATAACCGTAGTTCCCAGGCTCGAGGTTACACGCGATGACCTATGCGCTTCCCTTGCCTATTTTCCTCTCGTCGGGCTGATCCTTGGCGGAATAATTGCCTTTCTTTACTCGGCATTGTCATCGCTGCTACCTCCCGAGCCTTTGTCAGCCGTCTTGGTTGTAAGCCTTGCCTTCCTAACCAGGGCGCTTCATCTCGATGGTCTCTGCGACACGGCCGACGCCATTGGCAGCAGGGCCGAAAGGTCCAGGGCACTCGAGATCATGAAGGACAGTGCCGCAGGGTCCCTCGGAGTAGTCGCCGTGGTGAGTGCCATGTTGCTAAAAGCTGGCTCGGCAGTGAGCCTGTGTAGGTGTTCAGGGTGGCAGTTTTTCATCCTTATCCCTTGCTTGTCGAGGTGGTCTCTGGATTGTCTTGCCTCCATGAGCAGGTACGCCAGGGAAGAGGGAGGGCTTGGCTCTCCCTTTTGCGGCCGTCAGGGCCGTGCCTCCGTTCTGACGGCCGCACTTTGCAGTATAGCGGCATCCTGGTTCCTTGTTGGGGTCAAGGGCCTTTACCTATTTGCTGCTAGCACAGTACTCGCGGCGGTTTCGGCTGCCTACTTCAGGTCCAGGTTCGGCGGGGTTACCGGTGACTGCCTTGGTGCGCACCTCGAATCGGTTGAAACCCTCCTTTTCATCTCGGGGGCTATTCTTTGTCCATGGACAGGGTAGTCCTTTTTCTCGTAAGGCATGGAGAGGTGGATTTCCCCGAAGGGGTCTTTTACGGGCAGATGGACATCCCTCTGTCAGACCGGGGCAGAGAGCAGAGCAGGCTTGTTGCGAGAAGGCTCGATGGCCTCGGTCTTGATTCAGTGATAACGAGTGATCTTTCAAGATGCAGGTACATTGTCCAATCAATGGAGAGTTTGTCGCAGGAGCGTATTTTGACGGAGCCAGCGCTTAGGGAGATCAATTTCGGCCTCTGGCAGGGCCTTTCCTGGAAGGAGATAGAGGAGGCGTGGCCGGGTCGTATGGAGCAAAGGATGAAACACCTTTCGTCCTACCGGCCCCCTGATGGAGAAAGCCTTACTGATCTGTGGAACCGGAGCCGGTGCGTCTTTTCAGAATGTCTTGAGGGCATGTATGGGAAAAGGGTAGCCATTATAGCCCATGGCGGCATAAACCGGGTATTCATCTGCAAACTCCTTGGTATGGAGCTTCAGAACCTTTTCCGTCTCCATCAGGATCACGCTTGTATAAACCGGGTGGATTCATATCCCGACTCCGTGAGGGTTTTGAGGTTTTTAAACTGTACGTGTCATCTCGGGGACACCTGAGAAACTGTCAAGTGGTTTCATGGATGCATCATCGGTTTCTGAGTATCTGAGTTCTTTTAGAAAATCAAGGACCCTTGGCGAGCTTATTGCCTATTCCCACGCAGAAAAGGGGCAGAAGGCGTGCTACAGGGCCCTTTCCACCCCCCTTCCGCACGGGTTAGAAAGCGCCCTTGGTTCCTGCGGTATAGAGAGGCTTTTCAGCCATCAGGCCAGGGCCATTGATTTTGTCAGAGGTGGCAGGAATGTTGTTGTAGCAACACCTACGGCAAGTGGCAAGTCCCTCATTTACAACATCCCCATACTGGAGCGCATGATGATGGAAGGGGAAGCACGGGCACTTTACCTTTTCCCCTTGAAGGCACTGGCCCATGACCAGTTAAAGGTCCTTGACAGGTTGACCAGGAATCTTGACGGTGCCGAGATTACCCATGCCATCTACGATGGCGATACCACCTCTTACAGGCGGGGAAAGATACGGCAGGACCCACCAAATTGCCTTTTTACCAACCCGGACATGCTCCATCTTTCCATCCTGCCCTATCACGACGCATGGTCTACCTTCTGGAAGGGGCTGAAGTTCGTGGTGGTGGACGAGGTACATACCTACCGTGGCATAATGGGAAGCAACATGGGCTGGGTGTTCAGGAGGCTCAGGCGCATCTGCAGCCTTTACGGCTCAGACCCGACCTTTATCCTGAGTTCGGCCACAGTGGGCAACCCTCATGAGCTTGCTATGGAGCTTATCGGCCTTGATTTCAAGGTGGTTACGCAGAGTGGTGCACCAAAGGGCAAACGGCACCTCATCCTGGTTGATCCAAAGGGGGCAGGGGCGGCCCAGACGGCTGTGCTCCTGATTCTTGCTGCACTAAAGAGGGGGCTCAGGACCATCTGCTACACCCAGTCAAGAAAGCTTACCGAGCTTGTAAGCCTCTGGGTCGGCCAGAGGGCTGGAGGTCTTGCGGATAAGGTCTCGGCTTACAGGGCTGGTTTCTTGCCGGAGGAGAGGCGCTTGGTCGAGAAGCAGCTTTCAGGGGGTGATCTCCTTGCAGTCATCTCCACCAGTGCCCTTGAGCTTGGCATAGACATCGGGGTGCTGGATCTTTGCATTCTCGTTGGATATCCGGGCACGCTCATGTCGCTCAGGCAGAGAGGTGGACGGGTGGGAAGAAGCAGCAGGGAGTCTGCGGTAATAATGGTCTCTGGCGAGGACGCCCTTGATCAGTATTTTGTAAACAATCCTAGGGAGCTTGTTGAACGGCCTTCTGAAAAGGCCGTGGTGAATGTCTTTAACGAGAAGGTGGTTGGAAAACATCTTGTATGCGCGGCAAGCGAATCTCCCATAGGACTTAACGAGCAGGTGTTAAAACCAAGGGTTGTGAGGGAAAAAGCCAGCAGGCTGGTTGAGGCGGGAAGGCTCTTTTTAAGTGCAGACGGGGAAAAGATCATCTCAATGAGAAAATATCCCCAGAAGGACGTGGATCTTCGCGGCACTGGCAGCTCCTACCAGATAGTGAACCTGGAAGACGGCAAGACCATAGGCTCCATAGACGGGTTTCGTGCGCTCAGGGAGACACACCCAGGGGCGGTATATCTCCACCGCGGCCAGAGTTTTCAGGTGGCAAGGCTTGATATTGAGACAAGGCGCGTGGAGGTGAGGCCGGCCAGGGTGGACTACTTTACGAGGGTCAGGGCTTCAAAGGATACGGAGATTCTCGATGTGGAAAGGAGCAGGCCGCTCTTCGGTACAATGTGTTATTGGGGCAGGCTTCTTGTCACAGATCAGGTAACGGGTTACGACGTTCTACAGATACGGGGGCAGAAGCTCATAAACAGGGTGGAGCTTGATTTGCCGCCCCAGCGTTTTGAGACGGAAGGCCTCTGGATAGAGATACCAGCCATAGTGAAGGCAGCCTGCGAAAAGGCGCTTTACCACTTTATGGGAGGAATACATGCCCTTGAGCACGCGTGCATTGGTGTCATGCCCCTTTTCGTGCTCTGTGATAGGAATGATCTCGGGGGTATCTCCACAACTTTTCATCCCCAGCTTTCCGCTGGTGGCATATTCGTTTATGACGGTATTCCTGGTGGCGTGGGCCTTACAGAGGCTGCCTTTGAACGGTGTGACGAGCTCTTGGATCTCACCCACACCACTATTTCTTCATGCAGGTGTGAAAACGGCTGTCCATCATGCGTGCACTCCCCGAAGTGTGGTTCAGGAAACAGGCCCATAGACAAGGAGGCAGCGCTTTTTCTGTTGAGGGATCTTAAAGGCTCTCTTTCTGCTACTGGAGCGAAAGCGGTAGCCCGGACTGGAGAAACTGTAATGAGGGGTGGCGGGTTGACAAGAAATCCTGCGGCTGATTCCGGGGTTGCTCAAAAGTCCCTGATAGGGGGGGCTGGTCGCAGGGTAAAAAGGCCTTTTCTGGTTGTTTCGGAAATACGCTTTGGGGTGCTCGACATTGAGACCCAGCTCTCGGCCAAGGAGGTGGGAGGATGGCACAGGGCCGAGCGCATGAGGGTGAGTTGTGCCGTTCTTTGGGATTCTATGACTCGTTCCTACGCTGTTTTCAGGGAGAAGCAGCTTCCCTTCCTGTTCAGCCTTATGGAAAAATTGGACCTGATAGTGGGTTTTAATATCAAGCGTTTTGACTACAGGGTGCTTTCTGCCTATACAAAGGAGCAGCTTTCTCTCCTGCCGACTCTCGACATGCTCGAGCACGTCCACAAAAGGCTTGGCTACAGGCTTTCGCTTGATCTGCTGGCATCTTCCACCCTTGGAACGAAAAAGAGTGCAAACGGCCTCCTGGCCCTGAAGTGGTGGAAGGAGGGCAAAATCAGGAAGATAATCGACTATTGTAAAAGGGACGTTGCAATAACGAGGGACCTTTTCCTTTTTGGCAGCAAGGAGGGTTTTCTGCTTTTCAGGAACAAGGAGGGCTCCATAGTGCGCCTTCCGGTTGACTGGAACCGTGACCATCCTCTGAAAAAGCATTTTGAATAGAGACCTCTAAATAGATTCTGTAGTTCTATGTCTTAGAGGCATGATCCCACCCCGATTTTGTGCAGCATTATCTCGGATATTTTGGTAGGCTGTTTGTCCTTAATGATCCCTTTTGATAATGGAGGTTGACACAGGGGGGCATTATACAAGAAAGGATTTCGATTATTGAAGGTAAAGGAATCCTTTCTTGGCATCCAACGGTGTCCGGAAGCATTCATATATACCGCTTCAGCATAGGCCATAATTCTACCTCTAATAACCCGTAGTGCATTGTTTTTAAAAAACAATACCTAAAAAACCTTATCACCTGCCTGCTGACCTTGGAGGTAAAACGGAACAGGTCATGTAAAAAGAGACGACATGCGGGACGATTGTCTTTCCTATTCTCGGATTCTACTTGCATTCTTTTATCTTGTTTGGCAAGAGCCTTTTCATCCTTGATGCCATGTTGCTCAGCATGTTCACGGAGAAATATGGCAATTAATAGGCTAGTGATAATCGCCAGTAATGCTTGATTTTCTATACTAACCCTCTTGTACCTCCAGGCCTTGCTTGCTGATAGATCATTCTTCCAGGTATCAAAACATTTCTCTTCGTCCCAGCGACGAAGAAAAAGAAATGCTATCATGCCGGGTTCCAGAACAAGCTCATTGGTAAGAAAGAGGAATTCTCTTCCGTTAGGAGCACAGTACGTTATCCTCCGCCATGTTGCGGTACCGCCTGACCTCAATACTATATGCTCATCTTTCAGCACTCCCTGATTTTCTCTAATGGCGGCTACCGGCTGTTCTTCTGAAGATTCCACAACCAATGAGGCTTTCATGCGGCTTATCATGGTGATGCCATATTTTGTCTTCTTGCTGTTCCAGTAGGAAGCATCTATAAAACCTCTGTCCACCAGAAAAAGAGCATTCCTTTTATATAATCTCTGAAAATTGCAGGATTTCAATACATTGATCTCATGCGTAGTATCTGTTTCCACCACGACATCTACTGGACAACCCAGCCGAGCATCAAAAAAGGTCAACAACCCATGTCCCTTGGGGTTGTCTTTACCTCCTTGGCGAGGAGTTACTTTCCTGTAATGGCAACTTTCTTTCTGATAAGTGCCATCCACTGCGTACACTGATCTGCCTGCCAAACAGGAAAAATTCTCAAGCCGATCAGTAACATTTCTTGAGGCCACATCTTGCAGTCTCCGTATAACTCCCCTTAAGATTATCTCTACGATTAACAGAGGCCATAGCATCTGACCAGGTAGATCTGGCCAGTGGGGGACCGTCAATCGGATCGAGATGAAAGAGTTCCTGTACTTGATCTCTAAGAGAGGTTTGTCCCTTAATGTGTCGAAGTACTCCAAGGGTGATAAAACTTTCCATATCCAATGTCTTGAATATGCCAGGTTTGAATCTGACATATTCAAGAGCCTCTATGGCAGGATTGATAAAAGTTCCCAAGACTGTATTTTGGGTCAGCGTTTTCATAATGTTAAAGAGGCGGTTGGTATTGTGAGGCATGGTCTTATCTCCTTAACTAATTGATATCAATGCTATTTTTCAGACCAGCCTTGTCAATATCTGTCAAGCACTTTTTTGAATTTTTTCTCTATTTTCTCCTATAAGCAAGAATAAGAGCCGTTACAGCCCTTCCTTGCACATATAAAATTTGGTTGTCGCCCTGCTATTTCGGACACCGTTGATTGGCATCTTAAAAGTCTGGCGTTATCCAAGGCGATGGAGACGGATCCAGGCTTTGGTGCTTTACAGGTTCAGGCCATAGTGGAGCGCCGCTTTTGGAACTGCCTGCCCTGTAAGCGGCTCCACAAGCTCGTTTCTTTCCTTTTTAAAGGGAATAAAAAATAGCCTTATCTCCTTTATCCGTATCTTGGTTTTGTCTGCAGCTTCAACCATTTTTTTTCTCTTTTTCAAAAGGGACATGAAGAGGAAGGTAAGGGACTGGATGGCAGTACCCACTCCTATGTTGATACAGTGGGCATCTGGCACTGTGGCTGCGTCCCTGCTCTTTAAGGTAAGAAAGGGGAGTTGCGAGCTGCTCATTCTTTTTCCAAGCCGGATGAAAAGAGACGGGTTTACACTGAAGGCAGGAATGACGAGTTGTACGGGCTCTTTTGAAAAGTTTTCCGGAAACTGCCTGTAGGGGTAAAGATGTGATAGGAAGGCCCTTCTGTCCGGGAAGGGGAAACCTTGCAGCTTAAGGCTAAAGTGGTAAAAGGGCAGAAATTTCATGCCTCTTTCCACGTTCCTGGTAAGGATGTGGGCCTTTTGGGGCAGAAAGCGGCTGTTCCCAAGGCCCCAGAGCCTCTTGCACGCCTTGCAAAAAAGGACCGATGCCATGGAAAGGGCGGGAAGATCGGTTCCACATTCTGGGCATATCAAGGGCATAAAGCTTACTGCCATATTTGAAGCTGGTCCTTTCCCCTGGTCCACATCGTTAAGGGAGATCTTTTTAACAAGGCTCTCTAAAGGCCCGTTCCTTTTTACCTTAAAAAAATGTCGTCTCTTCTCCCAAAGGGGGCTTAGTAGAAGCTTTTCATCCCTTTCAACAAGCTCAAAGGGCGCACTTATTATGGTGATCTTTTCGCTCAGAATGAAGCTTGAAACAGGACTTTCCCTGAGCCCCGCCTCGATTCGCATGTCCACCTTCCTGATGGCATCCTGGGGGGCAAGAAACGATCTGCCCAGTTGAAGGGGGCCGGTATCAAGACGCATGTCCGAAAGCTGTGTTGCAAGGCCAAGGGAAGGAAGGCCATCTAGGCCAGAAAGTGCTGGGATGGTTGAGTCAACAAGGCTTGTTTTTACGCTCTTGTCATGAAAGAGGCGAAAGCGAAAGCCCTTGAATCTCCAGTAAGGCAGAAAGACCCTGCTTCCTTGAAGAGGTGTTGCAGAATCAATGGGAGAGAGTATGTAGCTGAATATGCCGCTTTGAGGCACAATGTAGAGGCTGGTCTTACAAAAGGCGCACCTTAAAAGAGGGTCTCCAACCTCAAGATCAACCTTGCCTCCGCACTGCGGGCAAAAGCCCCATGCCTTTTCCGGGGCCATTACCTGACGGGCTTGCCGCACTGGTTACAAAAGGATGCCTGGGGAAGGTTCTCGGCTCCACAGTGAGGGCACTTCTGGGGCAGGGGTTCACTGCCTGCCGGGGTTCCGCAGCTTGGGCAAAAGCTTGCCTTGGGAGTGAGATTCTTGCCGCATTTTGCACACCGTCTATAGACAAGGATCTGGTGGCCACAGTTTGGGCAAAAGCGGGCGTCGCCGTTTATGTCCGCCCCGCATTCCGGGCACTTCTGAGTTGTCTTTCCTGGTGGCGTTGGCCCTCCATTAGGAGGTGGGTTTGTTGAGCCAAAAAGTCCCATGGAGCCAAGAAGCCCTGGTACCATGAGTCCAAGCCCCATGCCGATGCCGCCCTGGGCCATGGACTGGCCCTGTGCGGACTTTTCAAGGGCCATGGCCGCCTTCATCTTAACAAGGTCGGGGAGATCGCCACCAAGAAGCTCGAGTCTTGTCCTGTCATCTATTGCCGCCTGTACCTCGGCAGGAGGGGTAATGGCGTTTATAAAGAGGTCTTTAAGGGCTATGCCGTAGTTGGAAAAATCCCTTGCAAGCTCCCTGGAAAGGCCCTCGGCAAACTCGGTGTACTGGCTTGGAAGGTCCAGGAGGGTGTCCAGTTGTTCTCCAAGATAGTCGTTGAGCCTGGAAACGATAACCTGGCTCAGGTAGTCTTCCAGTTCATCTATGAAAAAGGAGGGCTTTGTGCCCACAAGGGAGTTCACAAAGAGCACGGGCTGGTTGATCTGGATATTAAAGATGCCGTGTGCCCTGAGCCGCACCAGGCCAAGTTCCTTGTCCCTGAAGGCCACAGGGTCCCTTGTACCCCACTTGAGGCTCGTAAAGACCTTCATGTTTACAAAGTATATCTCCGCCCTTATGGGGCTTGTAAAACCCCAGGGAAGGGAAAGGAGCTTTGTGAGTATGGGGATGTTCAAGGTGGAAATTGTGTGCCTGCCAGGTCCCAAGGCGTCACAGGCAACACCCTGGGAGTAGAATACCGCTGCCTGGTTTTGTCTGACTATTGCCTGGGCACCCAGCTTGAATTCTCCGGAACCCTTTTCCGGAAGCCTGTGGCAGACCTCGTTTCCAGACTGGTCAAGCCATTCCAGGACCTCTAAAAAAATGACGTTGTTGGTAGACATGGAAGAACTGGGCCTCCTTTTTTTTAGAGAGTAAAGAGATAACACCTCTGGTGTTCTGGTTCTCTTTTTCTAAACGGAAAAATATGCGCGTTACTTGAGGAAGTGATGTTTGGGCATTCCTGTATTCCGGTATGCCTTTTGTAAAGCGTGGTGGAGTGGATCTCCAGATCTCTGGCCACCTCAGCAATAGATTGGTTGCTGCCGGTTATCATATTAACCTTCTCTACTTTTGGGGCAGGACTCTGGTGTGATCAGAAAGAGCGAGCTAGCCTATGCCAGCGAGCTATTGCTGCTCACTTCAACTCCATCTATGAACTTCACACCCTTTATGAGCTTGGCAAGATAGTGGAATCCTCGGATCCTGTGCCAGCGCTTCTCTGCACTCATTCCCAGCTTGTAAATCATCGCCAGCATGGTGTTCCGGCTTACACATCCCTTGGTTTGGTCCGTCCGACGACGAACCGTGGCAAAGGTAGACTCGATCGGGTTCGTCGTCCGTATTCAGACGACTGATCACCCCAGCAGACAGACCTTTCGCCTCGGGGCCGACCAGTACCTCCAAAGCCTCTTGCATTTGCCCAGTAGCTATGCCCTTCAAATACAGCCATGGCAATGCCGCCTCCACACGCCTAGCCTTCCTCACATACGGCGGCACCAGAGAGGATCGAAATACCACCGGCTCTCCCGTCCGGCTCCTCACCTTGGGTACCTTCACCGGCACCGGTCCTACGCCGGTCAGAATCTCCCGTTCCGGCAGGTATCCATTGCGCACCACCGCCTTCCGGCCTTGTTCGTCCACTTGCCCTTCATATCGCTCAAGCAGCTCTGCCAGCTCCGCCTCTACTGCCTTCTGAATCAACCGCTTGGCCCCACTCCGTAACAGCTCCGTTAATGGATCCTCAATTCCCTCTGGTGATCTAATGGAAACTACGTTATCCTTACTCATGGTGGCGTACCTCCTTTGCTGTCTCAGTTATCCAAAACCGATTTCAGCAGGGTACGCCGCCTTAGTCAATCACTCCCCTACACCAAATTAGAGCATAACTCATATAAAAATTTCGTTGCCGTCCTACCATGTCGGACACCGTTGCTACGGCAGTATTCCATATGCCTGAGAGAAGTCTTAATGGTGCATTATGGATGGTCTGTACGAGTATGGGACATGGTCTATGAACGGGCTGAAAAACGGTTGTTTTTGAACCAACTTCTTTTAGATTACCCGTTGTCCAGTTTGATATTTATGATTACTTCTCATGGAAGGACCTTATATCTTGGGAGATGATGAAATGGTCTTTTTTGAAAGGGCTGGACGAGGAAACACTGCTGACACACTTGAAGCTGCCTTTGAGTTTGCTATGGGGCACGCCATTGGCAGCGTTGTACTGGCCTCCACCTACGGTGATACGGCATTAAAGGCGGTTAAGCTCAGGCAGGAAAGGGGCATGGATATCCTGGAACTTGTCGTGATTACACATAATTTCGGCTTCGGGGGCGAGCCTGCTCTTGAAATGATCGTAGAGACGAGAAGGGAACTGGAGCATAACAATGTCACCGTTTACACGGGAACCATGCCCTTCAGGAACATCGGCACCGCCATAAGGGAAAATATGGGCTATTCTCAACAGGACCTTGTGGCCAATACCCTGCGCCTTTTGGGCCAGGGTGTCAAGGTGTGCGTGGAGATCGCCCTTATGGCCTTTGATGCAGGTCTTGTGGGAAGAGAAGATATTATGACAGTCGCCGGTACCCGAAGGGGTGCGGATACGGCATGCGTCATATTGCCCGCCCCTTCAAACAGGCTGTTTGATCTAAAGATACGGCAGATAGTAGCCAAGCCCCTTGACTGGTAAGGCTCGCTGTGCTGCAGGGAATTGATTATGAGCAGGGAAGACATCAGGATAATAAGTCAGAATCGCAAGGCGAGGCACGAGTATCATATCATTGACACGCTCGAGGCGGGGATAGTGCTACTTGGGCCAGAGGTAAAATCCATCCGCGATGGCCGGGTCAACATAAAGGATGGTTACGTGGAGATCCGGGGCGGGGAGGCCTGGCTCCATAATGTTCACATTTCTCCCTATCCATTTGCAAATAACACTGCAAGGCCCGATCCTCTGCGGCCCAGGAAGCTTCTTCTCCACGGGCGGGAGATCAAGAGGCTATCCGGAAAGGTGAAGGAGAGGGGATTTACCCTTATTCCCTTGAGGCTGTACCTTTCGAGGGGCAAGGTAAAGGTGGAGATCGCCCTTGCAAAGGGAAAAAAGCTATATGATAAGAGGGAGACGCTCAAACGAAAGACTATGAACAGGGAGTTTGAACGGAGGTTTAAGATCCACTGACAGCAAAGAGGGCCTCAAGAGGAGGCCCTTTCGCACATGGTGTGGCAGCAGCCTGCCAAGAGAGGGGCGTTGGAAAACAACTTCTCTGACGTCTCTTAGAAGTCTATCTGGCTCCTGACCCCCCATATATAAATGTCATCCATCCTTGTGTCCCCTCCTGCATTTTTTATCCACTGAAAGTCTCCGGTCAGGGCGAAGCGGCTAACGATACCGAGACGGTAATATGCCTCTATGTATTTTTCTCCTGCGGTGTGATTTCGCGTTTTCTCGTAACCATGGGAAAGCAGGGTCTCGGCGAATCCGAGGCCGAAGGCGTCTCCGCCGCGGTTCCACAGACCTCCATCGAGCTGGAACCCCACGGACCAGCTCCCTTCTACCGGGAGTATCTCCCATTTATTGTCATCCCAGTTCCAGGTCACCCTATCGTTAGTAATGGTCTGGCTGAATCGTGCAAAGCCGGTGATGCCGGTAAGAAGCTCCTGGTCAAAGGAAAGCCCCCAGCCATAGAGAGAGTTGTCAGCAAACCTGTGTCCCGCCTCATGACTCAATTCAGGAAGCTTAGAAAGCTCATTAACCTTCATGTAGCGCCTTTTGTCGAGCCAGCTGTAGAACCTGTAATTGCCTTTTCGGCCGAAGAGGCCCGGCATGATATTCATCTGTCCGATAATCATTCCATTGTCAAATGGGTCTGTCCACACGGAGTCGTCTCCGTGCTCGGCCACCCCTGCCCCTATTATTCTGAATTCTACCATGTCTGTCGGGTTTGCCCTGAGCATGAACGCGGGGCAGTAAAAGCTGTCTGGCTCGGGAATATTAACCCCCATGCTCTTTACAAAGATGTTTGAAAGGAACTCAGTGGTTTCATCACCTGCTGCCTCGTTTTGGTCAAACAGCACGCTGATGTCCATCTTGCCAACATCCATTCCGAATTTGTTATCGAGAAAGGAGAATTCGTAAAAGGCCTCGGAGATGGTCAGGGCTGCCTGGTCAAGGCCGATGGTGGTCTTGTACGCATCATAGTTAGGCACGCTGAAGCTTGGCACGTCGTTGTTAAGACCGTCTCCGTCTCCTCCTTCAAAGTGGACAAAAAACCTGCCCCACCTTGCGAAGTCGGCGTTCACGTTGAAGTCTATGGTGTAAGAGGCATCCTGTGTCGAATGGACCCTGTCCATGCTGTTCGCATCTCCGAGTGTGCCCATAAGGATTCCGGTAACGTCGCCGCTAAGGCTGAACCGTTTGTACCACTGTTCCGCCTCGCCCTGTTCCTCCTGTTCGCCACCCTCTGTTTCTGCTGGTTCCTTTTTGGCATAGGCCTGTCGCTTCTTGAGGGTGGCAAGTTCCTTTTCTACGTTCGCAAGCCTGCTATTCAGCTGCCTGTTTTCCTTGATAAGTTCCCTGACAAGCTGCTCGAGCCGCTGCTGCTTTGCTCCGTCGCCTGCTGAGGCAGGGGCTGTGAAAAACAGCAGCGCAGCCATGAGGGCAAAAATGACCATTATTCTCATGCTTTCCCTCCCTGGTGATGCTATTATGAAAAATCTTCAAGAGCCTGTTTTATATGCTCAATGATTATCTCGTTGGTGACCTTGTAGAGGCCGAGCCCTTTGTAGAGTTTCACTCCTTCTACGCTGGTTTGTGGGCATGACACCTTCTTGCCGGCGGCCTCTAGTTCCATTGCCCAGGATTTCTCTCCCTCTTTATTGACCTTTTTGCCCATGATGTCGTGCATCACATGGTCGCCGGCTACAAGCATTAACGGGATGATCCTCACGTTTTTGCCCTTGTATTTTTCTGCCCTTTGCAACGCGTCTGCTTTGTCTGGCACTCCCTCCACGCTTCCAAGAAAACAGTTGGGATAATGGACACTGAGTAGGCGGTCAAATGCAAGGTAGACTGCCGTTGACGGGGCTGCATAGGTGTTGGGAGAACCATGGCCCGCCATGACGTTACAGCCCTGGTCAGGCTTCAGAAACTCTCCTGATATGCCCTGAAGCACCTTTTTTGCATCTTCCCAGGTAGCCATTACCGGTTCTCCGATGGCAATATGCAACCCAGGCATCTTGGCTTGGTCTATCATGTGCATGTATTCCTCGCCAGGGAAGATGTGAAGGGACTGGACCACGACTTTGGTATAGCCATTAGCCTCGAGTGAGGCCAAGACCTGGGGTAGACTGTAGAGCGTCCTGTTTATTTTCTTTTTCCTGTAAATATTGTTCATCTTATCCCTGATTATATCCGAGGTAAACGCCCAGCGGATTTCATGGCCAGGAAATGCAGCTCTAATCTGTTTGTCAATGAATTCAAAGGTTTTCTGTGCCTTGGTGCTTGTCCCAAAGGCGGTAAGTACGATTGCAGGTTTGAGGTTTTTCTTTACCGGTTTCAGGAATCTGAGGATATGCGCGCTTGAAGGCGCTGGGGCTGAAAAGAATGCCGTAAAAAGGATCACGCAAAAAAGGCAAAAAAAACGTTTCATCTTTCTCCTCCTAAATTTTTTTGGGGGACTTAAAGTGAAATTCGGCCGGAAAATAAAAACGCCCGCATCCTGTCTTGGAACAGGATGTGGGCGCCCGTCTTTCCCACAGCCTTTCTCCCATTGCCAGGTCCCCGCTGGCCTATGGAGATTTTTTTGGTCTTGTGCAGGTATCCTGACTTGCGGATCTTCCTACTCCCTGAGCCTTCCCATAGCGACAAACGCTACAGTGGCGTATCTCAGGTTTCGTCCCCGCTTACAGTGGCGGGCCCGTTCTGGATTTTCACCAGATTCCCTGCAACGGACTGGATAACGATTCTATTAATAAAAGAAGGTGGTTGTTGTCAACTGCCAATTGTCACTATGCCCCAATGACAAATGGAGTCCATGCCTAACAAGGCCACGTGGTAAACCTCGATGAGCCCCTATACGGAAAGCGCCCACCGGACTGCCACTAAGAAGGTGACACCTTACAGCCCAACCTCTTTTTTAAATTCCTCGACCCCGATTTTCTTGATGACCTTTTCAAGCCTCGATTTTTTCTTAACGTTTTCCCTGAAAAACTTGGCGATCCTGCGGACAAGCTTTACTGCCTCTTTGCTGTTGGTGATCATACCCATTTTTTCTCCAATGGCCGGGCGTGCTCCCCCGTGTCCTCCTATTAGTACCTGGAAGCCGCTTTTCACTCCAACGAATCCCACATCCACCATGTTAGCCCAGGAGCAACTTGCGGGGCATCCTGCAACTGCAACCTTTATCTTTCTCGCTATAGGCTCTCTCGCTGTCTTGTCCATCAGCTCCTCTGCAAAGGGAAAGGTCTCCTGGAGGGCAAGCCTGCAATAAGGTCTGCCCACGCAGACCCTCGGCTGGGACAAGTCCATGGCCTTTTTGGCGTTAAGCCCTGTCCCGGAGATGAGTTCCATGGCCCTTTTCCCGGTTTCATCGTTAAGGTCAAGAATAAGGAATTTCTGGGCTGTCGTAAGGTGAACCCTGCATCCCAATTCATCCATCATGTTGGCAAGGGCCTTTAGGTCGGCCGCTTTGGGGCAGGCCCCTTCAGGAACCTCCACGTATATGGCAAAAGAGCCGTCTTTCTGGGGAAGAAGGCCAGGAATGGTGGCTTGTGACATCTTTTTCAGTTCCTCCTTGCAAGTTATATTTGTTGAAAAAAGAAATGTTGCTTTTCAGTAATTTTCATATTAGCGCCTCTTGTAATCAATGCCTTGACTAATATCAATAAGTCTTAACTATAGTAATACCTAAGTAATACCTAAAGAGGCCGCTTCAAATGTTCTTTGAACAAAACTTTTGCAAGTGGTTATCCTCTTTATTAAACTCATGTTCCATGGAATCACCACTTGGTAGGGTATTCCCCCTCTTGCTTCTCGCGTCTTTTCTGTCTTCGTGTGCGCTTCTTCCGAGGAACGAGTTCAGGCCGGTTGAAAAGGGTGAAAACTGGCGGGTGAGGCTGACGAAGTTTGTCTCTGGTTCCGATATTGTCAGTAAAGGCGGCTTCGATCATCCGCATACTTTCACCCTCGTGAGGCTGAATCGTATACTCGGCGCTGTCTATTACAAGGACAATGACGTTCTCGGAAAATCAAGGAAGTCTCAGGTTTTCAACAAGCGGGTCAGGAAGAAACTTCTGAGGCCGATCCAGAAGGCCTTTTCCATGGCGCAACCCGATGAAGTGGTGGATTTTTCTTTCATGTTGAAGAAACAGGTGCTATTTTTCTTCTCCAACGATTTCTTTACGAGCGGCATAATGTTTATCAAGGATGGCAGGCTCAACATCGTCTTCAGGACCATAAATTTCAAGGGGGCGAATTACTCCGAGGCCATTCGCCAGTTCGTGGGCGACCCCACCAATCGCCCCATAGTCAATTCATGGCGGCTTGTGACCGAGCAGGGGCAGTCCCTGAAAAAGGCTGCAAGGAAATCCTTTTCTTTCTTCGGGCAGCCCTATTATACTAACTGGTTGATAGTGGACCTGAACTACGATTTCAAGCCTCCCCCCCTGAAGAGGAGGCATAAGCGGCTCCGGAGGCAGCCCATACAGGAGCTGACTCCCCGGGGCGAGGCCCCTCGGATCAGGTTTGAGCGGCCATTCTCCAATGTCGGCGCTGTTTACTACGGAAGGTCGGTAAAAGACTCTGTTAAAGCCCGAGAGGTGAGGAAAAAGATCGAGGTGTTGCGGGACCTCTACAACCGTGGTGAGATAAGCAGGTCAACCTACGAGCGGAAAAAGGAAGAGCTGCTTGCGCCGTAATGGCCCTTTTTTCCATGTCTCAGTAGGTGACTCTGAGTATTTCGTCGAGGGTTGTGATTCCCTTGAGCATCTTCGTGCAGGCGTCAAACTTGAGTGTTTTCATCCCTTCCCTGATGGCATTCTTTTTTATCTCCGCCTCGGAACGGCCCTTGTGTATCATTTCCTTTATCCGGGGCGAGACAGACAAGACCTCGTATATCCCTATCCTTCCATAGTATCCCGTTGAACGGCAGATGTTGCACCCTTTGCCGTAAAATACGGGGGCGCGGTCGTTTTTGAGCTTGCATCCAAAGGGTTCGAGTTCATCCGACGAGATCCATTTTTGACGTTTGCATTCGGGGCAGATAGTGCGGACAAGTCTCTGGGCAACAACACCGAGCAGGGTGGAGGCAATGAGATAGGGCTCGAGTCCCAGGTCAAGGAGCCTGGTGACCGCTCCAGCCGCGTCGTTTGTATGCAGGGTGGAAAAGACCAAATGGCCGGTTAGAGCGGCCTGCACTGCGTAACTCGCAGTCTCTGCATCACGTATTTCCCCTATCATTACGATGTCCGGGTCCTGTCTCAGTATGTTTCTAAGGATGGTGGAGAAAGTAACGTCTATCTGGGGCTGTACCGCTATCTGGTTGAAATCCTCGTAAACCATCTCTATGGGGTCTTCAATGGTGACAATGTTTACCCCCGGACTGCTTAGATAGCGTAACGTGGAATAAAGGGTTGTGGATTTTCCAGACCCTGTTGGACCCGTCATGAGTATCATGCCGTTAGTATTTTTGAGAAACCTGGTGTATCTATGAAAATCCTGCATTGAAAAGCCGAGGCTGTCCAGATCGGTCATAAGGATTTCCGCGCTTTGCAGCCTGAGTACCACCTTTTCACCAAATGCAACAGGAATGGTGGAGACCCTGACCTCGGCGTCGCCGTTTTTCCACGAAAGCTTTATCCTCCCGTCCTGCGGGCGTCTTTTTTCCGCTATGTCAAGGCGCGAAAGGGCCTTTATCCTGGTGCACATGGCGTCGTGAACAACCCTTGGAAGGCGGTAGATGGTATGCAGTACCCCGTCTATCCTGAACCTGATAACACACTCCTTTCTTTTTGGCTCTATGTGTATGTCACTGGCCCTCTCGTTAAGCGCATATTGTAAGAGGTGGTCAACGGCCTTGTTGATATGCTTGTCACTGGCGTGTAGGTCCTTGCCCGAAAGCTTTACATATTGTTCAAGGTTGGATATGTCTACTTCAGGCGCGCTTAGGAAGTCCTGGGCAGCCGCAATGGAACGCCTGAAATCGAAAAATTCCTCAATGACCCTTTCTATGTCTCCTTTGGGGCTTATTACAAAGGTTACCTGCGCTTTGCACACCCTTTCAATATCGTCTTTTATCTCCTGCTGCTTGGGATAGTATGATGCTATTTCAAGGACGTTGCCGTGCCATTCCAGGGGAAGGACAAGCCTCGTTCTTGCAAAGGAGGCGGGTATGGTCCTGGTAACGACCTCCATGTCTAGCTCCAACGGGTCTAACCTCTTGAACCTCCATCCCTGTTTTCTGCATACCAGTTCCAGTATGTCGGCCTCGGTCAGGAATTTTTCCGGCGCATCCGCCCTCTTTAGGGAAAGTGAGTCGATCCACTGGACCAGGTCGATTCCCTTTCTCACAGCTATGTGGTGTTTTTCTTTAATGTACGCATGGTCTTTTTCCGAAACGAGTCCGTTTTTTATGAGAAGCCCTAAAATAAAACCTTTGTCCCTGTAAATATCGTCCATGGATTGAAGTTGTAATCTTGTCCCTATGGGAATACCCTGTTTTGAAGTCCACACGTTTCACCCGTATTATCGGAAAAAGGACAGGTTATGATAAGCATTGAAGAAAATAAAAAACTCTGGATAGAGCTCCTTTTAGAGTGTAGGAGGGAGGTGCAGGAGCCCCTGTGCGATTTTCTTGTCTCTGAACTGCGACGGGGGGTGATAATCGAGGAGGCGCCCCAATCCGGGGACACACTTTTCATAAAGGCTTACCTCAGTCGGGAAGACCTTGAATCGGGTGCGTTGTCTGTCATAAAGAATTACATGGAAGAGCTTTCCAAGCTCTATCCGGACTCGGTTGCCAGGATCAAGAGCGAAGAGGTTATCGAGGAGGATTGGCATGACAAATGGAAACGGTTTTTCAGGCCTTTGAGAATCGGCGGCAGCCTGGTGGTGAAGCCTACATGGGAAGAGTATGTGCCCTCAGTTGAGGACGTGGTGATAGAGATGGACCCTGGGCGGGCCTTCGGAGTGGGAAGCCACGCCTCCACAAGGCTTGTTCTAGAAAGGCTCGATGAGTTGGGCCGTGATGACAGGCTTGGGGGGCTCCATGTTCTCGACGTTGGTACCGGTTCCGGGATACTCGCCATCGCGGCGGCAAAGCTCGGGGCAGAAAGCGTCCTCGCCATAGACGTTGACCAGGATGCAGTGGAGACAGCGAGGAAAAATGTCCATCTCAATGACGTCCATGACAGGGTTTCCGTAAGCACTACCCCTGTCTGGGAGGTAGAAGGGCCCTTTGATCTTGTCCTTGCGAACATAGACAGGGACACGCTTCTTTTCCTGTCTATGGATATTGCAAAGCAGGTTTCATGCGGGGGACGGCTCATTCTCAGCGGGATACTGCGCGAACATGCAGAGACTGTCAGGGATTCCTTTAGCAAAAGGGGCCTTGAATTCGTGGCTTTGAAACCTGACAAGAAGGACAGCCAATGGGTATTGCTGGAGATGCAAGGCGCTTCATAGGCCTGCCTCAATTTGTTGTTGAAAGGGGTTTGTTGACGTCATCCGGACAGGTGATGCTTGAGGGTGCGGAGGCGGCCCATTTGTCTATCTCAAGGAGGCTAAGGAAGGGGCAGGTGGTCAGGCTCGCCGACGGGAGCGGGAGGGTGGTTGTGGCACGGATCGAAAGGATATCGAGAGCGGGAGTGTATCTTGATGTGATACACGAGCTTGGTGAGCGTGATGACCTCATACCATGCGTCTTTCTGCTATCAATCTTTAAGCGCGACAGGTTCGAACTGTCCGTTGCAAAGCTCGCTGAGATCGGCATAGCAGCTATTCAGCCCGTCCTTAGCAGAAGGAGTATGGTTTCAGGGAAGGAACCTGACAGGCTCAAGAAGCGTGCCCGGCGATGGCAGAAGATATGCATCGAAGGCCTGAAACAGTCACGGGGTTTCAAGGCAACCCGTGTTTATCCCCCGCTTGGGCTGGCGGATGCAACGGAAAGGCTTGGCAATACCGCGTGCAGGGTTGCCCTCCTTGCTGGAGAAAGGGGGAGGGGCCTTCTTGACAAACTCTCTGGCATAGAAGAGATTTTCCCCTGTGCTGTGGCCGTTGGCCCGGAGGGCGGATTCGACCCGGAGGAAAAAAGATTATTGGCCTCTATGGGTTTTGTGGCCGGGGGCCTTGGAAGCCGCATATTGAGGAGTGAGACGGCTGCTGTCTACTCGGCGGCCCTGTTATCTGAAATGTTTTTAAGCACAAGGTGCATCCTGTGAAATCAAATTTCCACGCCCTGATACTTGCTGGTGGAATCGGTGCGAGACTTTGGCCCAAGAGCCGTATAAACAGGCCGAAGCAGTTTCTGAAGCTCGGGGGCAGGCGAAGCCTACTTTCTAAGACCATGGAACGGGCAAAGGCCATTTTCCATAGGGACCATATATGGGTGGTCTGCAAGCCGTACCAGTTTGAGGAGGTAAAGCGCCAGCTACCACAGGTTAAAGAGTCTAATATAATCATTGAGCCTGTTCCCAAGGGCACGGCGGCAGCGGTCCTTTTGGGCTCCATTTTGATAGAAGGGAGGAATCCCGGGGCTGTGGTGTCTGTATTTCCATCGGATCATTCCATAAGTCCAGTGGAGAGGTTTGCTGATATAATAAGGGCAGGGATGGAATGGGCCCGCGCCAATAATTCCGTTGTGATTTACGGGATCAGGCCGGACCGTCCTGAAACTGCCTACGGTTACATAGAGGCAGGCAGTACCGTGGGCCAGTGCAGCAGATGGCACTGCATGGAGGTCACGAGCTTTCATGAGAAGCCCGACCCGGCAACCGCCGTAGCCTACTTCCGTTCTAACAGGTTTCTATGGAACAGCGGGATTCTTTCTTTTTCCGTGGCTGTTATAGGGCAAATCATCTCTGATGAGTCTTTTGAGGTCTGGCAGCCCCTGATAGAGGTTAGCGACCCTGCCATGGACACGGGTGGGGAGAAGATGCGCCGGATATACGAGGCATTGCCCGATGATGCCTTTGACACGGCCGTTCTTGAAAAACTCGCAAGGTGTCTCGGAAAGCCCAAAGCTGAGCGCCCTGTTTCACTCGTGGTGTTTCCTTGTGATTTTGAATGGTATGATCTCGGGGTCTGGGAGAGCTATTACCGCATGCTCCCCAAGGATGAAGCTGGAAACGCCCTTTCCGGGATGGTCAAGGTAGTTGACAGCAGGGGCTGCCTTGTGCTCTCTGAGGGTAATACCTTTGTAGGTGTCATAGGCCTTGAGGACATGGTTGTGGTTTGCGTTGATGATGCAGTGCTTGTATGCCCGCGGAAGGAGCTTGCCAGGGTGAGGGAACTTGTTGAATCTCTCGAAAATGGCGATTATGAAGCATACCTCTGATATGATACCGGAGTTTTTAATGGTAATGTTACTTTCCCTTGTAAATGGTTTCCATGGCTGTTATCGGTTTTGATACCACCGTCTTTCCAAGGCTTGATTACAGGGACCCGGACGCGTTCTGGCGGCAGATAGAGGCCATTTCAGCCTTCTTTGCAGAATATGAAAGTCGGCTTGGAACGGTCTTTAAAAACGCACCGGCCTTGATGGCGGCATTTGAAAAGCTCGATCCTCTCATCGACTCTTATACGAATAGGGTATGTCCCTATTGCGGGACAGTATGCTGCGCCAACAAGTTCGGGTTCCCAGAGTTCGCAGACGTGGTTGGTTTCATTGCCCTCGGCCTTGAAATCCCAGGGTATGACCTCAATGTGGATGAAAACGAGGTATGCCAGTTCATAGGGGAAAAGGGTTGCGTGCTCCCTCGTCCACAGCGGCCATACAGGTGTACATGGTATTTTTGCGATCCCCTGCTTGTACAGCTTGAGATAGGTCCTGCGAGGGACTACCGTAATTTTATCAGTGACCTTCAGGAGCTGAGCAGGGCAAGGGGGGAGGTTCTTAGAAGCTTTTTCCAGGTATGGGAAGAAAAAGGCACTGACAGAAGATGAGGATGACCGCCAACCAGATAACCACCCTGCGGATAGTGCTTCTTCCGCTGCCGCTCTTTCTGATATATGGAGGGCCGGTTTCCCGCCTCGTGGCCATCCTTATCTTGTCGGTCCTCGGACTGACGGATTACTTGGATGGAGTGCTGGCTAGAAAGTACGGCTCCACCTCACTTGGAAGGCTTCTCGATCCGATAGCAGACAAGATATTCATAGCGGTGACTTTGGTTCCTCTATCAGATCTGAACATACTGCCAATGTGGATTGTCTGGCCCATATTCTTCAGGGAGTTTCTGGTAACCGAGATGAGGCGTTTCATGACCCCTGGCGAAAAGGGATTAAGGGTAACGGAGCTTGCTAAAATAAAAACCACCCTCCAGATGACTGGCGTGGGACTTATCCTCCTTACCAATACCTTTCCGGACAAGCTTGCCACCATCTTTTTCCTGGCGGGCCTTCTTCTTGCCACCACGTTTCTGTCTGTGGCCATATTCTCGAAAAGCGGGGATCTTACAGGCAGGCTGAAGAGCGCGCTGGTCCTCGAGGCCATGGGCCTTGTAATAGCGGTGGTCTTTCCTGCGAGGCAGGTAGAGATTATCTATGGCCTGGTGCTCCTTGTGGTGACTCTTGCCTCGGGCGCACAGTATGTCACTGCCTGCTTCCCGAGGGTGTTTGAACAGGGGCTCCCGGCCGTTGTGGACCTGTTTCTGTCTTTGATAGGTCCACTTTTTGCCTTGGCGATACTGCCCTTTTCGCCTGGGAAATCGCATCTGCTTGTGGTCATGATCCTGGCTGTGGAATTTGCGGCTCAGGGCATAGACATGTGGGCCGTTCAGGAAGGGAAAACGGATCTTTCCATGTTCAAGAAGAGATTTTTCTTACCCTTTCTCCTGGCGGTATTTTTTGCAATGTTGGCCTCTGGCGCCGGGCTTCGCGGTGCTTCGGCGACCTTTCTGGTCCTTTGCAGCTTCGGTTCTCTCCTTTACCTTGCCCTTGATATGTGGTTTCACAGGGAGCTATTCAAGAGGGGAGAATTTTTTTAATATCCGCCCCGGCATGCCTCCGTAACTCGAGGGCCTTCCCGAGTCGGGCAATGGATAGCATACGTGGACTTTGCGGCTTCAGAGGCCATCCGTTTGGACTTTTACCCCCTTTATATATTGCCTGCGACTTTCATAAAAGTTATAACAAACAACATGTATATTGATTCCGGAACCGGTTTAAAAGTCAAAGGCTCACTTACGGTCAGGGATGAACTTGAGTTCAGGGAAGAGCAGATTTTGAGCCCCTACGCGTGCCTGAGTAAAAATACTAAGGGCAGGCGGTTTAAGACCACTCCCTGCTTCATCAGGACTGCGTTTCAGCGCGACAGGGACCGGATCGTTTATTCCAAGGCCTTTAGGAGGCTCAAGCACAAGACTCAGGTTTTTCTTTCTCCCATGGGCGATCATTACCGGACAAGGCTGACCCATACACTTGAGGTGGCGGAAATCGCACGGACAATCGCCCGGGCGTTGCGGCTCAACGAAGACCTTACAGAGGCAATAGCGCTTGGTCATGACCTTGGCCATACGCCCTTCGGACATGCTGGTGAAACCGTACTGAACGACATAGTTCCCGGCGGTTTCAGCCATTGCCGCCAGAGCCTGAGAGTAGTGGACGTTTTAGAAAACGGCGGCAGGGGACTTAATCTCACCTGCGAGGTCAGGGACGGGATACTCAAACACTCAAAGGGTTTTGGAAACATCATACCAAAAGAGCCTGGGGAGTCAGCCAGGACCGTTGAAGGCAGGATAGTCAGGATAGCAGACGTCATCGCCTATCTAAGCCATGATCTCGACGATTCCATAAGAAGCGGGGTCATAAAACAGTCCTTGGTCCCAGAGGATGTCACGAGGGTGCTCGGGGCCACCCATAGCAGCAGGATATCCTCCATGATAAAGGACGTTATTCGCACAACAAGGGTAACCAACGGGGGCATCGAGCTTGATATAAGTCCACAGATGCTGGAAACAATGCTGGATCTCAGGGCATTTTTGTACGACAATGTTTACCGTGCTCCCCAGGTCCACAGGGAGTTTGAAAAGGCTAGGAAGATACTCTTTGAGCTTTACGAGTATTTCGTCAGGGATAAGGATTCCTTTTTACGCGAACGGAAGAGGTTGTTTGAGGAAGAAAGTGTCATTGAGGATGGCAGAACCCCCTATGAGAGACGGGTTTGCGACTTTATAGCGGGCATGACTGATAGATATGCTCAGAACCTCTATAACAAGATTTTTATGCCGTCTTCGGTGGTATGAGATGGCCCTGAGCGGTAGAAAAAGAATTTCCTTAGCCTTGTTGTATGCCCTTTGTATTTTTCTCGAGTTGTTTTTATGCCAAAGCCTTTATGCACGTGTCAAGCACAGGGAGCCGTGGGAAATAAAGGCCGAGAAGCTTGTCTTTTTTCACAACTCAAAGGTTGTAATCGGCCAGGGGTCCGTGGAGGTCAGGCGCGGCAACCTTAAGGTCTATGCAGACAAGATTATCTATGATCAGGGTGAAGGAAAAATTTACGCCAGTGGCCATGTTGTCATACATCTTGGCCAGGACATACTCCGGGGCTCCCGCGGGAGCCTCGATCTCAAGACCTCAACAGGGCAGGTCGAAGACGCATTCTTGTACCTCAAGAGAAACAATATTCATCTTACGGCAAAAAGACTTGTAAAGACCGGTCCCGAAGAGTACCACGCCAGGGAAGCCACGGTAAGCACATGCCCCATGCCGAAACAGGACTGGAGATTTAAGTGCAAGGAACTGACGCTTACTGTGGATGGAGAGGCAAAGGCAAAGAATACATTTTTTGAGATAAGGGATGTGCCGGTTCTTTTTACCCCGTGGCTGTACGTGCCCATCAACAGGTACCGTAAGACCGGTTTCCTGATTCCGGAATACACTTCGTCGAGAAGAAACGGCATAGGGATCAACGTCCCTTTCTTCCTGGCCCTGAATGACTCCATGGATCTTACCTTTTACCAGCATCCCATGTCGAGCAGGGGCTGGATGGAGGGGGTGGAGTACAGGCACGTATTTTCCATGTCAGACAAGGCAATAGTCAGGTACAACTTTCTTAACGACGACAAGGATGACCACGACTTTAACGGCGACGGCCATACAAGGGGCAATGATTTCAGGTGGTGGCTCAGAGGCAAGGTTAACCAGGCGCTGCCGCTTGGTTTTGAGGGCAAGTTCGATGTTGATCTAATGAGTGACATGGACTACCTCCAGGAGTTTGACTCTGGGCTCATGGGGTTTTCCAAGAGTGACGAGGCGTTCAGAAAGTGGTTTCACAGGAACCTGGCCGAGGATACTGACAAAATAAGACCCTCTGTGGCCCAGGTAACGAAAGAGACCTCGGATATGTTCGTGGGCCTCCACGGCAGGTACAACGACAACCATTTTTTCGGCCGAAGGGGTTTTACGGTCCAGACCCTGCCGAGTGTCTTTCTTCACTCTTTTAAACAGCCTCTTTGGGGCCGCCATCTCTATTACGATTTTGACTTTGATTATACCGACTACTGGAGGGAGCAGGGTACAAAAGAGCACCGGATTAGGCTGAATCCCGCCCTTTCTGCGCCCCTGAATATCTTTAACTGGGCGGACCTTGTTGTAAGTGGAACCTTGGAAGACAGTGTTTACGTGGCCTACGGTCGGGACGAGGTAAACAAAGGGAATCCCGACGACACGGCAAACCGGTTCCGTTATTCAGTATTGGCGGACATGAGCAAGACCTTTGCTAAGAATTACGTCCACGGAAACAGCCTGTGGCGTCACTATATTACGCCGCGTATCAGGTACGTTTATTCGCCCTACAGGAGCAGCCGGGATATTCCCACCATTGATAACCGTGACCTCTATCCTGAAAGGAACAAGGTCATATTCAGTCTTCTTTCCTTTGTGAGCAGTAAACGGGCCCTCGGTGGCAGTAGGTACTCCTACTCGGATCTTTTCCGTTTGAAGCTCCGTGAATCATACAACTTTCACAAGGAACCCACGGTCCTATCGGCCCAGGAGTTTGCGAGAAAAAGGCTGTCAGACCTGTACGGCGAGTTTGATTTCACCCCATTTCCAAGTTTCTGGTTCCGCTACGATACCAAGTACAACTTTTATGGCGACGGGTTCAGAACCCACAATGTCAGGTGGCGGTATGTCGGATACAGGGGCAGCACCTTTGATCTTGACTACAGGTACCATAAGCTCGAGGATATAAACGAGCTAAATTTTGATATGAACGCCATTTTGACGGCTGCGTGGTCTTTCAGGTTCCATATCAAACAGGATTTTGAAAGAAACAGGCAGATTGAGTCCAAATATGCGCTCCGTTACAAGTCAAGTTGCTGGGCCATTGAGGGAAAGATCAAGACTGATTCGGATGACACCTCCGTACTGGTCAACTTGGAGCTTCTCGGAATAGGAGGTTGGACTCCGAGATAGTGCTCTGGTGTTCTATGAATCAGCCGGGAGGGCGTCACTATGCTGCTCGGGCCGCCGTGCAGTAACATCATTTTCCAGGCATATTCCCTCCGCCGGTTTTAGTGGATATGTTCAATACTTGACATAGGGGCGGGTGTTTATCTCCTGGGCTTTGACGCTTGGTTCATGAGTGGGTTTCAATCAGGTGACCTTAAGGCATGCACTACGTTCATTGGCCTTTGAAAAACAGCATTTTCTTTGCCAAAGGAAGGCACTGGTTTGCTGTTTTATGTAAATAGGGCCCGAATGAAAAATTTCATATTGACTGTAATTAAATGGTGGTCTAACCTCCTGTTTTAATAAGCAGAGGAGAGGAGAAGTGAAATTTTATAATAAAGGGTAGTTTCTACCGCATATGTAATTATTCAGCTTAAGGAGGGAAAATGTCTATTGTTCTTGCATTTGTGGCTATTGGGCTGAGCATCTTTGGTATCCTGGCATACCGGAGGCTAAAGGCCCTGGACGAGGACCTCAGGGAAATGAAGCTGGCCCTTGAAGGCGGTAAACTTCGGGGGCCAAAGGGCGATCCAGGACCACAGGGACCGCCAGGACCACAGGGACCGCCTGGTCCAAAGGGCGATACAGGTCCGGAAGGGCCAAGGGGACCGCGAGGACCGCGTGGGCCAAAGGGGACTGCGGCTACAAAGTCTTCCAAGGCGAAGGCCAAGAAATAGTAGAAGAAGGCATCCGGGGACAGGAGGCCGCTGGCCTGCCTGTCCCTTTTAATTTTTTCCCTATGCTTTTACCGCTATTCCGACCGAGGCGTGAAAGAAACGGTCTCCAAGGATTGAGGCAAGTCGTGCAGAATTAGCGAGGCCAGTGCAGTGGGATGCGCCGAGCCTTTTTATTTCAAAGGCCTGGAGTTCCTTTACTGTGCGTTCAAATTGTGTGTCCTTGGCAAATCCGAGGTGGGTTCCTCCTATCACGGTGTCTATCTTCTTGCCGGGCAGGTTTCTGCGTACATGTAGCAGGATATTTATCAACCCGGCATGGGCGCAGCCAAGAACCACCAATAGTCCTCTTGGGGTATCCAGAATGAGGGAAAGGTCATCCCTCAGAGGGTCCTGAATACGCTTCCCGCCGCTTTCTATCTCCATGTGGGGGTCCATGGATTCAAAGTCCGTGATTCTCGGCACCTCTCCGGTTATGAATACCCCCGGGAGGATTTCCGTAAATTCAGAATATAGACAGAACCGGCAACCAAGAGACTCAAGATATTCACGCCTGTGGACCATGCCGATAAATCTCTCGTTGCCGTCCTTTACCCAGTAACGGGGCAGGAATACATCCCCATGGCACATTACTTCAAGACCGTTGTTTAGCCCCGCAACCTCTGGAATGCCCGAAGTATGGTCATAGTGGCCATGGCTCAGGACGAGCATGTCTATGTTCGAAAGGTCCTTCCCTAGTCGCATGCTGTTATTCATGATGCCAAGGCCCTGGCCCGTATCAAAGAGTATCTTTCTACCCCTTATCTCCGCCAGTAATGACCAGCCGTGTTCACCAATGAGTCCAAAGGGACCGTCCACGCTGTTTTCACAAAGCACGGTTAGTTGCGTTCGAGCTATTTTCATATCTTGTTTCCTCTTTTATAAGCAGTGTGCACGGATCATCTTTCCGCACAGTCGACTTCTTACATGCGCTGGAAAGTTGGGGGGGAATACAGGGAACATATTCATGCAGTAACTTTAAGGGCGTCTGTCGCTGCTTGGTAAGCCCAAGGGTAGCAAGGATCAAAATGCCCCATTATTTGCTGTTGTTGTCGTCCTGGTTTTTCAAGGCCCGCTTTTTCTCGCGTTCCCTTTCTTTTTCCATGAAGTATATTATGCAGGCGGTCCTGTGACTGCAGAAATCCTTTGGATGTAGGCACCCTTTACTTGCATCGGTTTGGCGGTTATCTTTTGCACAGAAATAATCCATATTGAAGCTTACCTCGCAGCCTGTTTTGATTCCATTAAGTAACCTGGAAACGATATTGTCAAGGAGGAACTAGTGAAACCAAAGGAGAGAATGGCTATACCACGCCAGAAGCCAAGGGAGCTTTCTGCAGAGGAGAGGAAAACCAATTTCAACGAGATCATATCGGGTTTTGACGAGAAAACAGCCAAGCTTGAGGCAGAGCGATGCTTGCAGTGTAAGAAGCCAGGCTGCATTCAGGGTTGCCCTCTTCACAATGATATTCCGGCCTTTATAAAACTGTTGAGGGAAGACAAGGTGGAAGAAGCGTACTGGATCATAAGACGCACGAGCTCGCTCCCTGCGGTGTGTTCCCGGGTCTGTCCCCAGGAATTTCAGTGCGAGGGCGGTTGTATCAGGGGGAAGAAGGGCGAACCGGTTGCAATTGGGCTTCTCGAGCGGTTCGTGGTGGACTGGATGGTGGGTCATTCCAAAAACCTCATGGAACCATGCGCCCTTCCAACAGGGCAGAAGGTTGCTATAGTCGGTTCCGGGCCTGCGGGCATGACCGTAGCCTACAACCTGGCCCATAGGGGCATAAAGTGCACCATCTATGACAACCTGCCGGTTCTTGGTGGAATGCTATCCGTGGGGATTCCACCCTTCCGTCTTCCGAGAGACATCATAAAGGCCGAGTTTGACGCCCTTAAGAGCTGTGGTGTCGAAATTATTGACGGGATAGCCATAGGCAAGGACAAGACACTCGAGGAGCTCAAGGACGAAGACTACGGCGCTGTATTTCTCGGGGTAGGTGCTCATGAGAGTAGGAAACTCGGCATCCCCGGGGAAGAACTCGTGGGGGTACTTCATGGAGTCGATTACCTAAGAGACGTAAATCTCGGAAAGGAGGTAGATCTCGGTAGGCGGGTGGTGGTGGTAGGTGGAGGAAATGTCGCCATCGACGTCGCCAGGACCGCACTGAGGCTTGGCTCCACGGACGTTTTCATTCTTTATCGCAGGACGAGAAAGGAGATGCCCGCATCCGGGTCCGAGATTCATCACATGGAGGAAGAAGGGGTAAGGCTGGAGTTCCTCGCCGCTCCTGTAGCAGTTCATGGTGAAAATGGGAGGCTTAAAAAGATTGAATGCATAAGGATGGAACTCGGAGAGCCTGACGAGTCTGGAAGGCGTAGGCCCATGCCTGTTGAAGGTTCGAACTTCTTCATAGATGCAGACGCAGTGGTGGCAGCCATAAGCCAGAGGGTGGACCCGACCGTGGTCCATGGGATAGACATAAAGCGTACCCCCTGGGGGACTTTTGAGGTAAACCCGGAGACCCTCCAGACGTCTGTCCCGTGGATATTCGCCGGGGGAGACGACGTACTCGGACCACAGACCGTTGCCAAGGCTGCGTATCAGGGCCGCATCGCCTCCGAGTCCATCTCAAGGTTCCTGAACGGCGAACTTTGATACCTGCCTTTTTCACGGGCAGCCCGGAACGGAGGCTGCCCGAGCCGGAGGCCTTTATTGATGCATGAATCCACGGGTTCTATCCTGCCTCGGAAAAATCGTCCGGCAGGCAGCGGACCCGTAATCCTTTTTGACTGTCTTGACCAGGAAAAGGGACGCCTCTATTCCCTTGTTTTGACCTCGAGGCACATTCCTCATGCCTTGCGGCCCTGTACTGACAATACCGTTAGCCTACTCGTTCAGCCAGAAAATGGACGCGAAGCACTCAGAGAAATAGCGCTTTACAACCAGGAAAACCGGGATTTTTTTCCAGCCAGGAAACCTGCCCTCCGGCATTTCAGGCATCTCAGGGCCTCCGTAACAAGTATTGTGCTTGTAGCGAGTGTTATGTCCGCCATGTTCCGGTACGATGTGAGAGAGATTTTACTCAGCGCCGGCGCAGCCGATTCATCGAAGATCATTCATGGCGAGGTATGGCGCACCGTAACCTCTCTCTTTCTCCATGCAGATCCGGCTCACTTTTTGAGCAACATTGTAATGGGCGGGGTATTTTTCGTTATCCTTTTCGAGGAGACCGGTGTGGGGCTCGGCTGGTTCCTCGTGCTTGCAGGCGGTGCTGCGGGCAATTACCTAAACGCCCTCATGTATGGATATGGGCATGTTTCAATCGGACTTTCTACAGCCGTATTTTCAAGCATTGGAACCTACTGTGCGATAAGGGCTTTTGGTTCCGGGTTTCGGGGAGTGAAAGAGGGATTCGAGGTATTCCTTTCCGGCCTTGCCCTCCTCGGCCTACTCGGGACAGGTAGTGGCAGGGTTGACATCTCGGCCCACATGTATGGTTTTATCTGCGGACTCGCAGCAGGTTGTGTCACTTGGCTTCTGAAACGATTCGCCCCAGTAAGGGCGCCGGGAAAGGGCCTGTTTTTCGGAGCCCTATCCATTGCCTTGGCAGCAGGTTCCTGGATTCTTGCATTGCTGCATAGTCCCTCCGTAACCGGTCTTGCCGATCTGTTCTGAAGGGGAGGGGATGATGCCGCTGACTACTGTTAAGACAAAGGTTGTTGGGTTAAAACAGAAACGGTTGCTACCGCCGTTGGCAATGGATGGAACGGTATGGAAAAATTCAGTGAAATGGAAACAGTTCTTGATATTTTGAAGCAAACGAAAAAAGATAACTGCGGCAAATGCGGTTATCCTACCTGCATGGCTTTTGCGGCAGCGGTTCACACGGGTGCATGTCCAAAGTCTTCATGTCCCTTTGTGGAGGCGGATGAGGAAGGCCTTCCCGCTGCCATGCACGATCCCGAAACCGCCCTTGCCATGGAGCTCAAGGGGAAGGTACGAAATGTTGATCTTGAAAAACGTGCTATGGGCCTTGGAGGCAGGGTCGTTGCGACAGGATCCGGCATGGCCCTGCGCCTCAGGTATCTCGGCAGGGACGTATTCATCAGTCCCGATAGGGTGTTCGCAGAAGATGGCTCCGAGCTTGAAACGAGGGACCAGATACTCCTTTACAATTACCTCTTTTTTGGAGGCAAGGGCCGGCTTAGCGGCGAGTGGACTGGACTCGAGTCGTTTCCCAATTCCATTTCCAAGGTAACTACCCTCAGACGTTACACAGAGGAGAAGATAGCGCGGTGTTTTGCGGGTAAACCTATACAGTTTCTAAAGAGGTGCAAGGAATTTGGAGGCCGGGAGGTTGAAGGGTGCCATGCAGACGCATGCGTTACCGTGTTCGTGCTTCCAAAGGTGCCCATCAGGCTCAATTTCTGGGATGAGGACAGGGAAGACGGCTTGCCTCCGGAGGTAAAGGCCCTTTTTGACAGGAGAGCCCTTGATTTTCTTGATATAGAGTCCCTCATTTTCGCTGCTGAAAGGCTATCGGAGACCATCACTATGGAATGATCCTTTCCAATGCCTGCTTCATTGCCTTGGGAAACCTGCACATCAGCCTATTCTCTTCAAGTGCAAGGGCCACTCCAAGGAAGTGCCTGTCCATGCTGACTATCACGTAACCGGGAACCTGGACCTTTTTTGAAAGTAGGGGCAAGCTGATTTCTCCATTGCGGCATAGTCCCGTAACTGTTTCGAGATTAAGAGGCAGGACGTTTTTCCGGGCATGGCCGCCGAACCTCTGTACGAACACGGTGGTAGGTTTCAAAAAACCTGCAACATTCCGGGCAAAGGGAAGGCCGCACCTCACGAACGCCCTTTGAGGCCAATCGATACGGCGTGCCTGTCTGCGGACGAGGAACGCCTGCCTTGAAAATGCGAACATTTCGAAGCTATCAAAGACCTGCCGGGGAAAACGGAATCTTTCCGAGAAGAAGTCAAGGAGTAGCTTTCTCTGGCGCTCCCTTAACAATCTTGGCAATGAAGAATCCCACTGAGTCGATCTCGTGGGGATAAAAACGTTTAGCAAGTCGGATTTGCTCGTCATACTCCTTTCCTCTGAAACTAATAATCCCTGGCTGGCCTTGCAGTGGCAGGTCAATAGGCATCAGGGAGGCCCTCCTCTTTTCTAAAAGGAACTGAATGACCTCTTCGTTTTCCTCGATATTAAGTGTGCAGGTTGAATATACAAGTATCCCGCCAGGCTTCAGGATGTCAAATGCCCTTTTTATCAGGGCCTTCTGGATGGCGGGAAGGTTTGTTTTGCCTATTACCTCGTGTTTAACCGTTCCGCTGTCGGGGTCTATACGGTATTTTCCCTGGCCACTGCAGGGTGCGTCCACGAGTATCCTGTCAAAGGTGCAGGGAAGACAGAGGTGTTCACCCCTTCCCTGTGTAACTATGGTGTTGGTGATCCCGAGCCTTTTTACGTTTGCAAGAAGGGACGTGATTCTTCCCCGTGTCCTGTCATTTGCAACGAGAAATCCTTCGTCACTCATTTTCTGTGCCATGAAGGTGGCCTTTCCTCCGGGAGCGGCGCAAAGATCTAGAACGGCGCATTCCGGGTTTACCTCAAGGGCTAGCACCGGCAGACAGGAAGAAAGAGCCTGAGGATAGATGTAACCGAGATGGTAGCTGAGAAGGGGTCTTGAGTGATCATGGCGGGTTACCTTAACGACCTCAGCCACCTCGGTTTGGAGAAACTCCACCCCCTCTTTTTCAAGTAGTTTTTTTGCGCTGTCAATGGAAGTTTTCAGGGTGTTTATGCGGAAATATACGGGCAATGGCCTCTTGAGGTGTTCCATGAGGTGATCAGGAAAGGGTATCACGTTCCTGTACTCTTTAAGTATCTTTAAAAAGGGTGGGGCATTATGGAGGTGTTCCGGCAGGTAAAACCTATCTCCCATCGGCCTTTTTCTTTTTATGCCGCCTCTTCCCGATTTTTTTTGGGGCATGGCAGGGGCTGTTGAGGATACCGTCAAGGAAAAAGTGACTGATTTGCCTCGCAGCGGTTTTCACGCAGTATTTTTTTTTGGAGGAAAGGACCCAGAACCGGGACATCTCGTCGAGGGCTCCAAAAAAGGCCCTCTTGAATATACCAGGCATGACTTCCTTCCGGAACAGTTCCTTTTCCTGGCCCTCCCTTACAATGTTGGAGATTATCTGTAGATATTCGGCGAACTTCCTGTTCCTGTATTCCTTCATGAACTTGCTGCTTTGGCGTAGCTCTACCTGTATTATCTCTGCAAGGTCCCTGTCCTTTTCAACAAGGCTGAGGTGTTGAAAGGCGAATATCTCGAGTTTTTCGCACGGATCCTCGGTGGAAGCGAGTTTTTGCTTTACGCTTGCGATAATCTTGCCCATCTCTTCCTCGAATATGGTTATGAGGATGTCGTACTTGTTGTTGAAATAGAGGTAGATGGTTCCGTCTGCAACGTTGGCCTCTTTTGCTATCTCAGAGATTCTTGAGTTGAAGAACCCGTTTCTGGCAAATACCTTTATGGCGGCCTGGATTATTCTGCCGTGTTTATCTGCTACCTTCATAAGGTGTTTTCTCTCTTTGCTGCAATGTTGGTAGAAAGCGGAGGTACTCGGGCCACGAGGAATCCAAGTTCACAATATACAGCCAAGCCTGCAAAAAATGAATGCATGTTCATTCAGATATTATATTTAACTGTATGTTGTCAAGGGAAAACAATCACACGCTTTCACATTTTTCCTGAATTTGGTCTTTTGGCAGGTATCATGGACAGCCCCGTTTTTTTTACGTGGAAACCGCCTTTAATTTTCCGCGCATTTTTCTGGTAGCTCTTTAACCTTTTCATGATCGAGTCGATAAGGATAATGATCGAGCCAGTTTAAAAAAGCAGGAGGAAAGAAATGAAATTCTCTTTCAGCAGTATTCAGGGAAAGATAGTCTCGGTGATGATCTCCCTTTTGATGATCAACGTCATTACTGTAGGGGCCACGTTCTATAAGCTGTCCAAGCAAGAAAAGGACGGGCTTTACATCGACATTGCCGGGCGTCAGCGCATGTTCACCCAGAAGATGACCAAGGAGGCATACCTTTACGCCCTCACCAAGGACAAAAAATGGCGGGAGGCCCTTTCAAATACAGAGGAGATATTCCAAAAGAGCCTCAATGTCCTTAGAAACGGTGACAGCTCCATGGGGCTTCCGCCTACCACCAACGAAAAGGTCCTTTCCGAGCTCGACAAGCTCGAGTCGGCGTGGAAGGATTTCATGAGCCAGGTGGACCAGGTGGAAAACTCGGCCCTTGGCTCAACGAGTAGCAATAACGCCCTTGACTACCTTTCAAAGTATAACATTCCCCTTTTGAAACAGGCCAACGTGGTGACCCAGGCCTATAAGCAGATGGCAATAAATTCTGTGAACCAGCTCAAGGAGGTTGAGCTTATGCTGCTTGCAGCAGGTGTCTGTATCTTTTTCTTCTCCGTCTGGTTCATGCATGTGGAGGTCCTGAGACCCCTCAGCAAGCTCTTTCCAATGATAGAGAGTATCGCCGGCGGGGATCTCAAGGCCCGGGTGCACATCAGGGTTAAGGGCGAGCTGCGCGAGCTTGGCGAGGCGCTTAACAGGATGGCGGAGAGACTCAACAGGATGGTCAAGAATATCCAGCATGATTCCACGGAGATCAAGGGGGCGTCTGAAAAGCTCGACGATATAGGCCAGACCGTCTTTGACAGGGCAACCTCAATGGACGAGATAGTGACGGAGGTGGTTCAAGCGGCGGAGTCCGTGGATGACAGGATAATGTCTGTGACCAGGGCGTCCCAAGAGCTTACCGAGGCCACCACGGAGATTGCCCAGAGTGTGGCACATACGGCCTCCATTACTAACGACGCTCAGGAAAAGGCCCACAAGGCCAACGAGGTCATCCAGAGGCTCGGAGAGAGTTCCGACAAGATAGGCAGCATTATTCAGGTCATTAATACCATCGCGGAGCAGACCAACCTCCTTGCCCTGAACGCAACCATTGAGGCCGCAAGGGCCGGGGAGGCCGGTAAGGGATTCGCCGTTGTTGCAAACGAGATCAAGGAGCTTGCGAGGCAGACCAGCGAGGCAACCGACGAGATAACAAGTATGATTCAAGCTATTCAGGAAGAGACCGGCGTGGCTGTAACCTCGGTTGAAGAGATTACAAACATAGTGGGCCAGATCAATGACCTGGCAAACACTATTGCGTCCGCAGCGGAGGAACAGACCGCCACGGTTTCGGAAATAAGTGTAAACATGGAAGAGGCGGAGGTAGAGGTGAGAGGTGTAAAGGAAAAGAGTACAGGAACCGCAGACCTTGCAGGTTCTGTCAAGTCTGTTGCCGAGGAAACGGCAAGATATTCAAAGAAACTAAGCGGCCTTGCCACAGGTCTTGAAGAGATGATGAAAAGTTTCAAGACCACCTGACGTAACAGGTAAATGACCGTGGGAAAGAAAAAAGGGGAGCGAAACGCTCCCCTTTTAGTTGATCTCAGAACCGGTAGAAGGGCTACCCGGCCGATTTTGGCCTGAAGCCCTTTGGAACAACCATTATGAATCGCTCCCCCGCGTTTTTCATGATCTCTTCCACTGCTTCCGCCTCTTCCATCTGGAACGTGGAGCGCAGTTCTTCTATGTAAAGGCCAAGGAGCTCTTCTATGTCCCTTATGCCCTCCTTTGTAAGTTTTTCTATCTTGACTATGGCCCCCCTTGCAAGGCGCCTCTTAATCGAGGATACATCGAAGTTGAATTCCGGGTAGAGGCACTGGTATATTATGCCGCCTGTCATCCCCGCGCACATCCATGGTCCCGGGTCACCGAGGACCACGGCCCTTCCGCCTGTCATGTATTCGAAGGCGAAGCCCTTTAGGAACGCCTTGTGGGCGATGTTGCCCCTTGAATCGTCAACCGGCTCCGTTATGCGCCTTCCAAACACGACGTCCGCCCCTGAAAAACGTATGCATGCCCTGGAGTCGGCCATGTTTTGTATCAGGAAGGTTCCCTTTATTGCGCCGTAGGCAAAACTCTTGCCTGTGGAGCCGTCCACCCTGTTACCGAGGTAGTTCACACCCTTGAACACGCCGACTACGCCCCCGTAACTCCCCTTTACCGTGCCGTCCTGCGCGCCTCCCATTATGCTGGCGTCAACGGCCTTGATGTTGAAGGCGCAAAGGCCGTTTCCAGGAGCGGATGATACGAGCCTTAACCTCGCCTTCTTGTCCGTGGTTATGCCGTATCTCCTCACTATCTCGCCGGACAGGTAGGTAGCCATGGCTCTGTCTGTACTTTTTATTCCCTGTTCCTTGAATCTGACTACCTTTTTCCCGTCTTCGAATTCACCTATTATGAGATCGCTTATTAGCTTGGTCAGATAGTTAAGGGGCAGCCTGATGCTCTTTTCCTGGCCGACATCCTGGGGGATTGTAGACACATCCGGCCTATCCAGGACCCCTGTCGTATCGAGCCTGTCAAAGAACCTGTACTGCTCAAGGAGATCCGTTCTGCCAACCATGGCCTGGAGATTAGTTTCCCCGATATCGGCAAGTACCTGGCGTACCTCGTCCCCAAGGGCGCGCAGGAGCCTTGCAAGGTTTTCCGCCTCTATATCCACCTTTCTAGGTGAAAATCCCTTTACGCCCCTTTCCTCTGCTTGTTCCTTGGTCTGAAGCTGTGTTGAGATGCCCCTTGGGCAGCGGTCAAGGTGGCACCTGTGACAGCTTATGCACCCAACTCCCATGAGGGCCACAGTGCCCATTCCGACACGGTTTGCGCCAAGTAGTATCATTTTCACCACGTCGGTCCCGCTTCTGAGTCCTCCATCGGCCCAGACCTCAACCTTGTCCCTGAGGTTGGATTCACATAGTGCCCTGTGAGCCTCTGAAACTCCCACCTCTATGGGCAGCCCAACGTAGCGTTTGGCGTGTTCCCTGGCGGCTCCCGTGCCCCCTTCAAAACCGCTCAGATTGACTATATCCGCCCCGGCCTTGGCTATGCCGACCGCTATGGTTCCCACGCCGCTTGTTACAGGTATTTTCACCGAGACCTTGGCATCAGGGTTTGCGGTCTTAAGCTCCGTGACTATCTGGGCAAGGTCTTCGATGGAGTAAATGTCGTGCTGGTTAGATGGAGATATAAGGGGGATACCCGGTTTGCAGTGGCGGGCCTTGGCCACCTGTTCCGAGACCTTCTGCCCCGGCAGGTGACCTCCTTCCCCGGGCTTTGCCCCCTGGCCTATCTTGATCTCGAGGTAGTCTGCTGAATTTAGAAGTTCCATATACACACCGAAGCGGCCTGATGCTATCTGTTGCCCCCGGTTTTTCCTGTATTTGCCCAGCATATCAGGGATCTCTCCGCCTTCCCCGTTCATGCAGATTATGTTTACCTTCTTTGCCGCCTCCGCGTAACTCCTGAAGGAGTTTTCGCCCTGGGAGCCGAAGCTCATGGCCGCAATTACAATGGGCATGTCATGGTGGCCTATGGATATGTCCACCTGGTCCATTGTGATACGCTTGTTTTCTTCAGCCAGTACGGGTCTGAGAAGGTGCCTTATGCCAACTGGCATATCTTCGTCTACCTTTGCAATACCCCTTGAAAGTTCAATGTAACCCTTTTTGCCCTCGGCGGTCTTCCTGATGATGCGGCCTACCTTGGCGTTCCTGTTGGGATCACCGTAAAGAGGCTGTTCCTCCTCCTGCATCGCCCTCTTGATGCGTTTCTTTGCCAGTGTTTCCATGAGGGAATAACCAAGGCCCACATCCTCAGACTTGCAGAAACATGGGACCTTAAAGATTTCCTCAAATTCCCTCGTTATTCCGATTCCGGCGAATATCCTTCCGTATCCGCAAAGCTCATGGATGCCCATTGTTGACATGACCTTTTCCATGCCCTTCTGGAATACGTCCATGGTGTTCGAGATGGCCTGTGCCGCGTCCACTTTTTCGGTGGAAAAAGAGGTCACGGTTTGCCACAGCTTATACGGGTTAAGCGCATCTGTGCCCATTCCGAGCAGGAACATGATGTCGTGGAGGTTCCTGATGGCGCCTGAGCGAACAATGATGCTGCACCGCCTTCTGAGGTGTTTTTCTTCGAGTTTTTGGTTTAGACAGGCCACGCAAAGGGCCGGATCCATGAACGACTCTCCTCCTGCAAAGGCGCCGCTGTCGTCAAGGAGCAGGATTACCGCCCCGTTTCCAACTGCATCAACGGCCTCAGAGCACATGGTTTCAAGACTATTCCTGAGACCCTCTTCCGGGCTGAAAAGGCAGTTCAAAACCTTTACCCTTGAAGCATCAATGCCGTTGGCCGAAAAGTGGGAAAGTATATCTTCAAGGACCACCGAGCCGTGTTTCCTGGCGAGATGGTCTACCGTGACCCTTCCCAATTCCTTTTCAAGACCCTGGTAATCAAGAAGAAGTGGGCATAGTATCTCAAGGCCGGTGGGGGCTTTTTCTTGCTCAACGAGGAGACACGGCCTGTCGCCGAGGATTACCCTTGTTGTGAAGTGTTCAGCTTCCCTTTCCCTGTCTATCGCCGGGTTAGTGACAACCGCCACGTTTTCCTTGAAAAATTCAGATGCATTCGGCAGGGCCTCCGGCATAAGGGCCGCCAAGGGGCCTGTATGCCCCATGGAGCCAATAATGTCTATGCCTTCAAGGGCAATCCTTTTTCTCATGTCCATGTCGTACTTTTGCCAGCCAAAGGCACCGAGCAGGTTGATCTCCCTGATGAACCCCGCATGGGCCTTTCCAGTATTGCCCCCAAGTTTTTCCATGATGGCGAAATCCCCGGGTCTTACGGAGTCGGCGCGCACAAGGCCGTGGAGGAGCTCCATCTTCGTACCCCTCTGGAGCATGAGCTCCTTGATTCTCTCCTGGAAGGCCGTGTGCCTGTAAACCTTGGCCTTTTGCCCGAGACAAGCCTCTATGGCGACCTTTTCGCCCGGGGCAAGAGGGATGGGATCAGTCATGGTGTTTTCTAAGTTTACTACTCCCTTCTCGGATGACAGGAAGTACTCATAGTCACTTTCACCGAACCAGAGGGGTCTCAATCCTAAGGCGTCCACGCTTCCCATGCAAATGTTTGAATACCTTGCGACAACTGCGGCAGGCCCCTGGGCAGAGCTTGGGAAAAACCAGCGGTAGAAGTCGAAGACCCTTTGCAGGTCTTTTTCATAGTATTCGACCTCGCTGTGAATCGCCGGGAAGACCATCTCTATGGCCTCCATGGGGTCAAGCTGGTACATGTTTATAAGGCCCTCTATTATCCTGTTCAGATCCTGCGAGTCACTGCCTCCTGGTACAGGTTCTATGCCAAGTATACGGCCGGTGCTCCGGAGCCTTTCTATGGTGTTTATCTCGCCGTTGTGGCAGAGTATGGAGAAGGGTTGGGCCCTTTCCATGGTGGGGAGCGTGTTCGTAGAGTACCTGCTGTGGCCAAGGCTTATCATGGAGGTAAGGTCCCTGTCCATGAGTTCCGGGAAGACCCTGGGGAGAAGGTCTGGGGTGCCCCTGAGCTTGTAGACCACAGAATCAGGACTCAGGGAGGCGATGTGTATCTCTGGTATCTCTTTTTCTATCTCCATCTGTACCATGAAAAGGCTTTTCTGGGCCTCTTGGATGGAGGCGAAGTCGAGCATTCCAGCTATCTGCCAGAAAAGGGGCGCCTCGGCTAGGGCGCGTGGGCCAAGTTCCTCGTTCCTGGTGTTACCTTTTACCTCCAATAGTATCTTTATGGATTCTTTTTCGAAAATCCCCCGGATCTTTTCCAGTACGCTTTTCTCATCCTTCACTATGGAACAGGGCAGTAGAAAATGGCCTACGAAAAAGTTCTTGCTGTCGGCAAGGTGCCTGCTCAGCCCGGCCTTTTCAAGGCGTTTCGCCCATACCTTTTTGGGGAGGTCGCAGAGGATTCCGCAACCATCACCTTCTCCGTCTATGTCACCAGAGCGGTGCCCCATCTTTTGAAGGGCCTCTATGGTCTTAGCGATATTTGCATGGGTGCTCTTGCCTCTTTTATCCACGAAGGCGATAATGGCGCATGCGTCTTCTTCCCGATGGCTTTTATAGTTTTCCATAAGAAGCGAGGTCTCCTTATCTTGTGATTTTTGCGGTATTTAGCCTGTCCTGCAATTAACTGCACGTGGCCCGGGCCAGGATGAATTTTTGTTCAGACAGCAAGGAAACATATACTTTTCGACAGGATATGCCAAGGGGCAATGGCCAACTATGTGTTTTTCTGTTCCATTAAAGGGCTTTTATTCTCCAAGGTAAGCCGCGACCACCTCCGGGTTTTCCTGTATATCTTTCGGTGCGCCATGGGCCAGGAGTTTCCCGTAGTTCAGGACGAGGACCTTGTCGGATATCTCCATTACAAGGCTCATGTTGTGTTCCACGAGAAGCACGGTTATGCCAGAGTCGCGAATCTGTCTTATGAGGCCACACAACTCGGTTGTCTCCGTATCGTTGAGCCCGGCGGCAGGTTCGTCCATGAGAAGGAGCCTTGGCTTCGAGGCAAGGGACCTCGCTACCTCGAGCTTCTTCAAAAGACCGTATGGAAGCCCTGCGGCGGGTTTGTGTGAAAATTCAGAAAGCCCGCAGAATTCCAGGGCCTTTTCCGCCATGCGCCTGACCTCCTTTTCTTCCCGAATCACGGAAGGTAACCTTATGGCAGAGGCCATGAGGCCGGATTTTGAGCGAAGATGGCATCCCACCATCACGTTCTCAATGGCGCTCATGTTAAGAAAGACCTGGAGGTTCTGGAATGTCCTGCTGATTCCAAGCCGTGCTATACGGTAGGGAGGCATTCTTGTTATCTCCCGGCCATTATAAAAAATGGAACCCGAGGTTGGCGGATATATATTCGTTAGCAGGTTGAAGAGGGTGGTCTTGCCGGCACCGTTTGGCCCGATGATGGAAAAGATGATGTTCTCCGGCACTGAAAAACTGAGATCAGAAATGGCCTTTAGGCCCCCGAACTTTTTTCCAAGGTTTTTCACATCAAGAAGAGCCATCAGGATTCACCAAGCCTCCTTGACAAAAGCATGGTAGCCTTGTTTCTGAGGGCCACGAAGAGTCCTTCCGGGAGAAAGATCATTATGACAATCAGAATCGCGCCAAAGATAAGCACCTCGAAGTCCTCAAACACGATTAGCACCTCTGGAAGTATAGAAAGGAGGAAGGCGCCTATGACAGCTCCGAAGGTGGAGCCTAGCCCTCCAAGGACCACCATGGTGACAAGCTCTATGGAAAAAAAGAAGCTGAATGATTCGGGGCTTACGAAGTTCTGCTGGTGAGCGAAGAGGCTTCCTGCCACGGACGCCATGAGGGCGGAAAAGACGAAGATATGGGATTTTACCTTTGAGGTGTTTATGCCCATGGTCTCGGCGGCGATATCGCTTCCATGGATTGCCGAAAGGGCCCTGCCAGCCCGGGAATCAGCAATGTTCAGGGAGAATAGAACGCTGAGTAGCATGTACGAACACAGTACCCAGTACCATTTCATGTCGGAGTCTATGGGAACTCCGAAGAGGGACAGGGTCGGCAGACCCGATATCCCGTCTGGCCCACCGGTAAGCTGGTCAGCCTGGACAAAGAAAATGTGAACAATGATTCCAAGGCCAAGTGTGGCCATGGCGAGGTAATGACCCTTGAGTCGCAGAATGGGCCTTGCGAGAACGTATGATAGTACAAGTACAAACAGTGCCCCTGCGGCCATAGCTGCCCAGGGATTTACCCCGTACTTTATGGTAAGGATCGCGGAAGAATAGGCGCCAAGGCCGAAGAATGCTGCATGGCCAAGGGATATCTGGCCCGCGTAACCCATGAGCAGGTTCAGGCTCACTGCAAGGATGATGTTAACGAAAATAGTGAGTCCCACCACTGTAACGTAGTAGTTATCCGGGAAAATGAAGGGCGTGGCGATACAGGCCAATGCGAAAAGGACGAATCCAGAAAGCCTCTTCATACCCTTTCCGCCTCTTCTTTCCCTAGGATTCCGCTCGGCTTAACGAAAAGTACTATCAGAATTACGAAGAAGGCGATGGCATCCTTGTAACCTGACGATATGAATCCCGCTCCAACAGTTTCTATGATTCCAAGCAGTAACCCGCCCAGGACGGCTCCCATGGAGTTTCCCATGCCACCAAGTATGGCTGCGCAGAATCCCTTGAGTCCAAGCATCACCCCGGAACCGTAGGACATGAAGGTTATGGGGGTTACAAGTAGCCCGGCGGCGGCGCCGAGGGCAGCCGAGAGTCCGTAGGATACAAGGAGCATTCTTTTAACGTTTATACCCACAAGGTAGGCGGCCTTTTTGTTGAACGAGCACGCTAGTATGGCCTTGCCCATCCTCGTGCGATCAAAGAAGTATTTTACGGCGAGGACGGCTACTGCGGTTCCGAGCATTACCCAAAGATTTTGTGGCAGTATGGTGGCGTTGCCTATCCTGATGGGGTTGTTGGATGTAAAGGGAGGGAGCCCGTATATCTCCTTGCCCCATATCAAGAGGGCGGCTCCACGCAGGAATATGGAGGCTCCAATGGTGATTATTATGGTGGTTACCACGGTAGCGTTCTTTGCAGGTTCTATGGCGAATTTTTCCAGGGCGAGTCCCACTGCCGCAGTAAGGGCTATGGATAGGAAAGCAGCCACGGGATAGGAAAGGCCTGCTTTCAGCATGAAAATGGCGCTCATGGCGCCGATCATAACGAATTCGCCCTGTGCGAAGTTCACCACGTCTGACGCGTTGTATATTATGGAGAAACCAAGGGCCACAAGGGCGTAAATGGATCCCACTGTCAGCCCGCTTATGAGAAACTGTAGTAACTGGTCCATTTTATCGGCCCCTCTATGGTCATAAAGATTGCATAGTGATTTTTCTTAAAAACAAATGTCTTTTCCGAAAGCAAGGCGCAAGAGGCCGCAAAAGGCGGAAGGCCACGGCCACGTGGGAGGTTGTCCGCAACACGTACACCGCTACTGAGCAACAAAATTGTCCTTCAATGGCATCATAACACAACACAAGGGCAAAAATTACCCCCGTCCAGATGCCTGAAACGGGGGTAATGTCTTGTTATTTCAGCCTCTTTAATAGAGCAGTTTCCAATTGCCGTTTTGTATTTCGATCATCTTGAAGGCGCTAAGGTTCAGGCCGAGGTGGTCCGTTGGGCTCATGTTAAAAATGCCTCCTGTACCCACAAACCCGTGCGTTTTTTCTATTTCGTCCCTTATCTTGGCCCTGTCTATGGAGCCCGCCCTCTTTACCGCGTCAACTGTTATGAAAAGGGCATCGTAGGCATGGCCTCCAAAGGTGGAAACCGGGCCGTATTTTGCCTCGAACTTCTTTTTGTAGGCAAGCAGAACCTTTTTCTGGGGATCGTTGGCGGGAAGCTGGTCTGCAACTATCAGGGCGGCGGCAGGGAGCCTGATCCCATTTGCTGCTGCTCCTGCAAGCTCAATGAATTTCTTGGAGGCTACTCCGTGGGATTCATAAACTGGAAGTTTTATCCCAAGTTGCTTGATATTCTTCGCAACGATGGCAGGGGCCTTTCCGAAGCCGAAATTGAGGATGGCTTGGGCGTCAGTCGCCCTTATCTTGGTAAGTTGGGTCGTCATATCCGTATCGGCGTTGTCATACTGCTCATCCGCAACGATCTTGATTCCGTATTTGGGGGCCATGGCGAGGCACTGGGCGCGTCCCGACTTGTCGAAACCGCCGTTTCCGGTGATGAGGGCGACCTTCTTTATGCCGCGTTTCTTCATGTCCGTAAATATCTTTTCCGCAGCCATCTTGTCGGTATGTGGTGTCTTGAAGACCCATTTCTTAACTGGTTCTACTATCTTGATGGAACCGGCTAAGGATATGAAAGGAACCTTCGCCCTCTGGACCAAGTCTATAACGGCAAGGCTGTTGCCCGATGTGGTGCCGCCGATGATTATATCCACCTTGTCTTTCTTGATGAGGCGGTTGACAAAGTTCTTGGCCTCCTTGGCCTTGCCCTTGGTGTCGTAGTGAACAAACTCGATCTTGTGACCGTTTATTCCGCCCTTGGCGTTTATTTCCGCAATATACATCTTTAGGGTCTTGAGTTCCGGATCACCGAGAAAGGACGCCGGACCAGTGACGGCCAATATGGATCCTATTTTTAGTGGCTTGGCTTTAGCCTTAGCCTGGGCCATGGTGGTTCCAGTAAGGAATATCATTGAAAAAACGGACAGTAAGGTGATGATGTTTTTAAAGAAACGCATTTTGCTCCTCCCTCTAAAGATTTTATAACGTTGACTAATACACAAAAAGAGAGCATTTATCAACGCAAAAACCGATTGTGGAGGTTGTTATGAAGGAATATGACCGCTTTTTTGTCCGGACTGGTTATGAAAGACAGAAAATGATAGTGTGTTTACAAATTATATAGAATGTAAGGGCTGCAAGTTCATGCTTCACATAAAGAATCTAAACGCCAGTTATGGTCCTATTCAAGTCCTGAAGAACTGTTCCATTCACGTGGACCAGGGAGAGATCGTTTCCATAATCGGGGCCAACGGCGCAGGAAAGACCACGCTGCTTTTGTCGGTATCGGGCCTAATCGGTTCCCTGTCCGGCGAGGTCAGCTTCGAGGGCAGTTCCATAATGGGCCTGTCTCCTGACAGGATAGTTGGTCTTGGCATTGCCCACTGCCCTGAGGGCAGGCAGCTCTTCAGCCCTCTTTCCGTTTACGAGAACCTCCTGCTCGGTGCCTATGCCAGGAAAAAGGTGGACCAAAAGACCTTAGAACAAGAACTGGAGCAGATATTTGAGCTCTTTCCCAGGCTCAAGGAGCGCATGGGCCAGACGGCAGGCACCCTCAGCGGCGGCGAGCAACAGATGCTGGCCATTGGGAGAGCCCTCATGGCAAGCCCGAGGCTCCTCCTTCTTGACGAGCCTTCTCTCGGGCTTGCACCGCAGCTTGTGGAAACCATCATCAGGACTATCGTGGATCTCAATTCGAGGGGCATGACGGTCCTGCTCGTGGAACAGAATGCCAGGAAGGCGCTGGAGATATCGCACAGGGCCTATATTCTTGAAACGGGCAGGATAATTTTACAGGGGAGGGCCTCCGATCTTGCTGAAGACAGCGAAATAAGGCGGGCATACCTCGGTAAGGATTACAAGGAGCTATCAGAAAGGTGAGCAAAGACATGGAACATGACAGGGTGGAATATCTTTCTCCCGAGGCGTGGAGCCAGTGGCACACGGAACTCCTGCAGTCCACGGTTAACAGGGCATACGGCAGGGTACCTTTTTACAGGAGAAGGCTTGATGAGACCGGGGTGGGCCCGGACGATATCAGGTCGGCGGAAGACATCCGCAAGCTCCCATTTACAAGCAGGGAAGATATAGCGGAAAACTATCCCTACGGGCTCTTTTCAGTGCCGTTGAGGGACATAGTTCGTATCCATACCCTGCGAAGCGGCCAGGCGAACCCCATTGCCCTTGGATACACGAGGCAGGACCTCAGAAGGCGCACAGAACTTACTGCGAGGTTTTTCCGATCGGCAGGCGTCGGCAAGGACGACATTGTACAGATATGCCTTGACCCCGGGATGTCACTTCACGGGCAGGATTTAAAGGAGGGGGCCGAATTGCTCGGTGCCCTGGTCATCCCTCCTGATCCCGTTTCCATCTGGAGCAGGATACGGGTAATGGTGGATTTTAAGACCACTGTCCTTGTCACAACTCCCTCTTACGGCCTTTACCTTCTTGAGACGTTCAGTGAAGGGAACATGCCCCTTGCCTCACTCAACCTCAAGCGGATGGTCCTGCTTGGAGAGACCCTTGACGACCAGATCAGGGGCACCTTTGAAGGAAAGCTTGACGTTGATACAAGGGCTGCCTACGGGCTTTTCGAGGCATCGGGCCCTGCCATGGCTTACGAATGCAGGGAGAAGAACGGTCTTCACCTCGCCATTGACCATGTGATTCCAGAGATTATAGATCCTGATACCGGCAAGGTTCTTGAGCCAGGGCGGGAGGGCGAACTGGTTATCACCACGGTCACGGCCAGGGCGAATCCCTTGCTGCGTTTTCGTACCGGGGACCTGACGCGCCTCCATAAGGACACATGTTTATGTGGGCGTACAACCTGGCGCATGAGCCCTGTAAGCGGCAGGTGTGACAACATTGTAACAGTAAGGGGTGTGAAGATATCCCCAGATCACGTTAGAAACCTTATTGCGGAGTCAACGGGAGGTAAGGGCCTGTCGTTTCTTATCGTCCTTGGCAAGAACAGGCATCTGACCGAGGTAGAGATAATAGTTGCCGTTGATGCCTCCTTCTTTAGCGGGAGTCTTCCTCAACTTCATAATTGGATAAGGGACACCGAGGACCTTTTTCTTGAGTCCCTGGGACTCAGGTGCAGGATAAAACCAGTAGAGTACAGGTCTATTGCGCCCTTTCTGGAATCTGGCGAGTTGATAACAGACAGAGAGTGGTTTTTCTCGGAATGAAAATCGTGTCACTTTGTTTAAGAGTTTTGGACTTGTCCATGACTTATGAAACGAAGCCGTTTTTGGCCATGACAGGTAGCCTTAACAGGGCGCGTTGACAGAAGAAAAGCGTTAGCGTCTTCCATGAACGTAAACGCAAAGACATGTAAAAGAGACGTTTTTCAGAAGCGTCTCTGTAGAAATAACGCCGGGTTGAGGGTATTTGGGAAGGTGCCTCGGCCGAGGCACCTTTAGTGCAATCTTGTTAAATTTTTTCGACGTTTACTGCCTGAGGACCTCTGCTGGTTTCCTCGATGTCAAAGGTTACCGCCTCTCCCTCCTTGAGAGACTTGAATCCGTCTGCCTTGATACCCGAATAGTGTACGAAGACATCGGATTGGCCTTCGATTTCGATGAAACCATAACCCTTTTTGTCATTGAACCATTTTACCTTTCCTTCTGCCATTTAGAGTAGTGCTCCTTTCGAAAAACTTAAAGATTTCCAAAGAAAGAACTGATCCCTCTAGGAATGGAAATACAAAATTCCCGCCCTCCAGTTGTGAATCGAGTCATCTTTGGTTGGCCTATTCATTTTATCTTAGCTTTTACGAATAATAAAGTGTTATTTAGCATAAAATGAAAATTTTCATAATTTTGTGACCGGCACCACTGGAAAATCCTTGAGAAGCGGGATGCGAATGGTTAAATCATTTGTTTGAAGGGTGGGAGCGGATTTATCGTTGTTGGGCCATGGACGCCTGGTTAGGAAAGAGAATTTTTACAGCTCAAGGAGGTACAGTTACAATGCCTATATACGAATTTTACTGCCCTGACTGTCATATGATATTCAATTTTTTTTCACGGACGATCGACGTGGGAAAGAGGCCTTCATGTCCGAGGTGTGGCAGGGAAGGACTTGAGAAAAAGATGTCTATTTTTTCCATTTCCCGGAACAGGAGCGAGCCTGATGACGAAAACCTTCTTGAAGGCATAGACGAGTCAAGACTTGAAAAGGCCATGATGTCCCTGGCATCAGAGGCGGAAAGCATGGACGAGGATGACCCGAGGCAGGCGGCAAGATTCATGAGAAAGCTGTTTGACTCGGCTGGCCTGGAGGTGGGAGGGTCCATAGAAGAAGCCATAAGCCGAATGGAGGCGGGGGAGGATCCTGAAAAGATCGAAGAAGAGATGGGGGATATGCTTGACGGAGATGATATTTTCAAGGATATCGGGACGAAAAAGACCATCAGGGGTCTTAAAAGAAAATACCTGCCGCCCGCTGTGGATGAAACCCTCTACGAGCTTTAGACTTGTCCCTTAAACACCATCTATAGGCGTTCTCAGCCCACGCCTTTATGTTTGATGCGGGTGATGGTTCTGGCGCGCTTTCCTATATGATGAGGCGGACCCCTCCGAGCTCTTCTATCCTGTAAGGGAAATGATCTCCCGGGGAGCCTATGAACATAAAGTTTATGGGGACTCCCCACTTTCTTGACAGTTTCCTTACAAGCTCGGGGGTGAATTTTCCCTGTATTTTTACAAACTCTATTTCTATGTCCGGGTATTCCCTTTTCAGAAAGTCTATGTCGTGCTCGAGCTTTTCAAGCAGCTCGGTGTTTTCCTGTTCGAGGACGGTCACGATCTTGATTTTTTTGGTGTGTTCGTTCTGCCTGATATAGAGAAGGACCCTGTTGAGGTTAGCGATATTGTCTCCCCTCGTGAAGAACACGAATTCCTGCGACTGTATCTTGTCTATGGTCTGGTATATCTTCTGATTGATCATGGTAACGAATTCAAGAATGGGGACAAATAGAAATTCAATAAAGTTTAGCAGTATTTCGAGCAGCACAATCCGGTTAAGCATGATTCCGACAAGCATTATGGTTGGTATGAAATACTCGGCGAATACCACTATGTTGGCAGGCTGGCCAGGTCCGGGCTCCTTGATAATGTTGCCGACCAGGGCAGACAGGACCGCCATGAGGGCAAGAAAGACTGCTGGCCAGCTTGCCCGCTCTGGCCTTGGAAGGGACCTCCTCCTTAACTTGAGGAGTATGTTGCCTATGGCGAAGAGCGCCATTACCGAAAGGAACGAGATGGTATAGACCCCGGCGAGCACTTCCACCTGTCCGTTAGTTATGAAAAGGATAGATACGCAGAGAACGAAGAAGGCGATGATGATCCTGTACGAGCTGCCTCTGCGGTTTTTTTTGAGGAAAAATGCCGGGAATATCCTGTCGAGGGTGATGCGTTCAACGAGACCCGTCACCCCAACGTAGGAAGTAAGAACAGCACCGCTGAGCACCAGGGCCGCGTCAACGGATATAAGCATTGCGAGCCACTCGCCTCCGGACAGCTCTCCCATATGGGAGAGTAGGTGCGCCATATGCTCGTGTACTTCCGGTATTGGCACGATTGCAAGTGCGAGAAAGGCCATCAGGGGGTTGAATACGCTAACGGCGATCCACATGTTTCTGAGTGTTTTAGGGAAAACTCCCCTCTGCTGTTCCTCCACGAAGTTGGCTGAGCTTTCAAAGCCCGAGATGCCGAGCATGGCGGCTGAAAATCCCCAGTAGAGATCCTTAACCAAACTGCCGTGGGGGGTGGGCAGGTGCCAGTTCATAAGAAATGTACCGAAGCCGTGGTGAAAAAGGTAAAATATCATGGTGCCGGCGAGCAGAGTCAGGGATGCAAGATGGAATATGAATATGGCTACAGCTACCGCCGCCGACTCCCCAATGCCGAGAATGGTAAGGCCCATGAATATTGCAAGAAGTCCAATGGTGGCTGGTATCACCGGAAGCGAGGGGATTATGGAGTGCAGATATGCCATCCCCTCAGACGCGGAAATTACGGAGGTGGCGATATAGGAAAGCAGAGTAAGGCTTGCGGCCAAGGACGCCATGGATTTGCTCGTTGTGTTGAGCAGGGCGTTGTATGCGCCACCGTTAAGGGGAAGGGCGCCAACCACCTCTCCGTATATTTTTCTGAACAGGTACAGGATCCCGGCCACTATGAGGAGGGCAATCCATGCGTACTTGCCCGAGGCCGCTATGGACAGGGCAGATACGTAAAGTACCGACGAGGTAATATCATTACCGCAAATGGCGGTAGCAGGTAGCTCCGAGAGTTTTTTTTTCCCTGGGGTATCGGTCATGACTCCTTCCCTTCCAGTCCCCTTTTATCATGCAGTCATTGAGCTTGCCAATAGGTAGCGAGCTGTTTTTGTGTGAAAAAACAAGAAAAGTAATGAATATGCATGATTTCACGGTTTAAATTCCATCAGGTCTCAGGCTGATAAACATTTTACTTTTTCCGGGGTGATTTTAAAAATTCCTCAAAGAAAATTCCATGGGTGACGATAAAATGAATAAAAAGGCTGACAATGACTGAACAAGCAGGCATGGTTCTTGGAGGATCAGGCCGGGATATTAGGGCCCTGGCCGTGGAGGACGCAGGAGAGAAGAATGTACCGCGGGACCTTTCCGGCAGGAACTTTCAGGCCCAGGACCTCGAGGGAGTAAACCTTTCCGGGGCGGACTTGAGCGGTGTCTCCTTTCTGCGTGCCAATCTGTCAGGAGCCATTCTGATGAACGCCAACATGGACGGGGCGGACCTGAGCGGTGCCTGTCTGAGAGGGGCTCACTTAGAAGGAGCAAAGGCGGAAAAGGCAAGTTTTGGAATGGCCGACCTTAAAGGGGCCTGCCTCTTTAATGCAAACCTTGCCAACTCAAGTTTTGTCAAGGCCGACCTTGCGGGGGCGGATCTTAGGTGCGCCGAGCTTCGCGGCGCCAGGCTCAGAGAGGCAAGCCTGCGCAATGTTGACTTTACAGAGGCTAACCTCAAGGGTGCAGACCTGTCCATGTCCGATGTAGCCGGGGCGTTTTTTACAAACGCTGACATGCGCAATACAAGGCTGAGGCAGGTGAGAGGTTTCAAGACGGCATACTGGATAGGCACCGATCTCAGGAACATAAACTTTGCAGGGGCCTATCTACTGCGCCGGTTCGCCGTGGACCAGAATTATATCAAGGAATTCAGGGAATCGGGCAGGGTTTCGAGGCTGCTCTATTACCTGTGGCTCGTAAGCAGCGACTGTGGCAGAAGCATGACGAGGTGGTGCTTCTGGATAGTTATTCAGATACTTTTTTTTGCATGGCTGTATTCCATGGTGGGGGTTGATTACGGACTTCACCCGACACCCATTTCAAGCCTATATCTAAGCGTCGTAACCCTTACCACCCTCGGATTCGGCGATGTAGTCCCGAAGAACATGGCTGGCCAGCTCGTTGTCATGTGCGAGGTTATTACCGGTTACATGATGCTCGGTGGCCTGTTGTCCATCTTCAGCAACAAGATGGCGAGAAGAGGAGAATAAGGTGTCCATTTTTGATTTTTTAAAGAGAAGGAAACAGGATCCTGGGGATCAGCTAAGGGATTTACTCGAGGACTACGAGCTTCCCTCTTTCCCCGGTTCCGTTATGAAGGTTCTGGAGTTGCTGAGGGACCCAGACGCACCCCTGCCCGAGATATCGCGACTCATAGAGGCCGATCCGGGAATGCATGTACGGGTGCTCAAGACCGTGAATTCCGCGGCTTACGGCCTTCCGAGAAAGATAGGCAACATACAGCACGCAATAAGCCTGCTTGGGAAAATGCGTCTCGAGGGAATAATCCTGCCCATTGCCGTAAAGAATGCCATTCCCAAGACTGAACTCTATTGCCTGAGGCAGCAGGATTTTTGGAAGATTAGCACCAGGAGGGCATGCCTGGCGAAGGCCATCGCCGAGGTCCTGCATCCCACGCACCAGGAAGAATGCTTTACCGCCGGGCTCTTGCAGGATATGGCCATTCCGGTTCTTATTCACGTGAAGGAGCAGAAATACTGCATGACTCTTGAGATGTGGAACGAGGACAGGCAGGCAAGCCTTGAAAAGCTCGAAAGGGAGACCTTCGGAGTGGATCATCAGTCGGTGGGGGCTCTCATGGCCGAAAAGTGGCAATTTCCCGATTACCTGTTGCAGTCCATTCTTCATCACCACGGCGACGGCAGGCAAGGGCGCGTGCCGGAGGCGGTCATTGCAGTATCCCAAATACGTTACAACCACGCAGTAAGGGAGGAAGGGGAGCAGCGGCAGATGACAGAGATTCTCCGGGAAAGTTTGGATATAGGCTCCTCCGTTTCATCAAGGATTCTTGAAAGGGCGAAAAACGAGGCTGATGAGTTCTACTCGATCTTTGCAGGGTGACAAGGCCCTTGTACTCTCAACCACCGTCGGTGCCATAAGGGTGGAAAGCGTGTCTCGCATAGGCCAGGCCGTTATCGGGATTCCGTCCAGAAATCCTCCTGAAATTTCCTGATGGCCCTTTCCATGCTTCCAAGCCTTTCCACGTTTTTTTTGAATATGGAGCTCGTTGGGCCTTCATGCGCCATTTTTTCAAGGACCGGGAGATAGCGGGCAGAGCCAAGCCGTTGGAAAACCGGCTCTATGACCTTCAAGGTGTGCATGAGCATGTTCTTCATCATCTTTTTTTCAAAACGTTGCTCGTCAACGAATATACCCTTGAGGCCGTGCCTGGCGGCCTGCCATTTGTTGCTGAGTATGACGGAAATATGCATGGGGAAAAGGGATATGCTGTCTGTCGCTATGGCTACGACAAGTGCCTGTATTAGGGCGCACAGGGCCATGATCTGCTGGAACCTTGCCGGAATATCGCATATTCTTACCTCTACCGTGCCCAGGTCAGGACTTGGTCTCACATCCCACCAAATATCCCTGGGCTCGTTAATAATGGCGCATTTCTTGAGAAGCTCAACAAGACCGCAGTAATTTTCCCAGGAGCCGAGGGCATCAGGCATACCAGAACGTGGAAGGGCGTCAAACAGCTTGGAACGGAAGGAGGCAAAGCCCGTGTCCCTGCCCTCTAAAAACGGGCTCGATGCGCTCAACGCAAGGAGCATCGGAAGAAATGCCCGCAGATTGTCGAAGACCTTTATGGCCGTCTCACCGGAGTCAAGGCCAATGTGGCAGTGAAGTCCCTGGGTTATGAGCCGTTTGCCTATGATTTGAAGCTCCTCGAGGATTGCCCTATACCTCGGATCTGGATAGAGCTCCTGCTCCTGGTAGCGGGAGAACGGATGAAGGCTCGAGGCAAAGATGGAACATTTGTTAAGTGTAGCGGCTCCTTGCAGGTACTCAATGGACCCTTTAAGGTCCTGTTCAGCCTGTTGTATGCTGTTGCAGATCCCTGTGTTGACCTCAACCATTGATTGGATGAATTCGGGTTTTATGCACGTCTTTAGTTCGCGGGGCAGGGCTGACAATATTTCTGTGGCCCTTGGGCAGAGCCCGAGCCCTGTTTCATCCAGGAGTTGGAACTCAACCTCGATTCCCACGGTGAACCTTTTGCTTTCCCTGAAAGAAATGGTGTCTGCCATGCGGGTACCATCTCCCTTTGCAAGGCATCTCAAAGCCTGCTTCTTATGCCCAACGGCCGTGCCCTCGTCATGAAAAGTGGCAAATTGGCTTGGATATGCCCCGCCTCTCTATCTCATAATGTAGCCGCCAAGGCGCGGTCTAAACCATGAGGGCCTCCAACGCACAATTTGCAAAAAAGGCCGCGCCCACAGGGAGGACACGTTCGTCAAAATCGAAGCCCGAGCTGTGGGCAGGCCAGTCATTGCCCTGCTTCTTTGCTCCAAACCTTACGAAGCAGCCTGGAACCTGTTGAAGGTAGAAGGAAAAATCCTCTCCTCCGAGGCTTGGAACCGGATAGGGCAGGACTCCTTCCTCGCCGACTATCTCAATGGCCGCCTTCCTCGCTATGGCGGTTGCATCCGGAGTATTGACAACGGGAGGATAGTGCTCAGGGTAGCTTACCCTTGTGGTTACGCCGAGAGCTTCATCGGTTGCCCGGGCACACGCCTCTATGGTCTGGAAGGTTGCCTTCCGTATCTCCGCGCAAGTGGTTCTCATGGTGCCCTTAAGGAGCGCCTGTTCGGCAATGGCGTTTGGGGCGTTTCCTGCCTTTATACTGCCAAAGGAGACAAGTGCGGGAAACTGAGGGTTTATTCTCTTGTTGATGGCCGCCTGAAGTGTGACGATAAAATTGGATGCGGCGACAATTGCGTCTGCTGCCTCGTGAGGCCGGGCGGCGTGGCCTCCCTTACCTCTGATCTCCACGCGTACCCTGTCTGCGAAGGCACATATAAGCCCTTCCTGAACGGCCAGCTTGCCAACACCGAAGTGGGTATCTATGTGGCCTCCGAATATGTATCGGCAGTCTGACAGGCATCCCTCCTCCACCATCTTTTTAGCCCCTCCCTGGCCTTCTTCAGCAGGCTGGAACAGAAACCTTACGAGACCGCCATGGACCCCGCATTCTTTCAGAAGCCTTGCACAGCCTATAAGCATGGCCGTGTGCCCGTCGTGGCCGCACGCGTGCATCATTGCCTTGATGCGGGAGGAAAAGTCAAGCCCGGTATTCTCCTCTATGGGAAGCGCGTCCATGTCCGCCCTTATGCATATTACATTGTTGCCCTCCTTTTCCCCTATCTCGGCCACTACGCCCGTGCGGGCAATGTTGTTTCTGTATTTTATTCCAAGGTCCCTTAGCACGGAACATACGAACCTTGAAGTCTCTTTTTCCTCAAAGGCAGGCTCCGGATGTTCATGTATGTGCCGCCTTATGGATGCAAGCCATGATGAGAGTGCCTTGGCCCGTGAAAAAAGCCCTTTTGCGCTTGCGCTTTGTCTTTTCATGAAGTTCCGATAGCCTTGATAAAAAAGTTCGGAAGGCAAAAGGATGCCTGTCCAATGTCAAGGTTGAAATATTTGAGCACCTGGTATTCTTCTTCCGGAAGAATGACCCTCGCGACTTTTTCCCTTTGAAACTTACCGTTTCCCGCCATGACCCACGACCAGTAACCCCCCGGATACGTGGGAACAGGGCTGCAGTAGAAACGGACAAAGGAGAAACCGGCCGAAAGGAGGCCGCGTTTTATCTCCCTTATGGCAGACAGATGGTACATGGGAGACTCGCTCTGGGCGCAGAGGAGGCCGTGCCTATCCAGGGCCTTTCTGCACGAGTTGTAAAATTGGTGCGTAAACAGGGCCTTTGCCGCGCCTACGGGGTCAGTGGAATCCACAATTATGATATCAAACTCTCCCTCCTTGCCCCTGAGGAGTTGGCTTCCGTCAGCAAAAACTATCTCCACCCTGCTGTCATCAAGACCCCTTGATATTTCCGGGAAGAATTTCCTCGAGGCATCCACAACCTCACTGTCTATCTCGCAGAGGGTAATCTTCCTTACCGAGGGATAGCGAACAAGTTCCCTTACGGCTCCGCCGTCTCCACCACCTACGACAAGGATATTTCGTGCGGCGCCATGATAGTGCATGGGCGGGTGCACCAGCATCTCGTGATATATGAACTCGTCTCTTTCAGTGGTCATTACCAGACCGTCAAGCAGGAGAACGCGTCCGTATTCGTCGCTCTCTATTATGTCTATCCGCTGGTACCTGGTGCGGGTTGAGAAGAGGGTCTTCCTGCACCTTAGCGTAAGCCCGGCTCCCGGGGTGTGCTTTTCCGTGTACCAGAGTTCCATTCAGATAGCCTCAAGGCCGCGGTTTGGACATCTTATGGCAGAAAAGGCATCGGTACTTGGGCGGATGGTTTTTGGGAAGTGGCATCCCCGCCTTCTTGCCGTGGCAACCTGAGCATTTCTTTTCTGCCTCTTTCTTGTGCATCCTGAAGAATATTTTGTGGTTTTCGTCATAGGGTATCCTTGCCGTTGTCTCCGGAGGGGCCATTGAGAGAAAGATGAGTATCCCCGCAGCCGCAGCGAGGAAAAGCACGTTATAAACCGTGGCCTTTTTCTTGTTCATCTGTTGAGCCTCTCCTTAAGAAGCCTGGAAATCCCTTGCGTTATGGCCTGTTTCTTGTCCCCTGCGGGAAGCCTGCCGAGAATGGTTTCAATGTAATTTCCTTGGACGATAATCTCGAGTGACTCCTTGAAGTTTATGTCGTATAGCCAGCTAAGACGCATTACCATGAAATCGAGCTGGTTTCTCACGTGGCCAAGGTTGACTATCCGGCCTGCCTCAAAGTCCCCAATGACATCGTTAGAAATGGAATCGCCGGGCGGGAATCCGAGATTGATTTCTTGGCTGCCCTTGCCCCTTGTGTAAAACTCGTTAAAGACCCGCCAAATATCTATTTTATCAGCGTCCCTGACGATTTTGGCAAGTGTGAGCCTCAATCCTTCAAAGTCCCTTGGAATGGAAAACTTGTTATGCACGTAAATAGCATCGAGAACCATTTCTTTTTCCTCGCTATGGAGCCTGCCAAGCACCCCGTGTTCCCTAAGTACCTTGACGCTCAGCAAGGCGTGGTCCTCCGATTTCGAGTCGAGGAAGGTCTTGTATTTCCTGAACTGGGGCAGCCTTCCCACATCATGAAAAAGGCCGGAAAGTTCGCATAGGAATCTCTCTCTTTCCCCGAGTCCTATTTCAACTGATAGTCTCTTGGCAAGACCCCTGACCTTCTCACTGTGGATGAGCTTGAGGCCCATTGCCTGTCTGTACCTACGTGGGGCCTTGGAAAGAAACGACCTTGCGTATGAACCAAACCACCTGTGATAGTAGATCATCTGACTATCGATCCGTATGCCCCAGTTTATCTTTCCTGGCGTTTCATTGTGAAAGCCCTTCTTCTCACTATCATGATATCCCCGTCCTGAAGACCCTGAAAGAGCCTTACGACCCCCTTTTTTGAAAGCTCGAGTACAGCAAGGAACGTCACTATCAGCAATGTTTTTTCCACCGTCTGCCCGAGGAGGCTGAAAAAGCTCAGTTTCCTATGTTTTCCTATCCTCTTTTCAAGTTCCTCTACCTTTTCAGAAAGCCTGACACTGGCCCTTTGTATCTCAATGGCCTGCGGGAGGCCGCCCGCTTTCAGTAGCCTTGAAAATGCCTCTATTAACTCAAACACGCTCAATCTAAGGGACTCCCCTGGTTCTTCATCCCTTTCATGGGCCTCTTCATGGACATAACCATTAAGGAACACGTCTCTTCCGAGCATGGGCAATGCATCCATGCGCTCGGCAAGCTCCTTTGCCCTTTGCAATTCCTTGAGGGCCTCGGTGATTTGCAGGCGAGGATCCTCTTCCTGGTGATCACAAGGCTTGTGGCGTGGCAGGAGTATCTTGCTCTTTATCTGTATGAGAGTCGCCGCCATGAGAAGGTATTCCGCTGCCACCTCGATATCCAAGGCCTTTAGGATCTCGAGATATTCAAGGTACTGGTTCGTGACTATCGATATGGGAATATCGGCAATATCTATTCTGTTTTTCGTGATAAGGTGAAGGAGAAGGTCCAAGGGGCCCTCGAATACGTCTATTCTGACCTTACATTCTGGTTCCACAGGGCTTTCCTCACCTCGGACATGGTCTTCCTGGCCTCTTTCCTGGCCCTTTTACCTCCCTTTTCCAGTATCTCGTCTATGGTATGCCGAGATTTAGAGAAGTTTCTCCTTCTTTCCCATATTGGTTCGAGAAATTCCACGACCGCCTTTGCAAGCTCCCTTTTGCAGGCGACACAGCCAAGCCTCGCAGCCTTGCACTCCTCCACTGTTTCCACCAAACGTTCTATCGGCATGTACAGCTTGTGTAGGTTGAAGGCAACGCATCTCTTTTCAGGGTCTCCCGGGTCGGATTTTCTGGGTCTTTCCACGTCCGTGACCATTGTCATGATCTTCCCGGTTACCTCTTCTGGGGTGTCGGATATGAAGACTGAGTTTCCGTAGCTCTTGCTCATCTTCCTGCCATCAAGGCCCGGGAGCTTGGGGGTCTCGGCGAGAAGCGGATCCGGGATTGGAAATATCTCCCTGTAAAGGAAGTTGAAGCGTCTCGTAATCTCCCTTGTGAGTTCCACGTGGGGGAGCTGGTCAATGCCCACAGGCACCTTGTTGGCCTTGTACATTATTATATCAGCGGCCTGTAGAACCGGGTAGCCAAGGAAACCGTAGGTGGCTATGTCCTTGTCCTTGAGCTGCTGCTTCTGCTCTTTGTAGGTCGGGTTCCTCTCGAGCCAGCCGAGGGGTGTTATCATGGAAAGGAGCAGGTGTAGTTCCGCGTGTTCTTTGATGTCGGACTGGATGAACAGCGTCGCCTTGTCAGGATCAATACCAACGGCAAGCCAGTCCAGGACCATTTCCGAGATATTCTCTGGTATTTCCCATGACCTCTTGTAGCTAGTGGTAAGTGCGTGCCAGTCCGCCACGAAAAAGAAGCATTCGTACTCCTCCTGGAGACGCTTCCAGTTCCCTAAGACACCGTGCAGGTGTCCGAGATGGAGTTTTCCGGATGGACGCATTCCGCTCAAGCAGCGTTTCTTCATGTCGGGACCGATCCTTTCCAGTGAAGTTATATGATTGGGCCTATCAGGAGTCTGTTGGCGTAATTAATCAGCGGGACTATAATTCGGTCGGTTACGCCTGTAAAGATGAGCACAAGTAGAATGATAAAGCCGTAACGTTCAAGGGCCTCGTAATGGTGCAGCATGCTTCTTGGCAGCAGGCCGGCAAGGACCTTGCTGCCGTCAAGGGGCGGGACAGGTATCAGGTTGAAGATGGCCAGGCCTATGTTGATCTGTATGCTTGCAAAGGCCATATAGAGCAGGGGCCTGATGAAATAGTCAAGGGAGGCGGAAGCCCCTGATAGCGGTCCCATGATGGAACGGAGCACTATGGCGCTTAGAACGGCAAGCACTATGTTGGAGGCCGGGCCTGCAAGCGCCACCCATATCATGTCTCTCTTGGGGTCCTTGAAATTCAGGGGATTTACCGGTACGGGCTTTGCCCAACCTATCATCTGGGTGACGAAAAAGACTATGGTGCCTATGGGGTCGAGGTGCTTTATGGGGTTCAGGGTAAGCCTTCCCATGGCCTTTGCCGTGGGGTCTCCGAGTTTCCATGCCGCCAATCCGTGCGCCATTTCGTGAACCGTCACGGCAAAGAGGATTGGAGGAGTAAGAATAATTATTTTCTGGATCATTGATGGTATATCTGCCATTGGGTCTTCGCTCCAAAATTTTTCTTTACGTACTCTATCTCTTCTTCCTTTGTGTGTAAAAGGCCATCAAGCCTGGCCTTTTTTACGGAGTCAAGGATCTTACGATACAAGGGGCCGGGAGTAAAGCCAAGTCTCTTTAGGTCCTTGCCGGTGATTTCAGGCCTTATCCTGGAAAGGTCGGTTATGTACCGTGAAACCGCCTGCCTGATGGAGCCCCTGGAAAGCGCCATGAAGTAAAGGAGAAATTCCATGCTTCTCCCCTCGAGCATATCTACTATCCGGCTGTTTCTTGGCTCCGGGTCTCGTCTCATCTCGTCCATTAGTCTTCTGGCAGTCTCTGGCGCCGTGACGATCCGCCTTGCGACCTTTCCCGTTATGCCGAGACGTTTTACCACCTCCTGGCGTTCCTTGAAAGGCATCCTCGTGACAAGGGCCGCAAGATATACCTGCCACCTTTCGGCCTTTTCCCCGAGGTAAAGGAGCTCGTGCCATGCCAGCACATCGTAAACCGAATCGAGTAGTTTCTTCTCAAAGTCTGCGGGGGATATCCCTATGTGAATGGCCTGGAGGATTCCAAGGTTGGCAAGCCGAGCGATGCACGGTCTTGGATCTGGCTCCTCGAGTATGAGCCTCAACTCGGTGAATATTCTTTTTGGGGACAGCCTGTCCAGTATGCCAAGCCCGATACTGTTCTTTATGAGTCTGAGGGTGTGCTTTCCTATTTTGAACCTGAATCTTTGCTCGAACCGGACTGCACGGAGTATCCTGGTTGGGTCGTCAATAAAGCTCAGACTATGGAGCACCCTGATGATACCGTCTTTGAGGTCCCTCTGCCCTCCGAAAAAGTCTATGAGAAGGCCGAAGTTCCTGCGGTTCAACTTTATGGCGAGGGTATTTATGGTAAAATCCCTCCTGAAAAGGTCGAGCTTTATTGAGGAAAGGGCCACCGTGGGCATGGCGGCCGGGTACTCGTAATATTCCCATCTCGCGGTGGCCACGTCAATCTTGGAGCCGTCGGGAAATATTACGACTGCAGTTCCGAATTTTCTGTGGGTGCGGGTCCTTGCAGAGAATTTTTCGGCAAGGCGGTCGGCAAACCGGATTCCGTCTCCTTCAACAACCATGTCTATATCGAAATTGGGTTTCCTGAGAAGGAGGTCTCTTACGAATCCGCCAACCACGTAGACGTTCATGGAAAGCTCGTCGGCTGTCTCCCCGGCCTTTTTCAACAGTTTCATGGTGCGGTCTGGAAGCTGCATTCGCATGAGCCTGTTGATGTTTTTCCTGCTTGCCGTTGGTGGTATCAATGCCTCGGGGCGCTTGGTTGGATCCGAGCTGAGGATTTCCAGCAGGTCTGTCCTGGTTATTATCCCAACGAGCCTTTGGTTTTCGACTACCGGGATGAATCTCTGGTGTCCCTCCACTATTGCCTGCTGAACCTTTGCAAGGTCATCTTCCGGTGCAAAGAGCCTGAACTCCGTTGACATGTACTCTGAGACGCGCTGGGCCCCAAGGCCGTGATAGATGGCTTTTTCCACTATGTTCCTGGTGACATACCCCTCTATTTTTCCGTCCCTTGCCACCGGTATTACGGAAAAACCGTATTTGGCGATGAGGTCGTGCACCTCGTAGATGGGGGCTTCTGGCTCAACCCACACAACAGGACTCGACATGATGTCTGCCACCTTGGGACCCTTGCCCATGCGGGAGGAAAGGGCGGAGATGAGCCTATTTTCCGCCTCTGAAAGGGTGAGTCCCTTGAGGGAGGCAGATGCGGCGAAGGAGTGGCCGCCACCACCGAGGTCCTGGAGAATCTTTCCCACGTCCACCCGCTTGTCCCTGCTTCTCCCAACCACTATGACGTGATCGTCCATCATGGCGAGTGCAAAAAGTACCGGGAGCCTGGCCATGTCCATCAGCTCGTGCACGAGCACGGCATAGTCATCTATGTACATGGCGGAAGAGGACTTGGCGATAGTCACGGGGACCGTGCCGAGATTTACTGTCTGCGCGGATTCTAAGAGGTCGTTGAGGGCACTGATATGTTCAGGCGTGAACCTGGCGCCGAGAAACCGGGCCACGTGTCCGAGCCGCCCTCCCTTTTCGATAAGCCAGGCGGCCTGCCGCAGGTCTTCCGGGGTGGTGGAAGGGAAGGTGAACGAGCCAGTGTCTTCGTAGATACCAAGGAGGAAGAGGTCTATCTCGTCAGGCAAAAGCCTCGCTTCTTTCCTTCTGACGTCCCGTACAAGGAGCGTGGTGTTTGCTCCGACATCACCCGAGACGTACCTGTCAAAGTCGATGTCGCAGTCGTCTTTTTTGTGATGGTCGTAAATGATTATCTGGACTTTCTCCCTTTGAAGAAGCTTAACCGCTTGGCCAAGGCGCCCCCTCTGGTTGGTGTCCACGATAACTATCCGTTCAAGCCTGGAAAGGTCAAGCCTCTTTAACGGAGAGAAAATAGACAGGAGGGGCGAATTCCGCGCGTTGAGGTCTTTCAGGTAATCCCTGACAGCCTTTTCTAAGGAGCCTGGAAGCACTATGGATGATTCGTTTCCGAATAAGCGCGCTGCCGCCACAGTGGATGCCACGCCATCGAAGTCGGCGTTAAGATGCGTCGTTATCAGCGTGGTTGGTCTTTTAAGGGGGTGCCGGAAGGTCAAATCGCTATTGCCGATGACAAATTAAAAAGGGGGCCCGACGCCCCCTCGTAGTTGTTAAGGTTTGCTGTTGGCGTTTAACCTTTGACTTTGTATGGGTTGACAGTCAGTACCGGGCAGGGAGCATCCTTTATAACACCCTCTGCAACGCTGCCGAACATGACCTTTTCAAGGCCCTTTCTGCCGTGGGTGCCGATAATTATCATGTCCACGTCGTTTTTGTTGACGAAATCGATAATGGTGTCAGATATATCGCCCATCTCAATAGCGGTCTCTACCTCGCCGATGTCATCAAGCTGTTCAGCAACAAGTCTTCTCATTGACTTTTCGGCCCCTTCCCTCAAGTCCTTTTCAAAGGCGACGTACCAGGCAGGACCCATCTCGAAGCCTGCGAATTCCTCGGGGCTTCTGATAACGTGAAGAAGGTATAGCTTGGAGTTAAAGGCCTTGGCCATATCCTTTACAAATGGCAGAATCTTGTCGGTAGCTGTAGTGAAATCAACTGGAAATAGGATCTTCTTTATCTGTGGCATCTCTCCCTCCTTTTGTTTTTAAGGACAAAATCCGCAACTTGTTTTGTCTTGGCTTTATTATCATTATCGAGAGGCTCCATGTCAAGCTAATATCTTGCCAAATATCTTGAAAATATGGAAAAGCGGGGGAATTGAGTCATGGCGAGCGTAAAGGAAACAGGAACCGTGGTACTTTTGCACGGTATATGGACAAAGGGGCTCGAGCTTGTCCTCCTGAAACGTAGGCTTCAAAGGGCGGGATTCAACGCCTTCGTTTACTCATACCCGGCAATATCTATGCCGTTAGAGGAAAACGTCAGAGGTCTTTGGCGTTTCATGCAAAAACGTTCGGATAGTCCAGTGGCCTTGGTTGGCCACAGCTACGGGGGAATAGTCGCATGCAGTCTTTTAAGGCAGATGGAGTCGGGCCTGTTTCCGCGCATCGGTATTAAAAAGTGCGTGTTCCTCGCGGTCCCGCTCCTTGGAAGCGTCCTTGCGCAGAGACTTGGGCACCTGTCATTGTCACGAATAGCGACAGGCCATAGTCTCAGGCCCTTACAAAGGGGATGCAGCCTTGTGCCAGGCGGCATGGTGGAATCCATTATGATAGCGGGAACCATGAACTTGGGTTTTGGCACCTTTCTTATCAATGGGCCCGGGGACGGCGTTGTGGCCCTTCCAGAGACAATGGCCCCGTGGCTTGACCATCATCATACGGTTCAGGCCACGCACCTTGGCGTAGTATTTTCAAAAAAGGTAGCGGGGCTCTGCGTTGATTTCCTATCGTCCCAGGCTGTCTGAGCGCCTATTCGGTCCTCTTAATAGTTGCAGTAATGTGTCACCCATTAGGAAGCAAATTGAACCTTCAGCATTCTACAACCTATAACTAACCAAATTATGACCATGTTATACATTACCGTCTAACTATTCATAATTTATGAATATCTCTGCAAACATCCTGCTTGTTATGTAGGTAAACATGTTCATGCCCTTGGTAAACGATGCTAAATATTGCAGTGCTAACTCAAGAAATTTACATGATGCGTCTTGATTTTATATTATTAATGAATAGCGTTAAGAATAAATAAAAAATAAGGAGGGCAGAAAAATGAACATGGTTGAATTACAGGAAAAGCTGGTTGGAGCGCAAAAGGGGTTCGTTCAACAGATTGAAGAGGCCATTGAAAGGCTCGAGGAGGAGATCAAGGAAGCAAGCTCCGTGGAACACGGCGGCCATCCGGAATGGGTCCGTTCCATAGGAGGTTACATTGACGAGCTCCACAGGGTAGTTTTTTCCATAGCTGAACCAAGATACGGCTCTGAAGAAGATCACGAGAAGATAACTAACATTAGAAAAAAACTGAAAGACCTTTATGCAGACTTCAAAAACATGGCGAAAGCGTAATACTTATGTTCGCCTTGCGCCATTATAGGCAAGGGGGGAGCCCTCTTGCCATGATAAGCATAAAGGGGCATTCGCCTCGGCCGTGCCTGCCGCATTTCTCGATCCTGGCGGATGCCTTTGCAGGTTACTGATATACTATACATTCTCCACCCAAAGGGCCCTTTCCACGTACCAAGAGGCCGGATTACCGCTTAGACCAACCGGCGGTTCCCTCTGTGTATCCTGTCACCCGTGATGCGTGTTTTTTGATTTATTACAAAAGCGTGACTAATATCCGTGTGTAAGACTACATTTATGTAATTTTATCTTGAAAGCAATTTGCTCTGGTTAACATAAAACCCACTAAAAACAGTCAGTTATTCTTTAAGCTCAAGTTGGCTCCTTTCTTGCTTTTCGTGTAATTCACGAGAACAAAGTGAGAAAGGGGAGAACTATGGAAAAAACAAGAAGGCCATTTTTAGTCTTGACGGCACTTCTGATTTTGGCCGGGCTTTCGTTGGCCGTTTCGGTGGCTATGGCCCAGGACGTCAAGGAGGCCGTCACCGTTGAGTCCAATCGGAAGGCCATCGAGCTTGTCCAGACGCATGCAAATTACCTTTGGACCCTGGTGGCAGCCGCCCTGGTGTTTTTCATGCAGGCGGGCTTTGCAATGGTGGAGGCGGGTTTTACCAGGGCCAAGAACGCCATAAACATCATGATGAAGAACATGATGGACTTCTCAATAGGCTCTATCGTCTTTTGGGCAGTGGGCTTTGGAATAATGTTCGGTGCAACAAGCAACGGATTTTTCGGCACGTCCGATTTTTTCCTTAGCAGCTGGAGCGGTCCTGACGGAGACCAGTGGATACTAGCCTTCTGGATGTTCCAGGTAGTATTTGCTGGAACTTCTGCAACCATTGTCTCTGGTGCAATGGCAGAGCGTACGAAGTTTGTGGCCTACCTTTGTTACAGTGTGTTTATTTGCGGAATAATCTATCCGATATTTGGCTCCTGGGCCTGGGGAAGCCTGTTTCACGGGAGTGGCTGGCTCGAAAAATTGGGCTTTATAGATTTTGCTGGATCAACCGTGGTCCATTCCGTAGGGGCATGGTGCGCTCTTGCAGGAGCAATTGTTCTAGGACCTCGTACAGGAAAGTACGGCCCCGAGGGAGAGGTTAGGGCCATTCCTGGTCACAACATCCCCCTTGCAGCCCTTGGAGTGTTCATCTTGTGGCTTGGCTGGTTCGGCTTTAACCCTGGCTCCACAACCACAGCTGACACATCCATTGCAATGATATTCGTAAACACCAACGAGGCTGCTGCGGCCGGTGCCCTTTCTGCAATGATAGTTTCATGGATACTGTTCAAGAAGCCTGAGATTGGCATGACATTAAATGGTGCCCTTGCAGGACTTGTTGCCATAACCGCCGGCTGTGCCAATGTCAGCCCTGGAAGTTCCATAATAATAGGTCTAATAGCAGGGGTTTTGGTGGTGCTGTCTGTTCTTTTTATAGACCACAAGCTGAAGATAGATGACCCTGTGGGTGCTGTATCCGTCCACGGTGTTTGCGGTGCGTGGGGAACCCTTGCCGCCGGGCTTTTTAACATTGGGGGGCCTTCTGTAAAGCTAGTAACCACCCAGTTGATTGGTATCGGTGCATGTTTCGTGTGGGCATTTGGAATGGCCCTTATCCTCTTCAAGGTAATAGACATGATTGTTGGCCTTAGAGTTAGCCAGGAAGAGGAACTGGAAGGGCTTGATATCGCAGAGCATGGTGGTCACGCGTACAACGACTTCCAGGTCATAAATTAACAGTCAGGGAGGAAGTAATGAAAAAGATAGAGGCCATTATAAAATCATTCAGGCTCGATGACGTTAAGGAGGGCCTTAACGAAATGGGTGTTACCGGTATGACGGTTTCAGAGGTGAAAGGGCATGGAAGGCAGAAAGGACACAAGGAGGTTTACAGGGGTGCAGAATACGTGGTGGATTTTCTGCCAAAGATAAAGCTTGAAATCATCGTTGATGTTGAGCAGGTGCCCAAGGTTGTGGAGACTATCTGCACCAGGGCCAGAACCGGAAGGATCGGCGATGGAAAGATATTCGTCCTGCCCGTTGACGATATTGTAAGGGTAAGAACAGGCGAGAGGGGGAAACAGGCCATTTAGCCTGTTTTTCCAAAAAAATAAATTTGGAGGGAAAAGATGAAAATGAAGAGAATTGTTATAGTTTTACTTGTTGTCACCATGTTTTTGGGAGCGGTACCTGCCTTTGGTGAAGAAGATAAGCCGAGTGCAGATCTTTCTGTAAGCCTGCTTAGCGCTTACATCTGGAGGGGCCAGCAGCTTAGCAAAAATTCCCTTGTAATACAGCCGTCTGCCACATTTTCCTACAAGGGATTTTCTGCAAACATCTGGGCGAACTACGATACCGACCTCTACGATGACATCGAGTCCCTGGACAACCTGACGGAGACAGATTACACCCTGAGCTATGACCACGACTTTGGATTGGTAAGCGCATCAGTTGGTTACATCTATTATGCACTGGATCAGGCCCTTGACAGTCAGGAGTTTTATGTCTCTGCCTCGTTAAATACCTTTTTGTCGCCAACGCTTACGGTTTACAGGGAATTTGCACACTATTCTAGCACCTACATCACACTGGAGGTTTCCCACAGCATTCCAGTGGTACAGGATATAAGCCTTGACTTCTCGCTCCTTGGGAGTGCCCTTTTTTCAGACGATGCGGGTGCCTATCCTGATCCTGATGATCCCGGTGACAAATATTCAGGGCTTCACCACGGAAAGGCCAGGGTTGCCATGTCAATTCCCCTTTCATCGTTCATAAGCGCAAAATCCGCGATGTATTTTTCCATTACCCCTGAGGTTGACTGGGTATTTCCCCTTAGCGGGGATGGTTCCAAGGATATGTCTCACCGTGCCCTTGGAAGCAGCGACAACAACTTCATCTACGGGGGGGCAACCATGAGTTTTTCGTTCTGATTACGGAGTGGTTTTCCATGTACCTTTTTCCAGTTTCCTGTGGTGATGCAACATGGCCAATACCTAATCTGAAATTATAAAAGAAGGGATAATATTGGTAATGATTTCATTTTTAAAGGAAAATGTGTCTCTATGCGAATGATTGATAGGGGGCCTTACGGCCCCTCTTTTTATTTCTACAACAAGGACCTCTGGAAGCAAGCTGCGGGTATTTATCGCATGTGTGCCCCTGGCATTAAGGGTTTACCGCAGGGTCTGTTTTCAAATCTCAAATTTTCCGGTAGGGTAAGGGAAATTTTTTGACCATGTTCTATCCCAAGGGAAAAGTTTTTCTGTTTTAGGGGAAAAGTTTTAGACATTTTTTAAAAAAGCTACTTAAACTCTAAAGGATTCGCTGGAACCGTAGGCCGAAGAAATCACTGTTGAGGAATACTGCTTGCAAAAGGAAATTGCTTGCAAGTTTATCAAAGCACACCCGTTAACGCCGAATCTAACGAAATTTTGATCATTTCGCAGCACTTTTGCTGAATTTTTTATCTGAACGAAAAAGGAGGGAACATGGACAGGGAGAAACCGTTATCCGTTTTTATTGCCGTTTTTTTATTCTGCTACTGGTTTTCGGGCATAGCATCTGCCAATGTAATTCACTTCAGTGAATCTCTAAATCCCAAGTCTTACACCTACAGGTCGATAGTTGTCGAGCCGAGTGATGCCTCTGTAACCATCACTATAGCAAGGGGTTCGGGAGATATAGACCTTTATGTTAAGAAGGCAGCCCCTGCCCAGGGAGGGACTAGCTCCGAGATAAAGCAAGACTCGGACTTTGCCTCGGAATCCCAGTCCTGGCACGAAAGTGTAACTATAGACAGTTCCACTTCTCCTGCCCTTTCTCCAGGGAAGTGGTATGTTACCATAGTAAATTATAACAGTTACCCGGTTACAGTGGATGTCACGGTGTCGTCTCAGGCCTCTTCTACATCATCTTCCGGGGGAGCTACGAGAACTGGAGGAGCCCGGGGCTCAAACCCCCATTTCAGACCACAGGTAGGACTTTGGTACAATAAGGCCAAGCCAGGGCATGGTGTGGATATCGAACAGTCGGGTACGAATCTTGCGGCGGTCTGGTACACCTACAACCCGGACCGGACCCCAACCTGGTACCTGGCAATAGGCCCTTATTCCGGGCAGAGGAGCTGGACAGCTACCCTGAACAAGTACCACTGGAACGGATCTTCCGCGACTCCAAACCCTGTTGGTACCATCACCTTGGAATTCAGGAGCCGGACCAAGGCCACCTTTCGGTGGAAACTTAACGGCCAGACCGGAAGCGAGCCTCTTGAGCGTTTCAGGATGGCTGACCACGTTCCCGAGTCAAACTTGACTGGCCTGTGGTATAATAGCTCCGAGCCAGGCTACGGTTATTCCATAGACACCCAGGGTAATACCGTGGCCATTGTAGCGTACTTTTACGATTCCAATGGGAAGCCGAGATGGGCGCTCAACTCCTCCCATGGCCCTGTCTCTTCCACGGGAACTGTGCCTGCCATGGTGTTCTTCGGTCCATGTCCGAACTGTTCCTCCACGAATTTCAATTCCGCTTCAGCAGGCAGCATAACGAGAAACTTCAGTGGTACCACTAAGGGAACGATAGGGCTGAATATAACGCTTCCTGCACCCATGAATTCTTCATGGTCAAAACCACCAGCCGGGGTGACGCTGCTTAGCAGCAAGGTAAACAACCAGGAGCTTGACCTGGAAATGGCGGTAGATGAGATTACAGGGGTCTTCAGTGATACGGGCGACATGTTTGGTGGGTTAACGGACAGTTTCAGCTCCATTGACCTTTCAAATATCCAGTCTTCTACCTGTCCAAGAATTACCTACGGCGATCTCAGCCATCTAAGCCTGGCAGGCCCCATGCATATCCCGCTCAAGGTAGATTTCGGTGCCGGCTGCTCAGACTCAAAGGGCAATACGTGGAGTGGAAGCATAAACGCCCCGATAAATGCAACTCTTGGAAGTTCCAGTATGCACCTCGATACAAATGTCACTGTTCATAATCTGAAAAAGAACGGGCAGTTTCTCGGAAGCGGCACAACGTCCGTGGTCATAAATCTGGCATCGAGTGGTTCTTCCAATCTTTCAAGCGGCACAGGGAATATCAATCTCAACCTTGCCGGTGTTGAACATGAGCCTTTAACCGGGAAGATAGGATTGCAGTTTAACAACATCAACCTTGCTCCCATGCTCGGCATGGGTTCAAGCTCCGGCGGCTCTACATTATCGAGCCTTCTCAAGGTTGTCGGAAGCGGCGGCAGCATAGGTATAAATTTGAACAACCTTGTATATGGGCAGGACAGCATTTCTGGGACAATATCCGTCAGCGGTCAATCGGCCGGGACAGGACGCCTGGACCTTAATCTGCGCACCAACCGCGGGCCAGTTTCCGGAAGTTTCATGGTCAGGCAGGGTTCTTCGAGTGGCACGGCGGTTATAACCACCATCAGCCCGGCTACTGTGCTGGACTATCAGGTAACCATGAACAACGTGATTATCAATCCGGATGCGTGTACTGATGCCCCGGTTGGTGGCTCCATGGTTGTCTCCAAGGGAGGCAAAAGCGGAAGGTTCACGTTTGACGGTTCATGCCTCGGTTACGCGTTCACGGGGCTTTGATGGTGAATAGTCCGGGCCGTTTCATTGGAAGACTTTTGTTCCTGGTCTGCGTGTTGCTATCGGCCTGGATTTTGTTGCATTCGCGTACTGGTTATTGCTGGTACACCGTAATGCACCGGGAGATTACAAGGGTGGCCCTTGAGAACTGCCCGGCGGAGCTCCGGACCGCCCTGTCTCCTTATAAGGAAGAGATACTCTGGAATTCCATGGCCCCTGACATAGTACTTCAAGATTGGCCCCATCATGAATGGAACGTTCACCGGGGGCCGGGAGACAAGACCGATGCGCCTGATTACATCAGCCACCTTTCAAACAACCTGATTTTTTACCTAAGGGCACCGAACTGTGAGATGGGAAAGGCGGCCCAGGTCTTCGGACTGATTTCCCACTACATAGCAGATATTAATCAGCCCCTGCATACGGACGATTATCTACACGACAACGCGGGGATACACTTGGCATACGAAATCGATGTAGACCGTAATCTAGCCGACCTTGTTTACAGGCCCGTGGGATTCAGTTTCTGGGGAGATATAAGAAAGGGCGCAGCGGCAACCGCCTTCCATGCCAACCTCTACTACGCGGCCATCATGGAAGAGTATATGTCGGGACGAGGATTTGAAGGGGTTTCCCGCATCACGGGTCTGTGTTACAGGCATGCGGTTTCGGATATTATAGACCTGTGGTCCACTATCTATTTTTCCGCGAGGGCAGTTGAACCTGTGCACCTTGCAGCCAAGATAAACGAGCCGGAGTTTGTGCCTGGGGAAATGCTCAGGATATCGGTTACCTCCATAGTCACCTATTCATGCCTCCGGGGCGACTTATATGTCGAGCTGAAAGGTCGGAATGGTGCAAAAATGTACCTTGAGGCAAACGGGACTCTCGTATCCATGAAGGTACCGTACAGGAAGGCATGGCGACCTCTTACAAGGGCTGGGGGCCTATATATCTCCGTCCCCATAGCCCCTGAAATGGCTGGTAGGGACTTTGATGTGTCCGTTTTCATGGCCGCTTGCGATTCCGATCCGGATTTACCCGGCTCCATTCTGAGCAATACTGCTAGCGCAGGTTTTCATGTACTGCCGGTGCCAGCCTCCATAACCTCGGACATCTCAGATGAACCTTACCTTTTTGTTGGCCGTTCGTACCCGAGCGGTCAATCAAGAGGGGTGCTGCTTCACAGGTGGGATATCCTGTTCCTTGGGGAAAAGAGGGACAATCCACTTACAAAAGAGGATGAGTCCTTGCTTAACCGCTTGATTCCGGGAAAATTCAGGCACGTAATGCTCTACCTTGGTAGGGACAGGCTTGGAAGGCCAGCCACCATAGAATATCATGGCAGCAATGGCCTTGTCCTGGCAAGGCTTCCGGAAACCACTACGCCCTACAAGTCCTTTTATGGGAGGTTCCCAGTGAGCATAAAGGACGTTTTTGCCTACCAGAACAGAAAGGCAAAGAGGCTTAATCCCATTGATCTTGGGCTTGTTGAGGAGCACGAATCCGAGCTTTTAAAACAGATAGACCTGGACTTTGCCAGCAGGCTCCCTTACCAGTTCGAGTATTCGTGGTCAGGGGATTTTTCCGACAAGGCAGTACATCTTGTGGATGATGGAAGGGCCAACGGGGTGAGCTGCACCGATTACATCCTTGATCTTTTTGAGACCAATGCCACCGTCTGTATACACGGGGCCAGAATGAAGGCTAAGGAGGTAGAGGATTACTTTCTTTACGATCCAGACGGTATGAACGCGGTTGTGCCAGATAAATGGAATCCTTTTCCATTTCCTGTCACCTGCAAGGACATCCTTGAAATGGGGTTTTATCTTGTGAATCCTCCTCCACACCTTTTTCCGTGTGATAATTCCACGGAGATTGGGGTTCCAGTACCTGCAAGGCTTGTGGACAGCCCGGATCTTGTGGATATCGAAGGGGTTTATCCGGTTTTCTCCCCCAAATAAGATGTTCTTTTCTTTTGCTCGCCCAAAAGAAAGAACCAAAGAAAAGGGCGCCCCGATGCCGCTTGTCTCCTGCGCGCGAAAGTCTTGGAGCCAGGCCGCCCAAAGGGGCCATCCATGGCCCAATGGGCGGTGGCGGTATCCATCCCGCCACCCCTTCGGGGCCTTTTGGGCTCCAAGCCTTTCGTGCTCGGCGCGGCATAAGGGGGATTTAAGACGCCTTCATACGTTCAACAAAGCAAACTATCTGAGACTCTAGGCAAAGGGCCTTTAATCAAACAATTCAGAGCCTAAACTAATAAGAATGCTTTCTCCTACGGAAAGCCACCATTGGTTCAGATGAAAACCTGCCATTTTTGGGGCATGGGCATTTGTGGCAACCTTTAGTGCAAGTACCTACATTGGGTGCATTCCGTTCTTGTTGACATTTACCATGGAGCTCGGTAACTAAATAAAATATCAACAAAAATTTAAGTCGTAGTATTTCAGTCCGTACTTATTATTTCATAATAGTGGTTCTGGTTTGCAATAGCACAAGGATACAAAAGTAACCGGATGCTATGCCAAGTTTCTATAGGATGCCAAGAAAAAGGCCACAGAACTGGCAGCTAGGCTTTGGTCGCTCAGACGTGGAATAAAGATAAGGCCCATCTGGCAGTTAGGCTCAGGAAGTAGCGACTTGTAAGCTGATGAAGATAAAAGAAATCATCAGGCTTTTAAAAGAGGATGGCTGGTACCAGGCCTGGCAAAAGGGCAGTCACAGGCAATTCAAGCACCCTTTAAAGCCAGGGCTTGTGACCATAGCGGGGAAACCAAGCGATGACATAGCACCAGGGACATTAAACAGCATTTTAAAACAGGCGAGGTTAAAACATGAATAAAAGAAAGTTCACAATAATCATTGAACAGGCAGATGGAAATTACTCTGCCTATTGTCCAGAAATGCCCGGATGTGTTGCCACCGGGGCCACAGAAAACGAGGCATATCAGAACATGATAGATGCCCTCAAGTTCCACATTGAGGGGCTGGAAATGGAAAATCAGCCGGTACCTGATGCAGCAGTTACAATCCGGGAAGCGGTTATTTGATTCGAGCGAGACTCACGGGTCCGGAACACGCAGAACTGGTAGACAATGGCCTGATGCGGGAGGCTCTGGCAGAAGATGCAGGGGAGGCACGGTTGCGGGTAAAATATTGCCTGTTCCCTTTTGAGTATTTAGACAAAGGGGACCCACCTCACTCCAGCCTGGCTTACTCTTGAACGACTATTTTGGTTCAGTTCATCGCGACCATTGCAAAACATCTGAATTTAAATGGCTACCTGACCATCTTTATGGTTCTAAAAAGTCAGTAGCCTGCAAGGTCAATGGCGAGCCAAAAGTCTGCATTTCTCGCTAACTGCGATTTTTATTTCAGGATGCATCTTATTTGCTATTTAATCTCAACACGCTGATTGAAGACATAGCCCTATGGAAGTGTACTTAAAACCCTACATTTTTCTTCAAGATATAATGGTTATGGCAAAAGAAAAACAGTATAACTTGCTGAAATCTCTAATGAAAACTGCTGAGGTTGATATGGTATGGATTATGCTTTGATAACATTGAATGTCGGCGGTGGGCAATTTTTGGGGTAATTTTTTTGACTTAAAGGAGGAGAGAAAAAATGAAAACAAAGTACCTGTTACTTATCCTGGCAGCCATGTTTGTATGGATTAACCTGTGTCCAATTGCTTTTGCGGACGATGATGTAAAGTTTGAATTCAAACCAAAATCAGGCCTTTGGTATAACAAGAACAAGCCTGGACATGGCATAGACTTTGAGTTGGATGATTCCACTCTGGCAGCAGTCTGGTACACGTATGAGCAAGATGGAACCCCCGTGTGGTATCTGGCTGTAGCTCCATTTTCTGGTAACCATACATGGTCAGCACCCTTAAACAAGTATCACTGGGAAGGTGGTGCGGCAGTACCATCTGTGGTTGGTACGATTATCGTTAATTTTTTAAATCGCACCTCAGGAACATTTAAGTGGACATTAAACGGGCAAAGTGGGAACGAATCCATTGTTAAATATAATATGGATGACGTGGATACCGACCATGACACCGACCATGACACTGACCACGATTCCGATCATGATACCCACAATGATATTGATCATGACACCGACCACCACACTAACCATGATATTGATCACGATACGGATCATGACACTGACCACGATACTGACCATGACACTGATCATGATATCGATCATACCAGCACACATAGCAGTACCCATGTCAGCCTAACGGGTCTTTGGTACAATAGTGAAGAGTCGGGTTACGGTTACTCAGTAGATACAGAAAGCGATAAAGTGGCTGTAGTATCCTACTTTTACGATGATAAGGGGGAACCTCGATGGGCAGTCAGTTACTCCAAAACTGCGTCGATATTCTCCGATGACGACATGCCTACGCTTATATTCTTCGGGCCCTGTCCCAATTGCCAAGACTCCTCTTTTAGGGCAGTTAAGGCCGGTACCTTGCACAAGAGTTTTTCTGACAGGTTCCATGGGATAATCAGCTTGGATATAGACTTAGATGCTCCAATTAAGTGTTCATGGTCAAAGCCTGCTAACCAGGTTATACTTCTGACAGATCCGGTGGACGACTAAAAAAGAGCAGAGTTTCAAAGAAACCCAAACCCATCCCTGTATCGACTTAGCGATGTTGATACAGGGATGAAAACAAGACCCAATACAGTCCCCCAAAGTCCCATCGTTTTACAGCATCCACTCGTTACAAATGAAGGTCACATATTTAATTAATAGACTATTCGGCCAAATTATTTGTCTATGTATTCTGAAACAAGAGATTTAAGCCCGGTAAAGTCGATTTCCATCTCTTTTTGAAAATCTCGCTTCTGTCCCTTCTTGTAACGTATTCCAAAGTATGCGTCGATGGTTATTCCCCGGGCATTGCAATAATCCTGGAGGGACGTCTTGGCCATGCTCGCAACGAGACGGCATCCCTTGGAGGCCCCCCATTCGAAGTGGGGACCGTCGCCGCCACTATCCCCGATAATAATTATTTTTTCAGGCCTTATGCCAAATCTCTGGGCGACTATCCATGTGTTTTCCCCCTTATCCACCGTTTCGTGAAGGGGCAGAATGATTTCCGGGTCATTTGGCATGGGTTCGAATACTGTCATGTCGTGGCCTGAAAGGGCAGGCACAGGGGGTAGAAGTTTCTTGGCAAAAACGCGCTGAAAAAGGCCAATGGAAGCAGTAGTATTTATCATAAAGAGAATCTGGCTTTTACTTGCCCACCTTATGAGCTCAGGCACCCCCTTGTAAGTTGTAAAACAGGCGTCCAGATATGCATCCATCTGTCCCTGGGTTAGGGGCCTTGGCAAAAGACGGGAGATTTCATCTGCAGCCTCTCCAAGACTGATTCTATTTCCGGTGTAGAGCCTGAAAATGGATTCCAGCTTATTCTTGAGCTCAGGATATGTGAATCCAATTGGGTCAAAAGGTCCGCTCGGAGCCAGACATTCGTTCCAGTCACTTGATATCATGGCCCGAAAGGCCTTGTTTGTTCCACTCATTCTCTAACTCCTCATGCGAATGATTTTCTTGCCATTATCTTATCACAAGATACAAGAATATTACATCTTGTAGGAGATTAGGGACTATTGATGATGTGTGTGGCCTTAACCTGCACGGTTTACTGCCTTGCAGGAAGGTTTTTTTCACCCCTTATGCCGCGCCGAGCACGGAAGGCTTGGAGCCAAAAAAGGCCTCGAAGGGGTGGCGGGACGATTCCGCCACAGCCCATTGGGCCATGGATGGCCCCTTTGGGCGGCCTGGCTCCAAGACTTTCGCGCGCAGGAGATAAGCGGCATCGGGGCGCCCTTTTCTTTGGTTCTTTCTTTTGGGCGAGCAAAAGAAAAGAACATCTTATTTGGGGGAGAAAACCGGATAAAC
>WGDC01000084.1 GCA_015493475.1 Deltaproteobacteria bacterium
GCATTACAGACTTGTGCCCAGGGTCTACCTTATTGGCTGACTGCTTTGTACTTGCTCCCACTAAACCTGGCTCCATTCCTTTTCTTTCTGCCACTCCACTCTCCCTCCTAAATATAAAATCTCTAAATCCACCCTGGCCGATGCCTTGCAAACAGAAGAGGCTCCCATCCTTTATTTTGAAGGCCCCCGGATCAAATTTATTCCCTGCCCAAGGGCCTTATGCACTCCGGCGAATCATTAGAAGGGCTGTTCACTCTGGAACTGACCGGCCAGGCGGTCATCTTTTCTGGAGGCAGGGGGCGAAGGAGTGCTGCAAGTTCCCTGTCCGGGGTCTTTCTTGAAAGCCAACTTTCATAGTCGGGTCTTTCAAGGACAACGGGCATGCGGTTGTGGAGGGGCCTGACAAGTTCATTGGAATCAGTGGTGATTATGGTGCAGGACTCTATGACCTCAGATTCATCCTCTGGATTTTTCCATCTCTCCCAAAGGCCTGCAAAGGCAAAAAGGTCCGTGTCCTTTAAGGTGATGAACCAGGGCTGCTTTTTCCCGTCCCTTTTCTGCCACTCGTAGAAGCCGGAGGCTGGTATCAGGCAGCGCCTGTACCTGAATGCGTTTCTGAAGGCAGGCTTTTTTATTACGGACTCTGCCCTTGCGTTTATCATCTTGTAGCCCGTCTTTTTGTCCCTTGCCCAGGAAGGGATCAGGCCCCAGCGCAGCATGGCAAGCTCCCTTGGGCCTTCCGGAGGCTGTCTGATCGAGGCAATGTCGGTTCCAGGGGCTATGTTATAACGGGCAGGAATCTCAGGGAGGGCATCTTCAGGGCCAGGCAGGTCAAATTCCTCTTTGAGCCTCCTTCTTGTTACCCAGAATGCAAAGCGGCCGCACATTACCACCCACCATTTTTCTTAATTCTAAATTGATACGGCCTCATCTATGATCTTTTCGCCAATATGAGGCTTAAGGGCATTACGCATGACAAGGTCGACCTCTAGCTCAAGAATTTCTGAAAGGCGGTTCTTAAGCCGGACAAATTCAAGGAGTGAAGGGTTGAAGAAAAGGAAACCAGTCTGCCTCCATGTCTTATCAAAAGACATCCCATTTTCTCGAGCCTTTTTATTAAATCCCTGCGTTTCATGCCACACGGAGTTCAGCCACTCTTCGTATATGAGGAATTTCCCCACTGTTTAAATCCTTGTACAAGTCCAAAAGGTTTTTTTTCAATTCGTCCAGACTTTCTGCTTGAGTCCAATAATCAGGAAATTCCTCCAGATAACCAAGCCACCAGTCTCCTTCCTGCCAGAAAACATATCTGACTGTTTTTTCTTTAGCCATTTTTTGAAGCCTCCTTGGTATTTATTTATTAGGGCCTCAGCCAATTTTTTGAACAACTGACGTGCTTTACATAAGTGACAGGATTCGTCGCAATAGATATTAAAGGTTCTCCTCATGAAATCCCCTGTACCTAAGTTAAATCCATGCCTATAACTTCCAATCTTTCCACGCCTTCCATTTCGGATTCGATTTTTAAAATAAGTACCTAGAAAAATGCCAACATCAAATGATCAACTGGTTATCACGATACTATCTACTTTAAGTAACTCTTTTATCTCACTATATGTAGATTCAAAAAATGCCTTTGTCTTTTTGAAATTTTTAGGACCTAATATAAAGTCAAATTACCACCGCCAAAGGCGGTGGCTTGTTATACATTAGGCCCTGAAAGGTGCCATCTTACATTTTATTTGAATATATTAAGCTGTTTACTCTCTATTTCCTTTTCTTTTTGTTCTTGCCATTTTACGTACAACCTTATTTTCTCCTCGTCTAACCCCACTGTACTTACACAGTAACCGCGAGACCATAAATGCCGTCCCCAATATCGTTTGCCCATTTTTTCATATCGTTGAAATAGCCTCAGTGCTAATTTCCCTTTCAAATATCCCATGAGGGAAGAAACCGAATATTTCGGTGGAATTGATAGCACCATATGAACGTGATCAGATTGAACATTTGCTTCCAACACCTCCACCTTCTCCTTGTATCCCAACAATTGATAAATGCTCTTCAATACAAAACTGCCTATTGCCCCTTCTAAAATCCGAAATCTATATTTTGGACAAAAAACAATATGGTATTTACATTCATATATAGTATGTGATAACCTCTTGAAAGTTTTAGCCATTTTGTACCTCCCTGTATTTAGCACCTTTCAAGGAGGTACAATTATAATTCCTAAACTAGTTAAACTCCTTATGGTACCACTACCAAAGGTAGTGGTTTAAACCCATTAATCAAAAAGAGAGGTATCAAAAGATATCTACTATACTAAAACCCTGGCTGTTAATCCCGCGACACCGCGGGATTGGCGGCTGCGTCACGCCATTAGGCTTGGTTCAACTCCGTCCCGGGAGGCCATTTTCTGGCCCAGCAATTCGCTGGGCTTTTTATTTGTGCTTCCTCTGCCTACATACCTCATGCCAAGATGCCTACCGCTTTTTGCGCCAATTAGTGTAGCACACTGGGAAAGAGCCACCCAAAACATTAACAAAGCCATCAGAATTGGGCGTCCTACCCTATTCCCTGTAACATCAATACATAAGGAAGTCAGGGTCCCTGGTCACCTCGCCTTTGCCGTCAATGAGCATCCGGGCCTTGTCCTTGGGACAGATAGAATAATACCTGACCTGGTCTTCTGTAAAATCACCCAAGGCTGCCAGTTTCTCCTTTAGCCTCCTTAGCTCATATTCCTCCAGATAACACTCAAAGAGACTCCTTTGCACCCTGGTGCCAAAGTTTTCCAGGGTATTTGAAATCCTGGCCAGGCGTCTTTCGTCCCTGACGTCAAAGCAGATTACATAAAATTCCTTCACAGCAGGGTGAACCCCCTGTCTTCCGGCATTATCCTCTGCCTTCCTTGCCAGAATATCCTGTCCCTGCACCAGGAACACAATGGATACCAGCGTACCTGGTCCTCTTCACCAAGGTGCTCCTTCACCCTTTCTCTCACTCTGTCGAGCTGTCTCCTGGTAAGCCAGCATTCAAACACGCTGTACTGAACAGGCTCACCGCAGTTTTTCAGGATATTAAAGACCCGGCTCCTCTGCTTATTATCCACTATGTCGTATGCAACCATCCAAAGTGTTTTCATCGTAACAGAAATGGACGGTAAGGCCCTTCATCCCTTCCCGAAACCAAGCCAGCCAGATGATTCACCTGGTATTCCATGCAACGCCTGTAATCCATCCTGGCCCCGGCCCATGGGTGCATCAGCGTTGAATTGAACTTGGCCTCCAGGGCCTTTATAAGGGTGCGTCTGGCTTTGTCCTTCATCAGGCATCTAGTTCCAGCGGCTTCCTTTTCAAAATCATCCAACTTGACCCTGTTATTGAAAAGCAGATTGAAAACCACCGCATCCACGACAATGGCACGGAATTCTTCCATCATGTCAGAGGCAAGGCCAGGATGCCCCCTGCGAACCGGATGGAGAAAACCCACGTGAGGATTTAGCCCTCTCGCCTTTAACAGACTGTAAACATTAAAGAACAGCACGGTATAGCCAAAGGACAGAAGGACATTTACCGGGTCTGGAGGTGGCCGTTTTTCCCTTCCTTTAAATCCCCATTGCCGGTCAAGGCTTGCAGCCACGGCGTCAAAGTAATCCCTGGCCGCCACCCCCTCAATACCCCTGAGCTTCTCCAGGTTATCCACCTGCTCGAGCCTCCGCACCAGGACTCCCAGCCTGGCCGAGGCAGCCCTGAGGGCCGGAGCTTCCCTTTTCCTTGCATACCGCAAAAGAACAACCTTTGCATTAAGAATCTTTCCCCTAATGAATGCCCTTGCAAGCCCGAGACAGAATCCCGGCTCCTGGGCCCTTTCAAACTGTTTTTTCTGAAGCAGCACAGGGGCCGTATCAAAGGAGTCAACCGCACCGTAATACCTTCCGCCAAGGGACATGAGAAAGATGGGTATGGACCTTTCAAGGCAGAAGCGCATGGCCTGGGTGGTTATCTGGCTGTTACCATATACCATCACCTGGTCCACGTTGATGGCAGGAACCTCCTTTACCACCTCGCCCTTGTACCTGACCACCAAACGCTCAGAGGTCTTACCCAATACATAGCCATGTTTAACCAGATACAGGGTCCTCAGTCCTGGGTCGTGCCCATAAGGCATTCGGCTTTCGTATTCTTCGGGCACTCTGTCCTCACAGGCTGCATCCTTATGGAGTTCGCCTTTTTCCCGCACCTCATCTTTTTTCTCAACAAATACCTCCGGCAATGCTTTCTCCGCCCTACCATCCAAGAGCGGCGCCTTGCCTCTGCCTTCAATCTTTGTATCTGCGCCTTCTTCTTTTCCAGAGTGTTTAACCTTAAAAACCAAAGACCGAATAAACTGCACGCCAAGAAACCTGAAACCCTGATTGAAATCCACTATCCTGGTCTTTTCATCGTTCAGTTCAAGCTCAAGGGCCTTCAGGACATCCTCGGAAAGCTCCATGGCCTCCCTGGCCTTTTCCCTGTCCTTGCACAATATGATGAAGTCATCTGCGTACCTTACAAG
>WGDC01000085.1 GCA_015493475.1 Deltaproteobacteria bacterium
AACACGTGGGCTGGTGGGGCAAAGAGCTATTCAGCTTGGCAAGCGACATTGTAGTGAAATCCATTATCCACTTACTGCATCCAGCTACCCCACTATGGAAAACAATTCAGCAGGTTAGCTGACTGTGGATACAAGTCCGAAAGTTGAGTTATTTTAACAGTCTACATTTATCAGCTTCTGGCCATATTCTGACTGAAAGACTTGCCGGCTCCTCTCAGGGGCTGTTTGATTGTCTTCAAAAACCGGCGGTGACGAGACACTTTGCACTGAAAATGCCTGTAGACTTCCACCTTTACTATATCTGTTACCACGGCTGAGCCTATGGAATAGGCCCATATGATGCCGATATCAGTCCACCCTATGGGAGTTATCAGACCGAAGCCGTATGCGGCTAATATAGTTGCCGCCCCTTTTGTAATTATTGCAGACCATATCATGATGGGAGCCGGGAAGGGCCGCTTCCAGAAATGATCCCGGCTTCTTGCCACAAAAAGGACAAGGTGCCCGGCTACAGCCATTTTCAGAAAGACATAGGTCTGGATCTGCGAAATATCGAGGTGGAGCCAGTCCATGGCGAGGAGCAGCATTCCAAAACTTCCTATTAGTCCTACTATTCCCATGGAAGTAGCCACAACTATGACCTGGTGCATATCCCAGCGCACAGGCTTTTTGGGCAGGGCGGTCTGATCATAGGCAATGGTCATTATGGGCACATCGTTGAAAAAGGCCAGGAGTATGATCATGATCGCGGTGATAGGATAGAAATTGAAAAATATCATGGCCAGCACAACAAAAATCATGATGCGGATGGTTTCGCTGATCCGATAGATGGCGTAGCTGTTCATACGTTCAAATATGCGACGTGCCTCTTCGACTGCCTTTATAATTACCGAAAGGCCGGGTGCAGTAAGGACCAGGTCAGCGGCAGCCCGTGCCGCATCTGTTGCGCCGCTCACAGCAATACCGACATCTGCCTGCTTCAAGGCTGGGGCATCGTTGACTCCGTCTCCTGTCATCCCGGTGATATGACCGAGCTTTTGTAATATCTTGACAATGCCAAACTTATGTTCGGGGAATACTTCGGCAAAACCGTCTGCTTTTTCAACAACTTCTTCGCCAACTTTGTCAACATCTCCGGCCTTTCCAGCAACAGGAAGCCTGTCCGCCTGTAAGATATTACTACCAAGACCCAATTTTGAAGCTATCTGCTTGGCAATGGCAAGGTTGTCACCCGTGACCATCTTGATTTTTATTCCATAGGCCTTTGCCCTCCTGATGGTTTCTGCCGAATCTTCCCTTGGCGGATCAAAGAGTGAAATTAGGCCTAAAAATGTCCAGTTATCTTGATCTTTTTCCTTACGCGCTACCCCGAGTGCCCGGTAACCCTGCTGAGCAAAACGGGACACTATCTGCTGTGCCCACTCCAGATCATCGCCGCTCAGATTGGCCATCTTCATTATGACCTGGGGAGCACCCTTGGCCACTGCCATTTCCTTGCCCTCAGGGCCTTTCACTATGGCCTCCGTATGCTTATGCACCGGATCGAAGGGCACAAAGGAAACCTGTGTAAACTGCTTAAGTACATTTTTATCAGCCAAGCCCTCGATTATTGCTTCGTCTATTGCATCCCTGTCTTCTTCCCTTGAAGCAAGGGCTGCTGCCAAAAGCACATCTTGTTCTGTAGCCGTATCAAAGACCTCAACAGAGCCAAGTGTAAGCTTGTTCTGGGTGAGCGTTCCTGTTTTATCAGAACAAAGCACGTCCATACTGGCCATCTCTTCGATGGATTCCAGCCTGGTCACAATGGCCTTCTTTTTGGAGAGGGCAACCGCCCCAACGGCCATGGACATGGAAAGAACTGCGGGCATTGCAACCGGTATGGAGGCAACTGTAAGAATCAGGGCAAACTGAACAAGGTCGAGCCATGGGACGCTTCTATGGAGCTCCACCAGTACCAGAACAGCCACGAGGGCAAGGCTGACGTAAATCAGGTAATCCCCGATTGTGAGAACCGCTTTCTGAAAGTGGGAAACCGTCTTTGCCTGTTCTACCAGGCCCGCTGTCTTGCCAAACCGGGTATTCTTGCCGGTCGCCTTTACCTCTGCGACCACCTCGCCCTGCTTTACAATCGTGCCCGAAAAGGCGTCTTCCCCCTTTTTCTTTGTGACAGGAAGGGATTCGCCGGTAAGGGCAGACTGATCCACACTTAAGTAGTCACCATCTATAATGGTAACATCCGCCGGTATTACATCACCGAGACGGACCCTGATTATATCCCCAGGAACAAGTCCTGCTGCATCTATCTCCTTCCATGTCCCGTCTCTTAATACGCGCGCCTTCTGGGCAAGCTGTTTTTTCAGGGCCTCAACGGCATTCCCGGCAGTAAATTCCTGCCAGAAACCAACCCCTGCATTGAAAATCAATAAGGCGACAATAATGCCAAAATCGGTCCAGTGCTGGACCATTGCAGACAGTGCTGCAGCTATCTCTATCATCCATGGAATCGGCCCCCAGAAATAGGAAAAAAGCCGCGCAATAAGGGACCGCTTTTTTTCCTCAAGGGCATTTGGCCCGTATTTCTTGAGCCTTTCCTGTGCTTCTTCAGTGGTGAGGCCGGTGAAGGGCAAGGTAGACGTGTTGCTTTCTTCTGCCATTATCATTTTCCTCCTTTTCAGGGAATAAAAAGTTGACCAAACCCAGTAATATTATGATGCTCTCGACCTGCTCCGTGGCTTTGTACCAGCCACTATACCTTTTTGAAGATCAGGCGTCTCTGGCTGAACATCAACTCGGCCGCCATTACCGCAAGATAAAATCCCCCAATCCAGCTCAGCGCCTTGAAATTGGTCTGCCAGAGATAGACAAACAGGACCAGCCAGGATGCCCCACTTAAAAAAAGGCCGACCAGGGGGATCAGCGGGTTTATACCGATCCGGTCCCTCAACCTGATCGCCGCTGCGTTTATGCTTACGAAGGTGAGCAGAAAGGTGGAACTTGCGAAAGAAGATATTATGGTAAGATCTGTGGTATTTACAAAGACAAGGGTAACCACCGTAATAAAAATGAGGCTGATGTATGGGATGTCTTTGGTCCTTTCCCTGTGAGAAAAGGCCCTTGGAAGATCTTTTTCCCTTGCCATGATCATACCCAGCCTTGCCGTGCCGAAGAGGGTTGCGTTAATGGCCGAAGCTGTAGAAAGGAGTGCTCCCAGACCGATCAGGGTAAAACCTGCCTGCCCCAGGAACGGCTTTGCGGCCACTGCAAGGGCGTATTCCTTGTATTTTGTGATGTCTTCCGGTGTGAGGTTTCCGACTGCAACCAGTGAGACCACAAAGTATATGAAAGCGGTTATGATTATCGCCCATACGATGCCTCTTGACAGGTCTCTTTCCGGATTTTTCATCTCGTTTACCGCATTCGGTATAAGTTCAAAGCCTTCATAGGCCACAAAAATCAGGGCTGCGCCCATGAGGACGCCGTCAATTCCCTTGTTTAACAAAGGGAAAATATGTTCCGGATCCATAAATACGAGACCTGCTGCTGCGAACAGTCCTAATATGATCACCTTTATCATTACTATTACATCTTCCGTCTCGCCCGCGGCCTGTACCCCATAGAGATTGACGCCTAAAAAGAGAAGAAGGATAAAAGATTCAAGGACGTGATGGAAAACTGCCTCGCCTCCGAGCATGGCGGTCCCGTAGACACCGAAGGTAAAGGCATAAAGGGCCAGGGTCCCTATATAACCCGTAAGGAGCAGCCATCCCCCAATGCCCGCGATATTTTTTCCTTTAAAGGCGTGCTCAAGATAGGTAAAACTGCCTCCGTCATCCCGGAAACAAAGGCCGAGCCTTGAATAGGACAGGCCGGTGAGTAGAGCGATCACGGCCCCGAGGCTGAAGGCAATGGGAGCGGCATGGCCGGAGAGCTCAACCGAAAGGCCAAGAACGGAGAAGATGCCCCCGCCCACCATGCCTCCTACGCCGATGGCGATTAATTCCTTAAGTCCCAGTTTCTCTTTGTCAGAATTTTGTTTTCTCATTATGCTCATTTTAATAATGTGTCACAGTGAAAATGCCGAAGTTATTCGCCTGCGTTATCATGGCAAGAAACATTGCAGCCAAGGGACAGAGGAACCTTACAGGTTTGTTACCTTTTTTTGCAGATGCAGCGTCTCGTCAAAAAGATAGATGATTGGTTTTCCGGTAGGGATCTCTCGTGTGACAATCTCTTCCGGTGAGAGTTTTTCAATTGCCATTACGAGGGCCCTTAGGGAGTTGCCGTGAGCGCTTACAAGTACCGTTCTGCCACGAGTTAGTTCAGGGGCGATCATGCAAAAAAAATAATTTAACGCGCGCCTCTTTGTATCCTTGAGAGATTCTCCGCGTGGCAACAGCTCGGGTTCAACATTGCGATACTTGGGATCATTTTGTGCAAGTCTCGGATCCCCGTCTTCAAGAAGAGGAGGAGGAGGTGTATCATAGCCCCTTCTGACAGCGATAAAATGATCATCCCCTACTTCCCTCTTTACTGCGTTCTTGTCACGCTCCTGCCATGCTCCATAGTGACGTTCGTTGAGCTTCCAGCTTTTGATGCAGTTTATATGCTCCCATTCAAGCTCTCTGAGGGCAAGCTGTGCCGTATGAATGGCGCGTTTAAGCCATGAGGTGAAGCATATATCAGGGTAAATGCCTTGTCCTTTCAGGATATTACCCGCCCTCTTGGCTTCTTCGACACCCTGATCGCTGAGGTCAATATCAGTCCAGCCAGTGAAGAGGTTTTCCTTATTGTAAAGACTCTGGCCATGGCGCAGTAGAATAAGTCTTGATGTCTTCATGGTACTTGATCCCCCCGTCATAGTTATTGTCCAGCCATCTCTTTATAGGCATTTATTAAACCGTTAGTTGAACAATCATGGCTGTTTTTCTGCCTGTTATCGGTTAATTCGGGAAGGATAGCCCCTGCCAGCACCTTACCGAGTTCTACTCCCATCTGGTCAAAGGAGTTGATGTTCCATATGATTCCCTGAGTGAAGATTTTGTGTTCGTACAGGGCGATGAG
>WGDC01000086.1 GCA_015493475.1 Deltaproteobacteria bacterium
CTGCGGCCTTGAGGAGATAAGGACGCCCATACTTGAAAGGACAGAGGTCTTTGCCCGTGGAATAGGTGAGCACACGGACATAGTGGAAAAGGAGATGTACACCTTTGAGGATAGAAATGGCCAGCTCCTCACCCTCCGGCCAGAGGCCACTGCCGGTATCCTCAGGGCAGTCATCGAGCACAAGCTCTACAATAAGTCACGACTTCTAAAACTTTACACCATGGGCCCCATGTTTCGCCACGAGCGTCCCCAAAAGGGCAGGCTCAGGCAGTTTCACCAGCTCGATGTGGAATATATCGGTAGCAGCTCCCCTCTTGCAGATGCAGAAGTGGTCTTTCTTGCCTTCGAGATAGTGTCGGCGTTTGCAGACGAAGACGGCCTCATATTGGAGATGAACTCCCTTGGCTGCCCAAAGTGTCGGCCTCTTCACAGAAAGGACCTTGTTCTTTTCCTCAAAAATAATGCAAAGGACCTTTGTGAAGATTGCCAAAGAAGGGCAGTGTTTAACCCCCTCCGTGTCTTTGACTGCAAGAACGAGGAATGTCAGGCGGTCTTAAAGTTTGCACCTGTGATCAAGCACTACATTTGCCCTGAGTGCGCAATTCACATGGGCAAGGTCCTTGATGCCCTTGAGGCCTTTGGAATCCCATTTGTCCAGAATGCCTACCTGGTGAGAGGGCTTGACTATTACAAGCGCACCACCTTTGAACTAAAGGCCAGGGGGCTTGGGGCGCAAAGCACGGTTGCTGCAGGCGGACGTTATGACGGGCTGTCAAGCCTTCTTGGAGGGCCTGATTTTCCAGGTGTAGGCATGGCGGTTGGAGTAGAGCGTTTACTTCTTCTTATGAAAGAAGAACTGGCGCCAAGGCGCGCTGATCTTTTCATTGCCGCCCTTGGGGATGAGGCCCGCACCGAGGCCCTTTACTGGATTGGGTACTTGAGAAGAAAGGGAGTCAAGGTAGAGTATTCCCTGGAGGATAAGAGCCTTAAGGCCCAGATGAAGCAGGCAGACAAGGCAGGTGCACGCTACTGCCTCATTGTTGGTGAAAGGGAGATGGACGAGGAAGAGGCCATCTTGAGGGATATGAAAACCAAGGAGCAGGAGGGCATTGACCTTGATGACCTGCCCGAAATATTTGTTGAGAAGATAAAGAGCCAAGGAGACGAATAAAATGGAACCCATGGGAGAGCTTAGGCGCACCCACGACTGTTACAGCATCACAGAGGAGAGCCTTGAGTCTGAAGTAACCCTTATGGGGTGGGTGCACAGAAGGAGAGACCACGGCGGCCTCATCTTTGTGGACCTTCGCGACCGGGAGGGAATCACCCAGGTGGTCTTTGCTCCAGAGGTGAATGCCAAGGCCCACGAAAAGGCCCATTCCCTGAGGAGCGAATACGTAATAGCAGTGCGCGGAAAGGTCAGAAGGCGTCCTGAGGGTATGGAAAACCCAAAGATCAAGACAGGAATGGTGGAGGTGGCCTGTGAGGATTTGAGAATCCTTAACACCTCAAAGACCCCTCCATTTCCCCTTGATGAGGAAAAGGAGGTTTCGGAAAACGTCCGCCTGAAATACCGCTATATTGATCTTAGGCGTCCGGTAATGCTTGAGAACCTGAAGCTCAGGCATAATGTCTGCCAGGCCATGAGGAGGTATCTTTCCGGTGAGGGTTTTTTCGAAATAGAAACTCCCATGCTCACAAGAAGCACCCCGGAAGGGGCCCGTGACTACCTTGTACCAAGCAGGGTGAACCCTGGAAAATTCTATGCCCTTCCCCAGTCGCCCCAGCTATACAAGCAGATACTTATGATTTCGGGAATGGAAAGGTACTTTCAGATTGTGCGCTGTTTCAGGGACGAAGACCTGAGGGCAGACAGGCAGCCTGAATTCACCCAGCTCGACATGGAGATGTCCTTTGTTAAGGAAGAGGACGTCATCAAGCTCATAGAGGGGCTCATGAGTCATATTTTTGAGGAAACCCTCGGCATTGACGTGAAGACACCCTTTAAGAGGCTTACCTATCAGGAGGCCATGGAGAGGTTCGGAACCGACAGACCCGATATGCGCTTTGGCCTTGAACTTATGGACATAACGGACATCGCTGCAGGCTGCGGCCTCAAGGTCTTTAACACCGTTGCTTCCACTGGCGGGGTGGTAAAGGCCATAAATGCCAAGGGCATGGCGGATCTTTCAAGAAAGGACCTGGACGTCCTCACCGAGTTTGCCCAGTCCCTTGGTGCAAAGGGCCTGGCCTGGGTGAAGATAAAGGAGGATTCCTCCTGGCAGTCTCCAATTGCAAAATTTTTCAGTGAGGATGAGCAAAAGGCAATAATGGAGCGCCTTTTGGCAGAACCTGGTGACATACTATTTTTCGGGGCAGACCAGAAATCAACCGTTTTCAAGGTCCTTGGTGAGCTAAGGCTTGAGCTTGCAAGAAAACGGGGCCTTATTGATGAAAAGGAGTTTAACTTCGTATGGATAACCCAGTTTCCACTTCTTGAATTTGACGAAGACGAGGGGCGTTTTAAGGCCCTTCATCACCCCTTCACTGCACCAATGCCCGAGGATCTGGACAGGCTGGAAACAGACCCGGCTTCTGTCCGTTCAAGGGCATACGATCTTGTCCTAAACGGTATTGAAATCGGTGGAGGAAGCATCCGTATCCACCAGGAAAAGATACAGAAAAAGGTCTTTAAGGCCCTTAACATACCTGATGAGGAGGCAGAGGAGAAATTCGGTTTTCTCCTTGAGGCCCTCACCTACGGGGCTCCGCCCCACGGCGGAATCGCCTTTGGCCTGGACAGACTTGTCATGCTCATGGCAGGAAGAAACACCATCAGGGACGTTATCGCATTTCCAAAGACACAAAAGGCCCAGTGTCTAATGGCAAGGGCGCCGGCAGAGGTGAGCATGGCACAGCTTGCAGAGCTTTACCTAAAGCCCGACTGGAAAAGGGAGCAGTAAAGCACCAACTGGCGTGCCGGCAGGTGATGTGTCTGATTTTGGCGCGGATCATGACTGGAAAATCATCATGATCCAAAAAGGAGAAGAACATGATTAAATGGAACGAAAAGAGAGGACTTCTCGACTATAGAAAAAACTACAGGCTTATTGAGAGGGAAGAGCCCGATCTCATGCGGGATCTCTTTCCCTACGAAGAGGTATGCCGCATAGCCTTTGATCACAAGTACCTTGCACCAGAGCCATGCAGGGACATGCTCATTACTGATACCACCTTCAGGGATGGTCAGCAGGCCCGCCCCCCTTACACTGTGGAGCAGATAAGCAGGATTTTTGATTTCCTTCACGAGATGGGCGGTCCAAATGGCATCATTCGCCAGTCGGAATTCTTTCTCTACACCAACAAGGACAAAAAGGCCGTGGAGCTGTGCAGGGAAAAGGGGTACGAATACCCTGAGATCACAGGCTGGATAAGGGCAAAGAAAGAGGACCTAAAGCTCGTTAAGGAGATGGAACTGCCAGAGACGGGCATCCTTACCTCGGCCTCTGATTACCATATATATCTAAAGCTAAAAAAGACTCGGCTTGAGGCAATGGAGGCCTACCTTTCAACGGTAAAGGCGGCCATAGAGCTTGGCATAAAGCCCAGGTGCCACTTTGAGGACATAACCCGTGCAGACATATACGGATTTTGCGTGCCCTTTGCCATTGAGCTTATGAAGCTAAGGGAAGAGTCGGGCATAGACATAAAGATAAGGATGTGTGACACCATGGGTTACAGCGTAACCTACCCTGGGGCTGCTCTTCCGAGAAGTGTCGCCAAGGTGGTGCGGGCAATGATTGACGATGCAGGAGTGCCGGGGGAGCTTCTCGAGTGGCACGGCCACAACGACTTTCACAAGGTGGTCATAAACGCAACCACCGCCTGGCTTTACGGCTGCGGGGCAATAAATGGGACCCTGCTCGGCTTTGGAGAGCGTACAGGAAACACGCCCATCGAGGCGCTTTTGATTGAAAGAATAGCCCTTAGAGGGGAAACAGACGGCATAAACACCCTTGCCATCACCGAGATGGCAAGGTACTTCGAGAAGGAGCTCGGGGTTCACATTCCGTCCAATTATCCGCTGGTTGGAGAGGATTTCAACGCAACAAGCGCTGGAGTCCATGCAGACGGGCTCATGAAAAACGAGGAGATATACAACATCTTCGATACGAAAAAGATACTTGGAAGGCCCGTTGCGGTTATCGTCTCTGACAAGTCTGGAACGGCAGGCATCACCCACTGGATAAACTCCCATCTTGGCCTTTCTGGCGAGGCCAAGATAGACAAACGCCACCCTGGAATCGTAAAGATGTACAAGCAGGTCATGAAGCAGTACGAGCACGGGCGCATCACCTCCATGTCAAAGGAGGAGATGGAGGCCCTTGCAAGAAAGTACCTGCCAGAGCTCTTTACATCTGACTTTGACAAGCTCAAAAAACGTGCCCATGACCTTGCCTACTATCTTGTGGAAGACCTTGTTGACAGGCCGGAGATGCGTTCCATGGATACCAAGAAGATAGAGCCGCTTCTTAAGTGTGTACTTGAAGAGAACCCCTTTATCCAGTTCCTTTACGTGGTTAATGCAGACGGGGAGAAGATAACCCACAACATCACCCACATAGAAGACAGGGGAAAGTATGCAAGCTACAAGCTTGACAGCGACTTTTCTAACAGGCCCTGGTTCATTGCCCCGCTCAAAGATGGAAAGATACATGTCTCAGACTTCTACACATCCCGCATCACTAACGCCCTTTGCATCACCGTTTCAGGTCCCATAAGGAACGAAGAGGACGAGATAATCGGGGTCCTCGGCATTGACATGAAGTTCGAGGAGCTTGCCAAGATGGAGCAGGAAAGTGACCAGTAAACCGGTTTCTTGACAAAAAAAGACAGACAGTCAACTAAAGAGGCCGGCGCAATAAGAAAGCGCTGGCGTGGAAGACGCTCTGTAGCCCTTGTCTTCCCGGATTCATACGGCCTTGGCATGGCGAATCTGGGATTTCAGCGTGTCTATGAACTTCTTAACAGGCACGAAGACATCGTTGCAGAGCGTTTTTTCTTTAATGGAAACCCATCGGACGTACGCTCGCTTGAGTCAAACAGGCACGTGGGCGAGTTTGACATAATCCTTTTTTCAATAAGCTTTGAGCCGAGCTATCTAAACATTGCCCCTTTTTTACGTGGAGCCGGTTTTTCAGCGTTCAGAGAAGAAAGAAGGGAGGGGCCGCTTGTACTTGCAGGGGGAGTAGCCTGCCAGATAAATCCGTGTCCTGCAGCAGGCTTTATGGACGCCTTTTTGCTTGGGGATTTTGAGGCCGTCTATGACAGTTTTATCTCCTTTCTTCTGGAGGTTGACCCTTCCAGTGGTAAGCGGCAAGGTCTTCTTTTTACGCTCAAGGAAAGGGTGGAGGGTGTTTTCCTGCCGGCCTTTCCTGATACTGGTCCGGTGGCTCCTGCCATACAAAGAAGCCTTCTTGAAACAGTTCCACACACAGTCATCGTATCCAACCGCTCCTCTTTTCCAAACACATTTTTACTTGAGGTCACAAGGGGTTGCGGAAGGGGTTGCCGTTTTTGTGCGGCAGGCTTTGTATACCGTCCGCCAAGACAGTGGCCCAAAGAGGTCATCCAGAGGACTTTATCTGATACAAGGGGCGCCAAGAAGATCGGCCTTGTTGGCCTTGAATACGCGGACAGGGGTTTTATTTCAACCATTTGCCAGGAGCTTATTGAAAGGGGATTTCAGCTTGGATTTTCTTCCCTCAGGGCTGATGCAATAACAGACGAGTTTGTAACCCTTCTTGTAAGGTCAAAGAATTACACCGCTACCATTGCTCCCGAGGCGGGCTCGGAAAGACTTAGAAGGGTAATTAATAAAAATCTGTCCGAGGAACAGATACTGCGTGCTACACACGTTTTGGCAGAGGCTGGACTCAAAAACTTGAGGCTTTATTTCATGATGGGTCTGCCTTTTGAAGAAGACAACGATGTGGCGCAGATAGCGGACCTTGCTTTGAAGGTTAAAAACGAAATGCTTGGCCCTGCAATGGGAAGGGGAACCATGGGCAATGTAACCGTTTCTGTGAGCACCTTCGTCCCCAAACCCTGGACCCCTTTCCAGTGGGCCTCCTTTGCCCGCATTGAAGACCTCAAAAGGAGGAGGTCAATACTGAAAAAGCGGCTTGGTCGCATTGGTAACGTGAAATTGCGCCTTGATTCTGTTGAAAGGGCAATGGTCCAGGCATTGCTCAGCAGAGGTGACGAGAGCGCAGGTAAGTTCCTGTCTCGATTTTCGTTAAGGGGTTATGGTCTAAAGAGAATAGTTAAGGAAATATCGAATATTGCCGAAAATTACCTTAAAGAAAGGTGTGACGGGGAGCTATTTCCCTGGGAGGCTACGGTTCATAGGGTAAGACGGAAATATCTCCTTGCCGAGTGGCAAAGGGCTGCCCGGGCGGAAAACACCTGTTTTTGTAATGTTCACAAATGCAGAAGATGCGGGGCCTGCAGTCATACTCAGAGATGAACTTTATGACAGATTCTATAGAAGAAAATCCGGCAGGGGAAACGTCTCCTCCCTCTAACATATCCACATCTTCCCATGTAGACACAGGCGTAGGAACAGGCGAAAGCTCTCCAATAGAACTCGCACAGTGGATAAAGGAGTCTATCGAGGAGGTAAAGTTCGGTTCTGATATCATTGCCATCGCAATGGATATCCCTTCCGGCTCAAGGGTCGGGGTTCAAAATCTTTTAAAGGCCATAGAAATGGTTCTGCGAGATTATTTTGTACAGATACCAAAGGAGGTGGCTTCGCATATCATGGCAGGTGAGCAGGAGGTATTTAGCTTCGTGGCGCCTGCAAAGGAAATGCACCTGAAACCCAGGCAAGTTGAGATAAATACAATGCCCGGCATATCGACTCTTACAATACGGGGATGCGAGCCAGTGGATGGGCATGACGGTTACGCAAGGCTTTATTTTGATTTCAAGGTACAACCTGGCCGGCTGCTACCAGACGGCACCATGGATTTTAGGGAGGTAAACCGATTTCCCCAGGCATCAAAGGACCAACTATTAATAAAAATTTACGAACCATCCTCCGGAACAGAAGGTACTGACGTAATGGGCTTTCCTATCAGGACGAAGGCAGGAAAACCTGCTCCTGTAAAGGTCAAGGACGGTTTTTATTCAAAAGACGAGGTAGACCCGGAGACAAGCCGGAGAACCTGGGACTACTTTGCACAAAAGGCCGGAATCATAATTTGTGATTTTGAAGGTGCCCCTGCTGAGGAAAACCTTAGGAAGGTATCCATAAAAAACGAGGTCAGGGTAAAGGATATCGATTTCAATACAGGAAATTTTAAGGGAGCGAGCAACGAAATCAGGTGCAAGGCGGATCTTGTCGTGGAAGGTGATATCAGGGGGTGTTTTGCAGTTGTTATCGACGGTTCTCTTATAGTCCAGGGTGGAGTTGAGGGAGAGACAGTTGACGCCACTGGACCTGTGGTGGTCAGCTTTGCAAGAAACTTTATACGTTCCGGCTCTGACATGGAGGTGGGCTCTGCCAGAAAGGCAACGCTCATAGCCAAGAAACGCCTAAGAGTAAAAAGAGAAATCAGCGAGGGCATTGTAAAGGCGGATATTCTTGAAATTAAGCCAGATGGCTCTAACGAAATTCTCGTGGGGAAAGCGGAGATAGAGGCAAACCAGATAGTTGCCTCACTGATTAATGTTAGAAACAGTGTGGATATAGAAATGGGTAAAAAACTGTTTCAGCTTTATTCCCAGCTCAAGGCCCAACAAAGGGATATAGCAGGAGATATTGAAAGGAAGAAAGACTCCCTCAAGAATAGGGGAGCTGTTTTCGGGCAAAAAATGAAGCTTGCTCAAAGCATCCTCTCCGAGGAAGACCAACCGCTGATTCCTGTGCTTAAACAGTTTGCCACCATGATCCTCCTTGGTAGCGTGAGTATTGAAAAGCTTCAGGCAAGGATGGGAAGTCTCGATGAAAAGATTGGTTTCGATCTTCACATCCTCACTAAGCAACTGAAACTGATGCTTGATATTCAGAAAGAACTTAGCGGTCTCAAGGAGAAACTAGCCCTCCTCGGAGAGCAAATAAGCAGGACAGAAAAGGCCATTAACGAACTATCCGTGGAGATGACCGGTAGGATGACGGATTCTGGACAGATCATTTTGAAATGTAACGGATATGAAAAGAAAATCCTGCCAGGTGATCTCGATAGAAAATCCTTCCGAATTCTTATGAGATACGACTCTGCAAAAGGCCCTGTGTTTACAATAGAAACGGTATAATTACCGGAAATGTTTCCAATGAAATGGTACCCAAAATTTAGACAGTTTTTTTGGCATCTTTTGTTCGTCTTCCTGTCCATAAGGCTGCCCTTGAAAATTCTGACCTTCCCCCGGTTTAGTGGATACCGGGTTAGGCCGCAAGCTAAAAGGAGGCTGCCTTGTATTCAGCCGGGCTTTTGTAGCCCAGCGTTTAGTGCAGACGACCCCGGTTATAGAACCGCTCAATGTACTAAAAAATGCTCTTGCGAGCAGGGAAGCGGGCAGGATATCTCTGGTAAAATACCAGGTCCTGCTTCAGGCTGTCAAAAAACTTTCAATTGGGGCGTTGTGCCAGCAGTTGCTTTGATTTTTTAAATTTTTTGAAGATTGTCCTTTTTAAAATTACATATTTTTCTTAAATTTTAACAAAAAATATGTAATAATCCTTCCATGAAAATCGATCTTTTGGACGAAAGTATTATGGCCCTTATTTCCGAGATGGAAACATCCGCTTTCCATCTCCTCGATCTTAAGGATCGTGCAAAGGGGTCTATATCCAATAAGGGTGGCTATTTGTATCGGCAGTGGAGAGAAGGCAATAAATGGAAGTATGAAAGAATAGAGGGCAATTTCAAGACCCAGGTCGTAAGGCTTAATGACCTAAAAAATCAGTACAGGAGGGAAAGGGAGAGGATTCGTAAGCTTAATAAAATACTAATAAAAGCTGGTTTTTTTGCTGTTTCAAGCTTGCCCGAACAAATATTAAATTTGCTTTCATCCAAAAGGGTCATCAGCGAACATGGAATATTGGTTGGAAGTTTTGCCTTTTTTGCCTATCAGACTGCACTAGGTTTTTCCCTTGGAAAGAGTTTAACCAGGACATCGGATATAGATCTTGTCCGTCCCCCTGAAATGCAGTTGGCCGTAAGACAGATTAACCTGGCCAATATCCTGGACAGGCTGAAAATACCCTATAAACCGGATGGTCCAGGAGGTAGAGCAGTAAGATATGTTTTTCAGGATGGCTTTAAAGTTGAAGTCCTCTATCCTCACATTAAGGGTCGTCCTAAAGGCATAGTTTCGCCCCAACATTCTGGGTTTGCTGACATAGGGGCACAGGAACTCAGGTTTTTAAATCCATTGACTGTTGATCCAATTCAAACTGTATTGGTAGGCAAAAAAGGTCCCATTCCTGTGATTGTGCCTAATCCTACACGCTTCCTGTTACATAAGTTGGCGGTATCAAGTCTAAGAAAACAACCTTCAAAGATAGTGAAAGACATTGCCCAGGCAGAAATAATTGCACATGCCATGAATGAACGTGCCATGTTGCCAGATGTCAAGGAAGTCATGACTAACTTCCGAGGTAGAAAGATAGAAAAATATTTGGCAAGTGGCATTGAGAGATTGAAGGCAAGGAATCGAAAACTAGGACAAATTTTAAGAGATTACTTCCAAGTATAACCTTGGGCTTTCTTCC
>WGDC01000087.1 GCA_015493475.1 Deltaproteobacteria bacterium
ATCCGGCCATTGGAAAGCACCCGTTTTTTAGGTTGTCGGAATTTTATTTACTCATAAAAGCATTCAATCAAACACTTGCTTGATGTGACAATTGATGATACGTGTAAAAATACAACAGGAGGTACGTATGGGAAAACTTTTTAATATACTTTCAGTAAGTGATTTGAGGAAGCATGCTGCCGAGATCCTTAAAAAATTACGAGATAACAAAGAGCCCGTCATTATTACACAAAGAGGACGGACCGCTGCCGTCATGATCAGTGTGGAGGCGTATGAAAAGGCCGAACATGATAAAGAGATTCTTCGGCTTTTGGCCAGGGGCGAAAAAGAAATAGAAGCAGGCGAGGGTTATGACTTAGATACTGTTCTTGCTGAAGCTGATTCAATCCTTTCACAGTAACCATCGTGAAAATCCGCTTTACACCAGCTGCCAGGGTCCAGTTAATGATCCTGAAAATGAGCGTGGTCCCTGCTATTTGGAAGGTAAATCGATATTTCATGATCACAGAACCTTCCCACCGGTTACTTGTTCCCTGTATCCTCTTGATTCTCAGGGAGGGATAGGACATGTCCTGCAAGAGAAGTTCCAGTTTCCGGCTAAAGGCTTTTTGAATGTTTCTGGTCAGCCTGTTGTAATTTTTCTTGAATGTATTCGTGAACGGGTATTTCTCTATTTCTGCAACCATTTCAGGCCCTGTTCAGCGGTCTCAAATTCTTGTGAAAGCTGATCGTTCTCAATCTCTTCATCAGCACGTGCTTCCATTTCCTGCCATTCCTTGGTCCAGTACCAGCCCTGGGAGGGGGCTATGTGTTTTCTTGGTTTTAGCACGATGTTTCTTTCCTCAACATCCACTTCCACATAGTCTCCCTTTTCAATCCCAAGCATAGTCATAATCTTCTTGGGGATGCGGATTTGCCCCTGAGGGCTAATTTTCATTATCGTTGCCATAGTATTCTCCTTAAACAATTAAACTTTTAAACTATTCAAAAGCCTAGCCTGTTTCAGATCAAGCCCAAAAGCGCCCTGCGCACTGAAGAGTTGGTAAAGGAGGCGTCGAAAAGAGCATTTTTGCCTGTCCTTTTAACTTTAAGCACCAAAAGTGACTTTCCTGCAGTTTAGTGAAAACCGGATTGGAAGAATCCTTAAAGTAACAACATGAAGCTACAGGACTATGCCTTTTTAACTTCAGACCAATTTTGTGGCGTAATGTAGTGAGATCACCTTTACCCCTTGGACTTTTTGACGGGATGAGACAGAGGCTTAAGGTGTGGTTGGCACGCCGTAGAGGTGGGGAAGAGGTCAGCATGAATAGGTAAGGGAAGATACAATGGGGGTGCTGCACAAGTGATTCAATATTCTTTACCAGATGATATCGATTTCGTATTGGCTGAATTGCCTGTCAGCGCTCATTACGGTCATGGATTCGATTAGGGCCTGGGCTATCATCATTCTGTCAAAGGGGTCTCGGTGGTGTAAGGGGAGGGTAGCAACACAGTTACAGTGTTCGGCACAGACTGGCAGGAACCTGATATTGTTTCTTCGCATTTCATTTTCAATGATCCTGTTCCAGTCGGGAGCCAGTTCTAGTTTGCCGATGTTGATCTTGAGGGCGATCTCCCAGTAGCCAGCCATGCTGAAAAAAAGGGAATTTGTGGGGTCTAACCAGGCCTCACGGCTCCTGTTGCTTAGGCGTCTGTCATCACTGAGGGCCCAAAGGAGCGCCTGTGTATCCAGGAGAATATCCACTACATGTATTCCTTGAAATCCTCAAGAGGTTCATTGAAATCGTCGTCCATCCTGACGACCAGGCCCTTTGCTCCGCCGATGGAGCGTTTAGGCCTTGCCTCTGGCAAAACGTCAAGCCTAACCAGTGGAGTACGATTTTTGGCTATAATGATCTCTTCCCCGGCCAGGGCTTCCCTGATCAGCTTGGAGAGATGGGTCTTTGCCTCGTGAATAGTGACCTGTCGCATTTTTTCTCCTGTGCAGTTATGTATGACTAATCTAATTAGTCATGCTGTCAGGGTCAATATAGCAAATTGAAACGGATCAACCGTATCTCGTAGGGACAAATGAGTTTTCCGCAGTTCAATTCAAAAAAGACTTCAGGGTCCCTGAGTTTGTTGGCATCCACGGGACGCTCGAGGTCCAGATAAACGGCATTCTTGATTTTTGAAATGATGTGTTTTTCAAGGGTGATTTTACTGCATTGCCTACCCTCTGTGTCAATGTAAGTGAGACACCTACTTGTTGCTAAATTAGTGTAGGGCGGGTAGGAGATAATCATGAAAGATGTAAAGAGAATTCACGACATTTCAGCACAGGGGATTTCTGGTGAGGATTTTTCAGCTGGTAACGATCGGCCTGATCCTGAGGTTTTTGAGAAGAAGCCAAGACGTAAATTCACTGCAGCATATAAGCTTCGGATCCTGGAGGAATTTGATGCCTGTGTAAAGCCAGGTGAAAAGGGCGCTCTGTTACGCAGAGAAGGTCTTTACCATTCCAATATATGTGCATGGCGACGGCAACGGGAAGAGGGACAGCTAAAGGGTCTTTCTCCCAAGAAACGGGGGAGAAAGGCCAGGAAGGTCAATCCACTAGAGAAGAAGCTCTTGAAACTGGAACGAGAGAATAGAAAGCTGCAGGAGAAATTGAGAAAGGCTGAGATCATCATTGATGTCCAAAAAAAAATTTCAGAAATGATGAACATTCCTCAACCGGGGAACGGAAGAAAGAGCTCATGAACGCTGCAGGAAGATTGGGTAAAAAAGTAGGTAAGAAGGCTGCCTGCAATGCCCTTGGAGTATCGAGGGCCACATATTACAGGCATACATCCTCCATGCAGGTTGAGACCATGAAAAGGCCGGCACCTCCGCTTGCTCTAACTGAAACAGCAGCAGGTTCTCGATGAGCTTCATTCTAAAAGATTCTGGGATCAATCTCCCATGGAAGTTTATGCTACCTTGCTGGATGAAGGAAGGTATCTTTGTTCAATCAGGACCATGTATCGCATATTGGAGAAACATAATGAGGTAAACGAGCGGAGGAGGCAGGTCATCCGTCCCAGGTATCAGAAACCAGAACTCCTTGCCACAGGACCCAATCAGGTATGGTCCTGGGATATCACCAAGCTTAAGGGGCCTGCCAAGTGGACATATTTTTATCTATACGTCATTTTGGACATATACAGCCGTTATGTGGTGGGTTGGATGGTGGCCCACCGTGAACAGGCAGCCCTGGCCAAACGTCTGATTGAGGACACATGTGCCAAGCAAAATATTGTCAAGAAGCAGTTGACCCTTCATGCAGATCGCGGCAGCAGCATGAAATCAAAGGTTGTAGCCAACCTTCTTGCCGACCTTGGAGTTACCAAGACCCACAGCCGGCCCTATGTAAGTAATGACAATCCTTATTCAGAGTCCCAGTTCAAGACCCTGAAATACAGTCCCGGATTCCCTGATCGTTTTGGCTGTATAGAGGATGCCAGGACATTTTGTCGTTCATTTTTCAGCTGGTACAACAGGGAGCACAAACATTCTGGTATTGGACAAATGACGCCAGAACAGGTCCATTACGGCCAGGCACATGAAATACTCAACCACAGGTCAAGGACTCTTAAGGCAGCTTTTGATAAGTTTCCAAGTCGTTTTAAGGGCAAGGTACCAAGACCAAGGCCTTTACCAGAAGCGGCATGGATAAACAAGCCTTCCCCGGACCTTGCAGAAACGCCTGTAAAGGCGCCCGAAGGGGCGGGCCATGGACGGCCCGATTTCTGTAAGGCTCGGCCAGGGATGGCCGAAACGTCGGCAGGCTGTAGTGAAAAAATTGTTCTCTAATTTATGAATACAGGTGTCTCATTTTCATTGACACATTCCGCTAGGACCAAGAAGCACTACTGCAGAATAATGTCTGAGCCACTTTAAGATATGGTGGGTAAGATATTTCTGAACGTAAGTTTGCATATTGGAAGACTGCCTTCCAATGTGGCATGTTGTAATGTCTTTTTAACCCCCTTTTGCCGCGCCGAAAACGGAAGGCATGAGGTCTTAAAAGGCCCCGAAGGGGTGGTGACAGGGATGTCACCACCCGTCATTGGGCCATGGATGGCCCCTTTGACGGGCCAAGACCGAAGGCCTTCCGGGCGAGGGAAAAAGCGGCAACGGGGCGCCGTTTTCTTTGGTTCGTTTCTTTTGGGCGAGCAAAAGAAATGAACGCATTACTTTTGGTAACTTTGTACCGGTTCATACAGGAGAGAAAACCGGACCCTTGAAGACCCGGTTGTAACCGACCTCTGTCTTATAAGGTATTTACTGTGCCTTTACTGTTTGTATCCGCTTAGCACGGTTATTATGGTGCCCGAAGGCTTTAGAGTATACCCTGTTGCATAGTCATAGGTGATGACTTCAAGATAAACGTCCCGCCACCTTCCCTTATAGGACATTATCCTTTTTTGCACCCCGTTTTTAAGTCTAACGCTCTTGGCGTAAAGCCTGCGCCAGCCCCGTCTTGGGAACTCGCTTTCAAGGTATTTAAGGATGGGTTCGAACGAGTTTTGCTCCCTGTTTACAAAGTATTCAATGTCAACAAGAGGGTATTTTTTCCTGAAAAGGGCCGTTTTTGACCCATCAAACTGGGTTACGCCCTTTCCCCACAACCTGACCGGTTTGTAAAGAGAGGAGTAGGGGAAGGTGCCTTTCTGAGCCTCGCGGAGATTCTTGAATCCAAGCACCTTGACCGCCCAGTTGATTCGGCCCCTTGACAGCTGGGTGGTATCCCCAACAACCACAAGGCTTATGGTTTCGGCCATGTCCTCCAGGACGTTTTTCTTGCCGTATGAGGACGTCTTTTCATCTTTTCTATTGTGCAGCCTCACACGGTGCGAGCGAGGACTGAAGCTCCAGCCAGTAACCCCAACAAAGGATCGCACAAGCTTCGTGTCAAGGGCCTGCCTGTTCCAGATTTTTTGTACGCCCCTTTTCCTGAAACGGAAAAGGGCCTTTTCCATGTCCATGGAAGATGTGGTTCGGGCAAACTGCAGCACATGGACAAGCTCATGTTCAAATGCCCGAAAGACGCCTTCAGTGGAGCCCGCCGAGAAGGTTCCCCTTGTGTTAAAGGACGAGGAGTCAAAAAAGACGTAGGGACCGCTGGCAAGGGCCAGCGAAAGGGCCGATGTGCCAGGCGGAAAATGCACCTCGCCTTTTCTGTAGGTTATTATGGCGCTTGGGCCAGGGCTTAGAAGAAGCCTTGGTGTCCTGTCAATGAACATCTTTAACAGCTTAAGCTGTCTTTTGCTGTATCTGCTTGACGGCGAGGCAAGAAACCTTATGCCCTTGTATGTTTCCTGAACCCTGGCGCCCCTTGGAGGCATCACCACGCCAAGCATCCTTAGCTCCTCAAGGGTGTAAGGGGAAAAGGTCTCTTGGCCCTTTAAGACGTCATGCCCTTTGTCATGGCCTTTTTCTAGGAAAGTAATTTCAAGGGTCCCTGCCTCTGAGCCAGTAAAAGGGAACAGCAACAAGACTTGAAAAAAGGCAAGAATAGCGAGCCTCAAGACGGAAAGTTGAAAAACCCGTCTATCCCTCCATGGTCTTTGTGTCAATTTCCTCCTCCCCAAAAAGAAATGTTACGTATTTATACTAAAAAATAATTTTCAGTCAAATAAATGCGTATTGACAGAATTGGGGGTTCTTCTCCATAATGAATATGAAGCAACAAACAGAAAGGAGGAGAGATATGAGCGTTTACAAGATTATAGAGCTTGTTGGCACCAGTGAAAAGTCCTGGGAAGATGCCGTGGCACAAGTGGTTGAGACTGCTGGAAAGAGTCTTAAGGACTTAAGGGTTTCCGAGGTCAAGGAGATGGATGTGAAGATAGAAGATGGCAAGGTGGCCCTCTACAGGGTAAAGGTGAGCCTGTCTTTCAAGTATCACCAGTAAAAGAGGGGGGCAGAAAGGTCCTGGCGCCTGAAAAATTTTCAAGCAATTCAGGTCTTCTGCATTACAAAAAGCCTATTGTCGAGGCCTGAAAGTCTGGCAGCACAAGAGGTATGTCCTGAAAGCCCAGGTGTTGTGTAAGAACCTCTGCCAAGATGTTTCTGAAGTCTATGGAATAGGCCAGATAGCGGCCAAGATAGAGCTTATCCCGGGCTAGCCCTGGCCAGGTTCCGAAGATTCCCCCCTTTACTGCCCCGCCCACGGCCATCCAGCATGAGGCGTTACCGTGGTCCGTGCCCCTGCTGCCGTTTTCCCTGGCCGTTCTGCCAAATTCCGTCATAGTTAGGGTGAGAACGTCTGCCCCAAGCCCGCCAAGATCTGCATAAAATGCGCTAAGGCCCCTTGAAAGATCCTCGATTCTAGAGGCCTGCCTGGAGGCCTGCTGTGAATGTGTATCCCAGCCTCCATGGTCAATGCACACTATCTCAAGGCCAAGCCCCGCCTTTATAAGACGGGCAGTAAGCATGAGCTGCCTTCCAAAGGAGCCGGAAGAGTAACTTGCACCGTTTTCAGGCTGATAACTTCCCCTTTGAAGGCCTTCCATGAGGTCAAGGTCATCTAGCATAACCAGGCCCTCTCTTTTTAGAAGGCCAAGGTTCTGCCTCTTTCCTTCAACCACCCCCAGGAGAACCGATCTGAGCCTGCTCCTGAGCTCCTGCTGGAAGTCCCCCTTCCCAAAACCAAAGGATGAAAGGTCGTCCAGGACGGAAGCCGGTGCCTCTCCCTTTAGGGCATGGACAAGGTTTGTGCCAATGCTTGCGGCGCGAAGGGGGCTTTTTTCCACTTCTGTTGCGCCAATATACCTGTTGAGCCACCCGGAGTAGAGTTTTTTGTCTGAGCCGCTTTCAATGATAACCTCGCTGTCAAAGTGGGACCTGCTACCATTGGGATAGTGAACAGCCGGAAAGACGGCAAGCCTGCCTTCCTTGAAGAGGGCGTGGAGGCCTGACATGCGCGGATGAAATCCAAAGAAGCCGTCAAGATCCAGGGCGGATTCCCCTGGGTTTCCACCAGGAGGCGAAATGGCAAGGGTTGGGCGCAACAAGTGGTAATTTTCGTCTCCAAAGGGCACGCAAAGGTTCAGGCCGTCACAGCCTCCCCTTTGAAAAACCACCACCAGGGTCTTTCCGGAAAAGGCCAAGGCACTTTTGGTTCGGAAAAGGAGGGGGCCTTGTGAAAGCCCCATGCCGGCAAGCGCTGCCGTGGAGGATAAAAGGGTCTTTATGAAGGTGCGTCTTTTCATGGTGAGTCTTGCAATCAGTCCATCTGGTTTATTGAAGCTGATACTGCGGAAAGGAGAGAACAAGGACCACCAGTTCCCTTAGCCTTTTTTCCGCATCAGGCATGTCCATTTTGAAACCCCCTGCACTTCCCCTGTTTAGAAGCTCAAGGGCTGTCTGCTGTTCTTCCTCCGTGTAATCGCCTGAAAGGGCAAGCTCCATCAAAAAGGTGACAATTTCTTCTGGCTCTGAAAGGCCTGCGTCGGTAAAGAATTTCTTGATATCCACCCGGCAGTACTTGTCCTTGTTCACATTGAACACACTACGGCTTACGAATCGAAGCCTCTGGAGATACTGATCAGAGTTTACCCATTTTGTTCCCGTCTCTGGCCATCCGGTTGGAAAGGGATAAAAGAAGGGCCTCATTCCAAGCACGTCGAGGGTCCTTCTAAGGTGTTCCGGAGCAGGCTCCACGTTCAGATTCCTGATAAAACCTGCCACGAACTCAAGGGGTGTCTTCACCTTGTTGTGGAAGTTTTCCTGACTGTTAAAGTCATCAGAGTGAAGGAGCATGGATACCACCTCTCCAATGTTTCCGTCACTTGCTCGAAAGATGGTGGCACACCTTTCAATGAGCCCGGTTGAAGCGTTATCGTCCACAAGGTAAACAGCCAGCTTTTTGCAGATGAACCTTGCCGTATTTGGGTGGGTTGCAAGGATGTCAAGCACCTGCTCGCCGTCTTCAATGCCCTGGCCTTCAGGCAGAACGTGGCCCAGCACGTGCTTTTCACCGTAGTCGTGGCGTCTTTGGTCAAAATAGAACTGTCCGTCCTTTACCCTCCAGCCTGTAAAGCACCTTGCCACCTGGACGATATCCTCCTGGGTGTACCCGTTATCCACGCCCAGGGTGTGAAGCTCCATGATCTCCCTGGCATAGTTTTCGTTGGGGCTTTCCTTCCTGTTTGACACGTTGTCCAGGTAGTAGAGCATGGCGGGGCTCTTTGCGCTTATTTCAAGAAGGTCCCTGAACCGTCCGAAGGCATGCTCCCTGAATAGGTTGTTTTCCTTAAGTTCGTATTCCACGTGGTAGTGGCGGGTGATGTCCGTGTTGAAGTGGTTTTCCCAGAACCACGTCATGACCTCAAGGAGCTGTCTCCTGCTGTAGATGCTCCTTGCAAGTTGAAGCTGGATGAGGTCATATTTTTTCTCCGGAATGAAGGAGCCAAAGTGACTCTCAAACCAGGAGTTATCAACGCGTGAGGGGTTGAGCTGGGCTACCAGATACCCTTCCGGCCCCTCTTTAAGCACCTGGTAAAGAAGCGCCGGGGTGGCACCAAAGGTGACCCTGTTTACGACCTGGAAGGGATTAAGCCTTGTTTCATGGGTGGTCACTTTGAACCTGTAGCTTGCACTGTTTCCGGTGGTATCCTGGCCGCTTACCAATACGTCAATGTCACTGCAGGGTGGAAGCTCCTCTGTACGAAATGCAGCCATCCACCTTCCCTCAGAAAGGTCCACCAGTGCGTTTTTCGTAATCCCTGCCTTTTCATCTTTCGGGCATGAAAGCTGAACGGTTACCCCCTTTACGGCCGTCTCCTCTGTAATGTTTCCTGAAAGGGCAAATCCGTGTCTTTCAAGTTTCTGGCTGGCTGATGGATAATCCAGGTTTATGACAGGTGCATGAGAATCAGATACTGCCATGAGGCTGATGGTGGCCTTTGAAGAGTTGAGCATGCGGTCTGTGGCAGTGGCCGTGATGGTAAGCGTTCCCGGGGTGATAAGGGTCCTTTCAATGTGCGCTTGCCAGGAGTTTGTGGCCCTGTTTACATGTGCGCTCACAGGTGTGGTGTTTCCGGATTCCCCCTTGATGAAAAGGCTAACCGAGCCAATCTCCTGGTTGTCCGTAACCTTTCCTGTAAGGTCAAAGCCTGCAGCTGGCACCTTCTGCCCGCTTTCATGGCTGCTGAACCCTATCCATGGAGGCTCCAGGTCAAGGTCAAAATCTCCGTCCCTGTCTACGGCAAAATCAACAGTCCCTGGGCCGGTTATAAGGGGGCTGAAGTAGCGTTTTTTGTCTTTAAAGGGCCTGTCTGCCCGCACCACATACCTTGGGCCAGAGCCAAGCCTGTAATCATCAAAAATGACCATGCCGTTTGGGTCTGTTTTGCCGCTTTTAAGCCACTCAAGCTTACTGTTCTCTTTTATGCGGTAAAGGATGAGCTTGACACCGGGAAGGGGCCGACTGTTTTTCCGCTCCGTAAGCCGTACCGGTATAAGCCCCACCTTGAAATCAAATGTCCCCGTATTTGTAATATCCGGGGTGTAAACGGTTCCACCGTTGTATGGCTTGGAGTAGAGGCGATAGATTGCCCCATTTCCAAGGCCATCAAGATCAAAGACCACAGTTCCGTTTTCATCGGTTTTGTGACTTGAAACCCATTTCTTCTTGCCGTTTGTAAGCATCCTGACTGCGGTCACCTTAAGGCCTTTAAGAGGCTGCCTGGTAAGACCATTAATGACACTTACCACAAGGGGCTTGTTGCCCACGTAGAAGGTAACGGTGCCCCCATTGGAAATGGTGCCTGAATACTTGTAGGAGCCGTCCTGGGGGCTTTTTGCCGCAAGGAGATAGGTCTTTCCAGCGCCCAGGCCCTCTGGATCAAAGCGTATGACGCCGTTTTCATCCGTATTCCCAGAACCTACCCAGCGGAGTTTTCCGTCTTCAAGGACCTCCTTGAGGGTTACCTTGTAGCCTGAAAGTATGCTTCCATCTGCCCCGTTTCTAACCTCTACCTTGAGCCGCCCAACCCTGAATGTGACATCCCCGGGGGCAGAGATCTTCTGACTGTAGGAGGTGACGTTATTAAAGACCCTTGCAGAAAAGAGATAGGAGCGCCCTTCGCCAAGCCCTTCAAGGTCAAAGACAACAAGGCCCCTTTCATCAGTAATCCCGTTTTTTGCCCACTTGGTTTTGCTACCTGAAAGGAACTCTTTTGCAACGACCTTTGTGTTTGTAATCGGCGCTCCGGTAATGGCGTCAACAAGAAAGACCCTTGCCGTTCCTGAAAGGGCGAGGGCGCTTCCTGAAAGAAAAAGCAGGGCCAGGGCCTGAAGGGTTAATAAAAGAAGGAAAAAATTTTTTGTCTTTTTCGATTTTTTAAACATTATCTTCAACGATATTAAACCGACTTAAAAACAAGCAACTTATGTACCGTTTACGGAGGGATTTTTTCGTTTCCTGGGCGTTGGCAGACCCTTGTTTAAGAAGGGGATTCAAGGGCCATCTTTGCCCTTTTCAAATTAAGGGGGCGGCAAAAGTGCATGGAAATTCATACGCAAGGCGCATGTTCACGGTCTATCATGGACGGTGCGCATGTTTCATGCAACTGGGATAGCGTTCAAACAATAAAGGGGGCGGCACAGATAATGCTACATAAATTAGGTTTAAACCAGTTCATTTTAGCGGAGAATCCCCCATGAAAAGTTACCTTAAACAGGCTATCTGTCTCTTTTTCTCTTTGTTATTTCTGGCATTGCTCTTGGATTCAGCCTGCGCTGCTGTCTACGAGGTGGGACCAGGTCTTACTTACGAAAGGATTGGCCAGGTGCCGTGGAACAGCCTTGGCCCTGGAGACAAGGTCCTGATTCACTACAAGGCCAGCCCGTATCATGAAAAATGGGTCATAGCCAGGGCGGGAACAGCGGAAAATCCCATCGTGGTAAAGGGCGTTCCAGGGCCTTCAGGGAAGCTTCCAATAATCGACGGAAGTAATGCCGTGACCAGTCAGAGCCTCAACTTCTGGTCTGAAGAAAGGGGAATCATAAATATTGGTGGCTCAAATATCGGCAGCGAGTTTCCAAGAAACATCATCATAGAGAACCTGGATATCAGAAATGCCAGACCGCCCTATACCTTCAAGGATGATCATGGCTCTACCAAGACCTATTCAAAAAACGCTGCGGCTATCTACATCATAGAGGGAGAGGGGATCACAATAAGAAACTGCCGGATACATAACTGCGGAAACGGGCTTTTTGCCTGTCATGCCTCTGGCTCCATCGTCATTGAGTACTGTCACATATTCGACAACGGCATTGAGGGCAGCTACTACCAGCACAACACGTACACCGAGGCAAAGGGCATTGTTTACCAGTTCAACCACTTTGGTCCACTTCGAGCGGGCTGCGGAGGCAACAACCTAAAGGACCGTTCTGCCGGCACGGTCATCCGCTACAACTGGATCGAAGGCGGTAACAGGCAACTCGACCTTGTGGATTCAGACTACCAGGAACTCATAGGCCTTCCCTCCTACAGAAAGACCTTTGTTTACGGAAACGTGCTCTTTGAGCGGGGTAATGAGGGAAACAGCCAGATAGTCCACTACGGGGGAGACTCCGGGGACCTGTCAAGGTACCGGAAGGGCACACTCTACTTCTACAACAATACGGTGGTATCCAAAAGGACCTCAAATACCACCATTTTCAGGCTATCAAGCCAGGACGAAACCTGCATTGCCACCAATAACATCTTCTTCGTTACTGCTCCGGGAGGCCATCTTGCCATTTCAAACAGGGACGGAACAGTAAGGCTCAAGAACAACTGGTTAAGGGCAGGATGGGTGAAAAGCCACGAGGGGTCAGGCTTTTCAGGAAAGATCGTGGATCTTGGCGGAGACATTTCAGGAGACGACCCGGGCTTTGTGAGCCTTTCGTCCATGGACCTTGGACTTGCCCAGGGCTCTTCATGCGTAAACGCAGGCACTGACAGTATTCCAGGTGCCTCCCCTGATCATCCAGTGAACTTTCAGTACAGGAAACACCAGGCAGCCGAACCAACGCCAAAGGCGGGAGCCATGGATATCGGGGCATTTGAGAGGGCGCAGGTCCAGTCAAACAGGAATCCGGTCATCGACTCCTTTACCGCAGTCCCTGTTACAGTCAGCAACCCTGGCATTTTCATACAGTTTTCCGCCCAGGCAAATGATCCTGATGGAGACAACCTCGTTTACAGGATTGAATTCGGGGATGGCACAGTCGATTTCAAGAAAAATCCTGGCCACAGGTACTGGAAAAAGGGGCAATACCACGTGGTACTCACGGTCTCTGATGGAAAAGGGGGAGAGGCAAAAAGGGCACTTGATGTAACCGTAAACGACAAGCTCCCAAGTCCTCCTAAAAAGCTTTCGGGGAAAAAGAAGTAAAAAAGGGGGCGGCCTAAGTAGCTGTTAGGTTTCGAAGTGACTGACAGGACAAGGAAAATTGCCATGGCCTACGGATCATGGGTCACGCTATTTTTTCTTATTGCTCTTTATGGGGCCTTGTTTTCTGGTCACGGAGAATACGGAGTGTCGGCACATCTGTGGTTAACAATTACCGGTATGCCGTTTTCTTTCATTTCCTGGATCGCGCCACATGGTACAGTTCTGGGTGTCGTAGTTGCAGGTATTGCTGGAATTATTCAGTGGTGCGCTATCTCTGAATTCTGGGCATGGTGGTACAAAAGAAAAGGTGACGGAGAAATTCAACCCTAACAAGATAATATTACACGGACGCTCTGCTTCACTGCGCTCCGGTGAATTGCGCCGTTAACGCCAATTTCTGTTGTCAACAAATAGAGTTGTCCGGTTTTATAGCAAATAAACTGTCCGGTTTGGCATGTGCTAATTTTTTTAGGGAACCGCCCTGCCGGAGGCATCCTGCTGACATGAAAATGGCAAGGAGCAAGCGAAGTGGCCTTGCCAAGATGAAGGGCTTGGCCCGGTCAGTGCAACCGCCAAAGCCATCCTTTGGACACCAGGCCGGGAGCATC
>WGDC01000088.1 GCA_015493475.1 Deltaproteobacteria bacterium
CCAGAAATCCCCTGTGCTGAAATGTCGTGAATTCTCTTTACATCTTTCATGATTATCTCCTACCCGCCCTACACTAATTTAGCAACAAGTAGGTGTCTCACTTACATTGACACAGAGGGTTCAGCAGGTTAGCTGACTGTGGATACAAGTCCGAAAGTTGAGTATTAAACTTTCAGCATATCTTGTCATGAGTTTGATTAATATCATTGGAGTGATCATAAAACCTTCATAAACAGCAATTTAACGAAGGGGATATTCGCAATATGGGAGAGATAAAAAGTGCCCTTGAGATTGCCATTTGCCCTTGGGTATCTTCCCTGTTTTTCGCAATTTGGGCCTTTACCTTGGCAAGTTCTGTTTGTGCGGAAGAAAGGGCAGGGGCCGTCTTGATTCCATGTCTGACCGCCTCCTTAAAGGGAATTCACATCCCAGTCAAGTCCAACTCCATAGGTGGTAAAGGTGTCGTGGGTGGCACCAGCAGCGGGGAATTCAAAGCTAAGGAGAAGTGGCCCCGCCGAGACGGAAATAACGAACCGGTGATGAGAAAAAACGTGAAGGCTGCTTGTATATGGGATTTTGCTATGAAGGTTTCTATGTGCAGTTCTTGATGATGTTATGATGTTCTTGGCGGGGCCGACGAGACTCGAACTCGCGACCTCTGGCGTGACAGGCCAGCGTTCTAACCAGCTGAACTACGACCCCGCATTCTTATTGACAACCTACTGGTAGGCGGAACAGGGATTGAACCTGTGACCCCCGGCTTGTAAGGCCGGTGCTCTCCCATCTGAGCTATCCGCCCGTGCCTAAAGGCTCGTAAGCTATACCATACATGCTTTGTGGGTGTCAAGGCTCATTGAGGTTTCCGAAACGATCGAAAAAGCGGCAAAAAAACTGCGAGGCGCAAATAGCCACCTATTTTACGAATACGAGCCTGTCCAGGAAACGGCCGTACCCCTCCGTTTATGTTCGATGGTTATGGAGTAGCTACGGTTTACAGGCCCTTGACAGCGCTCGGCCCGCCGCGAGCCGTCCCTTGTTGCAGGCTGCATATGTTTCGGGTAACATGAACGCAGTTGCAGGTCTGAAGAATCTTGTGCCCGTGGCAAATCCGTTTGGAAACCTAACGGCAGGGCGTTGCTGCAATTCATAATACGGGCTAAAAGGGGGATTACAGTCTTGCTCAGCCAACGTGGATTAAGGCCCGCCTTTGAGAAAAAACACGTGCAGTTCAAGGCGGTGCTTTTTGATCTTGATGGAACACTTCTCGATACCCTCGGGGACATAGCCCTGACAATGAACAAGGTACTTGAAGAAAATGGGCTGCCTTTACCTCCGCCAAAGGAATACCGTTATTTTGTTGGAGACGGGGCAAGGACCCTGGTTTACAGGACTCTGCCGCTCCATTTACGGGATAAAGAGGAGGTAATAGAAGACCTTCTTGGACAGTTTCTTGAAGCTTACAGGGCGGGCTGGGACAAGAACACCAAGCTTTATAATGGCATTCCAGAAATGCTCGACACTGTTTGCGACCGGGGTATAGAGATGGCGGTCCTGTCCAACAAGCCCCACGAATTCACGTGCCTTTGTGTGGAGAGATATCTTGGGCCCTGGAGTTTCGGTAATGTGCTTGGTGAGAAGCCGGGAATTGCGAGAAAACCTGATCCAGCCGGGGCGCTGACAGTGGCGAGGCAGCTCGGTATTAAGCCGGAAGAATTTCTTTACGTGGGCGATACCTCCATTGACATCAAAACGGCAACCAGCGCGGGCATGTATCCAGTAGGCGTATTGTGGGGCTTCAGAGACAGACAGGAGCTTCAGGAGGCCGGAGCAAAGGCCCTCCTTGAACGGCCAGAGGAAATAGCAGCCCTCTTTTGATTTACTCATAGTTATATTTCATGTGAAACGCCTTGGTACGTCCTCATTATGCCAGGAGACGGGACAGAAAATACACTGGTGACGAAAAGATTATGATCCTGTTTATGCACGACGTTTTTTCATTCTCTTGGCAACTGTTTCTGCAATCTGCTCCCTTTTTCGTATTTGGCCTCCTGCTTGCTGGGGTACTTAAGGTTTTTCTTTCGCCTCAGTATATTGCAAGGCATCTCGGAAAAAGAGGGATATCTTCTGTACTGAAGGCGGCCCTTGCTGGCATTCCCTTGCCACTTTGCTCATGCAGCGTGCTGCCAGTGGCGGCCTCGCTCAAAAAGCAAGGCGCCGACAGGGGCAGCGTAACATCATTTCTTATTTCTACGCCGGAATCAGGCGTGGATTCCATTCTCATTTCCTGGGCACTTCTTGACCCGGTGATGACGGTGGCGCGGCCGTTGGCCGCATTCATAACGGCTGTCGCCGCTGGGGTCTTTCAGAATATTTTTTCAAAGGATGATCCCACTGAACCTTCGACATTCATAGCTGCCCGAATGTCTTCAGACTGCACCTCGTGCGCCTGCAAGATAGGCGGGTGCTCGGAGCCTGAAGATGCAAAGCCCGAGTGGAGGGGGTTCGTGTCCATTGTGCAAAGCGTCTTTTCCTATGCCTTTTTTGACCTTTGGGAAGACCTTGCCGGCTGGTTCTTTGTCGGCCTATTGGTTGCAGGAATAATCTCGGCCCTTCTGCCACAGGATTTCTTTTCTCAATATCTTGGAGGTGGTCTCCGCTCCATGTTGCTAATGCTTGTGGTGGGTATTCCTCTTTATATATGCGCCACTGCATCCACTCCCATAGCAGCAGCCCTCATTCTGAAGGGTATGAGTCCAGGCACGGCCCTTGTCTTTCTGCTTGTTGGCCCTGCAACAAACGTAACCTCCCTGTCGGTGCTCCTGTCCATCCTGGGGAGATCGGGCACGGTGATATATCTTGCGACCATAGCAGTATTCAGCGTCTGTTTTGGTCTGCTCTTGGACAAATTTTATTTTATTTCAAGTATCGTACCATCGGCTGTTATAGGCAAGGCGGCAGAGATAGTTCCAGATGGCCTCATGACATTTTCGGCGCTGTTACTCGTTGTCATGTTTCTCGGTGCGACATTCAAAAGCCGTTCAAGGGTATAGAAAAAGCTTTAGATAGAGCACTTGTCGGGACTTAGGCTGGCAGGATCGACTTTACAGAGAACGGAGGCGGTACCCTTATCTGTAACTCGTTCAGACGGTTATCATTAAAGAACCCGAGAGTCGTTTCAGCGGTAAGATGGCAAACCTATCCCCCAAAGTCGTGATTATTTTGCTTCAAATAGCTTGTTATGACGCTGTGATCCATTATGACGGGTTGCTCTTCTGAACGTGAACCTTTTTGTCCTCTCAGGGCACATACCGTCAAGACACTATGTTTATTCAGACAAACCTTTTTAAACGCCCATGCCTGTGAGTGACAAGATGGGTAATCATCATAAAAGGAGGACATTATATGGTGCGCAAGGTAAGTACAATCACAGCGCTCATCGTTTTCCTGCTCTGCACCGTGTGTATGGCAGGGCAGACCCCTAATCTTCATGGGCAAGTGAAAAAGAGGGCTCCTGTAGGCCCAGTTACTCTAAAACGGAAACCGGATTTGGAGATTTCTTACATTGGCCTTAGCAAGGAAAAGCCGGCTGTTGGAGAACGGTTTGATGTGACTGTATGGGTCAAGAATTCGTCTGGTCATTCGATTCCACTAGGGACGGTTTCTTCCGGCCTTACCAGCGCGGATAAGTATGGCCCCAAGGGTCCTGGTCCTGAGGGCAGCGGGAAGGTTTTCCATATTCCAGGAACCAGCAGCGGGCCAACACAACTTATAGTCAAAATCGGGAACGAAGCGAATCCACGCACCTTCCAGGTGCCGGCTCTTGGACCAGGGAAAACGGCCACATTCCGCAGGAGCTATACGGCCAGCAATCACGGTAATCTCATAGTTTCATGCACTGTTGACCCGGCCAACCTTGTGGACGAAGAAAACGAGAATAACAATCATCGGACCAAAACGGTGCGGATTCTCAATTTACCGGATTTCAAGGTAGTAGATTTTTATATCAGACCCGCCTCAATTGTTCGGGCACTTGATAAGATGACCATTTATGCCATCATTAAAAATTTTGGAGAATCCGGAGCCAGGACATTTATGCATTTTGACATGATTAGACATTTATCAACTGGCAGGAACATGGCTGATCATTACGATGTTCCTGTACCCTTTCTGAGACCAGGCCAGAAGACCACCGTTCATTGTCAGTATGACCCTCTAATTCCTGGCATGTACACATTTGGTGGCGGGGTGAATACGCCGGCCAGAACCCGTGAAAGCGATACTCACAACAACGTAGTTCCAAGGCTGTTAAAGGTTCGGGTAAAGCGTGGCGGTGCAGACCTATCGGTAAAACTAACCACACGACACCCGAAACAAAATTTGCGCCATAATTTTGAAGTGGGAGTGATAATTACAAACATTGGGAACCTTCCGAGCAGTCCCTTCAAGGTGCACTTTTACAGGCCCCATGACTGGCCAGGGGGGGTTGCTCAGGGAACATGGGTGGATTCTGTTAAGAGTTGTTCAGGCCTTGCTCCAAACAAGTCTCACTATGTGCAGTTCAATTTTGAATATGACTACTTTGTCGGCTCGTTTAAGGCCCGTGCTGAAGCGGATCCGGAACACATGGTAATGGATGCAAACAGGGCAAATAACACCAACACCATCCACCTGGTAAGTTATTAAAACAGAAATCCCATGGCAGACATGCAGCTGTAGAACTATCAGGACCGGGAGGCCAAAGGCCCCTGGTCCTTTTTTTGTGCAAAGGAGAAACAGGTTCTGGCACTTAAGAACAAGGGATGATAATCTGAATGAGGATATCAGCCAAAGGTGGGTGGGTAATTAAGGTCCGCATGGGAAAATACTCTGGTCAGCCCAGTTCATCCAGTAAGGTGTCACGTGGAACTGGAGAAAGGTTTACTTTCTATGGCACCATAGGATGGATGGATAAAAAAGGAAAATCAAAAGGTCGGGCACTGGATTTTTCTCAACCATTTTTTGATAGTAGCCATTAACGGTTGGTTGAATCTGAACAAGCGGACGTAAAAAGAGGTCATGGCTTTTATGGGTAAGAGATTTTTTTCAAACAAGACAAAGATTGTTTGCACCATTGGGCCTGCTTCAGATTCCCTGAATACGCTTAAGCGTATGCTTAGGGCAGGCATGAATGTTGCCCGCTTAAACTTCTCCCACGGGGATTTTGATTATCACGCCGATATCATAACCAGGGTGAGAAAGGCCTCGGCCGACACAGGGAGGCCCGTTGCAATCATGGCCGATCTTCCAGGTCCAAAGATGAGGATAGGCGAGTTTGAGACCGAGCCGGTGCTTCTCAGAAAAGGGGCCACCTTTACCCTGACCTCCAGGAAGGTGGTTGGAAACCAGGAGATTGTTTCCATATCCATGAAGGAGCTTCCCCGGGTTGTCAAAAGAGGGGACATTCTTTATCTCAACGACGGTCTTATTCAGCTTAAGGTCCAGGAGACCACAGGCACGGAAATCAGGTGCAGCGTGGTGGTTGGTGGTGAGCTGAGATCCAGAAAGGGCCTAAACATTCCGGGTATAAAGTTTGGCAAAAGCGCCTTTACCAGGCATGACCACGAATGCATGAATTTTGCCCTTGAACACGGGGTGGAAGCGGTAAGCCAGTCCTTTGTGGGAAGCCCGGACGATATAAAGAGGCTGAGGCGGGCCGCCAGGAGGCTTGGTTATGACCCCTTTGTCATTGCGAAGATTGAGCGCTCCGTTGTTGTAGAGACCATAGACGAGATAATCCGTGTATCTGACGGCATAATGGTGGCCCGAGGGGACTTGGGGGTTGAGATACCAATAGAACGGATAGCAATGGCCCAGAAATTCATCACAAGAAAGGGCAACATCTGGGGAAGGCCGGTTATTACCGCAACCCAGATGCTTCAGTCCATGACACATAGCAGGAGGCCTACGAGGGCCGAGGCCACGGATGTAGCAAACGCAATCCTTGACGGGACAGACGCGGTCATGCTCTCGGAAGAGTCTGCCATGGGCGAGTATCCGGTTGAGGCAGTGAAAACCCTTTCCCGCATTGCGAAGGAGACAGAGCCCTTCATCGAAAGGGGCCATTTCAGGCGGCTCTTGGAGGAACACTCGAAACAGACCAGCACAGGCCCGGTTGATCTCATCGCCCTTGGCGTGGACAACATGGTTGAAATGATGGAAACCGCAGCGGTTTTCTGCCCAACAGACTCTGGTACCACTGCAAGGCGGGTTACACGCTTCAGGCTTCCCTGCTGGATAGTTGCACCCACGACGAGCCAAAAGACCTATCAGGAACTTCTATTTTCCTTTGGTGTCTACCCCTGGCTCCTTAAGGAGAAACCCACAAGGTGGAAGGAACGTGTGAAGGAAATGGCCAGGGAACTAAGACTTACGGGCAGATACGTGCTGGTAACAGAGGGGCCTTCCATGGTGAATCCGGATACGGATCACCGCCTGGAGATCGTGCCCCTTAAGGGCAAAAGGACAAAAAAGGTGAGAAAAAGCAAGCCATGATGTGAACATTTTGGCGGCCAAAACATAGCGGTTTGTCAAAAGACGCCGTTTTGAAGAGGCCTTTTAAGGAGAATATGGAAATGAGCACCATGAAAAGTCCACAGAAAGGGTCAAGGAGGGAGCGGATCAACGAACTTAAGCGCGCCTTTGCCTATAATCTCTTTTATAACCAGGGAAAGGCCCCTGAAAACGCGAGCCTGAACGATTATTACATGGCCGTGGCCCACACGGTTCGGGACAGGATGCAGCATCTTTTCATAAACACCGTTGAGGGCCTTTTAAGGGAGCCGGTCAAGATCGTCTGCTACCTTTCGGCAGAGTTTCTCCTTGGGCCGCACCTACACAACAACCTCCTTTGTCTGGGGCTCTATGACGACGTGGCCCAGGCCCTTTCGGAAACCGGCCTTGACATCCGGCAGATTATTGAGCACGAGGTGGAACCTGGCCTTGGAAACGGCGGGCTTGGAAGGCTTGCAGCCTGTTACATGGACTCCCTTTCAACCACCCAGGTCCCGGCCATAGGTTACGGCATCCGTTACGAGCACGGCATGTTTCACCAGGTAATAGAGGACGGCTGGCAGAAGGAGCTTAGCGACAAGTGGCTCCATTACGGCAACCTCTGGGAGATAAAAAAGCCGGACATCTCCTACGAAATAGGACTTGGAGGGCGCACAGAAAGCTACAGGGACAAAAACGGCCGTATGCGTATGCGCTGGCTGCCTGCCCGAATGGTAAATGCAGTGGCCTATGACACGCCCATCCCGGGTTACAGGGTAAACAACGTTAACCTGCTGAGGCTTTGGAGTGCAGAGGCAGTTGATTCCTTTGATTTCGAGGAGTTCAACATCGGGGACTACTTTGGCGCTGTGGAAGAGAAGATAAAGGCAGAAAATATATCCAAGGTCCTTTATCCAAACGATGAGCAGTGCGCAGGAAAAAGGCTCAGGCTAGAGCAGCAGTTCTTCTTCGTCTCCGCCTC
>WGDC01000089.1 GCA_015493475.1 Deltaproteobacteria bacterium
CCTATTGACGGTCCCCGGCTGGCCAGATCTACCTGGTCAGATGCTATGGCCTCCATACATCGTAGAGATATTTTAAGGGGAGTTACACTGAGACTTCAATATGTGGCCACGTGGAGTGTTACCGATCGGCCTGAGAATTTTTCCTGTCTTGCAGGCAGATCAGTATATGCAGTGGATGGCACTTATCAGAAAGAGAGCTGCCATTACAGGAAAGTCACTCCTCGCTATGGAGGTAAAGACAACCCCAAGGGACATGGGTTGTTGACCTTTTTTGATGCTCGGCTGGGTTGTCCAGTAGATGTCGTGGTGGAAACAGATACTACGCATGAGATCAATGTACTGAAATCCTGCAAGTTGCAGGGGTTATCTGAGAACAAAGCTCTTTTTCTGGTGGATAGAGGCTTCATAGATGCTCCCTTCTGGAATAGCAAGAAGACAAAACATGGCATCACCCTGATAAGTCGCATGAAAACCTCATTGGTGGTGGAATCTTCAGAAGAACAACCAGTAGGAGCCATTGGGGAAAATCAGGGGGTGTTGAAGGATGAGCATATAGTGTTGAGGTCAGGCGGTACTGCTACATGGCGGAGGATAACGTATTGTGCTCCGAACGGAACAGAATTCACCTTTCTTACCAATGAGCTTGTTCTTGAACCCGGCATGATAGCATTTCTTTTTCTTCGTCGCTGGGACGAGGAGAAATGTTTTGATACCTGGAAGAATGATCTATCAGCAAGCAAGGCATGGGGTTACAAGAGAGTCAGCATAGAAAATCAGGCATTACTGGCAGTTATCACCAACCTATTAATTGCCATATTTCTCCGTGAACATGCTGAGCAACTCGCATCAAGGATGACAAGGCTCTTGCAAAACAAGATAAAAGATTGCAGATAGAAACAAAGAACAGTAAAGACAATCGCCCTGCATGTAGGCCGTTTTTCCATAACCTGTTTCGTTTCACCTCTAAGGTCAGCAGGCAGGTGATAAGGTTTTTTTTAGGTATTGTTTTTTTAAAACAATGGATTATGGGCTATTAGAAGCCAAATTATGGCCTGTGCTGAAACGGTATCTATAACTGCTTTCCGGATACCGTTGCTGCCGTAGTGGAACTAATTTAATTTTTTGACTTCAAATTCTTCTATTAATGATTATAATCAAATTTATCCGAAAGAGAAATCGCTATCTTCAAGCAAGAAAAAGACATAATTCCCTCCAAAGAACCACTTACGAAAACGCAGCAGGAAGCAGACATGGCAGAACGAAAAAAGGTACTGGTGCTTGATGATGAAGAGATGATACTGGAGCTCGTCACCGACATATTCCAGCTCATGGATTTTCAGGTTGTCCCGGTGACCAACGCAAGGGAGGCCATAGGAAAGTTCAAAAAGGCCCGGGAAGAAGGAATGCCTTTTGACCTTGTACTCCTTGACATGACCCTTCCAGGAGACATGAACGGTGCGGACGTTCTGATGGAGCTCAGGAAAATAGAACCTGGCGTAAAGGCCATCGTTTCAAGCGGTTATTCCGAGGAAGAGCTCAAGGCGCGGGCCGGGATAAACGGATTTGATGCTGCCATACCGAAACCGTACTCCATATCAGTACTCAAGGAGACCGTGGAAAGACTCATGGGTGAAGCCTGAAAACGACTATTTTTTCACCACGCAACCGAAGACCTTTGCGCCATCCGCCCTTTCGACCCTGACACTTACCATCTCGCCGGAAGCAGCCTGCCCTGGATCCACGAATACATCCACGTAATTGCCGCTTTTGCCGACAAGGAGCCCCCTGCCACTTTCCGACCCTTCTATCACTACCTCTACAACCTTTCCAACGAGCCGCCTGCAGAACATGGCCCGTTTCGCCTCCCCGAGCTTTCTGATATCCCTGGCCCTATCCCTGGCCTCTTTTCCCGTGGAGCGGGGAGGAAAAGATGAAGCCACGGTTCCAGGCCTTGGCGAGTACGGAAAGGCATGGAGATAGGATAGGGGCGCTTCCTCCACAATGGAAAACGTCTCCTGAAACTCCTCCCTGCCCTCGCTGGGGAAACCCGTCATTACATCTGTGCCTATGCCGCAAAGTGGCATCAGGCTCCTTATCCGGTAAAGGAGATCGAGAAACTGGGCAGCCGTGTACTTCCTGTTCATGTCCCTCAGCACCCTGTCCGACCCGCTTTGGAGAGGGATGTGAAAATGGCGGCAGAAGTTCGGGGTCCGGACCGCCCAGCTCAAGAATTCGTCCGATACCTCGGTAGCCTCCACGGAGCTCAGTCTGAACCGGATGCCTGGAAAACCTGAACAGAGGTCCTGAAGCAGGGACAACAGGCTGGCCTCTATTTCAAGGTCCCTGCCATACATCCCCACATGTATGCCTGTGAGCACCACCTCCCTGACCCCTTTTTCCGCAAGGTCACGGACTTGCCGGAATACGAGCCTCCCGGGCAGGCTTCTGCTCCTTCCCCTTGCATAGGGAACTATGCAGTATGAACAGTAGGCGTCACAGCCGTCCTGAATCTTTATAAAGGCCCTCGTGCGCCCCCTTGGCGGCCTAGAGATAAAAAGGGGCGCGATTTTCCTTGCACGCGAGATATCTCTTATGAATATTCCCGTGCAACCGGAATGTTTCAATGACATGGAAGCGATGAAGGGCTTCTGCTCATTTCCAGCAAGGCATATCCCGCGTCCCACGGACTCTAGCACCATGGAAGGATCTGTCTGCACATGGCATCCTGTGGCGATAATCTTGGCATCCGGATGCTCCCTCTTCAGCCTGTTGAGCATCTGCCTCGACTGATATGCAGCCCTTGAGGTTACGGCACAGGTATTTACAAGATATATGTCCGCATCCTGCTTCCAGGAAACAATCTTGCACCCCTCGGCCTCGAACTGTTCCTCCATGGCCCACGATTCGAACTGGTTGACCTTGCATCCAAGGGTATATAAGGCTACCCGCAAATCCTTCCCCCTCCGAGCACAACCTCGCCCTTGTAAAAGACTGCAAACTGTCCCGGCGTTATGGCCTTTTGCGGATGTCTGAAAAGGACCTTCACCCTCTTAAGCCCGAGACCCACAGGGTGAACGGTGGCGCTGGCCGCCCTGTGCCTTGACCGTATCTTGACCCTGCAAACAAAAGAGGTTGAAACAGATGGCTCTATGATCCAGTTCATATCCTCGACCACCATCTCACTCTTCAGCAGGTCCTGTTCCTTGCCCACTACTACTACATTCTCCCGGGCACGTATATCCACAACATAAAAGGGGGTAACGTCCGGAACTCCCAAGCCCCTGCGCTGCCCCACAGTGTAATTGCATACGCCGTTGTGTGTTCCAATCTGTGCACCGTCCACTGTTATAATCTTCCCCTTGCGGCTGAACTCGGGATGCCTCTTTTTCAGAAAGTCCCGGTAATCTCCCCTGAAAAAGCATATATCCTGGCTTTCGGGGCGAACTCCGCTAAGAATTCCGAGGTCCGTTGCCATGACTTCCACTTTTCTTTTCGTCAGGTTTCCAATGGGGAAAACCATTCTTCCAAAAACGCGGCTGGGAATGCGGTGAAGAAAGTAGCTTTGGTCTTTCGTTTCATCTATCCCGGAAAGCAGAAGGGGCCGCTTTGCAACCACCACCCTGGCGTAATGGCCTGTTGCAATCCGCTCAATGCCAAGCCTGTCTGCGGCCTCAAGTCCACGCCTGACCTTTATATGCCAGTTGCAGACGCAGCAGCAGCTAGGCGTAAGACCTGCCCTGTAGCTATCTTCGAAATACCTAATTACCCGCCTCTTGAAATTTTCAGCGACATCCTCAACGTGGAGCCTCACCCCGATCCTGTCAAGTAGATCATGTACAGATTCCAGGGCCTTTTCCTCTTCCTGCAAACCGGTCATCTTCAGGAACAGGGCCTCTACCCTGCAACCCGTCTCTCTCAGAAGGCAAGCGCTCGTGAGACTGTCAACCCCCCCGCTTACAAGGACAAGAACGGAAGAGGCCATTTCAGCTAAGCAGTTTCTCGGCTGCGAACCTTATCTCCATGGCCCTTACTGGGCACACCGCCACGCAAAGACCGCAGCCCTTGCAATTATCCGGGTCAAAAACCACTTCCATGGTTTCCTTATCTATGTAAAGGGCATTAGTGGGACAGACCCCGGTGCAAGCCCCGCACATGAAACACAGCTCTTCGTTTCTTGTAATCTCCTGGGCCACAGACTTTACCTTCACCCCCTGGTCCCTGAGATACGTCAGGCCCTTCTGCACATTTTTCCTATGGCCGCTGAGTTCAAGAATCATTATGCCTTCGTGCCCAGGAAGAATTGTGGCCTTGAGTATATTGAAACAGAGGTTATATTCCCGGCTCAGGCTGCAAACTATGGGCTTGTCTGTGATATCGGAAGGGAACCTCAGGACAAGCATGCGTTTATACATAGTCAGCTCCTTGAAAGCTAAAATTGAATAACCATAGGAAGTTACACCAAAAGGGGAACATGATAAAGATAAAACCGCACGAAATAGCCTTTGACATTGACGGGGTGGTTGCTGACACCATGTCTTCATTCATCAAGGTTGCAAGGAAGGAGTTTGGAATAAATTCCATAAGAAAAGAGCAGATAACATCCTACTGGCTTGAAAAATGCCTTAACATTCCAGAAGATACCGTAAAGGCAATAATAGACAGGATACTCGAAAATCCCTTTTCCACTGGCCTGAGTCCCATAGAGGGTGCTGTGGAGACCCTTGAGGCCATTGCGGAATGCTGCCCTGTTTATTTTGTTACCGCCCGTCCTTTAAGAGAACCCATAGTGAAGTGGCTTCACACGGTCATGAGGACCATTCCACCGGACCGGATCATTGTGGAGGCCACAGGCAGGCATGACCTGAAGCCACAGGTACTGAAGGAACTCGGAAAGAGGTACTTCGTAGAAGACCACCTCGATACGTGCAAGGCCATCCATTCCTGCGGGCTGAAGCCCATTGTCTTTGATCAGCCCTGGAACCAGGGAACGGTCCCATTTCTCCGCATAACGGACTGGGAAAATATAGGGAACCTGTTGGAGCTCGATTAGTGAATATCCAGGAAATACTCGCCCTTGTCAAAAGACCCGGAAGATACATTGGAAGGGAAAAAAACGCGTGGTGCAAGCCATGGGAAAAGGCCCTGGGAAGGATCTGCTGTATCTTTCCAGACCTTTACGAAATAGGCATGTCCCATCAAGGTCTGCTGATACTTTATGACATCATAAACAGGACCGATTACCTCCTTGCCGACAGGTGTTACTGCCCCGACAAGGACCTTGAGAATCTCCTGAGGGAAAACCGTCTTCCCCTCACGAGCCTTGAGTCTAAACGTCCACTTGACGAGTTTGACATCCTTGCCATCACCCTTCCCTACGAGCTATGCTACACGAATATCCTGACCATGCTCTCGCTATGCGGCATCCCCCTCTGGAACAGGGAAAGGAGCGGGCTGAGATGGCCAATAGTTCTTGGAGGCGGAAGCTGCTGCCTGAACCCCGAGCCTGTGGCGGATTTTTTTGACGCCATTTTGATAGGAGACGGCGAGGAGGCATTGCCCGAGATTGCCAGCGTCGTTGTAAATGCGAAGACTCGGAAAACATCGAAGATAGCGCTCCTTAAAAGGCTCTCAACCATTAGAGGGCTTTATATCCCAGCGTTCTACAAGCCTATTTACTTCGCCGGAAAAGTCTTTGGCGGGATGAAAGCCATGCACGGCGCTCCCACAAGGGTAAAACGCAGGATCGTCCCAGAGCTGTCGGCAGACATGGAGATTCAGGCGCCCCTCGTTCCAAACATCCGCACGGTCCACGACCGACTTGGAATTGAAATCGCACGGGGCTGTACACGCGGATGCCGTTACTGCCAGGCCACAACCATCTATAGACCTGTGCGAGAAAAATCCGTGGGACAAATCATGGCCTCTGCCCGTGCAGGCTTCAAGGCCACGGGATGGGAAGAAATTTCCCTCCTTTCGCTGAGTACCGGGGACTACTCCGCAATAGGCGGGCTGATCACTCGGTTCATGGACGAATTCGTACCGAGAAACTGCTCGGTATCTCTTCCGTCCCTGAGGGTAGGTACCCTGACCCCGGAAATCATGGACCAGATAATAAAGATCAGAAAAACCGGGATCACTCTTGCCCCAGAGGCGGGGAGCGAAAGACTTCGGCGGGTTATAAATAAGGGTATCACGGAAGAGGCCCTCATGGAAACTGCGAGACAGGCCTTTGAAAGGGGCTGGAAAAAAATAAAACTCTACTTCATGATCGGGCTTCCCAGCGAAACCTACGAGGATGTCCTTGAAATAGTGGAACTCGTAAAAAGGGTGCGCGAACAGGCACGGTTTGCAAAAAGGCCCAGAGGGGGCGTGCAGGTCACTGCGAGCATCGGGACCTTTGTCCCCAAGCCCGAGACGCCCTTTCAGTGGGAGAAACAGATTGGCATTGAAGAGGCGCGAAAGAGGTTGGGAATGATAAAACGGGGACTACGGGGCAAGGCATACAGGGTAAAATGGCACGATCCAAGACAGTCTTTTCTGGAGGGGGTCTTTTCGAGAGGAAACAGGCACCTTTCCATGCTTGTCCACAAGGCCTGGACCATGGGCGCAAGGCTTGACGCCTGGACTGACAACCTCAGAATTGAAACCTTCCAGGAGGCAGCGGAAACCCTTGGGATTGACCTTTCGAGCTATCTGTCTGAAATGGGCCAAGACGATATCCTGTACTGGGACCACATAGACTCGGGAATCAAAAAATCATTCCTGCGCCTTGAAAAAAGGCGTGCGCTAAAGGCATCATACACGCCTGACTGCCGCTACAACGACTGTCAAGGATGCGGCGTTTGCGACTTCAAGACCACAAAAAACGTACTCAAGGGACAGCAAGGCAAGGTGCATACAAAGAGCTCTGCATCCGCAACAGACTGGACTCAGGGCCAAGAAGCCTTTTTTTATAGGGTGGAATACGAGAAGCTCTTTGACGCACGATTCATCGGACACCTTGACATGGTGCGGATGTTTCACAGGGCGATAAGACGCGCCGGCCTCCCAGTTTCCTATTCCAAGGGCTTTCATCCCATGCCGAGGGTCTCATTCGAAAATCCCATTCCCCTCGGCATGGAAAGCATGAGGGAACATTTTATCATGGAGCTTAGGAAAACAATGGATCCGGGCGTGCTTTGCAGGAGGCTGCAAGAAGAAATGATACCGGGGATCGGAATAAAGAATGTTGCCGCTTGCGGGAAAGGAGAAAGGTTACTGCCCGCACCGGTTCAAACCTACTGGATCATGCTCCCTGTTAAGCATGCACAGATTGAGGCGTCTGTCGGACACTTCATGTCTTTGAGTACCATGATGGTGGAAATTTCCCGTAAAAAGAAACGGATAAAGACGGATATCAGGAAAGCCGTCAGAGAACTCCGTTTCGCGTCCAGGGAAGAACCGCCCCTTTCATGGATAAAGGCGGCCGGGGAACAGTTCCAGGGCAGAGAGACCTCCATGGTTGAGCTCGTCCTTGAACAATGCTCCCCGACAGGGCTCAGGCCCAGAGATATCCTTTTCAGGGCCTTGTCACTCGATGAAAGGACAATTCTGCTATCGCGGTGCCTGAAGGCATGAGTATTAAAAAAGCATTTTCTGCCTGTTACGCCCCTTCCCGGACGGCACTGGTCCGGACTTGCCCTTGCCTCCCGGGCGCCGTTTTGCCACAACCGGGGTTATCCTTCCATAAACACCATCATAGCCCGGAACAACGTCCACCTTCTCACTTCTCATGGCCATAACCATGTCAAAAAGCCCGGTGGGAAGGCATTTCCTTAGTTCCTCTTCAGACCGCCATATCAGAATGTCAAACTCTGGGCCAGCCATTCCGAGAAGCTTCAAATACTCGTTGTGGACCCTCTTAGTTATACTCTTTACCCCGTAGACCTGGGCTATCATCTCTTCAAGTGGTATTAGGTGTATGTTCGGCAGACCGGTTTCAGGCACAAACCCATCCGGCCTGTCTGCAAGCTCGTCAACCCTGTGGCAAACGCCTATGGTCAAGGGTCTCCTGCAAACAGGGCAAAGGCCCTCGTGGCTCCTTGTTTCAGAGGGCGAAAAACAGACCCCACAGCTCCGGTGACCGTCGTAATGGTACTTTCCCTCCTCTGGAAAAAATTCCACAGTACCCTTAAAACCCCTTTCCGGGCGCTTCATGGCCTCTATAATGTCATGGTAATTCATGGGGCACGAAAAGACATTCACTTCACGGCCCAGCTTCCAGGGTGAATGGGCATCCGAATTGGAAATGAGTGTATAGGAATCAAGGCTCGACAGTCGCCAGTTCATCTCGGGATCGGAAGAAAGTCCCGTCTCAAGGGCATGAATATGCACCCCGTATTCCTCGAAGCACTCTTCAACGGAATCAAAGCCCGATTTTGCGCCGAAAAGCGAGAACCAGGGCGTCCAGACGTGGGCGGGGACCACGAAGCAGTCCGGGCTTGCCTCCATGACGAGCCTGACAAGCTCCTTTGCGGAAAAGCCGAAGATGGGCCTTCCGTCAGAACTTATGTTTCCAATGGCCTTGAGACGCTCCTGTATATCCTTCACCACATCTAGATCAGGAGCAAAAAGCACGGTGTGTATGCGCCTGCCCCTGCCTTTCCAGGTATAAATGTTTGATACCTCCGCTGTCAGAATAAACCTGGTTCCATCAGGGTCTTCCCGGCACACGAAGAGACCGTTGCCAAGGGGCTCAAGTTTGTCCTCAAGATCCCTCAGATAACCTGGATGGGTAAAGTCTCCGGTTCCGACCACATCAATGCCCTTAAGCCTCGCCGTGCGGTTCAGGGCAAGAGGCTCCATCTCCTTGCTTGTGGCGCGGCTGTATTTTGAATGTATGTGGAAATCAGCGAGAAAGACGTCCCTTTCCCAAGGAGGCCAGCTCTTTTTCATCTCATACCCCTGCTTAACGAATATGGACAAGATACTTGGCACGTTCATGGAAGCGAGTCAAGCAAATAAGGGACCTTATCTATTAAACATAATGAAGGTGATGGACAAACGGATTGGTGAATGGACCGTTCTGGCCCCTTTTTTGCTACATTTTTGTCTGGTTGAAGCCTCCTGCTGACCAGCATGGAAAAAAGCAGTTGACAACTTTTTTAAATGGGTGAAAACATAGGACGTTTAAAAAGGTAAGAGGCTTAGGAAAAACGACTATTTTAAAAGGCAAAAACCTTGCTGTCTGGCAAAGAAGCCTGGATTTCACGGGCCTCGGTAATTAAAAATCAGGTTAAACGAAAAATGCTGAAAAAAATAGAGCCCTCCCACAGAACAGAAAACATAGAATACGCAATCAGGGATATCCTCTTTGAAGCAAACAGGCGAAAGGAGTCTGGAGGAGATCTCATATACCTTAATATAGGAGACCCGGTACTTTTTGGTTTTCGGACGCCAAGGCACCTCCTTGATGCAGCCTACCAAGCCATGCTTGAAGATCACACCTGTTATAGCGCATCCGAGGGAGTTCCCGAGGCCATAGAAGCCATCAGGAGAGAGGCGGAAAGAAAGGGCATCAGCCCCTATGAAATACTCATTACCACAGGGGCCAGCGAGGCTATAGACTTCGCCCTTTCCGCCCTTGTCAACAAGGGAGAAAACGTCCTTGTACCGTCTCCAGGCTATCCGCTTTACAATGCGTTGCTCAGTAGGCTCATAGGCGAGGCAAGGCCCTATCTCCTTAACGAGGACTGCGACTGGCAGCCTGACATCGGGCACATGGAATCCCAGATCGATGAAAAGACCAGGGCCATCGTGCTTATTAACCCTAACAATCCCACGGGGGCGGTTTACAGCCGCGAGACACTTCTAAAGGTTATAGAACTTGCCAAAAAGTACAACCTTCTGATCTTGAGTGATGAGATCTATGACAAGCTCATCCTGAACGGAAAGGAGCATATCAGCATTGCCTCCTTAGACAGGGATCTACCCATAGTGACCTTCAATGGCCTGTCGAAAAGCTACCTTGCCCCAGGCTTCCGCATTGGATGGTCCATTGTAAGCGGGGCAGAAGAACTCGTTGAAGACTATACGGAGGCCATGAGAAAGCTTGCCAGGGCCAGGCTTTGCGCCAGCCATCCGAAGCAGTTCGCCATACCAGTTGCCCTTAACGGGAACCAGGCCCACCTGAAGGAGACCAGAGAAAAACTCAGGAGTAGGCGCGACCTCACGATCCAGCGGCTAAACGCCATCCCCGGCATCTCTTGCCAGGAACCGGAAGGCGCCTTCTATGCCTTTCCACGCATAGATTTTGATGTCAGTGACCAGGATTTTGTAAAAAGCCTCATAAGGGAAACCGGTGTTGTTGTGGTGCATGGAAGCGGCTTTGGCAGTCTGCCTGAAACGGCACATTTCAGACTTGTGTTCCTGCCGGACGAATCGGTCCTGAACGAGGCCTACGACCGGCTGGAACAATTCATGAAAAGAAACTTTTAAACCACGAACGGATTGAGCCAGGCATAGTAAGGACAAAGGAGCCTTTCACCAAGCTCGGAGCCATGGTTTTGTCATGGCTCTTGCTTCAACGACAATAGAATAACATTCCTCAAACTGACTTCAATTCAAAATCTCCATTTCCGTATAGGCATCCGAGCACTGGCATCCTGCCCAATAATAATTCATAGAAAAACATAGAATCATGGCCAGCATTCCAAGAATTGCGGGCTGACCTGCCGGAAATCCGTGCCAGCTCATCCTGGTGCATCTTTTATTCAACTAAGCGCATCCTTCTTGTTGCACGCATGGCAAACGTCCTATTTTTCATCAATAAACCGCTATAAAGAAATATTTTTTACCTAAATGCTCATAACCTGTTGAAAAACTAACAAAATTACCTGTCTCCTTCCGGGCCTATCAATTAAGGAATCAAATTTTCCTCGTAAAATCATAAGATTACGCCCGATTATACCGCCATACAAAGGTTGCATTTTAATGCTAATTTTTAGAGCAAGACAAGGGGGTGGTTTTATAACCCCATGAAATATCAAATAATTTTTAACACCTGACTTGTGACAAAAAAGGCATACGGGTTGCTCATGAACGGTCACTAAAGTTACAGGAGGATTTACCAGTGAGGAAAAGAAAAATTCCAGCAGCTACAATTATCAGGCTCTCCGTGTACCAGCGCTACTTGAAAAAGCTCATGGCGTGCGGAGTCAAGGTTGTTTCATCGCAGGATCTGGCAAGTCAGACCAATGTTAACCCAGCGCAGCTCAGGAAAGACCTATCTTATTTTGGACGCTTCGGCGTAAGGGGCGTGGGATACTGTGTCAGCACGCTCCTGCAGAGCATCTCGTCCATTCTTGGCGTCATGGAGGAGAGAAACGTTATCCTGGTGGGCGCAGGCCCTATCACCCGGGCACTCTTGAGGCATCCCGGCTTTGCCCAGCAGGGCTATCACTTCGAGGCAGTCTTTGACGTTGATGAAAAGAACATAGGGACCGAGCTTGAAAACGGTCTCGTCGTTCAACCCATGGAGAATCTTCGGCAGATCGTCCAGGACAGAAACGTTGAGCTTGCGGTAATCGCAGTGCCTTCGGAGCAAAGCCAGGAAGTTGGCGACATGCTCGTTGACGTCGGAGTGAAGGGTATACTCAGCTTCTCGCCAAACCGGATAAAGGTCCCAAGAAACGTCAGCATACAGTACGTGGATTTTACAATCCTGTTAGACAGCCTGACTTATAACATATCTCAAGGGAGAAAGGAGGGAGATAAGGAAGAGGAAGGAAAGGAAACTCAAAAACTTAAATGGGGCAGCGAACACAGCTGGCCCGTGGTTCAGTCGAATTCAAACGGCTACAACGTAAGCTACAGTAGTTAACCAAACCTACAAAGTACAACGGAGGAGGAGTTTATGAGGAAGCAAAATCTTGCAGGAGTTATTTTCGCCTTTCTTGCTGTGCTACTTTTTACCGCTCAGGCAGGCGCAATAGAGGCAAAGCTCGACTCTCAAAACGTAAAGGCGGGACACCCGATTACGGTCAAGGGAAAAATCGACCCGGGCAAGGACATTTTTATCGTCGTCTGCACGGACAAGCTATTCAAGCCGTCAGATGCACCGGGGGCCAAGGAACGGAAGAAGCTTGCCAAGAAGTTCGGCGATACGGCCATTCCCACAACCTACTATGTAATTACCAACAGGCCTCAAGACTTGGCCACGCCGAAGAGTGTCGCCATGGGACAGACGTCAGGCCCATTCGCCTTTCCACCCTTCAAATTCATGGTAAGGGTAAACAAGATAAAAAAGTGGTCTGATATTCCTGAAGGAGCCAAGGCCCAGTTGGGACCCGTGAACACGGCGAACCAGTGGAAGTTCCTGATATTCACCCATGAGAAGAAGTTCGGCATCAATACGATTTCCAAAGAAAGGCCCATCGGTGGCGGAAACGCCAGGATGGTGCTGACTGATTATCAAACGCAGAAGGAGGACTGGAACAAGGGAGTCACGCTCAAACTTGACAAGAAAACGGGCGAGTTTGAGATGACCATGACACCGTACAAGAACCTTGCGCCCCATACCAAGATGGCCGTGTGGATAAACGGACAGAAGGCAAGCACCTTTACCATCATTCCGTCCACCTTCTATTTCAAAACAGGCTGCTGCTACATGAATCCGTTGGTGGTCCTGTTTGGAGCATTCGTAATAGGCGTGCTGTTTGTCATTATGGGCGCTGCCGGCGGCCTTTTCACCGCTGCCTACCAGATTACTGTTATAGGCACAAAGGGACCCATCGGCATCAACGCCGCAAACACCATCAAGCCAACCAACCTCTTTCTGACCCTTGTCTCTCCGCTTACCGGGCTTATTAACTACTACAAGAGCAAACGCTTCGCCTGGCCAGTGGCACTATTTTTCGCCATAGGTATCCTTATCGGCGCATTCTTCATCGGACCAACGTTCTCTGCAAAGTACCTGCCGCTAAAGGCCTACAAATTCTACCTCGGCATTATCTGTCTTCTCATAGGCTTCAAGCTCTTCCACGAGTCTCTGCCGAGCACCATTGAGAAGAAAAAGGCCCTCAAGGCCATAGTTCAGAAGTTCAACAAGGCTGTTGAAGAGGCAAAGAAGACCGGCAAGGCTGCGGAGCTTGGAAAGGTTGAATTCGACAAGTTCAATATCATGAAATTCGACATGAGGTTCTGGGGCGAAACCTTCGTTGCTAAACCCATGACCATGCTCATCGGCGGCATCATAATGGGTATGATAGCCTCATCATTCGGCGTTGGCGGTGGTTTCATGTTCATGCCTTTTATGACCACCTTCATGGGATACCCAATGTACCTCGCTGTGCCCATCGCACTTGCAGGCGCATTCTCCACATCTCTTGGCGGAATAGCCAAGTACATCCTAATGGGTTACCAGCCTGACTGGGTAATGGCGGCCTGCATTGCCGGCGGCGCCATTGGCGGCGGCATGGTCGGACCGAGGATTCAGAAAAAACTGCCGGAGATATTCCTGAAGAGGATGCTGGCATTGGCACTCATAATCGTGTTCATGAAGTACACAAAACTTCTTCCATTTATGAGATAAAACGACATCAGCCAAAGGTCGAAACATCTCATAAGGGCCGCTGGGTATACCGGCGGCCCTTCCTTTTGATGGCGAGCTCAATCAGCCTATCGAGAAGCGCTGAAAAGCTGAGACCGTGGACCTTCGCCGCCTGGGGAAACAGGCTTGTTGGTGTCATGCCGGGTATGGTATTAGTCTCAATACAGTATATATCCCCCTCGTCCGAGATGATCATGTCCGTTCTGCTGTATATGGAAAGCCCGAGGGCTCCGTGGGCCTTGAGCGCCGCTTCCTGGGCCATCCTTGACAGGCCCTTGTCAAGCTCGGCGGGACAAATCTCTCTTGTGGCGCCGGGTTTGTACTTGGCCTCGTAGTCGAAAAAAGCGAAACCTTCCCCGGGCACTATCTCCACGATGGGGAGGGCCTCCATCTTTTCCAGTCCTAGAACCCCACCGGTAATCTCTCTGCCCTTTACATACTGTTCCACAATCACCTCGCTGTCCCAGCGAAACGCCTCTTTAATTGCCTCCTCAAGCTCATCCTCGCGGTGGACCAGCCCTATTCCCACGCTCGAGCCCTGGCTCGATGGTTTTACAACCACGGGCAAGGCGGTCTCGCTGACAATTTCGAAAAGATCATACTCCAGCCCTTTCTTGATGCGTTTCCAAACAGGCGTAAGCAGTCCCGCCTCGCGGTAAAGTACCTTTGATACATGCTTGTCCATTGACACGGCGCTTCCGAGCACTCCAGAGCTTTGGTAGGGCAAATCCAGGAGATCCAGCAGGCCCTGGACCGTACCATCCTCGCCAAAACGGCCGTGCAGCAGTATGAAAACACAGTCGAGACGATGGGCATCGTGGACCAGACCTTCAAGCTCGGTAGCCGCGTCATACCTGAAGATCATATACTTGTCCCTGTCAAGGGCCTTTTCCACCTCCCCTGCACCTGCAATGGATACTTCCCTTTCCGCTGACCTTCCACCATAAAGTAATGCAAGATTTATCATAGGCTCCTCCTTCACAAAAAAACTCTCTCACGCCCCCATGACGTCTTCCACATAGCCCTCCGCCCGTGGAAGACATCCAAGCCAAAGGGACGGAACCACCACATGCTAACATCGACGTATAGATCCATCTTATTTTCAAAAAAACACCTGTAAAACATCTGCCCCATGGGCTATTGTTACCCATAATGGGTAAAAAAGACAGAAAAGAAAGGTTTGAATATCCTGCGTTTCCTGTACCGGCAGTTGGTGTGGTAGCAATATCGAGTTCGGACAGAATACTGATGATCAAGAGGGGGAAGCCCCCTGCCATGGGCCTCTGGTCTGTGCCTGGAGGCTCAATAGAGCTTGGAGAAACCGTGTACCAAGCTGCGTACAGGGAAGTCCTTGAGGAGACCGGCCTACAATGCAAGCCTTACAGGATATGCGACGCAGTGGATGCTATCTATAGGGACAAAAACGGGCGGGTGCGTTTCCACTACGTAATACTGTATGTCGCTGCCTCATGCGAGGAACTAATCCCGGTGGCAGGAGATGACGCCGTTGAAGCACGCTGGCTTTCGCTTGACGACATACGACAACTGCATACGCCAGGCAGGACCTGCATGCTCATAGAAAAAATCATGAAAATGGCGGCTGAAAACCGGCAAGACCGTTAGCCGTTGTTCTTTTTCGCCCTGTTTGGTATATCCTTGTCCTTCAGCTTCGTCAACATGCCGGGGGAGGCGGCCTTTTCTATGTCAATGATCATAGTCTCTCCAACGTATTTCTTTACCTCGTAAGAGCTTATAGAGGAAATTTTCCCGGCAATATTGGACATACGCTCCACCTCTGCGTATATCTTTTCAGCGCTCTTGTAGTTTGGGTCATTTTTTTCAAGCCTTGACAGCATCATCCATGCAATGCCGGAAATCACCTGAAGGGGCTGGTTGAGCTCATGGGCAGTGGCCCCGGCCATTTCAAGAACCCCTGCAAGCCTCTCTTTCTCTATTCTCTCCCTCTCTGCCTCCATCTTGTCTGTCACGTCAAGGACAACTGCTATGGCCTCTGGCTCCGCGTCTGGATTTTTCAGGCTCGTGACATGCCAAGATATGAAACGCTCCCTTCCAAGCTCGTCCTCTATCATCAGTACCACTTCCAGGCTCGACCGCCCGGCTCTGAGGTCGTTTACCGCCCTCTCCATCCTTGAGAGCTCTGATTCGGGAAGCAGTGAAAAGAGGGATTTTCCTACCACATCACTTCTCGGCCGCCCAAACAACGAAAGAGCGGCCCTGTTGGCATCAAGCACCCTCACCTCCACGAGGTCAAATCTGACGATCCCTATGGATGGCGGCGCCTCTGTAAAAAACCTGTACCTGTTCTGGCTCTTCTTTATTATGGCCGCTGCCCTGGCAAGCCTCCTTTGACGCTGAATAAAATAGTATAGAGTAAAACAGAGGGTAAAAGAAAGTACGAGAATTACAGATGAAGACAAAACCATGAAGTCCTCTATGGATGCCAATAGTTCGCCAACGTCTCTCCCTGTACCTCCTACACTATTGAAGGCAGATATATGGAGACCAGCCGAGCTACCCTTAAAAACCACAAGGACAACACCGATAGTGGAAAGGAGGCACATAAAACCCAGAACCGTCTCCTTCCAGTAGGGGATTATGCCGTCAAAAAATTTCATGAGCCCCCGTTATAATGCTTCTTTTGGGAGACATCCTCCCTTTTGCCAGGTACAAATGGCTACCACCAGATATGAGCAGCCTTTTTACACATAATATCTTCGCCGTCAAATGAATGCCGGCCGCTCAAGAATCCCTTCATGTCATTCGATCAGCTCAAAGGCCTTCTCCACGGCCTCACCAGGGCTTTTAACGTAGTGAACGTCTGAAAGATTTTCCCACGTATTAAGGCCGATGACCGGTTTCCACATCTTGAGTGCGAGAGCGATCTCAGAAAGCGTACCGTGTGAACCGGATATGGAAATAAGGGCCTGGCATGAACGAACCAGCACCACGTTTCTTGCATGACTAAGGCCGGTGACAATGGGAATCTTGACGTACGGATTCGCATCCGAGGCCTTGGAGCCAGGCAGAATGCCAATGGTCAATCCGCCGGCCTCTACGGCTCCGCGGCAAGCCGCCTCCATGACACCTCCCAGGCCTCCACAAAGAACGACACCGCCCCGTTCCGTAACAAGCGCTCCTGTTTGCCTCGCAAGCTCGTACGTCTCGTCGTCGCAAAGCCCGGCCCCGATTATCCCAATCCTCGAACCTAAAAAAGCCATTTTAAAATAAGGTATCCTCCTATAAGAAGTAGGGTAAATACGATGGTAAAAAGATTGAAATAATTTTCAAGAAAATATCTTACCTTGGGGCCAAAAAAATATATGGTGCCGGCAACAAGATAGAAGCGCATGCCACGGGAGATGGCAGAGGCCACCACAAAGACCGGAAGATCTATCCGGAATGCCCCAGCAGTAATGGTGAAAAGCTTGTAGGGAAGAGGCGTAAACCCGCCAGCGGCCACGGCCCACGCCTCATACTGCTGGTAAAGCTGCCTTACCTGCTCATACTTGTCCATAAGGTGGTAAAACTCGAGTATCCTGTCTCCGACGGTAGCCATGAAAAAATAACCAAGGGTATATCCGAGAAGGCCTCCGAGAACCGAGCCTGCAAGACAGATTCCTGCCCACTTAAAGGACCTCTTTGGTACCGCAAGCCCCATTGCTATCAGCATGATATCCGGAGGGATGGGGAAAAAGGATGCCTCGGCGAAGGCAAGAAAGAAGAGAAAAAAGGGCGCATTTTTATGGGCAGCCCAACCAAGAACCAAATCGTATGTCTTTTTAAAAAGATTCGGGAAAAAGGCTATAGTGCTGCCTACACGCGCCATCCATGATCTCCGATCAGCTTGACAAACCTGACCCCCTCCAGATATTTGCTATTGATCTTGCCGTTTTGCTTTGTGACCTTGGTAAGGACCTGTGAGTATTCATCTCCAACCGGAACGACCATAACTCCAGGATCCTTGAGCTGGTCAAGAAGCGGGGTTGGAATCACCGGGCTGCCTGCGGTTACCAGGATGGCATCATAGGGAGCGTACTCCTTCCATCCCCAGGTCCCGTCATCAAGTTTTATCATTACGTTGTGATATCCGAGCCTGTCGAGGACCCGCCGCGCCCCTTGGATCAGGCCGGGTATTCGTTCAACGCTGAAGACCTGTCTTGCAAGCTCGCATAGTATGGCGGCCTGGTATCCAGAACCTGTTCCTATCTCAAGGACCTTCTCTCCCCCCTTCAGCCCAAGCTCTTGAGTCATCACCGCAACGATATATGGCTGAGATATAGTCTGGCCGCTGCCTATGGGAAGGGGAAAATCACCGTAGGCCTGGTCATGCAGGGCCTCATCCACAAAAAGGTGCCTCGGGACCTTCTTCATGGCCTCGATCACCCTCTTGTCCTTGACACCACGGGAAACTATCTGGTGTTCAACCATACGCTCCCGGGCTATGCGAAAGTGGTCATTTTTCGGCAACATAGTATATAACCTTTGAGACCCTGTTCATGTAAAAGGTAACCTGGATAACCTCCATTTCCCTTTTACCAAACAGCCTTCCAAGGATGGGTATTTTCCTGTGAAAGGGCGTAATGTCGTTATAGTAATACCACTGCTCAGTGCCTTTGTATGTCTTTGTAATATAATCAGGCTTCCCCACGAGATCCATCACCTGAGCCTTGGTCTGCCCCTTGCTGATAATGGAGGCATCCACCGCAAGATGATACTGTTTGTTGGCGCAGGAAGTAAGGCCAAGCGGAAAAATGCCGATAAAGACAAGGAGAACAATATATTTTTGTAATGTTTTCATGAGCTTTTCCGAAAAATTTTTAATGACATTAATCTATTGTTCAAATCTTTTCAAATAGATGTTGTCATAATGGCGAGTTATTAATAATATTAAAGGAGCATTGGCTATGAGGTGCAAGAAATGTGGTTGGATCAGCTTTGATTGGTTCGATACCTGTGGAAGGTGCGGAAAGTCCTTAGAGGACGAAAAAAAGGCCGTGGGACATTTCGTATCCAACATGGAACCGGTAAACTGGTTCAAGATTGACCTATCCTCCCAAGCGCCGGAAGCCGGTAACATGGAAACTGAGGCTACAGGCCACCTGTCTGAAATCGACGTATCTGATCTTGTCGCTTCGGGAAATGACAACAGGCCAGAAGAAATTGATCTCGAAGAGGTTGAGCTCAAACGGATAGCGGAAGACCAGGACTTTCAGAAGGCCCTCGACGAAATAGCAAAATAGATCTGGCGATAGAAACCTGCATCGAAATTGAAAAGGTCGTTTACGGGGGAAAGGGCCTTGGCAAAATAGACGGCAAGGCAACCTTTGTACCCTACTGCCTTGCCGGGGAAAAACTCAAGGTCGTCATCACAAGGGCCAAGAGAAGATGGTCAGAGGCAAGGATAACCTCAATACCTGAGCCGAGCCCTCACAGGATAGCCTCCCCCTGTACGCATTTCACAAAGTGCGGCGGGTGCCATTTTCAGCATATCCCCTACGAAAGACAGCTGCGTCTAAAGGAAAAAATACTCACCTCCATTTTTACCGAGGCCAAACAAGACGGGCTTATTAAACCTATCCTGGCCTCTCCTGTTACTTACGGATACAGGGCTAGGACCCGCCTTTCCCTTTACCGTGAAGGGGGAGAAACAGGGCTCGGATTTTACAGAGAAGGAACGAGACGGGTCGAGCCCGTAAAAAAGTGCGTAGTACTTACCAACAGGATAAACGAGATCATGGCAAGGCTCGAAGAAACCATGAGCCAGATACTTGCGCAAGAAACATCATCCACGGACCACGTGCGCATTGAACATGGCCTCCCTTCCAACAGCGCTTTTCTTACACTAACGTTCAATAAACGCGTCCGCGACAGGCTGTTAAAGAAAGTGCGTGAACTTTCGGGCCGCCTTGGGGCCTCCCACAGGATACTTGGGAAAAAGGCGCTGTTCTTTTGGGGCAGGGATGGCCTTTGCTTCTACAGCCACCCAGAACTTGCCCCAAGGGGCCTATTTTGCAAGCCCGGAAACTTTTTCCAGTCTAACCTACGGCAGAACAGGGCCCTCGTGGAAATCGTGACGTCCATGGTGGAAAAAACGGGCAGCAGAAACATTATCGAGTTCTTTTGTGGCTCGGGAAACCTTTCCATACCGATAGCGCGAAAGGGTTTCAATATAAAGGCCTTCGAGATAGACAGAAAGGCCGTGAAATCGGCGCGAAGGAACGCAAACAGAAACGGCTGCGGGGACAGGGCCGTTTTTTACGAGGCGAATCTTTTTAAAATCGGGACCACGCCTCCCGGAAATTCCAGGGCAGATACGGTGGTTTTAGACCCGCCCAGGGCAGGGGCAAAAAGGCTATGCGGAATCATGAAACGGATTTCTCGAGCCTCCGTCATCTACGTATCCTGTGACCCCATGACACTGAAAAGAGACGTCAAAATACTGGAAGAACAGGGATTCAGCCTTGTCAGTCTTCAGCCCATAGATATGTTTCCCCAAACCTACCACATGGAAACCGTGGCCCTTTTAGTGGCCCGGAACCCTTTGCACACAGGGGGGTCCAAAAAGTAAAATTCCAAAATTGGAAACCATAGGCATTTAAAAGCAGTACGCTTCATGGAGGGCCTCACCCCTATATCTCTACGGTGCTGTGATCCCCAATCATCAGGCGCAGGGATCCCTTCAGGCCGCCTGGCTTCCTCACTGTCGCATTCCTCCCTATCAGGCTGTCTTCAAGCCGCACGACACCCTCAATCTCTGACTCTTCCAGGATGACTACGTGCTCCACCACAGAATCCTTGATGCAGGTGCGCCTTCCAATGCTGGAAAAAGGACCCACGAATGAATTTTCCACCCTGGCACCCTCGCCTATAACCACAGGTCCCCGTATTGTGCTCCTGACGACCGTTGCTCCACTTGCCACCTCAACGCGGCCCTCTACGGTGCTATCCTGGTCCACCTGGCCATCTATTCTTCTACAGGTATATTCATCAAGCACCGTGGTGTTCGCCGCCAGGAAATCATCTTTTTTCCCTGTATCGAGCCACCATGAATCCAGTATTTCGCCCGTTACCTGGTGGCCTGAATCCATGAGCGCCTGGATGGCATCCGTTATCTCGAGCTCACCGCGCCAGGATGGCCGGATGCTATCTATGGCCCCGTGTATGACGGGAGAAAAGATATAGACTCCAACAAGGGCCAGATTGGAGGGCGGCACCTTGGGTTTCTCCACGAGCCTTACAATGTTGCCATCGCCATCTAGCTCGGCCACACCGAAGGCCCTAGGGTCCTCAACCTCCTTGAGAAATATCATGCATTCTGCGCGCGAGTCCTCGAACCTCTCCACCGCCTCACTTATGCCACTTCCAAGCAGGTTATCACCGAGATACATGACGAAATCGTCTCCCGCGAGATAATCCCTGGCGGTCTTCACCGCATGAGCAAGCCCCAGGGGCCTGTCCTGGATGATGTAGCTGATCTCAATGCCCCAGTTCCTCCCGTCTCCAAGGTAGCCTCGCACCTCTTCCTGGGTCTCCGGGGCGACTATAACCCCCGTTTCCCTGATGCCCGCTTCCATGAGATGATTCATAACGTATCCGAGTATGGGCTGGTTGGCCACGGGGACAAGCTGCTTCGCCAGAGTATGGGTAAGGGGCCTGAGCCTCGTTCCCTTGCCTCCGCTTAAAACAAGCGCCTTCATTGTTCAGCCTCCTTGCTGAAAAAACTCTTGTCCTGATAGCTCAACAGATGCCTCCACCTCTGCTTGCCTCGTCCCGTCCTCCATGAGCGTTAAATTGATCCTGACAAAGGGGCATTCCAGGGACTCGGTCATGAATTCCGCCCATTCTACAACAACGAAGAAACCCCTTTCAAGGTACTCGTCAAGGCATAATTCATATACGTCTGCCCCGTTGCCAAGCCTGTACAGGTCAACATGCGCTACTGGCAGGCGTCCGCCATGATACTCGTGTATTACCGAAAACGTAGGGCTTGAAACCTGCCTCGGGTCAATGGATAACTCTTTACAAAGGTACATAGTCAGCGTCGTCTTCCCCGCCCCGAGATCCCCTGTCAGCAAGAGGGCCGTTGCAGGCATAGCCATGCCTGCAACCGTCCTTGCAAGTGCAGCGGTATCTTTTTGTTTCTTGAGAGAAAGTATAATCTTCTTCATGTTCATAAGCGGTTGCGGATATAAACGGCGGCCACGGATAAAGAACTTCGAGTGGAAAAGGTACACTTACTATAGTAATATCCGTTTTCGTTTCAAAGAAAAAAGAAAAAAACAAGGAGACAGCATATCAAAATGGGCCTCAATGTTACGGAAAAGATAATTAAATCGCACATAGTGGAGGGGCAAATGAGCCCCGGACGGCCGGTCGCGATTAGGATAGACCAAACACTTACGCAGGATGCCACAGGCACCATGGCATACCTTGAGTTCGAAGCTATCGGGATCGACTGCGTGAAGACGAAACTATCCGTAAGCTACGTTGACCACAATCTCATCCAGTCTGATTTCAGAAACGCGGATGACCACCGGTTTCTCCAGTCAATTGCCGCGAGGTACGGCATCTATTTTTCAAGGCCTGGTAACGGCATCTGCCACCAGGTGCACCTTGAAAGATTTGCGGCACCGGGAAAAACCCTTCTTGGTTCTGACAGCCATACACCCACGGCAGGCGGCTGTGGAATGCTTGCCATAGGGGCAGGGGGGCTCGACGTGGCAATGGCGATGGCAGGGCAGCCCTTCTACCTGAACATGCCTGAGGTGATAGGGGTTCACCTGACAGGTTCCCTCCAGCCCTGGGTATCCGCCAAGGACGTCATCCTCGAGCTTCTTAGGCAGCTTTCCGTAAAGGGCGGTGTTGGAAGGGTCATGGAGTACTTCGGCCCTGGCGTTAAGACCCTTTCAGTAACAGACAGGGGCGCCATCGCAAACCTCGGGACCGAGCTCGGGGCGACTTCAACGGTATTCCCATCGGACGATATAACGAGGTCCTTTCTCTCGGCACAGGAGAGGGAGAAACAATGGACAGAACTTGTGGCAGACCCCGATGCCAGTTACTCCATGATCATGGAAATAGATCTTTCTTCCCTTGAGCCAATGATCGCCTGCCCATCGTCCCCGGATAATGTTAAAAAGGTCAGGGAAGTGGCAGGCAGGCCTGTATCCCAGGTAATAATAGGCTCTTGCGCCAACTCTTCTCTCAGAGACATAACGGTTGCGGCTAAGTCACTGGAAACAAGGCAGATACACAAAGACGTTAGCTTCGAGATAAACCCAGGAAGCCGCCAGGTCCTTGAAAATGCCGACGAAAAGGGAATCCTCCAGTCCCTTATCCATGCAGGGGCACGTATCCACCAGTGCGGTTGCCTTGGGTGCATAGGAATGGGCCAGGCCCCTGCTACCGACACCATATCACTGCGCACATTTACAAGAAATTTCCCTGGAAGAAGCGGAACCAAAAATGACAAGGTATATCTTTGTAGCCCTGAAACCGCCGTGGCTTCAGCCGTCAGGGGGCAGATAAGCGATCCAAGGGATATTGGCAAGCCACCGGAAATGCGGCTTCCGGAAACCCTCATAATAAATGACAACGGGATCATTCCACCGTTGGAGGACGGCTCCGGCGTGAAGATAATCCGCGGCCCGAACATCAAACCACTTCCGGAATTCGATCCCCTTTCTGAAGACCTTACCGGGCAGGTGGTACTGAAGCTAGGAGACAATATCACCACGGACCACATAATGCCTGCCGGGAGCAAGATACTGCCGCTCAGAAGTAATGTGCCTGCCATAAGCGAATTTGTCTTTTCGGCAATAGACCCCTCCTTTCCAAAAAGGGCGAAAGAAGCTCGGACCGTGATAATAGTTGGAGGAGAAAACTATGGTCAGGGTTCATCGAGAGAACATGCAGCCCTTGCCCCAAGATACCTTGGAGTTCGGGTAAAACTCGTGAAGAGCTTTGCCAGGATACACAAAGCAAACCTGATAAATTTCGGAATAGTGCCGCTGACCTTTAAAAATCCTGACGATTATGAAAAAACGGAACAGGGAGAGACCCTTACCATACATAAAATCAGGAACGCCATACTGTCAGGCGCCAGTACAGTTACTGTGGAAGGCTCAAACGGACGTAGCTTCGAGGCAAGGCTTGATCTGTCTGAACGAGACAGGTCCATCATAGCGGCGGGAGGATTACTCAACGCGGTAAGGGCGGAACTCGCAGGAGATGAATGAGCAGACAGTGACCATTGACGCGGCCACCTGCCTGTACGGGATCATAGGCAGGCCTGTGCGACACAGCCTCAGCCCGGTTATGCACAATGCGGCCTTTTGTAGGCTCGGAATAAATGGAGTCTACCTAGCCTTTGACACAGACGATACCGCGCGGGCCTGCATGTCCATGCGCTGTTTGGGCATAAAGGGATATTCTGTTACAATCCCTAACAAGGAACGAATAATCAGTGAGCTTGATGAACCTGACGAGACCGTCTTGAGAATAGGGGCCTGCAACACCGTGAAGAACAGTGCAGGCCGTTTGTTTGGCACAAACACCGACTGGATCGGCGCTGTAAAGGCCATTGAGAAAAAAATGGACATCGCTGGTAAGACCGCTGTAATTCTCGGCGCAGGAGGCTCAGCGAGGGCCGTAATTTATGGGCTGAAAAAAAGCGGGGTTGACGTGACCATCTGCAACCGCACGGTAGAAAAGGCCGAAAAGCTCGCAAAGGAATTCAATTGCAAGGCCGCGGGGATTGGCCATGCAGAAAAGATACGAGCTGACATACTCATAAACACCACTCCCGTCGGCATGGGAAGCCTCAGCGGTACAAGCCCAGTCTCAGGCCAGGGGGTAATGAATTATGGCCTTGTCATGGACATAGTATACTCGCCTCCCGTAACAAGGCTTTTACAATACGCCATGAACGCAGGCAGGGCCGCAATAAACGGCCTTGAGATGTTACTTGTTCAGGCAATGGCACAATTTGAATACTGGACGGGGAGGCCTGCGCCTGAAGAGACCATGAAAAAAGCCTTAGAATATGCAATCAGCCATGAAACCCATTGAGATAGAGGTACCTGGCTCGAAGAGCATCACGCAGCGCGCGCTCGTCATAGCTGCCCTGTCGCGGGGAGACTCTGTACTGCTTTCCCCCCTTGACAGTGAAGACACCCTGCTTTTGAGAAAGGCCCTCCGGACCTTTGGAGTAACCATAGATGATAGCGGGGCGGGGTGGAAAATAAAGGGCCGGACTGGGCACCTGGCCTGTCCGGGAGGTGAGATATTCATGGGCAATAACGGCACGGGCATAAGGTTCATGATGTCCGTAGCCGCCCTTGCACATCCATGTTTAACGGTGCTTACTGGGAAAAAACGCATGGAGGAAAGGCCTGCCGGGCCCCTGATAGAAGCCCTCAGGCAACTCGGTGTTCGGGCCGAGAGCGTGAAGGGTACTGGATGCCCTCCTGTAAGGATTGCCTCTGACGGGCTTAAAGGCGGCAGGGCGATGTTATCGGCATCAACTAGTAGCCAGTTTCTTTCCTCTCTGCTCCTGGTTTCTCCCTATGCCAACAAACCCGTTACCATACAACTTGATGGCAGGGTCGTTTCCAGGCCCTACGTAGACATTACCCTAAGGGTCATGTCTGACTTCGGCATAGAGGTTGAGGAAAAAGACAACGCCTACTCGGTACCAATGGGCCAATACACTGCAAGAACATATACCGTGGAGGCAGATGCGTCGAGCGCATCCTACTTCTTTGCGGCAGCCGCGGTAACAGGTGCTCCGGTGACAGTGACAAATATGCCCCCGGAGCCTATACAGGGTGACGCATCCTTCGTTGAACTTCTGAGGAGGATGGGGTGCATGGTCGAACGAACCGACTCCGGGACGCTCGTAAAAGGGCCGGGCAAGGCTCGGCTGAAAGCCATAGACGTAGACATGTCGAGATGGCCGGACGTTGTTCCCACCCTGGCAGTGGTTGCCTCGTTTGCAAAGGGCACGACGAGAATAACTAACGTTGAGCACCTGCGGATAAAGGAGACAGACAGGATAAAGGCCGTCGTTAACGAGCTGAGGAGGATAGGCTGCGAAGCGGAAGAACTGAGAGACGGTCTCGTGGTCCATGGAAACGCGGAAAGGTTGCAGGGCGCAACCATCAGGACCTACGATGATCACAGGATAGCAATGTGTTTTGCAGTTGCTTCTCTGTTGGTTAAGGGCATAGACTTCGACGACAGGCGTGTGGTACAAAAATCTTTTCCGATGTTCTGGGACTACTGGGAAAGGCTCGAGAGGGAAATCTCCGAGAAGGACCTTATATGAAAAACAAGTCCAAAAAGATACTGCTTATTGGCTATCGGGCCACGGGCAAAACGGCTGTTGGCAGGGAACTCTCAAGGATGCTCGGGTGCCCCTTCAGGGACCTCGACCAGCTTATTGAGAAAAATGCAGGCCAGAACATCGCCGAGATAGTCGAGAGGCATGGTTGGGACGCTTTCAGAAAGCTTGAAAAGAGGCTGTTCGGAGAAATGATAGAAAACCCAAAAAGGTTCGTGCTTGCCTGTGGAGGCGGAGCCGTGATACACCGTAAAGAGATGGAACAATGTGCCGAAAATGCGGCGGTGGTATGGCTCAAAGCCCCTGTAGAAACCATGCTCAAAAGGCTGCTTTCGGATCACAATACACCGGTATCGAGGCCGTCACTTACCAGACTCGATGAAAGACATGAAATGGAGCAGATTTACATGGAACGAAGGCCCCTTTACGAAAAATATGCCCACATAGTCGTTGATACCGAAGACAAGAGTCCATTCCAAATAGCTCGGGAAATAGCAGAGGCCCTCAGGTATGGCTGGTAACACCTTTGGAACGGCCTTTCGCGTAACCACCTGGGGCGAGTCCCATGGACCTGCCCTTGGCGCCGTGATTGACGGCTGCCCTCCAAGGCTCAGGCTTTCGGAACAGATTATACAGGACGCCCTCGATAAAAGAAAACCCGGAAAGGGAGGGCCTGTGGAGACCTCCCGGAAGGAGCCAGACCGGGTCCATATACTCTCGGGCACCTTTGAAGGCATGACCACTGGTACGCCTCTTAGCCTCCTCATCTGGAACAAGGATGCAAGGAGTAAGTCTTATGACCACCTGAAGGAGATTTTCAGGCCCGGGCACGGAGACTACACCTACCTGAAGAGATACGGAATAAGGGATCACAGAGGCGGAGGCCGCTCATCCGGCAGGGAGACCGCAGCCCGTGTAGCCGCAGGGGCAGTGGCCCAGCTCGTGTTAGACCTGTTTCACATAGAGGTTCTGGCCTACACGGTATCCCTTGCCGGGGTTGATGCGGTACAGAGGGACTTGAAAGAGATAGAGAACAACAGGCTGTTCTGCCCCGACAGGGAAGCAGCCAAAAACATGGAAGTGGCGGCGCTCAGGGCCAGGTCCATTGGAGACTCTGTTGGTGGGATAGTGGAAGTCCTGGCCACAAGAGTGCCTGCGGGCCTGGGCGAACCGGTTTTTGATAAGCTCGATGCTGAAATTGCCAAGGCCCTGATGTCAGTGGGCGCGATAAAGGGTGTCGAAATAGGCTCTGGCATGAAGGCGGCATACATGACTGGTTCTCAAAACAACGATCCAATAGCCGCAGACCGCTTTGTGTCAAACAATGCGGGAGGCATTCTTGCTGGCATCTCAAATGGAGAACCAATAATTGCGAAGGCGGCAGTCAAGCCAATACCTTCCATTTCCATGGAACAGGACACCATCGACACCAAGGGGCAGCCGTGTAAGATCAAGGTGGGTGGAAGGCACGACGCCTCGGCCATCCCGAGAATTGTCCCTGTACTAAAGGCCATGCTCCAGCTCGTTCTCGCAGATCACTTGCTGAGGCGTTTCCAGATAGAGATAACAGATCGCCACGCGTTTATAAGGGACAGACTCCATGGAAAACTCATTTAGTCCGAGAATCGGCATCATAGGTGGCAAAGGACGCATGGGCCGATGGTTTGAGAGACAGTTCAAGGACACAGGCATCGAGGTGGCCATCTCAGACATAGGCACAGAGCTTTCCGTCGAGGATATCGCCAAGAATTACGAGGTGGTCATTCTCGCCCTGCCCATGGAGGTATTTCCTGATGTTGTGAAGAAAATAGGCCCGCTGATCCCGAGTGAGCACTTCCTTACCGACCTGTGTTCTCTCAAGGAAAAGCAGGTTGAGATGATGCTACAAAACAGCGCATGCGAGGTATGCGGTTCACACCCCCTGTTCGGGCCTGCTGAGGACAGCATCGAGGGAAGAAGGGTAGCGCTTTGCCCGGCTAGAGGCACCAATTGGTACGGATGGTGGAAAGGCTACCTCGAAAAAAACGGGGCACTCGTTGCAGAATTCAGCCCTTCTGAACACGACAGGACCATGGCATGGGTGCAGGCGCTAAACCACTTCATACTCCTTTGCCTTGGAAAATCTCTTGAGGAAGACGGCATCGACTTCAAGCACATACTCAAGCTTGCAACGCCAAGCTTTGAAAGGCAGCTCAACATAGTCGCAAGACTCTGTCTTCAAGATCCAGAGCTCTATGCTACAATCCAGCTCGGAAATCCATATACGCCTACGGCAATAGAGACCTTTACAAAACACGCGAGGATACTTGGACAGATACTCAGGGACAAGGACAGGGCAGGCTTCATAAGGATATTCAGGGAGGTGCAGGAGCTTGGCCCTCCCCTTCTAAGACACTGCGAGAACAAGAAAAGGCGGCAGTGCCCCTGAACAATCAATATCTTCCAGGCCAGGATATTTTATATGTCTCGAGAAGCCCCACCATACATAAGGAAGACAAGGGACGGGATTCTGTTGTTCATCCATGTCCAGCCAAGGGCATCGAGGAACAAAATAGCCGGCATTCACGGTAAACGGCTCAAAATCACGGTCCAAGCTCCTCCAACTGACGGCAGGGCCAACAAGGGCGTGCAGATGCTTCTCTCCAAAAGGCTCCGCGTTCCAAAGTCAAGGGTAATTCTCAAATCCGGGGCTGCCTCAAGGGAAAAAACCTTCTTGGTCATTGGCCTCTGCCTGAGCGAGCTGCTCAGCCGTATAGAAGACTGACCCCCTCGCATACTGTCATTTTTCCCACCTTTTTCATGATGTCCCCTGTGGAGCTTTCTTAAGGTGCCGGCGTATTATGCCGATAACGTAAGAATAAAAGCCGCACCATGGATAGTAATGGCATACTTTTTGTTTGTATTAACAAAAAGATAATAAATCGCGAGGAGTCAGGATATGCCAGTATACGTTTGGGCAGGAGTCGATTTTTCAGGCAAGGAAACCAAGGGCGAAATAGAGGCACGGGACGAACAGACTGCTAGGCTTCTACTTTCCCGTAAGAAGATTCGACTTAAAAAACTTAAGACAAAGCCTAAAGATATTTTTGAAAATATCAGCTTTCTGCAACCAAAAGTAAGGACAAAAGATATAGTTATATTCACGCGGCAGCTTTCCACCATGATTGATGCCGGTCTCCCCCTTGTGAGAGGGCTTGACATCCTGGCAAGCCAGCAGGAAAACCGTACTTTAAAAAAGATGCTCACGCAAATAAAGACGGATGTGGAAAGCGGTTCCACATTTGCCGAGGCGCTGAAAAAATACCCGAAACATTTTGACAGGCTGTACCGCAACATGGTGGCGGCTGGTGAGGTAGGCGGAATTCTTGACAACGTGCTCCAGAGACTCTCGGAATACATGGAGAAGGCCCAGGCCCTGAAGGCCAAGGTAAAAAGTGCAATGACTTATCCCATTATCGTTCTTGTAATTTCTGCTGTTGTCTTGAGCATAATACTTCTTTTTGTTATTCCTACATTTGCCAAAATGTTTGCCGATTTTGGTTCCGCATTGCCACTTCCTACACAAATAGTCATTAATATAAGTAACTTTGTTAAATCTTATTTCTTGGTCATGGTGGCGTCTCTTGTGGTTTTCATATTCTTGTTCAAGAAATATTATGCTACGAATAAAGGAAAATATGTTATTGATAAACTCCTTTTAAAAACACCTGTATTCGGACCGCTAATCAAAAAAGTCGCGGTCGCCAAATTCTCCCGCACCCTTGGGACTCTCATCAATAGTGGTGTTCCCATTATGGAAGCATTGAACGTGGCTGCTGGAACGGCTGGAAACAAGATCATCGAAAATACAATAAAAAATGTTAAGGCGAGCATCAGCGAGGGACGATCTATCGCCCAACCCCTCAGTGAAAGCAAGATTTTCCCTGGCATGGTCGTCCAAATGATCTCTGTTGGTGAAACTACCGGCGCACTCGATGCCATGCTTAACAAGATAGCAGACTTCTACGACGATGAAGTGGACGCGGCAGTGGATGCCCTTACCAGCATGATTGAACCCTTTATGATTGTCTTCCTTGGTGGTACAATCGGCTCCATCATAGTCGCCATGTATCTTCCGATATTCAAATTGGGATCAGTCGTAGGAGGTTAAAAAAACCAACATTGCACGCGAGCCTCAGTGGCCATGGAGAAGGCAAAACAGCCGGGAAGCCGGTTTATTTTGTGGGCGCAGGGCCCGGAGACCCACAACTTCTGACACTCAGGGCCAAAGCCCTCATAAACAGGGCCGATGTAATAGTATTTACTGGGTCACTGGTCCCGAAATCGCTGCTTGAAGGCAGCAGCGCCGAGATCTACGATTCTTCCCGGATGCACCTTGAGGAGGTTCTTGAGATACTCGAGAATGGCCACAAGGCGGGCAAACAGGTAGTGCGGCTCCATACCGGTGACCCGAGTTTATACAGCGCCATTACGGAACAAATAAGATACCTTAGGGAAAAATCCATCCCCTACAAGGTTGTGCCTGGCGTTACCGCAGGTTTTGCCGCCTGCGCAAGCCTCGGTATCGAGCTGACCATACCGGAAAAGGTACAGACAGTTATCATGAGCAGGGTCTCAGGACGCACCCGCGTCCCTACGAGGGAATCACTTAAACGGATTTCGGGCATCAGGGGCTCCCTTATCCTGTATCTGAGTGTTGGACACATTGAAAGGGTGGCCACGGAGCTATCAGGGGGATACCCCCCCCATACACCGGTGGCTGTGGTGGAAAAGGCCACCTGGCCCGCTGAAAGAATTGTGACGGGAAACCTCTCGGACATCGCTCAAAAGGTGCAAAAGGCAGGCATAAAAAAGACCGCAGTCATAATAGTTGGAGAGGCCGTCAACTCAGTGAAAGGCATTCACGAAAACCGGTCAAAGCTATATGACAAGACATTTTCTCATGAATACAGGAAGGCCTCATCCGAAAAGGGAAAACTGATACGGGCCTTTTCACAGGACACCACGGGAAACCGCTCCGAAATCCTTGTGGTTTATCTTGGGAAAAAGGGGAGAAACATCGCAAAAGTCATCAAGGACGAGATGAAAAATCCCGTAACACTCGTTTCGTTCAAACAGGGGAGGGAAAAGGATATTATTGCGCGCAAGTGGGCCAAGGCCTCGGCGGTGTTTTTTATCTGTGCATGTCAGATAGCCGTAAGAACTATAGCGCCCCTATTACGGGACAAGTATACAGATCCGGCGGTATTGAGCATAGATGAATCAGGCAGAAACGTGATATGCATTCTGTCGGGGCACATTGGAGGGGGAAATACCCTTGCCATGGAAACGGCTTCCATCCTCGGGGCGCGACCCATCATCACCACGCAGTCCGATCTCATGGAAATTACGGCCATAGACCTATGGGCGCGTTCCAACAACCTCGTACCCACGGATAAAGACCGGCTCAAGCACATGCAGGCAATATTCCGGGACGGCAAGAGTCTTAAGGTTTTTCTTCAGAAAGGCGTGAAGGCGGCGGGGCTTCCACGCGGCCTTGAGATAGAAAGAACGGAACAGCATGCAGATATTATTATAGGCCCCTTCAATAACAACGTAAACGGCAGGGCGCTCCATCTTGTGACCCGCAACCTATACATGGGCACAGGATGCCACAAGGGACTGGATCCGCACCTGCTTTTGAAAAAAGCCAGGGAATTTCTTGCAGCCCATTCGATCCATCCGTGGGCTATAAAAAACATAGGCACCATAGATAAGAAGGCCGGGGAACCGGCCATCATTGAACTTGCCAGGCACCTTGCGGCGGACCTGCGCACATTCCCAGCGCGGGAGCTAAATAGGGTCAGCGGCGTAGATAACTCGAAAACCGTAATGAAGGCAGTAGGAGCCGGGGCAGTAGCCGAGCCTTCTGCACTTCTTTGCTCGCCACGCTCGTCACTGCTTGTGAAAAAGAAAAAGTATTATTGCTGTACCTTTGCTCTCGCAATGGAAAGGGTTGAATTAGGAAAGGAGTGATAAGGGCCGCTCTCCGCATGCCCTGAGAATGGTCAACGTCAGAAAGGAACCTTTTCAGAGGTCTGTCTTGGCCTGCTTCCAGAACTTCAAAACCCGCTTAACATACTGGATGGTTTCCGGATAGGGCGGCACACCGCCATATCTTTCAACTGCTCCGGGTCCAGAATTGTAAGCGGCCAGGGCAGCTATTATGTCGCCATCGAAGCTATCCAAAAGCCAACTCAGGTACTTACTCCCGCCCCAGATGTTCTCTGCTGGATCAAAGGGATTATAGACCATGAGCTCCCTTGCTGTTTTCGGCATAAGCTGCATAAGGCCGAGAGCACCCTTGGATGATACCGCCTGCGGGTCTCCACCCGACTCTGCCCGTATAACCGCCTTTATGAGGGCAGGATCAAGGCCAAAAAAAACGGCCGCCCTATCAATTTCCCTGTGAAAAGCATTTATTCTTGCCCTGACTACCTTGGCTGAAACTACGGATAACCTCCGATAACCCCGGTAACATCCCTTTCCCTTGATTATCGCTGATTGCTCGTCCATCTCGATCCTTGAAAAACGCGAATCAGTGGGGGCATTTGTGAAATGGTAGACCCCGTTTTTGTCCACGTAGGAATAGATGGCGCCCGCGAAAACCCGAAAACAAAAAAGAAAGGAGAACAAAAAATACACAACAAGAACCAGTGCAACGTCAAGATGCCTAGGCCGTAGGCAGGGCATAGGATCCTGACCTGAGCAAGTATCGTGTCTGTAATCTCTTTCACCTGACATCAATTACGTTTTCGGAACCTTTTCCCAATCACTTAAAAAGTTCTTTAGCCCGATATCTGTAAGGGGATGTTTTGCAAGCTGCGCGATAACCTTGTAAGGGATCGTTGCAATATCTGCGCCGAGTTTGGCCGACACCAGCACATGCATGGGATGACGCACACTTGCAACGATTATTTCCGTTGAAAAGTTGTAATTGTCATAAATTTGGACTATGTCGGCTATCAGCTCCATACCATCTGTTGAAATATCATCAAGCCTACCCACGAAAGGACTGACGAAGGTGGCCCCTGCCTTTGCCGCCAAAAGGGCCTGAAGGGGCGAAAACACAAGGGTTACGTTGGTCTTGATACCCATATTGGAAAGATTTTTGGTGGCTTTCAACCCCTCAGTAGTCATTGGTATCTTGATAACAATATTATGAGCTATCCCGGCAAGCCTCTTTGCCTCTTCTATCATCCCTCCGGCCTCGGTACTTACTACCTCTGCGCTGACAGGTCCATCCACTATGGAGCATATCTCCCTGATCCTCTCCTCAAAGCCACACCTCTCCTTTGCAATGAGAGAGGGATTCGTGGTTACGCCATCAACCATGCCCATTTCAGAACCTTTCTTGATCTCTTCTATGTTCGCAGTATCGATAAAAAACTTCATTTTTCAGCCTCCTTTTGGGAAAAAATTTCTAACAGCCTCGGTGCATGAAGTCGATAATAAAAGTAGAACCTTGTAATAACAACCAGTTTTTGGACGAAACGGTCCTGGTGTTTCCGTGATCATTTTCTTGTAGCTCGATAATAGAAGGGCATGGAGGATTGGTTTTCCCTATGAACCAACAAAAATACTATTCTGGGATAAAGCTGTCAGACACTGACTGTATCTTCAAGATATCCAAGGACAACCTGTGTGCCTGGGTCGAGGGAGTAGACAGTGATAACATAGTCAAGGTCTCGGGCCTGGTAAAAAATATTATCAAGGAAAGCGGCATTCGTTACGGCATCCTGAATCCATATGAGCTTAACGGCACCACCCTGCTCATCGCACGGGGTGTCGAGCCAGAGGCAGGTACTGATGGAAGAATCGAGATAATAGCCAGTTCCTATCTCGAGAAACAGGCCGACAAGGAGACCATGGACCCGAGGAACCTTGGACTCATACACAACGTCACAAGGGGAGAAATAATTGCCCGCAGGATACCGCCAACTCCCGGCAAACCTGGCCAAGACATATTCGGGGCCACCATTGAGCCTAAGCCGGGAGAATGGGTTTCGTTCAATCCCGGCAGCCTCGTGGAAATAGTTAACGAGGAAACCCTTACTGCTGCCGCATCCGGCGCGTTGAAGATAGAAGACGATGGAACAATATCTGTCACAAAAGAATGGACCATTGACGGTGACGTAGACCTTTCAACAGGCCACGTAGAGTTCTACGGGGAAAAACTGGTAGTCAAGGGCTCGGTCCTCGGTGGATTTACTGTTGAAACCATGGGAAATCTGTTTATCGGCGGCAACGTGGAAGACGAGGCCATTATTCTTGCTGGCGGGGACATCTTCGTAAATGGGATCATAAGGTCCCAGAATACCATGGTAAAGACGGGAGGCGGCCTGCAGTGTGGGGCGCTCGAATACTGCAGGGTCTTCGTGGGCCGGGACATGACCGTAAGGGATTACGTGCTCAATGGTGACTGTCAGGTTCATGGTTCTGCTTTTGTCAAGGATGGAAAGGGATTGGTGGCGGGAGGAAAGGTCATGGTAGGCGGTTCCCTTGAGGTAAAAAACGCCGGGACCAGCGCAAACGTACCCACCTTTCTTTCGGCTGGATACGATCCGCTTCTAGTGATTCACCATGAGGGCCTGATAAAAGAACAGGAAGGACTGGCCAAGAAGCTTGAAAAGATACGGGAAGGACTTTTAAAACTAAAGAAGATCGAGGATTCGGGGAAAAAACTTGATCCCAAGCTTGAGACCGTCAGAGATAATCTCCAGGCAGCCGCCTTTGATATCGTCAGGCAGATGGATTTCAACAAGGAAAAGATACATAAGCTGGAAAAGGATTTCGGATTGATGGAAAAAGCCACTGTCTCTTTGCTCGCTTCCGGTTTCCCGAATGTCGAAATCAGGATATGCAATGCATCTCTCAAGCTGAGAGAGCCGGTGGAAAAGATCATGTTCTTTTTCAAGAAGGGTGAAATAAGGGCAAAGACACTACCATGACGAATGGGCGTGGACAGGAATTTCTTTCACCCTGGAAAGCAATTATTTCACCCTGCCGGGGAACTTACTTGAATCTTCAGACGCCAAACGGGATGAAAAGGGCATAGAAAACAGGCGAAAAACATTCCTGAGAATTGGCAGAGCTATTGCTTTGGTGATTAAGAAAAGGAGAAAAAACATGTTCTTGAAAAAAATGGCAGTAATCATGGGTACTACAATGGTACTAAGCCTCGCTGTGGTAAACACTTCGAGGGCTGCGTGCCCCGAGGGGGTCCTTCATCGCCTCATACGTACCGTTTTCCAGGTCCCGATGGCCGTACTTAAATCCCTTGAGGGGCCAACATGCTGCTCAAGGAGCCGGGACTATTCGGCGACGGTCCGCTATCCAGATACGCGAGGCGTCTACGGGCCTGAATACCGTCTGAACACCCAGAAAAACTACGAACCCCTGCCCGAGCCTCCGGAATATGTAACGTATAAAATGATACCAGCCAGGAAAACCCGGCTCAAACCGGATTCAGAGGTCAACCTCCATGTATACAGCTCCATTCCATTCTCTGACAGATAAAACAGGACCTATAGAGGCCTCCATACTGATAGTCATTTTTTTGACATTACTGGCCATGCCTCAGGCCCATGCGAACGGACAGACGCCATCTCCTCTTGATGAGATGGCGAAGCAGCTCGCTCTCCAGTTGAACGCTAACCTCGTCCCGCGTCCTTCACCGCCGCCGAAAACCCTCGTCGTTAACATAGTGGACGTGGGTCAACTCCATTGCACCTCAAGGTTCGGCCAAATAATGCCAGAAAGGCTCAGGATATACCTCCAGGAAATGGGCTGGAGAATAGTGGAGGCTAGACGGGGGCTTGCTGTCAAGCTCCAGGAAAACGTGGGCCAGTTCAACCTGTCAGACAATGTCAAGGACATAGCAAAAAGAGTCAACTGCCAGGCCGTGCTCGCGGGAACCTATCTCTTTCACATGGGAAAGATAATGATAAACCTGCGGCTTATCCACCTTCAAGACAACGATATAATATCGGCGGCGGCCGCCGAGGCGGATGCTGGCCCCTGGATATCCACACTTCTCAATCCTGTCGGAATCGGATGCAGAGCTCCCAAGGCATTTTTGAAGATCGCCCCATGGCCTCAAAGGCAGGCGAATGACGCCACACTGGACTATTCAACAAAGGAGGAAAGAATTGATGACTATACCAAGTAAATTATTAAGACATATCCTCGCCCCGGTATGTGTCGCGGGCATGGTAACGTTGCTTTCAGGCTGCTCGAAAACGGCGCCGCCCCCACAGCCGCCAGTAGTAGTAAACGTGAACAGCGGAAGCGGTGTTGCTGCCGCCGCCGCGAACAAGGCCCCAGTAAGGGGCGTAAATGTCTCTCCAGAGCCGGTAAACGCCGCCCCGCAGACACCTGTGGAAAGAGTAAACGCTTCATCCGGGCCGCAATACGTCCAGGAGCAGCCGGCCACCTGTGCCCAAAATCTCGAGCCGGCAAGAATAGATGAGGCTTCCTTCCTGAATACGCAAATACACGAGATAGCCTTGCAACTGCTCAGAAACTTCAGGGACGAGTCAGGACCGAGCGGACCGGTGGCCGTTGCAACCTTTGTAGATTTGAACAACCTTTACAGGACCTCTCCCTTTGGCAGGTATATTGCAGAACAACTCATGGGTGAACTTCAAAGGGCTGGCTTTAATGTTGTGGAAATAAGAAAGGCAGATTCCATCATGGTCAAACCGAGGTACGGAGAATACGGCCTGTCACGGGATATTCAGGAGCTCGCCAGGCAGTCCTCGGCCAGGTACATCCTTGCTGGCACTTACGTGACCAGGGGAAGGTACATAATGATTAACGCAAGACTGATATCCAACGAGAACAACCTTGTGGCTTCTTCGGGACTCAAGATTCTACGAAAGGACCCGTTCCTTGAAAGGCTGCTTTGGCCCTCTTCCTCTCCGGAAACCGTGCCTGCGGTAAGGGTGCCGGTAAAGGAACTCGGTTCCCTATCTGACATGAAGATACTGTCAGGATCATGACATAATTTTTCATGAGACACTGAAGAATGCCCAATTTTTTGACAAAAGCCATTTTCTTCTTCCTCCTCCTTTCTCTAACAGGAGCCGGCTGCACCCGTAGACAGCCATGCACGGAAAGCAGCCGGCCTCCTGTAATTCCCAGCCCTGTTGATCAGGATAGAGATGTGGCCCTTGTATCGTCAAACATATTCCAGATTGCCAGGGGCATGGCGATCCAGCTGAAACGCAACCTGAGAAATGGCCAACTCGGCGATTGGCCCTGCATGGTCACGACCTTCGTGGACATTGACAATCTAAACCATTCCACCCGCTTTGGCAGGGTATTGGCCGAATCTGTGGGTGCAGAGCTTTTCAAGGAAGGTGCCGATGTCAAGGATGTGAGGCCCGCCAGGGCCCTCTACTTCCAGCCCGGCACAGGTGAACTGATCCTAAGCAGGGACGCAAGGAAACTCGCTTCAAGCCTAAGGGCCAAGGCCGTAATAACCGGAACATATTCAGACGGTGCCCGCTCAGTGGTAGTAAACGTCAGGATGATAGACCTTTACAATGGAAAAATCCTGTCCGTGGCAGGCGAAGAGATCGCCAAAACAATATCCGTAAAAACGCTTTTGGGAACGGAAAATTCCCCAGAGGAAAAGGAAGCGGAACCCACGATATATGACACTCAACCTCTTTAGAAAAGCCCTTTGGCTTCTGATACCAACCCTCTTGTACGGCTGCGCGGATAACGGCTACTTTTTCCCAGATTCTACCCATGAGGAAACAATCAGGCCCCATGCCCGGCTCAATGTCTATGTCATGCCGAAAACATACCTCAATCTTTCAAACAAGAAGGTACTCATGATCCCGGCCTTCATGGCGGGGAACCAGGAGGAAATATGGGGCCAGTCCGTCACAAGCCTCGTTAGGTCAATACTTCTTCAGGAAAACGTGTTTGGCACCCTTGCCCTTAACCCCAACAATCACCTAGATAAGCATGACATGCTGAGAATAGCGCAGGAAAAGGGATACGATTACGTGCTTGAAATCATCCTGCCTGGCATCATCGAGCCTGCTGGGGATTCATCTGGATGGGTCGGCATGAACTTTTACATTGTAAGCACGAAAAAAGGATATTCCTTATGGCAGATATATGGCGAGACCCAGCTCTTGCCAAGGCCGACATTCCATGGCTTTTTCCAAAAGGAAGACTACGTCCCGGCACCAACTGTTGGGCAGGGGATAGAGGCCATTACCAGGGCAGCAGCTAACATAATGAAACATCCAACTCGGCGGCGGGCCGAAAGTTAACCCCGGCTATCCCTTATTGCCTTAAGCACCTCCTCCTCGGTGACATCGTCCGCTATTACCGTATCTCCTATTCCCTTGACAAGCACGAAGTGCACCCTGCCATCCCTGACCTTCTTGTCCCTTTTGAGATTTTCCATGACCTCCTCCTCGCCAATACCTTCAGGAATGGTCACGGGCAGCTCAAACCTTTCGAGTACACCCAACAGCCTATCAAACTCTGCGCCTGAAAGGAGACCCCTTGACACGGAAATCTTAGACACGGCAGCCATGCCCATAGCCACGGCCTCTCCGTGGGCTATAGTATACATGGAGGCCGCCTCAACGGCATGCCCAATAGTGTGGCCAAAATTCAGCACCCGGCGGTATCCACCTTCTCTCTCGTCCTTTGAGACCACCTCTGCCTTTATCTCGCAGGATCTTCTTACGAGGTAGGCGGTGACGCCGGGTTCGAGATTTATGATATTCCACCAGTCGTCTTCGAGACGCTGAAAGAGTTCCCTGTCCTTTATCATGCCGTACTTAACAATCTCTGCTATGCCATTTCTGATCTCCTGGCCTGGCAGGGTACAGAGCACACCAATATCGGCAAGCACGAGCCTTGGCTGGGCAAAGGTCCCAAGCAGGTTCTTCCCCTCCGGAAGGTCTACCCCGGTCTTGCCGCCAACAGAGCTATCCACCTGTGCAAGATAGGTGGTGGGGAGCTGGATAAAATCCACGCCCCTCATGTAGATGGAGGCAAGAAAACCGCAGATATCACCGGTAACGCCTCCGCCGAGGGCCACTATGAGACTGTTCCTGTCTGCTCCGAGCCCAACTAGAGACCTCGAAAGAGAAACCACCGTGTCCATGTTCTTGGACTGCTCGCCTGCCTCGAAGGACAGCAGTTGAGTGTGGCCGAAACCCTGCTGTTTTAATAAGGATATGAGATCATGCCCGACAAGATCCCCCGCATTCGTATCCGTGATTACAAAGGGACCTGTAAACTCACCGAGTTCCCTTAAATAAGCCGGGGTTTCAAGTAAGAGCCCAGGCCCGATGCGGATGTCGTAACTCCTCTGTCCAAGCGGAACACGCACCCTTTCCCACACGTGCTCTATTTCCGATTCGCAAACCTTGTTACACTTGCCAAAACCTGCTGTATGTTCCATGAAGTTAGGGTCCCCTGTTTTTCATATGATGGATAGAAGCCTGGCCCTTATCTGCTGGGCTGGAGCCGCTCCCACCATGGTATCAGACAGCTTGCCATTTTTAAAGAAAAGCAAAGTGGGTATACTCCTGATCTGGTACCTCTCGGCAACTTGCGGATTTTCATCAATGTTCAGCTTGCCTACCAGGACACTTGCGCCGAACTCCCTTGCGAGGTCCTCGATTACCGGGCCCACCATCCTGCATGGTCCACACCAGGGTGCCCAGCAGTCAACCAGGGCGGCCCTTGCTGCGCCAACTATGGAATCGAAGTTTGAATCGTTTAGAATCACCGGCCCGCTTTCACGATGATAAGGCAAGAGTGTTTTGCACCGCCCGCACCTCGGCCCTAGGGAAAGCTTATCCACTGGTACCCTGTTTTTAACTCCGCACGAAGGACATCTGATAATGGTAAAATCCGCCATTCCTGCCTCCTTATCTGAAAATATATGGAAAAGATAGGACAGAGAAATGCAAAGGCAAGCCTCGGGGACCGCTCCAAAGCACAAAGGCGCAAACATTGACCTGTAAGGCCACAAGCAAGTATCCTTCAGGCGAAGAAATTAACCAGGTCCTTCCTGAACTTGCCATAATCTTGGAAAAAAGTTAATCTTCAAAAGATATGGGCAAGAACAACGGAGCAGAGGCAGAAGCGCCATCTAACACGTCCATTGCAAGGCACATAAGGAGGCTTTCCAACAGGGAAAGGCTCAGGAAATTCCTGGCCCTTTTCAAACGTGAGGATTCCGTACTCATAGTCATTGTCGCTGATCCCGATTCCATGGCCTCCGCATTTGCGGTAAAAAGGCTCCTTAGCCGGAGGGTGAGTGAGGTCACCATCGTACACCCAAACCAGATTAAGCGTCTAAATAACATTGCAATGAGGGATATACTAAAGATTCCCCTTCAGCCATTGAGGGGAACCAGGAGGGAGGAATACACTAAGTTTGTGCTCCTCGATTCCCAGCCTCCCCACAGGCCCGAATTTAACAACATTAAATTCGACGCCGTCATCGACCATCACCCTATCACAGAGGGCTGGAACGCGCCATTTATAGACGTAAGGGAAGAGTACGGTGCCAACTGCACCATGCTTGCGGAGTACCTGAAGTCCGCCAGGATAAAACCTGCCGCGGCCCTTGCCACGGCCATGTTTTACGGTATCAAGGTTGACACCCATAATTTTACTCAAAAGGCTACTCCGGCGGATATCCTTTGTTTCCAGCATCTTTTCAAAAGAATAAACAAGTACTGGCTGAACAAGATAGAACAGTCTGACATAAGAAAGGCGGAGATAAAATATTTCAGGTCTGCCTTTGCCAATCTGAAGGTAAGAAAAAACAGGATTTACGTCCATATAGGACGCATCTCAAATCCTGACATACTGGTGGTAGTTGCGGATTTCCTAACCCATGTCCACGATATTGGCTGGGTGATCGTTTCCGGCCAGGTCGGGGAGAAGCTCATCGTCATATTCAGATGTGACGGCTACAAGAAAAACGCTGGAAAGCTGGCCGAGCACGTCTTTGGCGCCTACGGGCCTGCGGGAGGGCACAAGGAAAGCGCAAGGGCAGAAGTCCCGGTCCGGAACCTTCCTAAAAAAATCGCCATGGGCTTCGATACCCACCGGCTCATGAGACTTTTTACCAAACACTTGGATTAAGAAACGGGGTGATGGCTTACAGATGAATAGGACGTTGGCCATGATACTGGCTGGGGGCAGGGTGAACGAACTCGGGATATTGACGTTTCTCCGGCCCAAGTCCACAGTCCCTTTTGGAAGCCTGTACAGATTCATCGACTTTCCCTTGAGCAATCTCATGTGCTCCAGCATCCAGAGGGTAGGCATCCTGAGCCAGTACCGTTCAAGCTCCCTAGTTGAACACATAGGGACAGGGGCATCCTGGGACATGATAGGCCGACACCGGGGGATCACCATCCTGCCTCCCTTCAAGGCACTCCATGCCTCCGATTGGTACAAGGGCACGGCAGACGCCGTTTACCAGAACATGGACTTCATATCCTCCTATCTTCCGGAATACGTCTTGGTCCTTTCCGGTGACCATGTTTACAACATGGATTACAACGACCTTATATGCTTTCACAGGGACATGAACGCAGAAGTGACCGCCGCTTTCGTAAACGTGCCCGTGCCTGGCTGCTCAAGATTCGGCCTCGGTAAAATAGCCCACGACGATCAAAGGGGCGGCAGGCTCATAGATTATGCTGAAAAACCCGAAAAACCCATTTCCACGTGGGCGTCCATGACCATTTATCTGTTCAATTACCGCGTACTGATAGAAGTGCTTGAAGACAACGCCACAGCAGAATCCCACGAGTTCGGCAGGGATATAATTCCTGCGCTGATCCATTCCCGCAGGATCTTTGGATACAAGTTCCATGGATATTGGGCATATTGCAGAACCATCGAAGAATACTGGAAGGCGAACATGGATCTTCTCGGCAGCCATCCGAGGATCGATCTTTCGAGGTGGTGTCTGAGAACAAACCTGGACCACGAAGCCATAAGGGACAGGGGACCAGCCATTATCGGCGCAGACCCTGAGCGCTGCGGAGTAATCTCGGATAGCCGTTTCTATCACGGGGTAAGGGTGGAAGGCGAAGTGAAAAGATCCATACTATTTCCAGGTGTACACGTGGGTGAAGGCGCCGTAGTCAAGGATTCCGTACTATTTTTCGATACCCAGATTGGACCAGGAGCAAATGTCAAGAGAACGGTCACGGACATCGGTGTCAGCATAGGCAAGGACTGTATTGTAGGCAAAAAGGACGGTGGAATTGTGACAATCGGTATGCACGCCCAGGTACCCCAGGGGACAACCATAGGAGAGGGTTCAAGCATCCATCCCAAGATGATCGCGCCTTATTTTACCCAAAAACGCTATGAAAGGAATTCCGCAATCAACTTGGATGACAAATGATACAGTTACGCCCAGCCTTCTTGGCGAGATAGAGCATCTCGTCCGCTTCGGAAATAACCGATTTTACATCCATTTCACAATTCCCCTGGGACAGGCCGAAGGAGGCAGAAATCCTTATGCGCAGCATGCCACCCATGGCCACGAAGGTGGCTTGAGATAGCCTTTGCCTGAGCCTATCGACTTCCACCTGGACAGAGCCTGCATCAAAGCCCTTGACAATTACGGTAAACTCGTCACCTCCATACCTGTAAACAGCGCCTGTTTTGGAAAAATGATCCTTGAGGATGGCAGCGAACTGTTTCAGGACCGCATCGCCCACCGGGTGGCCATGACGGTCGTTTATGTCCTTGAAATTATCAATATCAGCGATAACGATTGAATAGACTGCATTCTGCTGAGTTGCGACGAAACCTGACAGCTTCTTAAGATCCCGTTCCCACGCTCTCCTGTTCAACACGCCTGTAAGTGGATCCTCGTGTACCTTCTGAACGAGTGCCTGGAGCATTTCCTGCTGCCGGTCTATCTCGTCAATAACACGGGAAAGCTCCTCCACGAACCCCTGACCGCAATCCTTGAAAGAAACCGCAGAATCCACTATCGCCTTGAAACCGCGGCTGTCAAATAGCTTGAGTTGGCTGTTCAGGGCCTCAAGATGATGTTCCATGTGACCGAGTTCCCTGCGCGCCTCCTGATCAAAATCCCGGAGGATGAGCTTTGCCTCGCCTATACGCTCGCTGGCCTGTAAAATGGCGGTCTTAATGGTATAGGCCTGTCTGTCGCTGTCGACCCTTGCCATGTCAAGAACATCTTCCTTGCCAAGGTGCAGGGCCGCCTGTTCAAACTCCCGCTCGTAGCAGCGTGGCAGTGGCGGCGTATTGCTGCCCACCAGGTTGTGGAGGCATAAGCGGGCAACCTCGCATATATCCATCAGGGTATCTTTCCATTTTTTGTCCTGGTTCTCTATCTTATAAGCGAGCTGGCTCCTGTTCATTTCCACAATTCCCCTATCAGATACGATTTTCGTGATAGGCCCGCAGAAGTACCGGCTAGCAGATTGCATAAATCATGTTTTGCAGCCCGGACTATACGAGGGAACGCCAGTACCTCTTTTGAATGCTAAGGGCGCTGTCAAGACCTTTTGTAGATACATCGGATTTTTCCAGCTCTCCAATAACACTTTTTTCCTTTTTTTGCTCTTTTCGCCCCATTACTCTTAAAACTGCGGCTACCCCTTCACCAAGCCCGGCAAGATCGTACCCCCCTTCGAGGCAGAAAAGCAACCGACCGCCGCAGAGTTTCCTTGCAAGTCCCAGAAGCTTTGAGGACAGGAAAGAAAAACCATTAATGGTCACCTGCATTCCACCGAGGGGATCATGCCAGTAGATATCGAAACCCGCCGAGCAAAGTATGGCCTCCGGCCTGTACTCCTCGGCGACGGGGGCAAGCAGCCTGTTATAGACAGCGGCAAACTCCCTGTCGCCAGCCCCTATAGACATGGGACAATTGACGGTGAAACCCTCCCCCCTTCCCTCTCCACATTCGTCCGCCGCACCAGTTCCTGGATAGTATGGATATTGGTGGGTGGAAAAGTACAGGACAGAATCTTCCTCGTAAAAACTATGCTGGGTCCCGTTGCCATGGTGAAGATCCCAGTCAACTATCATTACCCTCTTGCATCCTAGCCTCCTCAGGCAGTAATGGGCACCAAGGGCCACGTTATTAAAGAGACAAAAGCCCATGGCGTGATCGATTTCCGCGTGATGGCCTGGGGGCCTTATGAGGGCGAAACCGCCGGAGGATTTACCGGAAAAGATGGAATCCAGGGCCTCGAACACCCCTCCAACGGCAAAACGGGCCGCCTCCCAAGATTTCTCGGAGGTAGCCGTATCAGGATCAAGCTGGTAATGCAGGAGCCCGGCAGTCCTTGCTATCCGTTCCACATAGGTCCTGGAATGATTCCAGCAAAGCTCCTGCTTTGTGGCTGGCCGTGGCCTGGCGACCCGGTAAATTTGATTTACGTCCTCCTCTTCAATCCTCTTATAGATTGCTTGCAGACGCTGGGGAGATTCCGGATGGCCGAAACCGGGATCGTGTTCCAGAAAAATTTTGTCCTTTATCACTACGGCAGGCATTTCTTGCATCGGCAGTACCCCTTCAGGAAGGCATCTTCTCTCTTGTAAAAAATTACCTTGTTCTGCGGTGAAATACTCTTTCCAAACGGACACCAAGGCCGGTGAAACCGCAATGACCTCTTGTTCCCTATGTAATAAGGCTCCAAGGTTGTAAACCTTATGCCCCAAATACCCTTTTTGAGCATTATAGCACTTCTCTGGGCAGAAAGAAGTCGTTTTGCGTACGTGTCCGGGCGTGCAAAAAAACAGACGTGAGCAAGCCCGTTTTTAACAAGGAGCTCGCTTACAAGTTTTCCGTTCAACAGGAAGACATGGGCAAGCAACCTGCCAAACCTGTCATGAGACCTTTTCAGTGGCACCAGGATCTCTATGGTCTTTCCCTCTACAAGACTCCGGTTGAACCGTGCAGCAGCCTCTCCGAGAGGCTCTCCCTCAGCATCCCCGTGGCGGATTTCCGGGGCGTTTATCTCTAAGTACCTCACCTTCCTGCCGTCTGACAGAACGATAGTGTCGCCGTCGATTACATGCCTGCAAAATACACGCTGGCGCCGGGCATCGCCTCTCGATGCGCAGCCAAGCAACAACGCCGCAAAAAAAAGCATGAGCCATGACAGTCTACCTGTCCTGCGGGAAGAAGAAGCCACTTACAATCACCGGCCCTTTAGCTCTTTACCAGTGATACGCCTGTACGCCTCGAGGTAACGCTTGCGGGTCTTTTCTATAATGTCTTCGGGAAGACTTGGTGCTGGCGGCCTTTTGTTCCATCCTATGGATTCCAGGTAATCCCTGACGAACTGCTTATCAAAACTTGGCTGTGGACCTCCTGGCCTGTAGGAATCGACAGGCCAGAATCTTGACGAGTCTGGAGTAAGCACCTCGTCGATGAGGCAAAGAACCCCGTCTATAAAACCAAACTCGAACTTGGTATCCGCGATAATTATTCCCCTTGTCAGGGCATAGTCCGCCGCGTCCTTGTATATTGAAAGGCTGATCTTCCTGGCCCTCTCGGCGGTGCTCCTGCCCACGATCTCGCACGCCCTTTCAAAATCTATATTCTCATCGTGCTGACCAACATCTGCTTTGGTAGATGGAGTAAATATAGGCTCTGGGAGTTTTGCCGACTCCTCCATCCCTTCAGGAAGCCTGATACCACAAACTGTTCCTGTACGCTGATACTCCTTCCACCCCGAACCACTAATATATCCCCTCACAATGCATTCCATTGCTATGGGCCTGGCCTTTTTCACTATGACGCTTCTGCCTTCGAGCAGTTCCCGGTAGGGCGCAAGCTCAGCAGGAAACCTTGCCGCATCCGATTCAATAATATGATTGGGCACCATACGCCTTAACCTTTCGAACCAGAAAAGCGATATCTCGGTAAGTACCTTTCCCTTGTCGGGAACAGGCTCCCCGAACACGACATCAAAGGCGGAAAGGCGATCCGTGGCCACCATGAGAATGTTGTCTCCGCACCTGTACAGGTCACGGACCTTCCCCCTATGAACCAGTTCAAGCCCCTTAATGTCCGTTTTGTAAACTGCCTCCACGATATCTCCTCCTTTCACGCTACCGGAATCATCAAACACATATAGGATAAGCCCGTGATCAATACCAGAGCGGCCACCAGGACCACGCGCCGCATGGGCACAATCCCTTCAAATTCCTGAAACGCCAACCGGTATAACACATATATACAAGCCGCCACTGAACTCAACAGGATAAAGATATTCATTATGGGAAACGTCATGGGCGGAACGCTGAAGGTCAGCCCAAGCAAGGAATCCACGGAAAACTGCCTCCCTATGGTCGGGAAAAACCCGGGGGCGTACCGTAGAGCATAATCCAAGCGGTAGGCCAGCTCCCCCGCAAAGGCCATTGGCACAAGTATCGGGACCATGGGAGAAAACTTTCCGAAAAGCTCGTCCTCGGTAATTCCAAAAAAAAGGGCACCGAGCCTTATTATCACGAATACGTAAAAAAAACCGGCGGCGAGCATGGCTGAACAGACGAGCATGTCATCTAAGCCGTTTAGTCGCCCAACGTGGACAAAAAAAAATGGGCTGTCCTCATAAAATCGTACTAACTGGGATCCCATCAGAAAAGGAATAATGTAGGAACAGGTGATAAACCTTCCCTTGTTCAACACCAGTTCCTTGAAGGGACTTCTCAGGTTGAGCATTGGGGAATCCTTGTCGCAAAGGCTCAGGCAGTGACCGCAGATAAGGCAGTCCAGATTGTTGCGCACGTTGAACGCCCCAAGAAACACGGGGCAACCCCTACGTTCCTGTGTGCCTCTTTTACAGGCAAACGTCCTGCACTTCTTGCATTTTTCAAAGTCGGCCCTGAATTCAAGCATGGACAGGGTCGAGCCTACCCCTATGAGTCTCCCCATGGGACACAGGTACCTGCACCAAGCCTGCATGGGAAAAAGCAGGGATGTGAGGGTTGCGCCGGACAGAATGGCGAGGATCAGGAGGGCCGTTCCCCTTGGAGACTCCTTGATGCCTGTTGATTCCTCTATCCAGAGAATGATGCAAAGGAGTATGACGGAGAGATAGGGGGAATTCTTCCGGAGAAAGCGCGGGACCTTCAGATTCAGGCAGAACCCCAAGCCCTGGGCAAGCCTCCCAATGCCCGGAAAGGGGCAGAAACCGCACCACATCCTTCCCACAAAGAACCATGTCAGTACTATTGTCGGCCACCAGACCCCCCAGGACAGGTAAATAATGCAGTTTTCCCCAGGGTCTTGGGGCCCAAAAAGGCCAACGAAGATAATAAAGGCGAAGGCCAGGTCCCCGAAGGTCCTGAGGAACCGGTGCAGGCGTCTCCTTTCAAAAAAACGTCTGAGACCAGGAAAAACTGCGAAGAGGTCAATGGTTTCGTCCGGTGCCCTATCAAAGATGATTCTTATGGCCCTTTTGAGGAACAAACCCCTTTCCTACTTTCCCGTGGCTTCCTTGAGCCTTGCCACGAAGCCGCCAACAGCCTTTATGGCTGATTCCGGGCCATTTTTTTCAAACTCCTGGTGAAGCATCCTTACTATGGCGCTTCCCACTATTATGCCGTCGGCCGAATCCCTGAGGCCCCTGACCTGCTCCGGACTTGATATGCCAAAACCCACTGCCACGGGCCTCTTTGAACAGCCCTTGACGTTTTTGAGCCCCTCGGCAAGCTCCATTGGAAGCTCTGCCCGTGCCCCTGTTATACCAAGCACCGACACGTAGTATATGAAACCGGCAGATGCCCTCGCAATCTTTTTTACACGCTCAGTGGGAGTGTTGGGAGCAACGAGCAGGATATTGGCAATTCCATGCTTACGAGCCGCCCTTCTCCATGCATCGGACTCCTCGAGAGACAAATCGGGCACTATGGCACCATCTATGCCAACCTTGGCAGCAAGGTCTGCAAATTCTTCAAGCCCCATTTTAAGAATCGGGTTGTAATATCCCATGAGCACAAGTGGTATATCCGTCCTTTGCCTTATCCTCTTTACCACGTCAAGAAACGCCTTCGGATTCATACCGCCTTCCAGGGCCCGGAAACTTGCCGCCTGAATGGTGGGCCCGTCTGCAAGGGGGTCAGAAAAGGGAAGACCAAGCTCTACTATGTCTGCCCCCTGACGGGCCATCTCGACAACTACCTCAACCGTGACGTCGGGATTGGGATCACCGGCCGTCACAAAGGGGATGAGGGCGCTTTCGCCTTTTCTGCCAAGCTCCTTGAAACACCTGTCAATTCTGTTCATCTTCCTTACCCCCCTTGAAGATATCCCTTACCGTTGCCACATCCTTATCGCCTCTGCCAGAGAGATTCACGAGAACCGTGCTCCCCTCAGAAAGAGTGGGAACGAGTTTCCTGAGGTAGGCGATGGCATGGGCGCTTTCGAGTGCCGGGATGATACCCTCTGTTTCCGAAAGGAGCCTGAACCCCTCAAGGGCCTCCTCGTCGTCTATTGTGTAATACTCCGCCCTGCCAGAGTCCTTGAACAGGGAATGCTCGGGCCCAACACCCGGATAGTCCAACCCAGGGGCTACAGAGTGCGCTCCCTTTATCTGTCCCCATTTGTCCTGAAGCAGGTAACTCATGGTCCCGTGAAGCACCCCTGGATCTCCACATGTCAGGGTAGCGGAATGGTACTCAGTATCCACCCCAAGGCCGGCGGCCTCAACACCTATCAGCCGCACTTCCCTTTCCCTTGCGAAGGGATAGAATATACCCATTGCATTACTGCCGCCTCCCACACAGGCCACCACAACATCAGGAAGACCTACACCTGCCCGCCTAAGCTGAGCGCGCGCCTCCCTGCCAATCACGCTTTGAAAGTCCCGGACCATCACCGGGTACGGATGGGGTCCAACAACAGAACCAATTATGTAATGGGTTGTCTCAACATTGCTTACCCAGTCCCTAATAGCCTCGTTTATCGCATCTTTAAGTGTCTTGGTTCCAGAATCGACAGGAACAACTCTAGCACCAGTAAGCTCCATTCGGAACACGTTCATGGCCTGGCGTACGGTATCCTTCCTTCCCATGTACACTACGCACTCAAGCCCCATTAGAGCTGCTGCGGTAGCGGTCGCTACGCCGTGCTGGCCAGCGCCTGTCTCAGCGATTATACGTCTTTTGCCCATCTGCATGGCGAGAAGTATCTGCCCGATTGTGTTGTTTATCTTGTGCGCACCTGTATGGGTCAGGTCTTCTCGCTTCAAGAATATCCTGCACTTGCCTCCTAGGGCCTCAGAAAGGCGTTTCGCCTCGTAAAGGGCCGTAGGACGCCCAACATAATCCCTAAGAATGGATGAGAACTCCTCTTTGAACTCCCGGCTCCTTCTCGCCTTCTTGTAGGCTGCTTCAAGCTCCGTGATGGCCGGTATCAAGGTCTCTGGAACGAAACGTCCTCCGAAAATACCAAAATGGCCCTTCCTGTCCGGCTGCGTAACAAATCTTGTCCTTTTCACCTTCGCACCTTGCTCCTTGCATTAATATATGGCCGCCACGGGGAAAATGCCCTCTATGCCCCCCTCCTTGCACGGGAGGCGGAAACTGATAATCGGGGCCACGGGCCTTACGAGTCTGCTACCCTTTTGGCGACCTCGTTAACCTTATTGATAAATTCTCTTATAAGTTTCCTGTCCTTTCTTCCCGGGGCAGTTTCAACCCCTGAACTAACGTCCACCCCAAAGGGCCTTACCATAGCGACAGCCTCGGCAACGCTCGAGCTGTCAAGGCCGCCAGCCAAAAGAACCGGCATTTCTACCTCTTCCACCACTTCTCTTGCTATATCCCAGTCGAATGCCTTTCCCGTCCCACCATGCGCCTTGGACGACCAGCTATCCACGAGAACCGCCCGTACACTGGCTCGGTAGGCCCTTATCTCCTTCACAACGGAGACGTCCCTGACCCGGAAGGCCTTTATGGCCCTAGGCATAAAGGCCCTGCAGTAACCGGGATCCTCTTCCCCGTGAAACTGGACAAGATCAAGTCCGCAGTAATCTATCAGGTCCCTCACCCTGTCGTGGGATTCGTTTACGAAGACCCCGACGCTCTCCACAAAAGGCGGCAGGCACGAGACTATTTCCCGTACCCTGTCTCGGCTGATATGGCGCGGGCTTTTTTCTGCAAACACAAAGCCAACCGCGTGGGCGCCAGAGCGAACCGCAGCCTTTGCATCTTCGGGATCGGTAATTCCGCAAATCTTGATACGCACAGGCAATATTTCTAATGCCCCTTCAGTTCCCTGATCTTTGCAGGCCTGTCACCTGATCTCACGAGGCTCTCTCCAACAAGAACAGCCTGTATGTTGCCGGATTGGAGTCTTTCTATATCATCAAAGCCCTTTATGCCGCTTTCGCTCACAACCGGTATATCTGTAGGGATAACTTTTCTGACCCGTAGGCTGGTGTCGAGGCTTACTGAAAAATCCTTTAGGTTCCGGTTATTTATGCCAATTAACTCTGCTCCCGCCTCCATTGCCTCCTCTGCTTCGTACTCGTCATGCACCTCCACAAGGCAATCCATCCCCAGCTCCCGGGCATGGAGAATTAGCTCTTCCAACAGGGACCTGTCAAGAACTGCGCATATCAGCAAAATTGCATCCGCTCCCCACAAAACCGCCTCATCTACTTGCAGGTGATCTATAATGAAATCCTTCCTCAGGACTGGAAGGCCGCAGGCCTGCCGAGCGTCAAGAAGATAACTCAGGGCTCCCTGGAAAAATATTTTATCAGTTAGAACGGACATCCCGTCAGCACCGCCTTCTTCGTACTCCATGGCGAGCCTTGCCGGTTCGAACTCGGGACAAATGAGACCCCTTGAAGGACTCGCCTTTTTCGCCTCTGCTATCAGGCCCACGGGCCTGCCTTTGAGAAGCCTTTTAATAAACCCCCTTCTCGGACCTGTTTCAATGCCGGGGCTGGAGATTCCATCCTTTTTAAGGGCATTAACCTCCACCCTTTTGTGTTCAACAATCCTGTCGAGAATATTCATGATGCTCCGGCTGCCACGTTGGTAATACGAACAAGGTTAGAAAGGACTTCCCCCGCCCTGCCCGAGTCTATGCTTTCCTTGGCAAGCCGCGCAGCGTCCACAAGGGTTGCGGCCTTGCCTGCAAGATATATGGCTGCGGCTGCGTTCATTACGACCATGTCTCTTTTGGGCCCCTTTTCACCTTCTAGTACCATGCGGGCGATGCGTGCATTTTCTTCCGGTCCACCGCCCATGATTTCCTTGGTCTCCGCCTCCTTGATATCAAAATCAGCAGGTCTTGTCTCAAAAACCCTTACCTGGCTTCCATCCCATTCAGCCACAAGGGAAGGCCCCGAGATGGAAAGCTCGTCCATGCCGCCATGCCCGTGCACCACCCAGGCCCTTCTCGCACCGAGTCGGCCAAGCACCCGGGCCATCTTTTCACACAGCCTGCCATGATAAACACCCATAAGTTCAACCTGTGCCCCGGCAGGGTTTGTAAGTGGCCCGAGAACATTAAAGAGGGTTCGTATCCCCATTTCCTTCCTAGGCCCAATAACGTTTTTCATGGACAGATGCAGACTCGGGGCAAAGAGAAAACCGAGGCCGATATTCTCAATACACCTTTCCACTACCGAAGGAGAAACATCAAGTTTCACACCAAGTTCCTCGAGAAGATCAGCACTACCAGATTTCGAAGACACGGAACGGTTACCATGCTTTGCCACCCTTAACCCGGCCCCTGCCGCCACGAACGCGGCAGTTGTAGACACATTGAACGTCCCGCTCATATCGCCGCCAGTTCCAACGATATCTACGAGAAACTCCCCCTTCTCTATCCGGGGAGAGATGGTAACGGCCTTCTGTCTCATAACCAGCGCAGCGCCTGAGATCTCCTCCACGCTCTCACCCTTCATTCTGAGGGCTGTAAGGAGTGCGCCTATCTGGGCTGGGGTCGCCCGTCCCTCCATTATCTCCCCCATCACGTCACGCATATCGCTTCCGGCAAGGTCTTTCCCATCTACCACCTGTTGCAATGCCTTGATCATTTTACTCATGGAGGATCAACCTGTTTCAAGAAAATTTTTTAGAAGCCTGTTCCCCTCCGGGGTAAGAATGGATTCCGGGTGGAACTGCACGCCTTCCACCCTCAGCTCTCTATGCCTCAACCCCATGAGTTCGTCCCTTTCAGACCATGCCGTCGCCTCGAGACATGCCGGAAGGCTCTTTTCCTCAACTACTAGGGAATGGTAACGCATGGCCTCGAAGGGATTCGGAAGCCCCTCAAAAACTCCCCTGCCATCATGCCTTATCATGGAGGTCTTTCCATGCATCAGCCTTTCCGCACGCACCACCTTGCCGCCAAAGGCGTAACCGATTGACTGATGACCGAGACACACCCCGAGAATGGGAATCTTTCCCGCAAAGTATTTAATGGCGTCAACCGATATGCCCGCCTCCCTTGGGGTGCATGGCCCTGGAGAAATAAGCAGGTGGGATGGAGAAAACCTTTCTATATCTACGACAGCTATCTCGTCGTTTCTGAACACCTTCAGCTCCGCGCCAAGCTCTCCGAGAGCCTGGACAAGATTGTACGTGAACGAATCGTAATTATCTATGAGAACTATCATAACCCGATAACCTAGTTCATAAAATCTGCAAGGGACAGACCCCAGTATGGCTATGGCCTTTGCTTGACATATTCTATGGCCTTCATGAGGGCCTTGCCCTTGTTGATGGTTTCCTCCCACTCGCTTTCAGGGTCTGAATCAGCCACAATACCTGCCCCTGCCTGGAGGTACAGCCTGTCACTTTTTTGGCAAAGGGTGCGGATTGCAATGGCAAGGTCCATGTTTCCTGCATAATCAAAGTAGCCAACTGCCCCGGCGTAGGGACCGCGCCTTGCGTGCTCGAGTTCCTCGATTATCTCCATGGCCCTTATTTTAGGCGCACCGGACACCGTTCCTGCAGGAAAACACGCCCTGAACACATCAAACATGTCGAAGCCAGGCCCAAGCCTTCCCACAACGTTGCTCACTATATGCATAACGTGAGAGTAACGTTCTATTATCATGAAATCCGTCACCTGAACAGAGCCCATCCTGGCCACCTTGCCGACATCGTTCCTGCCAAGATCAACCAACATGACGTGCTCCGCCTTTTCTTTGGGGTCTGATAAAAGCTCCCTTTCAAGTACCCTGTCTTCCTCATCCGTCCTTCCCCTGGGACGGGTTCCCGCAATGGGACGCAGCTCAATAAGGTCGTCAGTAAGCCGGACAAGGATCTCGGGAGAAGAACCTATAAGGACTTCGTCACCTAGTTTCAGATAGAAAAGGTAAGGAGACGGGTTTATTCTCCTAACTGCCCTGTAAAGCTCAAAGGGGGGAATCTGGCTTTTACCTGAAAATCTCTGGGAAAGAACCACCTGAATTATGTCACCGGCCTTAATATATGCCTTGGCATGTTCCACTGCTTCCTTAAACGCATTTCGCGGCACCTCGGGCTCAAGCTCCGCCCTTAAATCGCTGCCGGTGACTTCCGGATAATTTATACCTGCCCTTACACGCCCTATAAGCTCATCTATCATAGCGCGCGCCTCATCAAAGGCCCGCCCGGCTGAATCATGCCTGCTGGTCTCGACATTTACTATTATCTTGAGCGTCTGTTTGAGGTTATCCACACAGAGAATGACCTCTGGAAACATCAACACGGCATCATTAAAACCCGCCGTGTCTACAAGCTCTACGGGCAGCCTCTCGATAAACCGCACCATATCATAGCCGAGGTAGCCCACCGCCCCTCCAGAGAACCTTGGAAGGCCAGCGAACTGCACTGCCTTGAGTGCCCTGAAAAAATTCCTCAGATAATCTATGGGATTCCCGGTTTCGATCTCTTCTGTGTTCCCGGACTGAAATTCAACCCTTACAGTCCTTCCCTTTATCTTGACTATCCTTAACGGATTTATCCCTATAAAACTGTACCTTCCCCAACGCTCTCCACCTTCAAGGCTTTCCAGGAGAAAGCAATATTCGCCCGTGGCAACCTTGGAAAACAAGGACACAGGGGTATCAAAATCAATGGCGATCTCCCGCATTATGGGAACTATATCATATTTTGGAAACAGATTAGCAAACTCCGTCTGACCTGGACTTAACATTATCTTTTATTCCGTCCTGTCTTCCACTATTTTATAAAACTCTCCTTCTATAATATTCGATTAATAATATGTTATTGGCAAGGGTTCAATGGTGGCGACGGTGATCACAATGCGGCATGTAATCTTTACCAAGAATCGAAACGAAACGTGCCAGTTTTTTTCCAGTATTATACGTCCTTTCAAATGCATCTGTCGTCTCCTGCAAGCCCTTTTACCTCCTCCTTTTTTAAGTAATATGTAGAATTTTCCCCATACTTACCAAGCCGTTTTCACTTCCCTTATAGAATTACAAGCCACATAAGGACGGAGATCTACTTTGTAAAAAATGGGGGTCTTTACCAGCCTCAAGTGGGAAACTATGAACCCCAGTGGCCTTTTGGAACAAGAAACTCGGCCGTATACGGCTGAAGGCCCACGGCATCTTTAATATCCAGATGAGCCGGCCCGTGCTTAAGGAACGGGCCCTTAGAGGGCTTTGTTAAAAAGCTCCCACAAAATGGCGCCTGCATGAAAGAATGCCCAGATCCAAAGGTGGCCGCAAGCTTTTTTCTAATGAGGGGCCTTATTCCTTACTATGCAAGGAGACGCTTTTCCATAGATAAGGGCCTCGAGTCCCTTGAAGTGGTGGATTTTTGGGTAATGAAAAAGATGCAACAGCTCGCTTGGCTATTTAATCGGTCTTGATGCGTTATTCCCTTAGGGGTATAATGGTCCTTCAAAAAAACAGGGAGGTTTTTCTCATGAACAGGACTGTGCCGGTCGAAGAGGCTGTAAACATGGTGATTCCCCACGATATCACCGAGATCAGGCCAGGGGAATTCAAGGGGCCTGCCTTTAAAAGGGGGCATGTTATAAGGCAGGAAGACATCCCACACCTAAAGCGCCTTGGGAAAGAACGCATCTTCGTTTTTGACCTTGGACCCGGAGAGCTTCACGAGGACGAAGCGGCCATCAGAATGGCCAGGGCCGTGGCTGGACAGGGAGTAGAGTACTCAAAAGAGATAGCCGAGGGTAAGGTGGGTTTCAAGGCGGCCATAGACGGTCTCTTGAAGGTAGAGACAGAGGCGCTTTTCAGGTTTAACCTCCCCGGGGACGTAATGCTTGCTACCCGTCACACAGATACAGTGGTAAAACGGGGCGAGAAGCTTGGGGCCGGTCGGGCCATCCCCCTCGTAATCAGAGAGGAGGCGGTCAACAGGGCGGTTGCCATTGGCCAGGAGGCAGGGGGCATCCTAAAGGTCCTGCCCTTTAGAAAGAGCAGGGCTGGCCTGGTCATTACTGGAAACGAGGTCTATTATGGCAGAATAAAGGACGCCTTTGAACCGGTCTTGAGAAAGAAGGTGGAATCTTTTGGAGGCCAGGTAATAAACGTGCGCTTTGCGCCCGATGACCCTGATGTTATCGCCCGCCACATAAGGAGCTGCCTTGATGCGGGGGCTGACCTCATCTTGACAAGTGGCGGGATGTCGGTTGATCCTGACGACGTGGCAAGGCACGGAATCAGGAAGGCTGGGGCTGTAGATGTGGTCTACGGTTCATCTGTGCTTCCAGGGGCCATGTTCCTTGTGGCCTATATCGAGGGCGTTCCGGTACTCGGCATGCCCGCCTGCGGCATGTATTTCAAGACAACGGTCCTGGACCTGGTCTTTCCAAGAATACTTGCTGGGGAAAAGATTGGTCGCACGGAAATCGCGGCCCTTGGCCACGGGGGCTTCTGCTTAGGCTGCAGAGAATGCCGTTACCCTCTTTGCCCGTTCGGGAAAGGATAAGACCATGGCTGGCAACTACCGGATAAGAGGCAGGATATGGATTGAAGGGGAAGATGGCACGTTTCTTGGCTATGGCAGGATGGTTCTTCTTGAACGTATTAGGGACTACGGCTCCATCAGCGCAGCGGCCAGGTCCATGGGAATGGCGTACCGACACGCCTGGCGCCTGGTAGATTCCATGAACAGGCAGGCACCCGTTCCCCTCGTGGTCACAAGTACCGGGGGACCAGGAGGCGGGGGAGCAAAGCTTACAGGGGCTGGAGAAAGGGCAATCAGCCTTTTCAGGGATACCTACGGGGCCTTAAAGGTGTTTCTGCGCGAGGAAACCCATAAGCTGCAGGGGACCATCGAGGACCTCCAGAAAAAAGAGGAAGAGGCAGATGAAGTGTGAAAGGTGTGGCGGAAAGCTCGATGCAGGAGAAGAGATAAAATATATGGGCCAGGTGCTGTGCGAGGACTGCTACATGGACGTCCTCTCTCCAACCCGGGTCTGCGACCCCTGGGCAGTCTACTCTGCAAAATCAGAAGACAGATCCGGGACTACCCTTACAGATGTGCAGGAAAAAGTACTGGAGATTCTTAAGGAAACAGGCGGTCTTGAGCCCGACGGGCTTGCAAAGAGACTTGGCCTGAAGACGACCGATGTTCAAAGAGAACTTGCGGCCCTGAGACACATGGAAAAGGTAAGGGCCGCTATGAAGGGGGGCAAAAAGGTCTTCTGTCTGTGGTGACGGGTGTGGGCCTCCCCTTCTTGGCCGCCTCTGGACCGGGGAAAAGCCTTTCAGAGGCGTTGTCTCGTCTAAGGCCAACTATTTATATTGATCTATGATCTGAGGAAGGCAAGAAAAGGAACAAGGAGATTTCCAAGATACGGGCCCAGGTAGAAAGACCCTTTGCCATAATAAAGAGCAAATGGAGACATACTCGGGCCAAATATATAGGGCTTTTAAGAAACTCGGTTCATATTCTCCTGATTTCCATGGCCTACAACCTGCGACGAGCCTGTTAATTAGCCACTAACCATATCAAAGAGTGGTGCGCCTCCTGGGAGAAATAATCGGTAGAAAACCATTTTAAAAAGGTCCCCAAAATGAAGCAAAAACATGACTACTTTGACGAGGCAGCGCGAAATTGGGAAGAAAATCCCCGAAGAGTCGAGCTTGCAGCAGCGGTGGCACGGTCGATAAGGGACAACATACCGCTTTCCCGCAACATGACATGCATGGAGTACGGCTGCGGCACGGGGCTTGTCTCCATGCTCCTTGCCCCCTATCTTGGCCATATAACGGCCGTTGACACCTCGGAACAGATGTTGAAGGTCCTTGAAGGAAAACTATCTGCCCGGGACGGGATAAATAACATTTCTACGTACCAGCTTGATCTTACAAAAAACAATTTTCCCAACGACTTATTCAGAGAGGGGCTTGATCTGATCTTTTCAAGCATGACCCTTCACCACGTTGGGCCTGTTGAGAAACTTCTACTCAGGTTTTATCAGCTCCTTAGGCCTGGGGGCTGGATAGCAGTGGCAGACCTTGACAAAGAGGATGGAGATTTCCATGGCAGGGATATCCCAGGGGTGGCCCATTATGGATTCGATAGGGAGCAAATAAGCAGGATGCTATCCAAGTTTGGTTTTGAAAAAATAAAAATTCTTACGGCGCACAAAATAAAAAAGAACACTGAATCCGGGGCAAGCAAGATATTCCCGGTATTTCTCGCCCTCGGGAAAAAATTACAGACTAATCCTTACTGAACGAAGGAATTATCTCTTTTAACGCCTTGCGGGCGGGAAGGACTTGAGGAGCTCCGTAGCCACTTGGAGCGCATATTTCATACGCTCATCGGGATTTTTATGCGACTTCAGCCTGTCTGTTGCAATGCCCCTCCAGAATATATTCCTCGTCTTGGGATCCAGGGCATCCACTATTATTTTTCCTTCCTTGTATTCGTATTCCCGCTGGATGGGTACCATTGCATAGGTTCCAAAGCCGTAGGGGTATAGCCCTACCCTCTGATAATCTGTTATCACCTGACGCCTGTTCTTTATGTTGGTGTGAAAAACCACGTAGAAGTCCGCCTTTCCCTTGGAAGCCGGAACGTATCCCTTGGCCTTGAAAGCTCTCGTTAGGGCCTCAACTATGCGCTGCTGCATGGGGGAGTTACCGTGCCTATTGTAAACGATTGCAAAGGTCTTAAGCCTTGTAAAATCGAAACTGGAATTGTAATCACTCGTTACACGGAGAGTAGAACAGCCCGCAAATAGAAACAGCAATGCAAAAACTACAACAAAACCGCCTTTCATGGTTAATTGACCTCCTTGACGACCCTGCCTTTGGACGGAACGATTCTAATCTTGTTGCTGCAATACATGTGAGTCTCAAAAATATCTACTAAATAGGATTAATAAAGTCAACATAATCCCTATTGTTGCCACACGAACAGGAAAACACCTCAGCCTGGCAAGCATTCGGCAGGTTCTTCCCAGCCGAGTGCTTTGGCCTTGTACTTATTGGAAATTTTGAGTTTTACATCAAGAAAACGAAACACTGCCGCAGCCACATCAACCCCGCATGTCTTTTCCAGCCCCTCAAACCCTGGAGAGGAGTTGACCTCGAGGATCCTCATACCGACTTCATCGTCATAGAGATAGTCGAGACCAGCCATATCCATGCCGAGGACCTTCATGGTATCCGCCACTGCAAGCTGGTTCTTCAGGCCATACTCAAAGGGCACAGCGCTGCCTCCCTGGGAATAGTTGGATTTGAAGCCCTCGGCAGCCTTTCTTTCCATGGCTCCGACAATCATCCCTCCCACTGAAAGCACTCTGACATCCCTCCCCCTGCTTTCAGGCAGAAACTGCTGAAGAAAAAGCTCTGCATCCGGATTGTTCGCCTCGACGAACTGCAGCAAGTCGTTCAGGGCCTGGCGGGTTTCACACAGGTGAACCCCGCTACCCTGGGTACCGATCCTGGTCTTTACCACTGTGGGAAGCCCTATCTCTTTTTCTACAAGATCGATATTCACGGGAAACTGAACAAGCATGGTCTTTGGCACTGGAAGCCGCGCATCGGAAAGCCTCTGGAGATGGAGCAGCTTATCCTGCGCTAGCGAAACCGCCGCTGAACTATTCAGGCTATAAATACCAAGCTTTTCAAGATGACGAAGCACCGCCAGGGCAAAGTAACTCGTGGTGGAGCCCATACGGGGTATGACAAAATCGGGCAAATCCTTTACGTGCTCTCCGTGCAAAAAGAGATCGGGCTTTCCTCCCATGCCTATTACGAAGGCAAGCTCCTCAGGATTTACCACTTCAACCCTGTACCCATATCTCGGCGCCGTTTCCATAAGACGATCTACCTCATAGGTTTCCTGTTTGACCAAGCTCCTGTCTGGCCTGTAAAGTATCCATCCCTGTGCTATGTATTTTTCCATTAGGTAACCTTCCTTTATTACACTATTTCAAAGCTGCCCCTTTTCTTGCCCGCCAATCGAGGCGTTATTGAGAAAAAGCTTACGTGCCCTGAAAAACGTCACGCCTTTTTGCGCCATGGCCTTGCCCATAGAAAAAACCTTATCATGAGACCTACTTGCATCAATGCCAGGACCAGGGAATCCCAAACGCACCCCTTCCGTTCTCAGCATACGCCTATTCCATGCCGTTCACAATACCGGGCAAATTACTTTATCCACCCGAGCACATCCTTGGCAATGGACCACCTCCCCTTCGAGGCACTATGCCTCTTGCCCAATATCCAGTAATCGTATGCGGCCGTAGTCAGCCCAGACTTTACAGCAGTCTCGAGCCAGGTATTTACGTACCAAGCCCACTGCACCTGGTCATCTGGAAGAGCAAAGGCCATGGGACACTCGTACTTCAGACCCTTTGGGATCACCACCGTCCAGGCTGGATATATCAACGTCCAGGCGGTGGCCGTCTGGGCGGTATAGAGCATGGCATCAACATCCTTGGCCTTGCCCCTGAAAAAATCCCTCGGAGAATTTATCACAACGAGCCTTGCGTTTGGGAAAAGCCGCTGACCCGCCCCTTCCTTGAACCTGAACGGCGTCACCCCGAGGCGCAGTCCCTCCATTCCCCTGATCTTGTCATAAGATGAAAAGTCATTCCGCCTGTAGTCGGGCACCACAAGGCCCAGATATTCATCAAGGTAACTACGTGAAAAAACGAACCTCAGGGCCCTTTGAGGGCTGACGCTTATGCCGCCCACTGCAAGGTCTATGCGTCCGCTGTCCAGGTCCTTTTCCACCCTGTTCCATTTTATTTTTACTATCTCAACAGCGACTCCAAGGTCCCTTGCAAGGCTGTGGACAAGCTCCATGTCGTACCCTACCACGTGGCCCTTGGCGTTTTTGAAGGCGAATGGCAGCCTATCCTTGGAATAACCAACCCTGAGGATTCCCCTGTCCTTGATGATCCTAAGCCGTGGCAGACTTAATTGTCCTGGACCAAGTGGTGCAGGATGGCCGTCTCCTTTCACTGTCGCAAGGGGCCCCATAAGTTCCATATTCACCAAGGTCTTGTAGCCCGTGTACTTATATGGAATCAGCCTTGTAAGAACAAACCCGAGCCCGGCCATTACAAGAGCCGTAACAACTAGGCTCGCTGCCGCCACTTCCACCATCTTACGCCATCTGAGCCTGCCAGCCATTGCACATGCGCCAAGAAGACATATTATAACACCATGCATGGCCGCAAGGGCCGTGGCAAAACGCATGGTAAAAACGCTGCCTAAGAGGTAAAGTTGAAAGAGATCTGCCGGAAGCTTAAAAAAATCAAGCATAAAGGGAATCGCAACTGCCATGGAGCCAAAGGCGGTCAATATTCCGAGCACGCAGAAGGCCGGGTAGCTTGAAACTCCAATGGGAGAGCCAACGAACCAGGCGGCAAATAGTACAAATCCTATTCCAAGTATGGTGCCCACACTAGGGAAACTGTAGGCAGTTGGCACAAGCGCATCCACTGCCGAAATAGTCGTCTTGTCCTTGAGCCCCTTCTTTTCAAGAAGTGCCTTTGTCTTCTCGGCTATCATCGGCAGCACCACAAGGACCGTGCCGGTTGCAAAGGCGGTGACCATGGCGAGCCTCGCATCCTTGAGCACTTCCGAGTACTTGAAAGCCGCTGCCTTAGAGGCGAGCATTGGGAGGGCAAAAAAGGCAAGAACCAGCCACGCTCCAAGATAGATCCAAAGGTATACCTGGAGACGGCTGAGCTCCTCTACCTGCAGAGTTCCGGCTGCGGCTGCTGACAAAGCAAAGATGCCTACGGGGGCGCTCTTAGCCACAACCGACGCCATTTTCATCAGGGCGTCGCTGAGGTTCTGCATACTCAGGATGAACCCCTGCCTGTCCTGTACGGTAATAAGGGCCACCCCGAGAAAGATACTGAAGACCACGATGGCGGGCACTATGGTGTTGGCCATCGCATAAAAGGGATTTGAAGGTATGTACAGATCGAGAAAGTTGATCTTCCTTGATTCCGAAACCATGCTGGTACTGAAGAAATAGGCAGATGTCCAGTTGGGATAGGCGAGTGGAAGAAGGGTAAGGGTCAGGGCGGTCAAAACCCAGAGAAACAGGATCAGGCCCCCGCCACGCAGACCGATTTGCCGTGCCATTTTGAGGTCCAGCCGGCCAAGCCCTCCTATGAGCGAAACCATTATATATGGGATAACGGTCATCTGGAGAAGCTTTATGTAGATGTTTCCTATAATATTGAGTCGGCCGGCAGGTTCGCCGAAGAAGAGCCCCACAATGATTCCTAGGAAAAGGCTCGCGAAAACGCGTTGAAATGGAGTAAGTTTTAGAGGGTTGATCGTCACTTTCAAAAAGAAATAACCGCGGGCCCATACGTTCCGCCATTTCCCAGCCCGATTCGGGTATAAGTCTTTCCGCACGGAAAAAGGGGAAACGGGACGGTCGTTCCCCCCTGGTCAACAAACACTGGCCCGCCCAGGAGGACTCGAACCTCCAACCTACGGATTAGAAGTCCGTTGCTCTATCCGGTTGAGCTATGGGCGGCTGGCAAAAAAATCAAGGCCCTGTATAATCACTTTTTAAATTATTGTAAAGAACAGGAACAGCATGGCAAAGCGCTTTAAGAAACTTTTCATATAGAGTATAATGACATATCTCCATCAAGAAAGGAGATTTTCCTGAGAGACATTATTTTCCCCAATTTTAAGGCAGGGGAAGTGTAAAGACGCCGCGCATTTGATGTGTGTAGGCACGTTTATGGCAACCACCACAGAATAATTGGCATAAAGAGGAAAAAATGAAGGTGCAAAACGATACGGTAGTCGAGATCCAATATACTCTTGAGGTAAAAGACGATTATACCCCGCCTGAGCTTTCCAGGGTATTCAAAACGGAGTTTCTCTACGGAAGGGAACCGGTTATCCCGGCCCTTGAGAAGGCGATATTCCAACTTTCTGAAGGAGAAGAGGTAGAGGTCTACATTCCCCCGGAACAAGGCTTCGGCAATAGGGATGAATCATTAGTGACCGAGGTGCCCCTCTCTGAAGTAACGAGACCGGACGCCCTTAAAAAGGGGAAATTGTACGAAGAGGTTACTCTCCATGGTCAGCCGGTCCGGTTCATGGTTAAAGAGATAAGGAAGGACAGCGTGGTGGCCGACTTCAACCACCCGGCAGCCGGAAAGGAACTGCTTATAAAGGCGCAGATCCTTTCCATACGCGCGGCCTCCGCCATGGACATCCTGAGGGCTGTAAATTTTAATAGAGGCGGGGGGTGAGCCTGCTGAAGGACGGGGACAGTCTGTCCCCCTTAATGCTCGGCCTTGACAAGGGCAAAAATTCCGCCATTTTTAGGAAATTCAAGGGGTTTGTTAACCAGTTTAGGCTGTTAAAAAACGCCGGCTCGGTTCTCGTGGCGCTTTCAGGCGGGCCTGATTCGGTCTGCCTATTGCACATGCTCTACCTCTTATCCCTCAAACATAAATTTAGACTCTACGGAGCGCACTTTCATCACGGGCTTCGTGGAGAGGAAGCAGACAGGGACGCCTGCTTTTCACGCATGATTTGCAGCGCCAACTCCATTACCTTCTTTCTTGGCTCAGGGGACGTAAAAGCCCTATCAAATAGGCAGGGTCTCGGGATACAGGATGCGGCAAGAAAACTCAGGTACCGTTTCCTAATGGATATTGCTGAAAAGAAATCCATTGATGTTGTAGCCACTGGCCATACGGCAGATGACCAGGCCGAGGAACTGATACTCAGATTTATAAGGGGTTCGTCCCTTGGGGGCCTGTCTGGCATCAGGCCGGGGACAAACGGAAAGATCATCCGGCCACTTCTCTTCGCTAGAAAAAAAGAGATCGTGGAACATCTTGAAAAAATAGAAATACCATTTGTAAATGACTCATCAAACCTCGAAGAAAAATACACTCGAAACAGGGTGAGAATGATCCTTGTCCCAATGATAAAAAAAGGCTTTAACCCCTCCATTACCGGGTGCCTTTCAAGGACCGCCATGCTGCTTCAAGACGATGAAGACACCCTTTCAGCACTCGCTGCTGACGTTTACAAAAAGGCAAAGAAGCCCCGGAAGAGATTCCAGCGGAATTGTGAAAGGCAGCCGGTGCTATTGCAGGTGAGAAGGCTCCGGGGACAGCCCCCATCACTTATCAGGAGGGCATTGCTTTACGCGCTTCAGGAAGCTGGCGTGTCAAGAGAAAGGGTGGTTTCGGACCATCTCGTTAAACTGGAACACATGACCACTAAGGCCGTGCCATCCTCCCTTTACCGGCTTCCCGGGGGATTTTCGGCCCTGAGAATATATGACTGGCTCATAATCTCGGAAGATTTTTCGGCACGGCTTCAGAAGCTGCGCGAATCATCACTGTCCCTGAACATTGAAAGCACGGGAAGAATCGACCTTGGCCATGACCTTGGAATAATTATCTTGGAAAAAAGGGAGGCATTCCGGTTTGGTAACAGGCAGATGCAGGAACGCCCTTACCCGAGGCCCATTTTCCTTGGTTGTGATACAGATATTTTCCCCATAGAGATCAGATTCAGGAAGGCTGGAGACCGGTTCCTGCCACTTGGAGCGAAGGAACCAGTGAAACTCAAAAATTTTTTCATTAACAGACAGATCCCGAGGATAGTTCGGGATATAATTCCAGTGATTGTGAAAAAAGGAGAAATAGCGTGCCTCTGTGGCATTGAAGTGGGCGAACACTTCAGGGTCAAGGGACAAGAGATCATGGAAGTTCGCTGGGAACCACCGGAATTTCTAATGACCATATTTTCCCTGTCAAAAACCCGCCATGCATTGCCACAATGACTTGGCCGCCTCTCTTTTTTGGTTGCAATTCCATTGATGCATCAGTTAATTTAATGCATAAATAACAAAATTGGGTTTTTTGCAGAACAATTTGGATTAACCGCCAAAATTCATAAATCCAACTATTTTATTTTATTAAAAACTGGAGGAACGTTTTTGAATACCTTTTATAAGAATCTCAGCCTTTGGCTCGTGATAGGACTTGTCGTGGTCTTCTTGTTCAATCTGTTCAACAAGCCACATACCAATGTCAAGGAGATAACCTACACGGCATTCCTCAATAACGTGGAGAAAGGGAAAGTCGCCAAGGTCGTAATACAAAACGAAAAGGTGGAAGGGGTTTACAAAAACCAGCAGAAATTCCGCACGGCCATTCCATTCCAGGACAGGGACCTTATACCAGAGCTGAAAAAGAAGGGCGTTACCATACAGGTAAAACCCGTGGAAGAGACGCCATGGTACCTGACTCTCCTCATTTCGTGGTTCCCCATGCTACTACTGATTGGGGTCTGGATATTCTTCATGCGACAGATGCAGACAGGAGGCGGCCGGGCCATGTCCTTTGGCCGAAGCAAGGCCAAGATGCTTAACGGACAAAGCATAAACGTTACATTCAAAGACGTTGCAGGCGTCGATGAGGCCAAGGAAGAGCTCTCCGAGGTGATAGATTTTCTCAAAGACCCCCAAAAATTTACAAAGCTTGGGGGCAGAATCCCAAAGGGAGTGCTGCTCGTGGGCCCGCCCGGAACAGGAAAAACCCTGCTTGCAAAGGCCATTGCGGGAGAGGCTGGAGTACCCTTCTTTAGCATCAGTGGCTCCGACTTTGTAGAGATGTTCGTAGGCGTAGGGGCCTCGAGGGTACGTGATCTCTTTCTGCAGGCCAAGAAACACGCCCCCTGTATCATTTTCATAGATGAGATAGACGCCGTTGGCCGGCACAGAGGCGCCGGTCTGGGCGGAGGACACGATGAGCGTGAGCAGACGCTGAACCAGCTCCTCGTTGAGATGGACGGTTTCGAGACCTCTGAAGGAGTTATTGTCATATCGGCCACCAACAGGCCGGACGTGCTTGACCCTGCCCTCCTGCGTCCAGGCCGTTTTGACCGGCAGGTCGTGGTGCCCGTACCTGACGTAAGGGGCCGGGAGGCGATTCTCAAGGTCTATGCGTCCAAAACTCCCATTTCAGACGACGTTGACATATCCATTATCGCGAAGGGGACGCCAGGGTTTTCAGGCGCAGACCTTGAAAATCTGGTTAACGAAGCGGCACTCATAGCGGCCAGGGCCAACAAGGACAAGGTAGAAATGGAGGACTTTGAAAAGGCCAAGGATAAGGTGCTCATGGGGGTTGAGAGGAAAAGCCTTATAATGTCCGACAAGGAAAAAAAGATCACGGCCTACCACGAAGCCGGCCACTGCCTCATGGCCAAGCTCCTGCCAGGGACTGATCCTGTCCACAAGGTCACAATCATACCGAGAGGCAGAGCCCTTGGCCTCACCCAACAACTGCCAGAAGACGAAAGACATACATATCCGCGTTCCTACCTTATGAACAACCTGGCGATCCTTCTCGGAGGAAGGGTGGCTGAGGAACTCATTTTTAAAGACTACACCACCGGCGCGGGCAACGACATTGAGCGCGTCTCCTCCCTTGCAAGAAAGATGGTCTGCGAATGGGGAATGAGTGACGAAATAGGGCCGGTCGCCTTCCAGAAACAGAACGACGAGGTATTTCTTGGCCGGGACTTCGGCCACGTCAGGGAATACAGCGAGGCCACAGCCAAGAAGATAGACATGGCCGTTACAAATATCGTGACGGAGACCTACGACAAGACGAAACGACTTCTTACAGAAAACATAGAGTGCCTGCACCAAATTGCCGAGGGACTCCTTGACAAAGAAACCCTTGATAGCAAGGATATTGACGAGATACTTGGTAATTGCCGAGAAGAAGAAAAGGACATAGTACCTGAAAAAGCAGAGGAAAGCGACGGTCCTTCTGATCAATGACCAGTTTCGCCATAAAATGTAAACATGTTGATCTACATACCCTAAAACACACCATAGTAATGGGGGTCCTAAATGTGACCCCCGACTCCTTTTCAGACGGCGGACTCTTCGTTACAGACACCGCCGTCATCTCCCATACCAAAAGGCTCATTTCAGGCGGAGCGCATATCATAGACGTCGGCGGAGAATCGTCCCGTCCGTTTTCCGAGCCTGTTTCCCCGGAACTGGAACTCGGCAGAATCATCCCGGCAATACGGGCAATAAGATCCTTCTCGGACATACCTATTTCTGTTGATACCACCAAGGCTGAGGTTGCGGAAAGGGCCATAGACGAGGGGGCCGACATGGTGAATGACATTAGCGCACTGAGATTCGACAAAAATATGTCGGATGTTGTGGCGCAAAGGGGTGTCCCGGTCGTGCTTATGCACATGAAAGGGACGCCCGGAAACATGCAGGTGGCTCCCTGCTATAAAGACGTAATTGGCGAAATTCACGACTTTTTCAGGAAACGGATAAACTTTTGCATGGAAAGGGGCATCACCAGGGAACAGATAATCATTGATCCAGGCATTGGTTTTGGAAAACGTTTTCAGGATAATCTCGACATAATAAACAACATCGGGGCCTTTCTCGACCTGGGGCAACCCGTTCTCGTGGGACCGTCGAGAAAGGCCTTCCTGGGCTGCATTACCAACCGGGAAACTCCGAGCCAACGTGACAATGCCACGTGCGGCGCAGCAGTGGTTGCCGTATTAAACGGGGCATCCATGGTGAGGGTGCATGAACCCGATTGCGTTGTTGACGCCCTTAAGGTGGCCTGCGCACTGAGGATGAGGAAAGGGGCATCAGACTGATGGGCACCCTGCACCACTTTCTTCCCATGCTGCGGTGGCAGGACGTGGCAGATATCCTGCTTGTAGCCTTCATAATCTACAGGATCATGGTGCTCATCAGAGGCACCAGGGCGGTCCAGATGGCTGCCGGCCTCGGGGTCATTATCCTTATATACTTTGTAGCGAAGCAGCTTCAGCTCTACACACTCCACTGGCTGCTCGGTACAGCGCTCAGTTCCATTTTCCTTCTCGTGGTAATCGTTTTTCAGGACGATATCAGGCGGGTGCTTACCCAGTTCGGCCAACCTCCCTTTCTCCGCTACAAGGTAAAAACCTTCCACGCCCTGGAAGAGGTGGCCAAGGCCGCCTCGGAAATGTCCCAGGCAAAAACGGGTGCCCTTATGGTGCTTGAACGCACAATCGGACTTAACGAATACATAGAGACAGGCACAAAGATAGATGCCGAAGTAAGCCGCATGCTCCTGAATACCGTTTTTGCAAAATGCACTCCCCTGCACGACGGTGCCGTGATAATACAGGGAGGGCGGCTGGCAGCAGCCGGCTGCGTTCTTCCCCTCACATCCAACCCGGCCATAAGCAGGAGGCTCGGAACGAGACACAGGGCCGGTATAGGAATTACCGAGCAAACAGATGCCGTAACGGTAATCGTTTCTGAAGAAACTGGGGCCATATCCGTGGCCATAGCAGGCAGAATCACAAGAGATATCAATGCGCAAATACTTAGGCGCATTCTCCACAACAGCTTTGCTGCTGAGGAAAAAGAGGCGCCGCGCTGGCGCTTGAGGTCAAGATAAATGAACTGGCGCGATATATTCATAAGGGACTGGCACCTAAAAATCTTGGCCCTGGCCTTTTCAATAACGCTCTGGTCCTTTGTGGTGGGACAGGAAAAGGCCGAGATAGCACTTTCCGTTCCCATAGAAATTATAAACCTCCCGTCTCACCTGGTAATAGCCAACGACATACCCTCTGACATTCAGGTGCGAGTCTTTGGCCGCCGGTCCATAATAAAAAACATTGCAGCCCAAAATCTCACCAAGGTAATCGATTTAAGGGATGCAACACCTGGCAAGATGCTGATCCACCTCGCTGCCGATGACTTTTCCCTGCCCGGAGGGGTCAAGGTCCTGAGAATCAAGCCGAGTATCATCGAAATAGAACTCCAGCCACTCCTTAGAAAGACCGTGCCAGTAAAGGCGATCCTTATTCACAAGCCTGCCCAAGGCTACGAGGTGGCGAGCATTATTGTACGGCCCCTTGCCACCCAGATAAGCGGCCCCGCCAAGGTGGTGGCCTCCATAAAAGTTCTCAAACTGTCGCCAGTGGACCTTTCGGGTGCAAGAAAGACTTTCACGGCCATTGCCACCCCGGAACTCGGTAACATGAGGATCAGCGTTGAGGGGACATCAAGGTTCGAGGTCACTGTTTACATAAGGCCCCAAAAAGGAACCAGGAAGATAAAACACGTGCCCGTGCGCATATTCCAGGGACCCTACAAGGTCTCTGTATGGCCAACGGAGGTGACAGTCAAGCTATGTGGAGAGATACCGGCCTTGAACAAGCTTCGGATTGAGGATATCAATGTGAGTGTCAACGCCACGTCCCTTGCCCCCGGGAGATATATAATGGCCCCAAGGGCCAAGGGACCTCCTGGCTTTGAATGTCTTGAGATTATTCCCAAGAGGGTGAAGGTAAAAATATCAAGGGAGAAAATCAGATGAGGCGTCTTTTTGGAACCGATGGGGTCAGAGGGCTTGCAAATGTTTACCCCATGACTACTGATGTCGCAATGAATCTTGGACGGGCTGTGGCGTATGTGTTCAAAAGTGAAAAAAACAGGAATCCGAGAATACTCATTGGAAAAGACACGAGGCTTTCATGCTACATGCTTGAAAACGCCATGGCGGCCGGCATATGTTCCATGGGAGTGGACGTGCTACTTGTGGGGCCGATGCCCACGCCTGCAATCGCCTTTTTGACGGAAAGCATGCGAGCGGATGCAGGTGTAGTCATCTCCGCATCCCATAATCCCTTCCAGGATAACGGTATAAAGCTCTTTTCCCACGACGGATTCAAGCTTCCTGACCGGGTGGAGGCTAGAATCGAGGAGCTCATGGAGTCCCCCACCCTTTCACGGGAAATGCCTACGGGGAAAGAGGTAGGCAAGGCGTACCGTATAGACGATGCAAGGGGCCGGTACATCGTCTTTGCCAAACACACCTTTCCCAAGAAACTGACCCTGGACGGTCTCAAAATAGTGCTTGACTGTGCCAACGGCGCCACCTACAAAGTGGCCCCTGCCGTGTTCGAGGAGCTTGGCGCAGAGGTGATAAAAATCGGAGTTGAACCTAACGGCATAAACATAAACGAGAGGTGCGGAGCGCTTTACCCGGAGCTCTTGCAGGAACTTGTGCGCGCAAGCGGTGCCGACATGGGCATTGCCCTTGACGGGGACGGCGACAGGGTAATCGTGGTTGATGAAAGGGGAAACGTGGTTGACGGCGACCACATCATAGCCATCTGCGCCAAGGATATGATCGAGAACAAGAAACTCAACTACAATACCGTGGTCGCCACTGTCATGAGCAACATGGGTCTGGAAAAGGCGCTTAAAAAAATGGGAGGCCGGCTCGTGCGCACTAAGGTTGGGGACCGTTACGTGGTGGAAACAATGAGGGAAAAAGGCTACAATTTTGGAGGCGAGCAATCAGGCCACCTCATCTTCATGGACCACATCACCACAGGAGACGGCATCCTGGCGGCACTTCAGCTCCTCGCTGTCATGCAGCGCACTCGGCGCCCCCTTTCGGAACTCGCCTCTGTAATGGAGACCTTTCCCCAGGTGCTATACAATGTGGGGATAGAGCAAAAAAGGCCCGTTGATGACATTCCAGGCCTTGAACAACTGCAGAGGGACCTGTGCCAGAGCCTCGACAACAGAGGCAGGATACTTATCCGCCCGTCCGGCACAGAACCAGTAATCAGGATTATGGTGGAAGGAGAAGACCAGAACGAGATTGAAGAAATTGCGAAGCAGTTGTCTTCACACATAGAAAAGGCATGTGGTGATGCATAAAAATGTAAAGATGGGACAGCCAGCAGACAGGTGTCAGCATCTGCCTTTTTGGAACAGGACCATGACCCTTTGGTGTTCCAGTACAGGCAGGACCAAATCCTTAACGTGAATGCGCAGCCCCGCCCTTCTCGCCCTCCCTGCTATCAAAGCCGTTTCCTGCCTTGCACAAGGACCCTTAAGCGAAGCAATCATTCCATCCATGGAAATAACGGGAATGGAAAGGTCAAGGAGCCAGCCAAGACTACCGGCCGCCTGACTAACCACCACGTCAAAGCCTGCCGGAGGCATGTCCTTAGGCCTTGTACCGGGCATCAATCTTCCCTCTTCTATTTGCAGGCCCGACAGGTTGAGAAGAGAAGAGACATACCTCAGGAAGGAACATTTCTTTTTTACTGCCTCTGACAGCACGACCTGAAGCTCCGGCCTCAAAATCTTGAGAAGCAACCCCGGGACCCCAGGACCGCTGCCTATGTCCAAGATCTCTATAGCGCCTTGGCCCAAGAACTTTTCGAAAATGAGTGAGTCTCCGAGATGCTTGTAAACAAGCTCCTCCTCATCCCTTATACCGCTGAGATTTATGGACTTGTTCCACTCGCAGAGGGTTGAAAAGTAAGTGGATAGATTTTCTGCCCGTCCACTGTCTAGTGTGACGTGGAAGGCCCCGGAAATCCTGCCTATGGCTTCAGCCAGCCTCTGGAAGCTGCTGTTCGTCTGCAAGGTTCCCAAAAGAAGAGTATCTACCAACAAAGGCGAGGACAACGGTTCCCGTTGGACCGTTTCTCTGCTTGGCCACTATTATCTCGGCCTTGCCCCGGCGCGGATTGTTCTCGTCCCTGTTATATACCTCGTCCCTGTATATGAAGGCTATGATATCGGCGTCCTGCTCTATTGCCCCTGATTCCCTAAGGTCCGACATCTGGGGACGCTTGTTCGGCCTGTCCTCAACCTTCCTGTTAAGCTGAGAAAGCGCGATAACAGGAACGTGCAGCTCCTTGGCCATGGCCTTCAATGATCTTGATATCTCGGAAATTTCCTGTTCCCTCCGCTCAGCACCGCTCCTTCCCTGCATAAGCTGCAAGTAATCAACGATGACAAGGCCGATCCCTTGGTCGCTTTTTAGCCTCCTTGCCTTGGCCCGCATTTCCAGGACACCAAGGGCCGGGGTGTCATCTATAAAAAGTGAGGCCCGCGAAAGGCTGCCAGCGGCGTTTATAAGCCTCGGCCAGTCTTCCCTGCTGAGAAAACCGGTCCGCACCTTGTGGGCATCGACCATGGCCTCTGAACAAAGCATCCTGAGGGCAAGCTGCTCCTTTGACATCTCCAAGGAAAAAACGGCCGTGGGTATGTTGTTATCCACCGCTGCGTGCTGGGCGATGTTGAGAGCGAAGGCTGTCTTGCCCATTGAGGGCCTTCCCGCAATAATTATCAGGTCAGACGGCTGAAACCCGGCGGTAAGCTTGTCGAGTTCATGGAAGCCAGACGGGACTCCGGTTACTAACTCCCGTTTCTCATAAAGGTCCTCCACCTTCTGGATACTATCCTTGATAATATCCTTAAGTCTGTGGAAGGACTGCTTTATCTTCGCCTGAGAAAGCTCAAAGACAGCGCTTTCTGCGTACTCTAGAATATCATCCACATCTTCCGCCTCTTCGTAACACATGGAGACAATATCAGAGCCTTTATTTATAAGCCTCCTGAGTATGGCCTTGTCCCTGACTATCCTGGCGTAGTAATCTACATTTGAGGCAACTGGCACCGTTTCGGTAAGCTCTGCAAGATAAACAGCCCCGCCTACGGCGTCGAGCTGTCCCTTGCGCTTGAGTTCATTGTGAACCGTCACTAAGTCCTGGGGCTCATTCCTGTCAAACAGGTCAATGATTGCCGAATAGATAATAGAGTGGCGTTCCTTGTAAAAGTCATCCGGTTCAAGGATTTCGAGCACCTTAAGAAGCGCTCCCGCCTCGATGAGGATACAGCCAAGGACACACTGCTCCGCTTCGATATTCTGGGGCGGGATCCGGAACTGGTCCCGCTTGAGCCTCTTTATCTCGGCAGTTTTCACACTACTTCTCTATTGTCAGGCTGGAACGACCTTGACCTTTACTGAAGCAGTGACATCCGGGCTCAACTTAACAGGAATTTCATAGTCCCCGAGCGCCTTTATCGGCTCGGGCAGAACTATTTTCTTTCTATCTACCTGGTAGCCCTTCTCCTCTATAGCCCTGGCAATATCCATGGAGGTTACCGATCCGTAGAGCTTTTCCTCCTCTCCAACTTTTACCGGAATCTCTATATCGAGCTTGGAAAGCTGCTCTGACAAGGCCTCGAATTCCTGGCGCACCTTTGCAGCCCTTTCCAATATTGCGGCGCGCTGCTTTTCTATCTGAACAAGATTTTTTTTGTTGGCAACAATGGCGATGCCCTTTGGAATAAGATAGTTCCTGGCATAGCCATTAGAGACGTTGACAATATCCCCCGCCCTGCCAAGGCTTTCTATGCTTTCATTCAAAATTACTTCCATGACTATTATCCTCCAAAATAACCGAAGTTAAAATCGATCTACCATCTTAAATATTGCCTTCGCCCCGATCCCTCAGTCATCCTTGGGGGTCATCCTGTCTGTGATACGCTTTCTGAAATCGAACCAGTTGTCCATCAGTCCTGTAAATACCACGAGAAGCAGGCCGTACCACTCTATACCAATTAACGCGTACACAAGATAACGTATATACACGGGGGTCTGCATTATTTTAAAGAAAAATTGGATGACCGAAAAGCCCTGGACCAAATAAAAGACACTTGCCACAAGTACGCCATTCTTACCTATCAACCCCCAGGGCTCGCTATGCACAAGGGCCATAAAACCGAACAAGATGAACCACCATACAAGGAGCCAGGGCATGCGCCACAGATGAAACTGGGGGACAAGCCTTGCTGCCCTTCCCTTGATTTCGTTTATCTTCATGAAAACCAAGGTATTCATCAGGCTGAGAAAAACAAAGACACTGCACACAATCCCCGGGAAATAGGCCACCAGCGTCTGCCTTACCTGAAGAATCATATCATCGAGTTGTACCGGAAGATCCGCCTGCGCATTTTTCTTGTAGAGCGCAACAGCCTTATCATACTCTGCGGTCATGGATGACACCATCTTCATGTAGACATCATGAATCTTCCACCCGGAGGAAATTTCCATGACAACAACAGACATGGCTATAATGGCAAGGGACATCACAAGTACCGTCTTGGGTGCGTCTACTGACTTCCATACGGAAATAAGCAGCACTCCGCATATAACCACAGCCTGGGCAAGCACCAGGGAAGACACGGCCATGCCGGCCAAAGTAAAAAGCAGGCTGCCTGCAACATAGACCATGAGCAACAGGAGGAGCCGTGCCTCGAAGGGAGGCTGATTCAGGTAAGCGGCAGCTACCCCTGGCATGAAAAGCTGCAAGATGGAATTAAGGCCGGACAGCAGGCAGGGCAAAACGAGCGCACCAACCGCCACACTGGTATCCGTCAGCAGCGTTCCTTTCCCGTGTCCTTTGCCTCTTGTTTGATCGGAATTCACGCCATCAGACAATCTCATTCAATGGCGTGTCCAGACGTAAAGGGCAACAGCGCCATGATCCGGGCCTTTTTTATCTCGTTGGTAAGACGCCTTTGGTGCCGGGCACAGGTTCCTGTTACCCGCCTTGGCAGTATCTTGCCCCTTTCGGTAATGAATCCCCTAAGCAGTTCAGGTTTCTTATAGTCCGCCACAAGGGACTTGTCTGCACAAAACCTGCAAACCTTTCTTCTCACATATATTCTGCGCCGTTTATATCTGTTCTGCTGCGGACGTTGCATCTATTCCTCCTTCCCTTCAGCCGTGGTCCCGGCCTCTTCGGTCCCGGCCTTCCCTCCGACATCTTCCTCTTCAGTAACCTTCTCGGCGTATTTCTTCGACGCCTCGACAGGATCAAACTCGTCATCGAGCTTTGTGGTCATAAACTTAAGGACACCTTCATCGAGCCTGAAGTTCCTGCTCAGTTCCTCTATAGCGCTACCAGGCGCCCCAAAATCCATGACAACGTAATAACCCTGAGCCTGTTTCTGGACCTTGTATGCCAGTTTCCTGAGCGGCCACTCATCGATATTTACGATTTGGCCCTGGTCTTTCTTGATGATACCGGAAAATTTCTCAATAGCGTTCTTCCTCTCCTCACTGCTGAGATCAGGGTGAAGAAGGAACATGGTCTCGTAATGACGCAATTTCATATAATTGCCCCCTTTCGGTCAATTCTCTGGCCCTGCTCCATATTCAGGGCAAGGAGGATAAGATTACGCCTTTAAAAACCATCTCCGGAAAAAAGTCAAGACGTATAAGCGATTTTTTGAACAGCGCCGCCTTGCGTTCGATGGATGGCATAACTATTTTAATTCAAAACAAAATCTGTCCTTCAGCCTTTACCCCATTAATAGCAACGACCTGATCAAACCTGACAGGGGATGAAAGTCAGTGAAAGGGACGAGTCTGAATCCATAAAGCAGAAAGGAACAGTGAGTATGCCAGTGATCAAGATCGGTATATCTAAGGAAATCAACAAGCTTCGCAGGGAATTTAACGAGATCATGGACGAAATGTTCCGTATTCCTTATGGGACCATGACCAGTACCGGTAACTGGATCCCGGCCATAGACATATATGCGGATGCATCCTGCGTGTATGTAGTGGCCGATCTGGCGGGAGTGGATTCAGACGGCCTGGAGCTCATGCTTGAAGGCCAGTTTCTAAGGATGTCTGGTAAAAGGCATCCCCCGCTATCCATCAAAAACAAGAGATTTTTCCAGATGGAGGTGGAATACGGACCATTTGAGAGGGTAATCAGAATTCCCATCCCCGTGAAGGCTGAAAGGACCAGCGCCAAGATAGAAAATGGCCTGCTTGTTGTACGTTTCAACAGGCAAGGAAACGACAGTATGCAGATAAAGATAAAATAAAGGGTAAGTAAAGCAGGAGAGGCAATGAGCGATAACACGGAACTCAAGATACAGGATACAGAGAAACTCAAGGAAGCACACCAGAATACCGTAAGAGAGCTGCCGATACTGCCGAGCAAGGAAATGGTGCTTTTCCCCCACATGGTGGTGCCCTGGGTTGTAGAGGCCCACAATCTCGTCCGGATGGTAGATGACGCCCTTGCCTCTGATAGGACCATAGCAGTGGTTTCATTCAAGGAACCAGTGAAAACGGAGGAAGAAATCCCGGACAGGCTCAACAAGATAGGAACCATGGGCCTTATCCTGAGAATGGCCAAGAACGAGCAGGGACACGCCCGGCTTGTTGTCCAGGGCATAACCAGGGTCAGGATAAAGGAGATAACATCCACCAAGCCATACATAAAGGCTAAGGTTGAGGCGGTACAGGACAACGTCAAACCGAGCATGGCCCTTGACGCGATGGTGGTGAATATAAGGCAGGCATTTTCCAAGGTTCTCGACCTGTCCCCCAACCTCCCCGGAGAGCTCCGCTCCATAGTAATGAGTGTGGACGACCCGGGGGTTCTCGCGGATGTGGTTATAAGCCATCTCAACGTGGCCCCCGCTCAAAAGCAGGAGATACTCGACGAGCTCGATGTCACGAAAAGGCTTGAGAAGGCCCTTAAGATACTTTCGGAGCAAATCGAGATACTGGAACTTGGCCACAAGATACAGAGCCAGGTAAGGGACCAGGTGGACAAAAGCCAGCGGGAATACTTCCTAAGAGAGCAGCTTAAGGCCATAAAAAAAGAACTCGGGGAAACCGAAGAACAGCGTGACGAGATAGACGAACTGAGGAAAAAGCTAAAGAAAAGGCATCTGCCCGAGGAAGCGAGAAAAGAGGCAGAAAGGGAACTTGAAAGGCTGGCCCGCATGCACCCTTCCTCTTCGGAATACACGGTGGCCATGACCTACCTTGACTGGATGCTCGAGCTTCCTTGGAACGAATCCACCAAGGACAACCTGGACCTTGACCGGGCTGAAAAGATACTTAACCAGGACCACTATGACCTGGAAAAGATCAAGAAGCGCATAATCGAGTATCTGGCAGTAAGAAAGCTCAAACCCGACGCCAAAGGCCCGATACTATGTTTTTCAGGGCCTCCCGGCACCGGCAAGACATCCCTCGGAAGGTCCATCGCCAGAGCCATCGGCAGAAAGTTTCACAGGATAGCCCTCGGCGGCGTTCGAGACGAGGCGGAAATCCGAGGGCATCGCAGGACATACATCGGCGCCATGCCAGGCCGGATCATCCAGGGCCTAAGAAAGGTGGGCGTGAACAACCCTGTCATCATGCTTGACGAAATCGACAAGGTCGGAACGGATTTCCGGGGGGACCCTGCCTCTGCGCTGCTTGAGGTCCTCGACCCGGAACAGAACTCGAGGTTCACGGACCATTACCTTGGCGTAGAATTTGACCTCTCTATGGTCATCTTTATCGCCACTGCCAACATGATCGAGACCATTCCGTCTCCCCTGATAGATAGGATGGAGGTGCTGGAACTTTCCGGATACACACTCGAAGACAAGATAGAGATTGCGAAACGCTACCTCATTCCCCGTCAGCTCGAGGCCCATGGCCTTACAAGAAAAAACCTGTCCATTGAAAAGAGGGCGCTCGTTCGCATAATAACCGAGTATACAAGGGAGGCCGGGGTGAGGAACCTCGAACGCCAGATCGGCTCCATCTGCCGGGCCGTTGCGAGAATGGTGGCCAAGGGGCACCAGGAAAAGGTCACAGTCAAGGTCAAAAACATAGAAGAATTCCTTGGAAAACCCCGATACCTTTTAGACATAGCCGAACGGACGTCCGTCCCCGGAGTGGCCACAGGACTGGCTTGGACGCCGGTTGGAGGCGACATACTGTTCGTCGAGGCCACAAGGATACCCGGTTCCGGAAAGCTCACCCTTACCGGGCAACTAGGAGATGTGATGAAGGAGTCTGCCCAGACGGCCCTGAGCTATGTAAAGTCACAGGCCTGTACTTACGGTATCCCGCAAGAGACTTTCAAGACCGAGGACATCCACGTCCACGTGCCCGCCGGCGCCATACCAAAGGACGGACCCTCTGCCGGAATAACCATTGCGGCGGCCCTCATCTCCCTTTTTACCGACAAGCCCGTACGGCCGGATATCGCCATGACAGGAGAAATAACCCTGCGGGGCCTTGTGCTTCCTGTGGGAGGCATAAAGGAGAAGGTGCTTGCGGCTCACCGGGCTGGCATAAAGGAGATAATTCTTCCCAAAAGAAACAACATGGATCTCAACGAACTGCCAGAGCAGATAAGGCAGCAGCTCAGGTTCCACCTTGTCTCAAAGGTGGACCAGGCGGCCAGGATCGCCTTCCGAAAAATAAAGCGCGCAAAACGGCCGGCTTCCCGCAAGTCTGCCGAGTGTACAAAATGATAACGTATTGAAAAGGAGTAATAAAATGAGGATTCTTTTCATAACGGGAGAGGGCTTCGAGGATACGGAACTTCTTTGTCCAAAGTACAGATTTGAGGAAGAAGGGTTTCAGGTAGATATTTCAGCCCTCGACTGGGGAGAGGTAAAGGGGAATAAAGGCTACATTGTAAGCGCCAATCTTTCAATAGACGAGGCGGAACCAGAGGCGTTTGACGCCCTTTATGTTCCCGGAGGAAAGGTAGCGGAAAAACTTGCCATGCACGAGGCCATCATCAGGTTGGTGCGGGCCATTGCACGCCTTGGGCGCCCAATGGCCGCCATATGCCACGGACCCCTTCTGCTTGCGGCCGCAGAGGTACTTACAGGTAGAAGGGCTACCTGTTACTACAAGGTATCCAACAGCCTTCAGAAGGCCGGAGCCATTTATGAAGACAGCCCGGTGGTGGTGGATGGTAACATAGTGACATCCCGTCAGCCAAGTGATATCCCGCAATTCATGAAGGAAACCGTGAGAATATTCAGAGAAACCTGATTGCCCGGATCGCAACACGATTACCGGCTGCCGTTCTCGTGCGCCCTGTCATCCCGTTCTCTCATAAGCCAGTAAACTGCTCCGAGAGAAAGGATTACGGCAGACAGCGAAAAGATAGTCAAGGAAGGCATAGCCTTCGTATCAAGGATGATCATCTTCCTACTTACTGCAAGAATGGCAATCAAGAGAGCTGTTTCAGGAAAACCTGAATGTATAATTACAAACAATAAAAGATACAATCAATAACCCCAAGGATTTAATTTTTACAACTATCAGGATCTCTGATATCCAAAACGGGAAAAATCGGCAATGATACATACAAAGAAGATAAAAGCCGTTTTTTTTTGGAACGTGGTCATGTTCCTTCTCTTGGCCTTTGCAGCTTCGTTTACAGCGTGTACAGCCACAGATAGGGGGAGCAAAATCATAAATCACAAATGCGCCAGATGCCATTCAACAAAGAGAATTTACGCGTACAAAAGGAGCAAGGCAGAATGGCAAGACATAATAGAGCGCATGAAAAGACACGGAGCGAAAATTGGCAAGGAGGAAATAGGATTCCTTGTGGAGTATCTGTCTGCAAAGAAGAAATAGGATAGTTTAACAGTCCTTGTCCTGCATTTAGGGAGAGTAAAAAATAAAAGGGCGGGAATTTATCCCGCCCTTTGTTATTGCCTTTTAGCTAATGAGCCGGACCCGTCTAGTCCTTTAGAAAAGGCTGCCACTGCTCCCCGTTAGGGCCTAGGAGGAACTGGCTGTTTATGGCAGCGAACTCCCCTGCATGGTTTACCTTGACGGTTACGTAGCCGCCAGTCTGATCAAGGACCTGAGCGCTCTTATCCCTGACAAAGCTGCTTCTGCCAGCGGTCTTTGTAACGATAACCGGGTTAGCTCCGCTGTAAGGCAGCTTGATTATCATGGATTCGCTTACATCCTCATTAAAGCCAAGCTTTAGGACGTAGCCTTCTGCCATTCCCTCGCCCTCAAGATAGAGCTGTTCCTGGGTTGGCTGGAAGCCACATTCTGCTATCTCAGGCTTTAACTGCTGCGGGATGTAAAAGTAGAGTTTCTGGTTCCATGGACTGTTAACAACCTGTCTCACATAGGTGGTTTCGCGCTCCTCAGGAGTGAGCTTACCGGGGTCAATCTCTTCTATCTCATCGCCCTTGACGGTTCCTTCGGCAACCATGTAGAAGAGTTCCTCTGCATGGTGCTTGCTAAGATGAAGTATATCTTCTTCCTTGGCACCAAGTACAGACAAGCCATTTGCCTGCATGGGCTGTATATAGTCAACCTCTCCATCCACAACGAAATAGCCGTTTGGATTGTTGAGCACCATCCCTGCCCTCTTCATCCAGATGGGTGCGTCAGCTGGGACCTCGTCTGGAGCATACCTAAGTAGCTTATACTGGTCGGCAAAAAACGGTGGTGCCCATGGAGCATAAACAACTATCTTATCTGTGACCCTGTGAGCACCTGGATCCTTCTTGTAATCGCCATGGCAGTCATAGCAACTCTTTGCCCCAAGCGCCTTTTCGGCTGGCTGCACACCGTGTGAATCAGAGAAGTAATGCGCCGCAATAAATATTACAGGCATCGGATTAGTTTCACCCTCGGCCTTCAACACTTTAATGAGGGCCTGCTGCATTGCCCTAACGTCTTCTGGCCACCAAAGATCCGGGAAACCGTCCCCAGTGTGATCAAACATTACGTATCCGCTATCTTTTAGAATTATTTTTGCTACGTTTGGATTCTTCGCCCAAACAGGATCGTTGGGTGGTATATTTGCAAGCTCCATGGGGCTTACAGCACCAACAGAGACCCTTGGTAGGAAATCTTGTATGGCAGCGTTCATTTCCCTTATATACAGGACCTTAGCACCACCGTACGCAATGTCAGTCATGTCGTGATCCGGTTGCGGATTCACATCCACCCAAGTGATTATGGTTATTGGATTGCCTATGACAATTTGAGGATAGCCATTTGCACCATTTGCCCAGTAAAGAGGTGGTTCGCTTTCAAGGTCATGACTGGGATCATAGCTAATGGGAACCCCCATTTGTTTCATCTGTTCAAGACTCAAGTCGTAAAAGTATTTCATAAAATCGAAGTTCGGATTGGTAGGCATACCATTTACAATGAGCCCAGGATCAGCCGATTTATTCATTTCGAAATAACCGGCCATCTGGGAAACGAAATCCATAGGCACAATGCCTTTCCCATCTGCATCAATATGCTGTGTCAGCATATTAAGTTGTCCCAACCCGTAACCTGGACTAGTGCCATAAACGGGAGGAATACGATATGGGCCAGAAAATGCCATTGCCTTGCCATTACCTCCAGGGAGTACGTTGTAACCAAAACCGTTATCAAAATTTAAATAGTACCCAAAGAGATCGTTAAAGGTACGGAATCGCCATGTTCTCCTATATGGTACATGGCAGGTCTGACAAGCGATCATTGCCATATGACGGCCAGTATTTTCTCCGAACTTCTCCTCGTGTGCAGAGGTTGGATTTGGGGCCTCCGGATCCTGTCCGCCGATATGACAACTTTCACATGTCTTTGGCTTTGGATTGTTATCCAAATCGTTTCTAACCATGTGTGCGGTATCAGTTCCCTTGAGAATATTATGAAGGTCTTCAAGGGTACCCTGGTCCCTGAAGTGACAAGAGCCGCACCCATGTTTTCTACTGGACATGTGTACGTCAAAACCAGAGGCCTCTTCGTCATCAGTAAAGTTGATAAAGGCCCCATTTTTCACCCAGTCTGCGGGCATTCCAAGACCAAAAGGCCTCACGTAATCCCAGTTACTGTTGCCTTCATCTCTGTACATAACATGGCATTGACCACATACGCGTACCCACTTCCAGGAATCCTTTTCCTCAAATCCACCGAACATATCCATGTGCAGGTAACCGTCTCCAAGATCTGAGACATTATAATAGGCCTTGGGAATCCACTGGCCACCTTGCCTTACAATCTTCACATAGGTAATTGGAGCTCCGTCATGGTTGAAGTCAAGACCCATGAGCTGGGCAGTGGGCATCATATAGAAAAAGTAAGGAAGAGCCTCATGCAACGCAGGCTGCACTGAACTCGGATCTATCTTGCCTGCCTGTAAATCAGCCAGCACCTTGGCAGTGTCTATTTGGCCTGTAGCCGGATCGATATAGGTATTATCACCCTGCATGGCTTTCATGGCACCATACATCGTTGCTCCCCAGGCCATACCCACCATGCCGCTGTACGGTATGCCCTGACCTTCGACAAAGGGAGCACGAAGATAATCCCGCGTGGACGCCTGCGGATTATCCCAGTCAGTATAAAACTTGCCAGGTTCATATGACCTCAACGGATATGGTATTGGGAGCAGATGACCTGTTTGGTCCTTTAATGCGAACCCGTAATTGAAGTCATTGAAGAACATGGCCATCATATCTTCCATCGTTGCATCAGAAGGTAATATGCCTTTTCCCTTAAGGTAATCAAGAAAGCCTTGAAAAAGCTGACCCAACGCAGCCTTAGAATCCTTCAATCTCTTCATCTCGTCTTGAGGACCATTTGGATTGGGAGTGTATTCGGCCTTAATCATACCGTTTTGATCCCATATTTTGGCTACGTTTTGGCCGTAGATAGCGTAAGGAAGGTCAACACCCTGCGCCTCCATTTTTTTGAGAGCGTCCGTCCACATCTTCATCATCTCCCCGACCATTTGAGGAGGAAGCTGCATCAAAGGAATCATGGAAGTTGGACGACTCATTCTTTGGGGAGAACTAGTATATTCAAGCGCTGTCTCTGCCTTCAGCCCAGCCTCAAGAGGCATCCCTATGGAAATTTCAACTACTTTGTGAGAGGCATCCCTTTTAGCAAAAATGAGCAATCTCGGCCTAAATGGCTGCGCTTTTAAACCGTCTGCTGTCCTCAAAGCATAAGGACTTGTAGGGTCGATATGGCAAAGAAGACAATCAGCCTCCATTACCCCACTCTTATTCCAGTTATGCCTCTTGGGGTCACCTATGGCACTGATGGTCTCGCTTATTGACCTGTGGCTCAGGAGGGCCTCGGTATTGGCTGTAGGTGGATAATCGTAGAAATCCCTATCGTAGGTATGAACAGGACTAAGAGACGGATCGTCATATGGCTTTACCATCCCGTTACTTTGAACAATACCTTCCGCAGGTCCTCCACCTGGATGACATGAGTAACAAACTGCCATTTCATCGGCAATTCCAACATCAAAGAAATAGGGTTTCCCTTCACTGGTAAAAGGGTCCTTAAGGCTTCCTCTTTCGCTCTTAGCCGCCAACTGGCGGTAAGAGGGAGGTCACCATGCACCAAACTGCCCTGGGCTCAATAAGTGCCCATAGGCATTTGCGAGGTATTTATAGAGGGTGCCGTCGTTATTTTTATCACTCCAGTGATCACTGTAGATTTCACCCTTTGGCCCAACGCCTTCACGAAAGTGAAAGGCCCTGGTTATTGCCTGATAGTCATGACATTTTCCACACGTCTGCTTTGGGCTGTAGGCCGGGCCTGCCTTGTAGACAGATCCATTGGCGGCCGTAATGGTATCGGTAGAACTTAGCTGGTTAATAATGGGGTTGCCGTTTCCATCGAG
>WGDC01000090.1 GCA_015493475.1 Deltaproteobacteria bacterium
GTCTATAAACTCTATTTTTTCAGGTATTATTTCAACGGTTCCAAGTCCAATGGGTTTACCCATGCCTATCTTGTGTTTAAACGATTCATTGGGTTTCAGGGCGTAACAAAGGAGGCCAAGCTCCCATGAAGTCAGATTTTCAAAATCCACGTGAAAGCTGAAGGTTTTGCCCTGTTTGACAGGGGTTATTCGTGCCTTCTGTTTTAATCTTGAGCCCTTTTCCCCTGGCTTGGCAAGTTCTGGGTGCGTCTGCCAAGAGGGCAATTTTTCATTTTTATACTTTCTCGTTTCAAGCTCCTGTTTGTGATGCAGATAGAATTTGCGGCCTTTTGGCAGGTAATCCCCATTACATTTTAGAGCTGTCTTGGCTATAAATTCATTAGGATTACCTTTTTTCTCAAAATAGAGACACGGACAGGGCGGTTTCGGAGAGTCCAGGATTTTGAGGATCACTTCCTTGTCATAGGGGAAATCGTCATTATTCTCCAAAAGGGCGTGAGAGAATCTTACCCGGCCCTTGTAAGCCAGCGCTTCCACATTCTTGGTGTCAGCTTTACCGGTATCCCATGCTTCCACAAAGCCGAAAATGAGCTCTGCCGGGCTCAATTTTGTGCGCTCTGGGTTAAAGGGTAAAAGCTCTTTGTCAATTTTAGAGAAAAAGTCATGAACTGTTCCGCCGCAGTATTTGCGCCAGATCTGTGAAAAGGCCATTTCGGTAACACGTCCTTCCTTTTCATTATAGAAAACCAGATCACCGGTCTTCAAAGTGACGGTAACCTTGTCTTCTTCAGGATTGTCATTTCTCATGGCCCCTTTGGGGATTCGGGGCATGATTTCTTTCTGTTTTTTTGTGGCCTGGGCCCTGTCGTTTGCAAGGCCCAGAAAGATGTCTTCAACACCGGGTTGTAGGGGAATCAGCTTGTCTTCCTTTATTCCATCAAAGAGCATAAAAATGTTTTTTATCCTCTTTTTACCAAAACGGACTGGAAAATGGCGCACTATACCTTTTTCCCATGATTCTTTTTGTTCTGGTGTAGCATCCTGCTCTCTTACCAGTTGCGCCTCGTCTTTTAGCTGACTAACGTCGGCATAGTAGAACTGCCTGTTTTTCTCAGAATAGGTTACAAGTGGCTTGCCCTTTTGATCTCTATCCATGGAGAAGACCGCGTCTTTCTTCAGCGGGAAAATCTTGTAATCGTCCCCGTTTTTGACCACCATTCCTATGTACTTTAATGGTTCTTCAGGAGACTTTCTCACGGAAAGGTACTTCTTTCCCAGCACCCTTAGGGCAGAGTTGCTTGCAGCCTCGGCAACGGAGGAGATGAGCCCCCGTAGGGAGCTTGCAGGTATTGCAGGCCTGTCTTCAAGCTCAAAGGGAGCAATGCAGGCTGGCTCGTAGGCGGTTCCATCCTTGATGAGCCTTGCGCCTATGAAAATAGGGCTCACGGTCCTCAGCTTGCAACAGATCCGGCCATGATACACTTCTTCGCCGTTGGTTTTATCCACGTACAGGTCGTGGCGGCACTGCCTGGGCAGGCGGGATGTGAACTCTTTTCTTCTTGCCTGGGTTTCCTTGGTGACGCCGATCTCATGCCACTTATTGTCCGGCTTGGCCACAGGCACGAAGTGGTAAGGATTATGGAAGGTTGCGTTTTTTGCAGAACGGGTTCCTTGAGAGTTTTTTTTCGTCATCACGTCTTCCCCTTTTTGCGGTTTTATTATTCCCAGTTTTAGATAGCGTTGTCTTATTACAGAGCTCATGGCCTTCTCGTTTTATTTGCTTCTTTTCTTAGGCTTTCAAGGCCATTTCGCACCTCTTCCTGGAAATTTGCATTATCCCAGCAGTCTATGGAGGCGGTACACGTACCGTATCCCTTTGAAGAACCAAGGCCAAAGGCTATGTCGCCTTCCTTCAGGTCTCGAAGCAGAAGCCCCAAAAGGCCAAGGGCCCAGGAGGGATCTTTTTCTGCGTTTTTCATGCGTTTGATATCAAGGCTTATGGTTCCCTGGAACTTGGGCCTGTAAAAAGCCCTGATGTTGAACTTGGCACCGTGGGCGCCGCCTCCTGTAAAGCGGTCTATGGCAAGAAACTCCTGGGTCGTCTCCCGCCCCGGGTCAATGCACTTAAACCTTGAGATGTGAAGGGGGCTTTTCCAGCCAGGGCCCCCGAACATCCTGCAGGCCAAACAAAGTCTTTCATACCCTGAAATATCCTGTATGGGCTTGCAGGCATCCTCCTGTCCAGGATGGCAGGCAGCCCTGTTGTGGTCACCTTCTTCGAAGAGGGTGCGGAGTATCCTTTCAGCCTGGCTCCTTAGCGCACCTTTTATTGCCGATCCCGGAAGGGATGGCTGGCCCTTTTCGTCAAGAAGGGGCTTCATGTCTGGAAGGTCGCTTTCCGGGTTCCTTTCCTTTTCTTGAAGCTCCCCTGGGCGGGGCGGGTCATTTACCAGGAAATGGCTGTCAAAGGTGATGGTAACAGAAACTGTAAGTGGGCGGTCTGGCAAAGTGGTTTCAACACTTTTTGAAAGGTTTTCCAGGTGGTGCAATTCTTCAAGGTGCGCGTTCCTGTAAGCATCCTGTAATGGGCAGGGCCGCTTGAGCCACGCCATTAGGGCGTCCTTGTCGAGGAACAGGATGTTTTCGCACTCCCAGTACATTTTGCCCTTTGCGCTCTGGGTGTCTGCCCCGAGAAGTATCGGGTTCTGGGGGTGGGTGAAGCCCTTTAGGGCAGAAAGTATAAAGGCCACCTCCTGGTAGAGGGAGCCTTCATCAGCCTTTCCCCTTATCTCCACCTTGAAGCCAACCCCGGCAGGAACGGTTTCCTGGTAGTAGAGCATCTTTTCTGCTGCAGTGCCTGTAACCCTCTCTATGCAGACATGGGCCTCCACGTAGGTCTGCCTCTTGGAATCCCAGTAAGGAAGGGGAGTGGGCTCAATTCTTTTAAGTGCCAGGAGCGCATCCATGAACCTGGCCCTTCCCCCTGAGCCCTGCTGCTCTTCACTGGAGCCCTTTCCAAATACCTTTTCAAGAATGGTCCTGTCTTGAAGGTGGATATGGGCCCAATCCCTCAAGGCCCCCTTTATGGTTGAGCCGGGGATGTAGGGTGTATCCCCTGCCCTTGGAAAGGCCATGACTTCCACTGGCCCATCGTCCCTTTTTATCTCCGGGTGTGGGACAACCAGCCCAGAGCCGGTAAAAAGGGGGCTTTCTGTGTGAAGGAAGCCTTTTATCACGTAGCGGGGCCTGAATTTCCGACTATTCTGGTTGATTGCCATGTTCTTCCTCCCTTTACCCGATTTCCATCATGATGGGCTGAACCCGCTCTTCAGGCGGTGAAAGCCTCCAGTGTATCTCCATGTTTACCCCTATCTCCCCAAAGCCGTTTTGGGCAATGAAGGGGCAGCTCTTCCACTGCTCGTCCTCTTTACTTGAAATTCCATAAAAGCCCCTTACAGTCTCTGGTATGGGAAGGCCATTTTCGAGCCATGACTCTATTTTCCCTTCTGCCTCTTCAGTGTTTGTGATTGAAAAGACAAAGACACTTCCTGCCTCAGTTAGTATCCACGGATAATAGAGTTTGTCTTCCTCTGTTCCGGCATCCTTCATGAAGCGGTGGTACTGGTAGTTTCCACCTGAGAGGCGCTGGCTTGCATAGAAGTAATCAAGCTCGAGTTCCTTTGAAAGCTCCTTCCAGGCGCGCTTGTAAGCTGAAAAAAGCTCCCTGTGGGTGGCTGTCTCGTCAAGGCCATTGTCCTTCCCATCAAGAAGGCCTTCAGGGCAAAGAAGAAGGGCCGGGCTCTTTAAGGTAATCACCACCGGGGCGTCCTGGATTTGCCCCTGGTTGCATGTGCCTTCCGTGTCTTGAATCGTTCCGCCTTTGTGGACCTTCACCCTTGCCGTGGCCTTTGTCTTTCCAAGTCCCAGAAGCCCTGCAGAAAGAAGGGCAAAAAGCTCCCTGAGGACTTCTTCCCGCAGCTCTGGCTCTTTTATCCGGTTGGCATCCACCCGGCTTAGCCACACTGCTTCCTGGTCAGGAACCACCATTTCATAGGCAAAGAGCCTTTCTTCCTGGCTCCTTCCAGTATCCGGGTCTATTGCAGTCCGCACCCTCAGCTCCCTTTCAAGCTCAGGCCAGCCAAGGCCCTTTCGGGCATCGGTGTTGTCCTTCCAGTCCACCTCGAAGGCAGGCACTTTGCCGTCTATGAGGCAGGGCTGCTCCATGAGGGCCACGTCGAAAAGGTTGTTGCCAGCCTTTACGAGGGAAAGGGGCAGGGCAGAAGGCCTCTCGTAGCAGTTTTTTGAAGGAAGGGCATGGAGCACCCTGAGCCTTGAAAGGTTCTTGAAAAGGCTGCCAAAGGATCCTGTGCCATCTTCCCCTAACTGGTGTAACATCCGCGAGATGGCGCCAATTATCACGTTTCCAGGGATTATCTCTTCTGAAACAAAAAGGTTGTTTTCCCTGGTATGGCGCCTTGCAATGCAAAAGGGCCCATCTGGCAATATGGCAAGGTCAAGGCCAGAAGAAAGGTCAAAAACAGGGGGCTTTTCCGGCCATAAAGGCTGAAAAACAGGCCTTCCCACCTTCACATCCTCAACGTGGCCAAAGCCTACAGATGAAAAGGCACCCATATCTTCAATGAATGAAAGGCCTGTCTGGATGAGGCCTTTTATCTTGTCAGAATATTCCTCGCTTTTTGCAAGAAATGTGACCCTTCCTGAAAAGGATGGCCTGTCTGAAGGAGAAAAGGGACTTTCTATCACCACGAGCGCTCCCTTTTTGACTGCTCCCCTGGCCTGGTCCACCTCTATCCTGTAACGAACAGATGAAGCGGGTTCTGGGGATGCAAGGACAAAATCTGAGACATGAAGACGCTTTGGAAAAGGCGAAAAGGAGCCCTGGTCATCCTGGCTTCCCTTTCCAAGGAGTTCGTGGAGCATTTTCTTGTCAGGGACCCTGTAAGGCATGGAATTTCCCATTACGGAGTGTAGCTCTTCCCATGACTCCCTGAGCTTTCCTGCAACAAGGGTTCCGGGGATGTATAGCCTGCCCCGGCTGTCCCTTGCCGCTGCCGTATCCAGGCCGTAGCTTCCTGGCACGGTGGACTGGGTAATAAAGGGGCCTCTTAAATGTATGGTTACTGGAATATCAACCCTGAACATGGCCTTTTCCTCCTTCCTTCTCTGACGTTGCCTTGCCAGGAGCCCCTGCTGCCCCTGGAAACACCAGGTAGTCCCAAAGTTCATGGATGTGGAGCCACATGGCCTGTTCCCTGTTATGAAAGCACGCCCTTAGGCAATCAAGACATGCCTTGTCCTCACTGGAAAGGGCCGATTCAAGGACCAAGTTGAATTTTTCAAGGGCCTTGCCAGGCTCTTCCCCGTAAAGGGCCATGACCAGCCTGTGAAGGGCCCGCCTTGGTATCTTTTCCTTTATGGCTGAAAAAAGCCATGCAATGTCCAGCATATTCGGCCCGTCTATGAGCATTGATTTCTTGTGGATGGAGCGCGGCCTCCTGCGCTCCCTGTGGCGGTAAAGGTCCGGGCCTGCAAAGTCAAAGGACTCCATCACCTCGTGGGCCGCCATGTTCCTTGTGCGGTTGCAGGACTTGACCTCGTAAACAAGCCCCTCTGCCATCTGCTTTATGCGGTAGATGGGGGCCTTGTGATGGCAAAAGACCATCCCTGCCGCAAAGGTGAGACGCCTGCCCTCAAAGGCCCAGGGAGATCCGTCAAGGCCGCCTTCAACAAGCCTGAAATACTCCCCAAGGAGCCACCAGCCCCTCCAGGCAGGAGCCACCCATATCACCTCGTCTCCTCCCCATAAAAGGGTTTCAAGGCGTATCTTTGGGACTTTTTCTTCCTTTTCAGGATGGTTGCACTCCTGGTTTATCCAGCCGTCCTCATCTTGCTGTATCTTTTTAAGAATGGCCCCAAGGGCGTGTTTCTGGTATGTTCTCAGGGCCTTGTCAAATTTTTCCTGCCGTTCAGGGCTGGTGCAAAGCTCGTCAAGGAGCTTTCCAAAGCTGTTTCCGTCAAAATAGATGACCGCCATCTTGTTGTGGAGATTTTCCACCTCTTGAGGGCCATTTGATGTGATTTCATTGAATTCGTGGGTGAAGAGATAGGGAATGTCAAGGCCAGTAGTTTTATCGTACCAGGCATCACTTTTACCCCAGACCCCGTACTTGTATCGGCTGTAACAAGATTCAGAAACGCCCCTTTTCCTGCCGTTTATCCTGTGAGGGCTGGCCTTGGCAGCAGGCCTTACGTGGTCAAGCTCGCAAACCCGCACGGATTTCTGCTCCCCGTCATTTTCCACAGTTACCGCTTTCTCCTCCACAGAGGGACAGGCAACCCCTGGAGAGCGCATCTGTTGCCAGCGCACCATGGCATCAAGCTCCTTTTTCGCCTTCTCAAAGTCCTTGTCTTCAAAGGGGCCCGTCACCTCCACCATTACAGTGGCATGTTTCGGCGCAAGTTGGCAGGATAGCTCACGTTTTTCTTTTGACCCGTCTCCAATAAAGAATTCCTTGCTAATCTTTTCTTTGTAGATTTCAAGGTCCTTGTTGAGGTTTTCCCTGATCCGTCCTGCTACCATAGAGGGAAGGCGGGAATTGTTGGGATCCTTCAGCCTGAAGCTGAAAAGCCCCCATGAGGCCCCCTGGGAGATAGTCTTAAGGCCATTTATGTCTTCTTCCCCATGGAGCATTTCGCGCACCTTGTCAGGAATCTCAAGGAGCATAAGACCCCCTCCCCTTATGGTGCTCAGGTTGTCCGTGTCGTAAACGAAGTTTGAAAGATTTACTGCTTCTACCTTTAAATAGAACCTTTCAATGGCACTCATGTTTTTTCTCTCCACCTCCTTTGTCTTCCAGGATTCTTTTTATGCACGGGTAGGAAATCATTCCTGTAATAAGGACTATGAAAAAAAGTATCCAAAATTCCGGGTCAAAATTGCAAAAATTGCCCTTTGCTATGGATTCTGCCAGGTGCAGGTTGTTCATGCCGAAAAGCCCTGCAACAAGGGCGGCAACCCCCAGGGGGAATCCAACCGTTGCAATCCGGTTGGCAAATCTGGCCAAATTGTTGGCCTTTACCATCTCAAGGTAATCATGGGTATTGTCTATCTTGTCCTTGACCTCTTTGTAGAACTCTTTGATATCAAAGTAGTCCCTTGCCATCTCGTACATCTCTATGGCCTGCTGCTGGTTGGAAAGGAGTGGGAACTGGCAGAGTATGGTGAAGCGTGAGAACTCGTTCCTTAGCTTCCTGAATTCTTCCCCTTCCAGGATGAGGTCAGGAGAATTGGAACATATTCGGGAAAGATGGTTACTGAACCTGAATAGGGTCACCCTTATGAAAAATAGCAGAAGCACAACGTCGAAATAGAGCTCCCTGAAATGGGATACAAAGATGCCCGGCGCCTGGATGGTAACGCCTGCATGGTAGTTGAAGCCGTACCAGGTGCCATAGTCAAGCCACCTCTTGTAGGTGCGTTTTTTCGCCCAATCCTTTTCAAAGCGGGTTACTGCCCTGGCAGCTTCTGATGGAGTTTTGGAAGGGGGATCCACGTTGAGAAATTTTATCCAGTGGCCAAACTCCCAGGGTGCGGACTGGCCGCTATGGCAAAAATCGGAAATGGACTTACCCCCTTTTTTCAGAACTGCCGCACTCCAAACGTAGGCCCGGAAGTCGTTGTAAATGAGGAAATTTGAGGCCTGGTTTCCACCTTCGGACTTGCCAGTTCCGGATGATTCAAGCTTTTCCAACCACTTGACCGCATCTTGTGTAAAGCCACCGGGCACAAGCCTGTAATTGCCGTCCCCTGCCCTTACCGGAAGCTCCATTAGCCTTGTCCATCTTTCTATGTAGGCCTGATACTTGTCTGCCTTATTTACTGAGCCTATTCGCTTAACAGTGCCCTTTTCTCTCCAGTAGTTAAGGGGTATGTCATGTAAGGCTCTTTGGTAGTCGTCCCAGTGGTCACTGTAGCCCGGATAATCAAAACACCTGAAAAGGTCATTTAGACAAAGTAGATCGTCGAGGATTACCCTTTGCTTTTCATCAAACCATATATCCAACATGAGAAAACCCGTTCCAAGGAGCCCGGGGTCGTCTCCTTTTCCTGCCCAGTTGAAAAGCACCATGCGGGGAGGTGCCATGTGTATGCAAAAGGAGTTTTTCAAGGAGCTTTTAGAGTTAGTGAAACACACTCCCTGGGACCACGTGCTCTCATCCCACTTATCCTTTGGAATACGCAGCCAGAGGGCATCCTGGTAAATTACGCGCCTTGTTTCAGATGTGAAGTATTTTTTCCTTTGAAGAAGGAGCTCCCTTTCAAAATCATCAAAATGTTTTTCCTCCTCCTCAAACCAGAGAGGTATGCTGGCTGTGCTTGATATTGTCTCCTTTTTGTAGGCAAAAGGAAGTACAAAGCGGGAAAAGGTGACCGGCTTTCTTGAGGCTTCTTTTTTGCCTTTTTTGTCTTCGAGTTTGTCTTCAGGGTTTCCGCATTTTAGACGCAGAAATTTCTTGTTCCCCATCCCTCGTTCCCTCCAATATATATTTGCCAAGGCCAAAGGTGGTCTTTCCGCCCAGGTGGGTCCACTCACCCAGGGCAAGAAAGGGCAGAAAAGGCTCAAGGTCTCCCTCGAAGGTGATGGTGCCATGAAGCCCTCCAAACTTCATCCAACTTTTCTGCCTGGACGAGTACCTGCTCCAGTCGTCCCATACCAGGCTGTGGGAAAGGATTTTCACCTTTTTTGAAAGTTCCTGGAGCCGTTGTTCCTCCTCCCTGGTTATCCAGCACTCCATGCCTCCTCCGTAGAAACTAACAAGGGATTTGAGCCTTCCAAGGAGCCGGCTGAAAAAAGTGGAAAATACAGGACACCTTCTCACCAGGCGGTTTTGGTCCTTTAGCCGAAGCCTCGTGATGAACTTCACGGTAAGCCGTTTTGAAGGCAGGCTGGGAAGCCTGCTTTCCAGGATGTCTTGCCATGTCACAACAGGCAGGTTTTTTTCTCCAGCAGCCCCAGGTACGGCGCTTTCAATGCCAACAGCCCGGGCCTTGCCCCTTGTCTTTCCAAGGCCGAGATTCCCGGCTGCGAACTCAAGGGCGCAGTGGCATACCGGCCAGTACATGGCAGCCTTGCCAAAAAGGGTCATCTCGCAGGAAAATCGGTAACCTGGCAGGTAACTGGTTACGTTATCAAGGGGAGGAAGGAGCACATAGGCCCTTGGGAGCCCGCTTTCCTGGCCGGAAGTGAAGTATTCATTCCAGTAGGGAGAAATCTTCATGAGACCGTGGCCCCATGCCCCATGAAACACTCCCCCCTTGAATGCAGGGAGCTTTATTTGTTCGGTGGCTTCAAAGGTAAAACGGTATTTCCCAACAATGAAATTGGAAGTTTTCATATATTTACGTGATAAAATGAATGTATTCTGGTAACCATCTCGCAATTACATTGAATGTTTTCTTTTAACATCTTTTTTTTTAAAACAAAAGAAACAGGGGAAAAACCTTGAAAGCCTTATCTTGGCATTTGGAGGCCTTTTGTTGTATTTGCCATTGAGAAAGAATAAAGGAGAAAGACAAGATGGCCAGATCAAAACAGAAAGTATACCAGCTAAAGGTACATCTTGTGGGCTCAAAGCCGCCTATCTGGCGGCGCATTCTGGTTCGGGATTCGGCAACCCTTGAAGAGCTTCACGATATCTTGCAGATAGTCATGGGCTGGACCGATTCCCACCTGCACCAGTTTGTTGCAAACAAGAAGATTTACGGCCTTCCCGACCCAGAATTCGATTTTGAACAGATACTTGATGAAAGAGATTTCAAGCTGAAAGACCTATTGAAAAAAGAGAAACAGTCCATGCGCTATGAATATGATTTCGGTGACGGCTGGATGCACAAGATCACCCTTGAAAAGATACTGCCCTATAATCCCAATACGGCCCTACCGATATGCATAAAGGCCAAGGGTGCATGCCCGCCCGAGAACGTGGGTGGAATCTGGGGATACTACAACTTCCTGGAAGCAATTTCAGACAAAAAGCATCCCGAACACCAGAAGTACAAGGATTGGATAGGAGGAGAATTCGATCCAGCAGCCTATGATATCCAAGGTGTTAATGAGCTTCTCCAATCATTGGGCAGGTAGCAACAAGTTAGCACCGGACGGAAATAGGCTGGGTGCTGTCTTCTTCACAAGAAAACGGATTCATTCAAGGTTATACGGGAAACTCCCTTTTTTCATGGAGAGTATGTAGCAGAAAAATGGCCCTCCAATGAGGGTTGTGATGACGCCCACGGGAAGCTCTTCTCCGCCTGGGAGGAGGTTCTGTGCGGCAAGATCTGAAAGGACCATGAGAAGTGCGCCAAGGATGGCAGAGCCCACAAGAAGTCGCCTGTGATTTGGCCCCTGGAGCATCCTGACAAGATGCGGAACCACAAGGCCAATAAAGCCAATTACTCCGCTTACTGCCACTGCCGCAGCAGTTGAAAGACAGGCCACCACAAGGAGCGCCATCCTCGTCCTGGAAACGTCAACGCCGAGATGAAAGGCCTCACTGTCTCCAAGGGTCATTATGTCAAGCTCCCTGGAAAAACGCATAAAAACCACAAGGCCAATGAGCACGTAGGGTGCGGAAAAGCAAACGTGCACCCAGCCCCTTCCTGAAAAGCTCCCGAGCATCCAGAAGACAATGGCGGAAAGGCTCTCCTCGTCAAGGCTCTTTAAAAGGCTTATAAGCGCGGAAAGAAAGGTGCTGACCACTATACCAGCAAGTATCATCTGGGCCGGCATGAGGATGCCGTCGGTCCTTGAAAGGCGGATCACCACAAGCAGCGCAAGGAGTGCACCTGCCATGCAGACAACAGGCAGAAGGCCAAGGCCTCCAAGGCTCCAGCCCACACCCAGGCCGGATATCATGGCCACCGTTGCGCCAAAGGCAGCCCCAGTGGAAACACCCAAGGTGAAGGGGTCGGCAAGGGGGTTTCTCAAAAGGGCCTGAAAGACCACGCCTGATGTTGAAAGGGAGATACCCACCAAGGAGGCAAGCATGAGCCTTGAAAGGCGTATCTTCAGGATTATGGTTGATGTAATGTCGCCTTGGGAAGGCTGCCCACCAGATAAGACTTCAAGGAGATCGTGCAGGGTTACAGGAAAGCGGCCGAACCAGAGGCCCAGAAAGAGGGTTAAGAGGTAGAGAACAAAAAGGCTGGCCCAAAAAATATAAATGCGTTTTACTTGGGTCATGTCAGCCCTTTTTCCGATGACAATAGTGACCTTAACATAGGCACATCATAATAAAACATTTATGAAGATTGGAAACGTAAAGCTTAGCCGGGGCCTTTTGATGATGTTTCCCATGGGCTTTGCCTCGGGCCTTCCCCTTGCCCTTTCAGGAGGAACGCTCCAGGCCTGGCTTACCACCGCAGGTGTGAACATCAAGACCATAGGCCTTTTTTCCATGGTGGCCATGCCTTACACCTTCAAGTTCCTGTGGTCTCCCCTCATGGACGCCATCCCCATCCCCATGCTTGGAAGAAGGCGAGGCTGGATATTTCTTTGCCA
>WGDC01000091.1 GCA_015493475.1 Deltaproteobacteria bacterium
AAGCATCGCAGCCTGTTCCTGAGTAAGTTTCTTCTTTTTACAACTTCCGTAAGCTTCCTCGAATCTCATAAGTTTGATCTCCTCCATTATATGGGCCCGGCTCATATGGATACCTCCTAAATTCCCATATAAATCCGGACAAGTTATGTGTTAAAGTGGAGGACAATTTATTTGCTCGTAACAGGAATAGTGTGCAAAATACGTTCAAATGGCCTGCCATTTTTCCCTGAAAGGAGGATAAAAAGACATTTGTGAGATTACTGATAGTTCCTTGTTGTGCCCCAGCGAAATAATGATAATCTGTTGGCGTGGCCACGTATTTAAGGAAATATTCGAGGGTTTTGGCGTTTATGTGCCTGTTTCTGGTTGTTGGCGGTTACCGGTTCGGCACAGGTGACCATGTATCCCAGCTCCCAACCGTTCTTCACTATTTCGATCCCCGTTTATACGCCACTGATTTCAGGCTCCAGCTCATCTTTCCTTGGTACGTGAAGTCTGGCCTGTTCATCGCCCTGGCGTGGCTTTCAAGGCTCGTGCATATGCCCCTTGAGTATCTTTTTTTCGGATTTTACTGCATGGCGCTCTTTTTTTATATCGCCTCTGTAGACGAACTGATGGGGCTTCTTGATATCAGGCAGGAGGTCAGGAACATTGCCCTTCTGCTTCTCCTGCCCTATTCTTATCTCTTCGTCACCATTTCTCATTTTCATCTTGTGACCCTGAGGCTGGTGCCATATTTCTTTGTGTTTCCCCTTTGCATAAAGGTCGTAAATCTCTTCATCAGGCAAAGATACCTGCTTGCGTCTCTGCTGACCGCCCTGGTTTTTTATATTCATCAACAGCTCGGACTCATAACCTTTGGAATGCTTTTTTTTGCAATTCTTGTGGACAAGGTCAGCAAGAGGGCGGCCATGCACGATTTAACGGCCACTGTTCTGCCCTTCCTGTCGTTTTTTTTGGTGCACGCCTTCTTTATGCAGCTAAGGGGGAGTTACAGGGGCTATCCCTGGTTTGATCCAGTATGGGGCCGGCAACTTCTCGAGATGGTAAGGTTCCGGGTACCGCACCACCTGCTTCTGTCCTATTCCGGCTGGTTCGAGAAGTGCGTTTTCCTGCTGGTAGCCTTTTTGGCAGTAGCCGGGATAAGGCACCTGCGCAAAAGGAAAAGGGCCTCACAGGCCCTTTCGAACATGTCTGTCGGGCTGCTCATTGCATGCGCGGCAGGCGTTGTTTTCACGGAGATATTCCCCCTGCCAGTTGCGTTCGACCTCTACCTTTTCCGTTCGGACGTGATTTTGCGGGTCATCGCATTTGTGGCCTTCTCTGCGGCCATGGACCGTATCCTCCCCGTGGGGTGGGTGTCCCGTCCATCACTCGTCCTTTTTACCGTTACCGCCATTATAGGAACGCTGGTTTGCATTTACCATAGTAACATCCGCATATTTATACCGAGGACAGAGATCGTTTCCATGTCAGAGTGCATAAAGAAGAAGACACCGGTTTCCGCTTTTTTGCTTGCCTCGCCAGCCATAAAGGGTCTGAGGTTATACAGTGAAAGAAGCGTGTTCGTGAGCTGGAAAAGTCACGGCCTGTTCTTTCCGCCGTACGTGGCAAGGGAGTGGTTTCACAGGATGAAGCTTCTTTGTCAAATGGACAGGGGAGTTTCTTGTCAGGGTTCGCCGTGCAAGGGGATTTGCGGGCGGAATTTCCGCTCTATTCCAGAACCACGCCTTTTAAAAATCGCAAGGGACTACAATGTCGGCTACCTTCTCGTTGGAAATAGCAGGAACTTGGACTATGAAAAGGTGTGCGCCACAGAAAATTACGTGCTCTACAAGTTGAGATAAAAATATGGTGCTTTCAGGAAAAATGGGGATACCTTTCAATCACTTTTCCTGCGCCTTGGCCTTTTTTCTTTACCTATCTTTATTCCTTATCATGTCTGCCCCGGCGCAAGCAGGCTCATCCGGGGCCGGATACTGGCTTCCCGCCTGGCAGGAGCTTCTTTTTCAAGGCGCAAAACCTCTGACACGTTTTCTCGTCAGGATCAAGGTCCAGGACGCTATGGGGTTGTGTCCCTATCCCATGAGTGACATAGACACGCATTTTATTGAATGTCCCCTGGACTCCCGCGGTGTTCTGCTCCTTTCTGCCGAAACCGTTACGATGAGCCTTCTGCTTCCCCAGGAAAAGTATGAGCACTATGTATGGTTCAGACCGGGGACTCTTGAAGTCCTGCAAAGGGTGCGGTGGAAAAAGAACGGGCAGAAGTGGATTAAGCTTTACAGGTGGGGAAGGGAGGAGGTGTCGAGGCTTAGTATAAGGCCGCGATGCGAGGCGGAGCAGGATGATCCAGGCAGGTGGACCAAGCGCGCCATTTCCCTTTACCGTTTTCGCAAAACCGAGTCGTGCAGGTGCAGGGCCGGGTTTTCAGGGCCCCTGGTCCTTGTCTACCTCGCTGCTCGGGAGGGTTTTCACAGGGACATTAGTCCTGTGGATGTCTGTGTTTTCGGGAAAAAGGCGCTACATCGGGTGAAGCTTCGTTTCCAACAAGCAAAAAGAATGAAGATAGATTATATTGAAAAGAGTGAAAGGGGTAGAAAACGGGTAAGGGAAAGGACTATAGTTTACGTATATACTATTTCCTCGAAGAGGGTAGGTCCGGCACAAGCGCATCATGAGCCTTTTTCGCTCCTGGGCCTTAAGAAAAATATAAAGATTTATGTGGATGTTAAAAGAGGGACGGTGGTTAGAGTCACGGGGAAAAACGACCTCGTGGGAGAGGTAGACCTGCGGATCGTGGCCCTTACAATGAGGAATTCCTGAACCAGGTCTAATGTGCCCCGGACACTATGGTCTCGGCAAGCAGCCAGTCGTTATAGGTATCTATGTCAATTGCAGTCTCAGGGGAATCCATTAATATTGCTCCAAGCCTGCAGCCTATGACCATTGAGGCCCGCTTTAGGCCCTGTTTCAGGGTGAGCCTGCCCAACAAGTAAAGCAATACCCACAAGTAGCCGAAACTGGAGACAATCTTTACGGGATTTTTTCGTCTTGTTTCTATCCCGCACCAGAAACGAGCAGCCTTAAAGGAGTTCCTTGTCAGAAAAGCAAATAGATTGCACGTGCAGAATTTTCCGTCCCGGAAACGGTAATATGTCCGTTTGACCCCCGGATAGATTTTCAGTATGTCAAGAGGCGCAAGGCCCACGGCAAGGTCTGCATCTGATGACATGGCCTTGGTGCAGAAAAACCTTACATGTTCAGACGCAAGAAGCGCGTGATCCGACGTGGTAAGAAGAACGGGGCGCGTTCCGCCTGCCGCCTTCAATGCCTTGTAGGCGCTCATGCTTGGACCCTTTTCGTTCTGTACCCAAACAATTTTTCCCGCCTTCATTCCTTGGCCAATTCCTGATATATTAGCGAATGCCCGCCTGTTCTTGCCGCATAGAAATATCCTGGAAATGCACATGGAGTCCAAAAGGCTGTCTACAACCCGCTGGATCATGGGCCTTCCTCCGACTTCTATGAAGGCCTTAGCCGGGACGTGAAATTTCCAAAGGAGTTCGCTCTTTCTGCTTCTTTCCCCTGCTAGGACAACTGCGTCAAAGTTGCAGAGGCCTTCTGTCCGGGCTGAATCTTTTTTCACGTTGCTATTTCCTTTTCAAAGATTCTGTAGGTCTTGTATGCCCTTGCCCCGAGCCCCTCTATTATTCGCCTCATTGCAACATTGTCTTCCAATATCCATGAAAGCTCAACACGGTTCATGGGGGTGCGGAGGATCTCCTTGATGACGTCTCTTATGAGGGAAAGACTTATAGCGGCCCCGGACAGGCTGTTCTGGTAATCCTGGACTACGCCCATGAGAAGAACCCTGCCAGAGCTGAACCTGCGGAATTTTAATCTCCATAGGAGCTTTATCCAGTTAAGGGGAAAGATCTGGCCGTTCATGTCTGCGATTATCTCATTTATGTTGGGTAGAAGGGCGATGAAGCCAACGGCCTCTCCTTCCACAACTGCGACCCTTATGAGCTCAGGGCTTGCAATCCTGCTCATGGACTTTCCAAGCTCAAGATATTCATCCCTTGAAAAGGGTACGAAGCCCCAGTTCCTGGACCAGGCGTTATTGAAGATACTGAAAATGGAATCAAGCTCTGACTCAAGGTTTTTTTTGTCCAGGGGCCTTGTGGTGAAATCGGCCCTTAGCCCCCCAAGTAGCCCTTCAATGCGCGCAAGGCCTTCGTCTGTTCTTTCTATAAGATAGGCAATGAGGTCCTTGGCCTTTTGGTGGCCAAGATCGCCAAGCCTTTTGACGTAGTATGGAGGGTTGTGTCCCATCATGAAAAAGGGCGGATGCTGGAACCCGCTTACGAGAAGCCCGCACTCTTGGTTGATGGAGAGATTGAAGGGGCCAAGCATGCGCTTCATGCCCCGGGCCATGAGCCACTTTTCTGCCGATATGAACAGTGCCTTGAACACCTCCGGATCATCAATCGATTCGAGCATTCCCCAGAAACCCGTGTTGCTGTCATGCCTTTCAAGGTAAAGGTGGTCTATCTGTGCGCTTATTCTGCCCACGGGCGCGTTATCGCGAATGGCCACCCAGTAACAGGCCTCTGCATGTTTAAAGTAGGGATTGGTCCTTGAAAGGTGCATTTTACCTTCTATTAAAAGGGGATGAACCCAGTTAGGGTCATTCCCGTATATGGCCCGAGGGACCGTTAAGAATTCTTTGATCTCTCTGCTATCCTGTATTTTTTTGACCGTGATATCAGACAAGTGTGCAAATACCTTTCTGGTGTTTTGAAAAACAGATTATAGTAAACAGTTTTAACTGACTCTTGCTTGCAAGATACCAGCAACTTGTTTGGATGGGAATCCCACCATTTAGCGCCCGTCTTCACCTGCATTAAGTCCCAAAGTTGTTTTTCTATCTATAGATTAACATTTCTATCATTCACAGGCACAAGCTCACTGATTTTTCCAATGTTCCAGGACGGGCCCAAGTGTTACGATTCCCCTGGTTTTTTAAGAATATTGATGAAAAGGGCAAAGAATCGTGCATTGCTATATATTTTGAATTAGAAGTACGGTAAGGTAGTTTGGAAATTTTGAGGAAGGCGATGTGTCAACCTAAAAAGGTCTTTTTAGTCATTAAATTCTGTCTGGCTTGTATAGCATGTTGTTGCGTTGCCGTGGCTGTTATTTTTGGCCTTGATCTGTCTTCCTTGGCCAAGGGTGGGCAATGTTCCCAGGAACGAATATTTCAGGCGCGGTCAAGGGCCGAGGTGCTGAGGGTCCCCAAGGACTGCCAGTGCCCTTCCCTGTTCCACGCCTTTGGAATCAAGCTTATCCGGGCGGGCAAGAACCAAGAGGCCTTGCCGTGGATAAGGAGGGCCGTCAAGATGGCACCTGACAAACCGGATTATTTTGAAGACTATATCGTCCTTCTTGTTTGGCTCGGCAGGTATGACAAGGCCATTGATCTTTTTGGGGAGATGCCGAGCACATTCCCCCGAAGGCCATATCTGCTCAGGAATGTCGCCATGGCCGCTGCAAGGACTAAGAGGTTTGAATTGGCTTCCAGGCTGTATGGCGAGACCCTTGGTAAAGATCCCAAGGATAAGGAGGCGTTTGAGGGCCTTTACAATAGTCTCATGTCACTTGGCCGGTACAAAGAAGTAGACGGGCTACTTGAACGCTACGGCAAGGGCGGGCCCATTGCCTCGGTTAATGTATCTTTATTGAGGTTCAGACTGTACCTGAAGGAGGACAGGCCCATGTCCGCATTCAGGGAATGGAAGGCGGCTGCGGACAGCAGTTGTTCTTGTTATTTTCGTCAATGGAAGGACTACCTTGGACTTCTCGGCCCGGACAAGGCAGAGGACATTTCAGGAGAATTGGAAAGGCTCCACGCACCACTTTGGGACGTCTTTCTTCCGTTTGCCGCAACGAGGCAATATAAAAAGGCATTGGAGGTCATAAAGGGTGGGAAGGGGTCTATCCACTATGAAAAGTGGCCGGTTTATTACCTTCCGGAGCTGGCGTGGGTTTTTTTCAAGAATGACGATGTCGACCAGGCCATGAAGCTGTATCAATTCGTTCTCCATTGCAGGACAGGGAACAGGGAAGCCATGGTCGGAATGGTATACTGCCTTTGTGAAAAGGGAAAATATTCAGACGCTGAAAAATATCTCCATGTTTTAACAAGGCGGTTTCCGCACGACATAGATGTACTCTTTGCCACGGCATTTTTTTTTGAACGCAAGGGACGGTTTTTAAAAGCTATAGAGGTATATGACAAGATATTAAGACTCTATCGGGGCAATGAATGGGCCAAGGAGGCGAGAATAAGGACCTATTCCAGGTTCGGGGTGCCCTCTTTTGCAATGGAACTGGCCAAGGCGGAAGGGACAGGTCACTCCGTGCTTGAAGATCTTGACCTCGATGAAGCCGCCTTGTTTCAGCACTGGGGGCTTGTTAAGGAGGCAGAGAAGATATATGACAAAGAGCTCCGAGCCAATCCACGGAATCGCCGCGCAAGGCTTGATTATCTGATAGATCTCAGGCAGGAAAAACGGTTTCCAGAAGTCATGAAGTTGTGCCAAGCCCTTTTTTCTGAAAGCGGCGGTGGCGGGCTCCCTTACTGGGCAAAGTCTCCATGTGCTGACACCTACTTATACTACGACAAGCCGGAAACGGCCCTCAAGATATACAATGAGATACTTGAGGCCAAGCCAGACGATTTTAATGCTGCTCTTGGCCGTCTTTACTGCCTTACTGCCCTTAGGCGCTGGGATGAAGCAGAAAGGCTTGGAAAGAGGCTTTTTGACAAGGAGTCTCCCGGGAAAATGATAGGAAAGAAATTCTATCCGAACTGGAGTAAGCTGGCGGCCGCCATGGCGCGTGGTTACCTCATCGCGGAAACAAGGCCCCTTTACGAAGCGGAAGACTATTTTCTTGGCTTGAAGTTCAAGGCCCCGGCTGATTCTGGAATCGGAGCGGTTCTTGGAGACGTTTATTTCTGGCGGGGCTGGCCGAGGAAGGCCCTTCAGGAGCTTACAATTGCTGCACACAAGGACCCCGGGGAGAAGGACGCAAGAGTCAGCATGGCCTATGTCATGGACAATCTTGGGTACGAAAAACGCGCTAGAGATCTTAACAGCCAGCTGCTTAAAAAATACCCTTACGACAAGCACGTAATTAACGAGAAGAGACTTTTTCACGCCGAGGACATGAGAGAATTTGTTCTCGATTTTTCCAATGACAACGAGGATTCGCATTCAACTAGCTTTGATTTAAGGGCCGAAACAAACGAGAAGCCATATTTGAATTGGCGAGTATACCAATATTTTTTGTGGCAATACTCTTCCTTTGGAAAACGTTCCGGCTCTTTTCAGCGTATAGGCACGGGATTGAGACACAGGTTTGGTCCCTCTCTTTATTGGCAACAAGAGATTTCAATGGGTATCGATGGGGAGAAAAACTTCGGTATCGGCAGTTCCCTTTCTTGGACGCCGGACGATTTTTGGAACCTGTCCGGCTATTATAATACTTACAGTACACAGACGCCACTAAGGGCTAGGGCAGCAGGGATACACAGTGATGAGGCGTCAGTGGGCTTGGCTTACCACTTCAGCGAATGGCGTGCCATCAGGGCCAACGTCGGTCTGATGACCTTTTCGGACGATAATGACAGGCTGTCCGCTTCTGTTTCCTTTCGGCAAGGAATGTGGAAAAGGGGAGACTGGTTTTCAGAGGTAACCGTTGAGAATTATGTATCCTTTAACAGCAAGGACCCGCGAAAGGTGAATTACTGGAATCCCAGGGCCGACTGGAGCTGTACCCTGACCCACAAGCTTCAATATACCGAGTGGAGGAGCTTTGATCAGGCGATCATACACAGCCTTTTCCTGGAAAGTGGTTCCTATTACCAGCGCAATTACGGAACAAAGTTTATTGGTTCTGCGACCTACGAGATAGATAGGCAGGCTTCCCTGCGCACCCACATCGTGTTTAGGGCCGGTGTAGCACGCAGGGTTTACGACGGGGATGTAACTACTGCACTTAATTTTACGCTACATTTATCATACCGCTTTTGATGAGATAAGCAGAAAGAAGATGAACAGTTTGTCGAAAACAGGAAGATATGACTGGATCCTATCTATAATTTTGGCCACAAGTCTTTTGGTATGTATTGTCAAGCCGGTTAACGCCGAATCAACAGCGCAAAATTATAAAAAAAAGATAATAATCCTTTGTTACCATCATATCACACACGGGCCGCCAACCGATCCAATCACCATACCCGAAGGCCTTTTTGCAGATCAGATAGAATACTTGAGGACTCATGGTTATAACTTCATAAGCGCCCAGGACCTACTTGATGCACAAAAGGGTAGGAAAACCTTGCCTCAAAAGCCCGTGCTTCTGACATTTGACGACGCCTATGTAAGCTACTATAACTTTGTCGTACCCTTCCTCACCCGTCTCGGGATTCCATCAGTGGTTGGAGTTGTGGGACGGTGGATAGATCACCCACCTCCCAAACTGGTAGCGCCGGTTATGTCGTGGAGGCAGCTTCGGGAGCTTGCCAGAAACCCCCTTGTTGAAATTGCTTCCCATACCTTTGGCCTTCACAGGGGACTGCGATATACGCCTCAGGGAAACGTGGGGCCAGCGGCGACGGTATTCGAATATTATCCCCGGGAACATCGGTACGAAACCGACGCCGAATTCAAAAGAAGGCTTGGAGCGGACATGCTCTTCCAGAAGCGGCTTTTTGAGGAAAAGCTAGGTAAGCCCCCCCGAATCCTGGTATGGCCTTACGGCCACTATAATAAGATAGGGGTTGAAGTGGCCAGGAGGTATGGAATGCCTATAACGTTAACTACGGAGGAGGGGCTTAACTCCGTGGAAGATCTCAAGGCTGCTCGCCGATTTTTCATTGAATACGATACCATGGAGAACTTTATAAAGTTCGTGACAATGAAAAATCCGCAGCCCATGATCAGGGCTGTGCAGGTCGATCTTGATCTCATATACGACTCTTCGTCGGCACAGATGAACAGGAACCTGAGCATGCTAATTGATCGGCTTGTAGCCATGAAGGTCAATACGGTCTTTCTGCAGGCCTTTGCGGATCCTGATGGCGATGGAGTCGTGGACAGTACATATTTCCCGAACAGGGTCCTGCCCGTAAGAGCTAATATATTTCCCTGGGCATGTCATCAGCTTTCTATCAGGAAGATAAAGGTCTATGCCTGGATGCCCACGTTAAAGATCCGGCTACCTGACCGAAAACTCCAGAAAGAAATAAGCGTCAGGGATTGCCGCAATGGCAAGTCAAGGTCCAAGCTATCCCCATTTCATCCCAAGACGAGAGGGTTGCTAAAAAGGCTTTACGAAGACTTGGCCAGGCACTCCCAGATCGCCGGAGTCCTTTTTCAGGATGACGCGGTTCTTGATGACGATGAAGATTGCAATCCCTATGCCCTCGATTCCTTTTACCATTCAGGCAGCCCGGCCGGGCCTATGGATAGCGATGAAAATGCTTCGTTCGGACCTGGAAACGTGCCGAGTCCCAACGAGCCCTCGTGGATTACATTTAAAACCGGCCAGCTTGCTGAGCTACTTGGTGATCTAGAAGTGAGCGTAAGGAGGTATCGTCCAGAGGCACGTTTTGCCAGGAACATTTTTGCAGAGGCGGTCCTGAACCCGGAATCCGAAAAGTGGTTTTCCCAATCCTTTGGGCGATACATGCATGATTACAACTACGCTGTGGTGATGGCCTATCCCCAGATGGAAGGGCATTCTAATGATGCATGCACATGGCTCGAAGACCTCTTGACTGCGGCCAGGAGTAAGGATCACGGTCTTTCGAAGACAATTTTCAAGGTACAGACTTTTGATTGGCGACAAAATCGCTGGGTTGTCAACAATAATCTTATTCGGGAGATAAGGGTACTTGAAGAAGGAGGCGCAAGGCACATTGCCTATTATCCAGACGATGTATTTGCAAACAGGCCGCGTTTTCGTAGCATAAAAATGGAAATGTCTGTTAGGGATTTTCCTTTTGTGCCAAAAGGAGTTATTGAGTGAACATATCAAGCCTGTTTTCCTTCCTGAACGAGTTTGTTTATCTCTACCCCATGTTCACTGCAATTATATGGATGGTTGCCGGGGTAATCTTTTTCCTCAGGCGCGAACGTGGGATAGAGTTCCCTCCTGCGGTAGAAAAATATCCGGGTTTTTCCATCCTGATTCCCTGCCACAATGAGGAAGGGGTGATCCGGCGGACTGTGGAATACCTGCAAACCCAGGACTATACTGATTTTGAGGTAATAGCCGTGGATGACGGCAGTACCGATGACACGTGGCAAATACTGTGTGAGCTTTCTGAAAATTATGACAATTTACGGATAATAAAGTTAACCGAAAATCAGGGTAAGGCAGTTGCCCTTAATATGGCTTCTGCTGCATCAAAATATGAATTCCTGATGTGTCTCGACGCAGACGCCCTACTTTCCCGCACCGCCCTGAAGTGGTTGGCCTGGCACTTTGTAAATTATCCCAGGGTAGGTGCAGTGACCGGCAACCCGCGAGTTCTGAATCGTACTACCTTGCTAGGGAAAATACAGACCGGGGAATATGCCACCATAATTGGTCTTATCAAGCGCACGCAAAGGCTTCTCGGCAAGGTCCTGACCGTGTCTGGGGTGGTCGCAGCATTCAGAAAACGCGCGCTGCTGTCCGTGGGTTTTTGGGACCCGGACATGGTAACCGAAGATATAGATATTACGTGGAAACTCGAGAGGCATTTTTGGGATGTGCGGTATGAGCCAAAGGCCCTTTGCTGGGTCCTTGTGCCCGAGACACTCAAGGGGCTGTGGCGGCAGAGGGTCCGCTGGGCCCAGGGGGGCGTAGAAGTATTACGGAAGAATTTCGATGTCTGGTTTGACTGGCGACAGAGAAGGATATGGCCCATATATTTGGAATATATGCTGAGTGCTCTGTGGGCCTACAGCCTCATGACGGTCATGAGTGTATGGGGCCTCCAGCGGCTCGGTGCCTTGTCATTTCTACAGAAAATTCCTCCACCAATTCCTCCAGACTGGGCGGGCTCTATTCTCGCCTTCCTCTGTCTTATACAGTTTCTGGTGAGCCTGCTTATTGAAAGGCACTATGAAAGGTCCATCCTGAAATATTACTTCTGGGTTATATGGTACCCGTTCTGCTACTGGTTTATTAACGCCGTAACCATTGTATATGCCACACCCAAGGCCTTAATTAAGCCCAAGGGGCAAAGGGCTGTCTGGAAAAGCCCGGACAGGGGTTTAACAGGAAGGGTTTAGGCATGGAAAGCAAACAGGAAAGCATACTCCAACATGTGCAGGATGATATAGAGATAGTTGACTACCCGGGGCTTAGGGGTTTTATACGTAGTATTACGGAGTGGTCTTTTACTCTCACTTTCTGGGCCTTTTGGCTATACCTTCTTGTGCCCATGATAAACCTGCTGGTTTGGATGATAGTGGGTGAAACAATATTTTCTACGGTCGTTGCCCAGTCGGGATATATAGAATTACTTGATATTTTGAAGAAATGGGGCATAGTCACACTGTTCACCATAGTGGCCTTTATGGGTTGGGCCTACTATAATTACTGGATGTTTGGAAGGAAAAACAGGAGAAAACTCGCCATTGCCTGCCTTGACGAGGAGGTCGCTGATTTTTTCAATACTTCTGTCTCGGTCATTAGGTGCATGAAAGAGACTAAGGGCATGGAGATAACGGTGGACGGACCCAAAAATCCCGGTGTAATAAAAAGGCGTGACAAAAACGGGCCCGAGTTTTGTTAAAACAATCCTGATTTTGCCAATTGAGGCATTTAAGAGGCATTCCACGACATTATATTAACGCAACTTTCGGAGTTGTTTTTTTGTACAAGTAAAATCAGTTAATTCCGTTTTCCTGAACATTGTGTTTAGAAATTTCGCCAAAAACAACAGGGCTTACTGACTCCAAGCTAACTCCGAAAGTTGAGCAAGTATTATTTTGGCGTACACGAATGGGGGGTGAAAAAACCTTATTCATGTGTGTTTAGAACCATGATAACCGTTTAGATATTTAAGATGGATTTTAGGTTATGCGGGTTCCTGAAAATATTAATCTGCAGGAGGGGCCAAACTGCATAACCCCTCCTTTTCAGTCTCAGACCGTCAATGTTTTCCCGGATATAGGAGCTTGCCCTTTCTTTCGTAGGTGATGTATGCCTCGAGTGCTATCATCTTGGGGCCATCAAGCTTCAAGGGGTCTCCCTCAAGGGGATTTTGAATGCACCAGTTTATCATGTCCCTGAGGGCAACCACCTTGCCTATCTGTTTCTGGAACTTTGGATAGGTCTCCGGATGGGTATTCGCCGCATTTGGGTGGCACATGTCACAGGAGACCTTGTTCTTGCCAAGGGCGCTGTGAAAAAGCCTGTCCCCTTCCTTTACCACGCTCATGAACTCCTTGTTCCACTTTTCAAGGTCCTTTTTGGTAAATTCGTCCGCCTGGACTGCAAAGGCCCCGAACATTCCCAGGGCTACTGCAATAGTTATGGCTGCGACCATCTTTTTCATGTCTTACTCCTCCTTTTAGTAGTGTTCCTGTGGCGGGATACGCCTTGCCGGATTCTGGTAAAGGGTGTCCACTGGATAGCCCAGTTTCTCATCATATCTGAGTATCCTGTCCCTGTTCTCCCACAGTTTGTAGTGGTTGGTTACCCTGCCGTTTTCAAGATTGAGAATGGACCAGCCAGTTGCATCCCTTTCGTGAAAGGGATCTGCCCTGTTCATGAAAACGGTTATCTTTGGAATCTGGTTGGGCTTTTTGATATAACTTAAGGGATAGGGCCAGGGCCATGCAGTAGACATCATGGCCTCAAAGGTGATGTTGCCTATCTGGTTGTAGAGAATCTGGTGGACGTGTCCATGGAGCACCGTTACCTTTTTGAAGGGCTTTAGCACGGCCTGCACCTTCTCGGCATCGTCAGTCCAGAAATTCCAGGGCTTGAATATCTTGTAAAGCGGCGAATGGGACATGACCACTATTGGTGTATCCTTGGAGACCCTGGCAAGATCCTTTTTAAGCCACTTTATCTGTCTGTCACCCACCATGAAGGGCGAACCATTGGGGTTGTCAAGACGGGCCATGTTTGCCATTCGCTCTTCAGGGGTTTTCCACCTCTTTATCCAGGAATCGTAGGTAAGAATGGAATTTAGCACCACAAAATGCACTCCCTTATGGTCGAAGCTGTAGGTGGTCTTTGATATCTTGTCTTCCCAGAACCTGCCCATGTCCAGGTAGAAATCATGCTCTCCAATGACCCAGCGGACCGGGTGTCTAAGCTTGGACATTATTTCAAGGCCATGCTCCAGCTCCTCTCTCTTTCCAAGCTGGGCCAGATCCCCACCATAAACCACGAAATCGGGTTTGGGGGACATGAAATTGCATTCCATCACTGCCTTTTTAAGCCCCTTGTCAAAGTTTCTCACAAACTTCGTCCCCTTTATGTGGGTAAGATGTGAGTCTGAGATGTAGGCAAAGGTGAAATTTTGGGCACTTCCCTTGCCCCACGAAATCTCTACAAGGCTCAAGGGCAGGGTGGCTGCGGCAGCGGCCACGGCGCCCCGTTTTAGAAGTCCTCTTCTTGTAATCTTCTTCATGTGGTCCTCCTTTTTACTTTTTGTCCTTTAATAGACCGGCATATTCAGGGCTTGTCAGTGCCTTTAAAAACTCAACCAGGTCTGCCTTTTCCTGCTCAGTAAGTCCCAGGGGCCTGATTCCGCTGTCAAGCATGGGATTATCCTCGCCTCCCTGGTTATATAGCTCTATCACGTCCTCTATGGTCTCCACGCTTCCATCATGCATGTAAGGGCCTGTAACGGCCACGTTTCTAAGTGTTGGCGTCTTGAACCTTCCTATGTCCTCTATGTTCAGGGTTACCACGAAGCGGCCAAGCTCCGAGATATCCCGTTTCTGAAGGATCGTCTCGTCGAGCTTAAGTCCCTTCTCCTTGGCCCTTTTCACCTTTTCCACAATCTCCATGAGCCGTGGCTCTATGACTGAAAATCCAACTCCAAGGTTGTGAAACTTGTTGTCCGTGAAGATGGCGCTTGTTTGACCAATGGGGTGACAATCCTGGCACCTTGCCTTTGTACGATATAGCTTCAGCCCCCTGATGGCAGCCTCGGACATGGCTCCCTTCTCCCCTCCGTACATGTAGCGGTCAAAGGGTGAATTGCCTGATACAATAGTCCTTTCAAAGGATGCGATGGCCTTTACTACATGTTCTATGCCTATCTTGTTCTTGTCTATTCCAAAGGCCTTTTTGAAAAGCGAAGAATATTTCGGATCCCTTTCGATAACTTTCAGGATGGGGGAAAAATCCCTAAGGCCATGTTCCACTGGATTTACAAAGGGGCCCTTGGCCTGCTCCTCAAGGGATGGTACCCTGCCGTCCCAGAACTGAGAGGTATAGTAGGCGGCGTTTACAACGGCTGGAGAATTGCGCGTGCCCTTTTTCTTCTTAATGCCTTCGGCAATGGGAAGACCGTCTGTAAAGGCCCTTTTGGGATCGTGACAGGTTGCGCAGCTCACGGTTGAATCTGCGCTGAATCTCTTGTCCAAAAAAAGTTTCATTCCCAGGGCAATCTTGGCGGCATTTTGTGGATTATCCGAGGGAATGGGCACAGGTGGAAGTCCCAATGGCACGTCCGTTCCTGCGAAGGACGCTCCTCCAACATCCCAAAGCAGCATCCAAAAGAATGCCACGACAATCACCTTAACTAACCTATTTTTCATTTAGTCTTCCTCCTTTCAACTTTGCTCCTGAAATCCCCCCGCAAAGAATCTTGCACCGTGATGGGGAATAGATTGTTGTAGCCCAGAATGATTCAAAGCCACTAAACTAACCTAAATAGTTTATTAAACTTGATAAGAAATATTATGATTATTAGGCGAAAAAATTTTGTTTTTCTAATCCTTTATCATCTCCTTTTCAAGGCATTCTCGGCATATACCCCTTATCTCAACCTGGTGATCATATACTTTCCCTAGTTCATTCAACTTTTCAGGGAGGGGAAAGGAATCAAACTCTGGCCAGATGAAATCAATTATCCTCTTACATCTCTTGCAGATGAAATGGTGATGCACAGACATGTCTGGATCAAAGCGAATGTGATCAAGTATCTGGACCCTCTTGATCAGACCCAGGCTTTCGAGGGTGGAAAGGGTCCTGTAAACAGTATCTAAGGATATTGTGGGGGCCTCTTTTTTCAAAAGCTCATGTATTGCCTCGGCTGAAGGATGATCAAAGGCATTACTCACGGCATTATAAATCATGATCCTCTGCTGGGTAAGCCTGAGGCCACCTTGCTCAAACACCCTTCGTAGCTCTTCCAAAGACAATTTCTGCCCTTTCTGTTTTATTATTGTCTTATTTTTATCCATTCGCCAATTAGTCAGAAAATTTCTGAATTAAGAATAACATGGAAAACACAGCATGGCAACAACCTTTCGCTATGCAGGCCTTTTACTGAGGCCAGGGCCAATGCCCTTGCGTTATTGAAAGGATGAAACCTTGAACTTCCTGATGATCTTCTCCACCTTTTTTGCCTTGGTCTGGAGGGCATCCAAGGAACCGAGAGCACTCTGGGCGCCACGGGCATTCTGAAGGGCCACCGAGGCCACAGTGTCCATTAGCTTCTGCAAAGAGGAGATTCTTTCCCTTTCCTTGGATGTACGGCTCGTAATCTCACTCGAGTTAAGCACAACCTTGTCAACCGTCTCTACGGCAGTCCTGGTTGTAAGGCTTGTAGAGTTGGCAATGGAACTTATATCGTCGCTCAATTTTTCCAGTTTTGCTATGGCCTTTTCAGCTTGCTTTCTCCTTTCAGCCTGCTTGTTAGTCATCTCCACAATAGCCCCTGACTGGCGTTTGAGCCCATCCATGGCGGAGAGAAGGTTCTGGATGAACTCGGTCTGCTTACCTGAAATTTCAGCGATGCCCACGGTGACCCGGCTGCTGTTTTCAACCGTGCCAAGAAGCTCGGACAGGGTTTTCTCACTTTCCGCTGCAAGCCTTAGACCTTTTGCAACGCTATCATGGCTTCCCTGGATAAGGCTTTCTATCTCTTTGGTGGATTCGCTGGTACGGTCGGCAAGTTTCCTGATCTCATCAGCAACAACGGCAAAGCCCCTGCCATGCTCACCCGCCCTTGCCGCCTCAATGGCTGCATTGAGGGCTAAAAGGTTCGTCTGCTCTGCAATTTCGGAAATAAGGTCCACGATCTCACGGACCTGCTCAGAACTTCTCGCAATATCCTCCATACCCTTGACGGTCTCAGTCATGGCGGCCCGGCCCTTCTCAGCGCTCTCAAGTGTCCGTTCTGCCTGAGCTGCTGCATTGTTGGCCTCCTTGGCCATCTCTTCTAGCTCTCTCGCCATATCATTAAGCGCTTTGGCCGTATGTTCAGCCGCTTCAGATTGCTTCATCGCCCTTTCCTGAACTTTCTTGGCAGTGATCCCCATGGCCACGACAGTATCCGCTACGCCCTCGGCGCCTTCCTTGTTCTGGGCCGAGACCTCAGTAATACTTGCATTAGTCCTGGCCATCTCCTCAATGACCTGAGCGGCTTCCCTTGCAAGCTTGGCGGAAGAATCCGCGTGAAAGGCCACTTCTTGGGCGGTTTGGCCCATGAGGGTTACCCTCTGTCTCACCTCGTCTGCCTTCTTTGCCTGCTGAGTTGCGTTCTCCGTAATACGCCTGGCAACCTCGAAGACGTTGGAAGTGGCCTCGCTGAATTCCCCCGTGGTCTGAATGACTTCCTTGAAGGCACCCTGTAGGCTTGAAAGAAACTTGTTGACAGATTTCGCCATCTCGCCAACTTCATCACCCCTCGTAACCTTTAGCCTCTTGGTTAAATCCATGTTTTTTGCCGTGTTATTCAAAAAGCTCGCCGTCTCGGCAATAGGCCTTCCCACATCCTTGTTTAAAAAATAGGCGAGCAAAAGGAGCATGAGAAACACCAAGCCGTTTGCAATAAAGGTGGGCTGCAGCAATTCTTTTATGGAGGAAAAGAGGGCATCTTCGGCCATGAAAGACACTGCAAAGGCCTCCCTGCCGGTGAGCTTCTCCCAGGCGTTTACCGTTCTCGAAGCTACAGCCATCTTGGCTTCTCCCGACTTTACAATGGCTGTCTCTGACAAGGACTTACGCAGCGCCGACAACAGCCAGGACGGCGCCTTAGCGCCAATGTTTCTCCTGTCCTTGGCCAAAAGAATGGTTCCGTCACCATTCACGAAGAGGAACCCCGCCACATTGCCCCATTTTTTCAGATGCTTAACTAGCGAATCCGGCATAATAGAGGCTACTATGTAGGCCCACTGGCCCGATCCTACCTTTATCCCGCAGGTCAGAAGATAAACACTGCCGCCATGGCCAAAGGGATTAGAAACCGGCCCCATAAGTGTCGGCCCGTGCGTACGCGACCGATTAGTAAGCCTGATTTGTTTACCGACGAGGGAAGATCTGCTCGCAGCGATTACAGCCCCATTTTTTACAACTGTAATAGCGCTGTAATAGGAATATCTTGTCGCCATCTTTGAAAGCAGGCTATTGGCCCCTGAAAATCCATTTCCCTCCCCTGCTGCGCGCCTTATGGCGTTGAGAGAGGACAATGTTTCTATGTCGTTCAGCCTGTTTTCCCAGTAGCTGTCAAATGATTCGGCCAGCCCCATGGAAACAAGCTCTAGTTGCTTGGCTCCGTCCTTTTTGAGCAGTTTATATATGGAAGAAAAATGATAGGTCTGTGTCACCAAGGCTACAAGGCCTGTAAGAAATATAAGGAATAAGACCTTGTTTTGGATCTTCATGTTTTTAAAACTAACTATCGGGCCTATCATTGGATTCCTCCTGACGAAGAACATCGTTATCGACATCCTGTTTATAGACCCAGCCCCCGCCCTGGACCTTTATGGATTCCATTACCAGTTTTACGTCCACCATGGGCAAGGAGCCTGACTCGGACAGATACACGTTACAGGAGACGATTTCCTTTTCGGCGCCAGCCTCACCGTCGCTGCCGAGATCGAAAGCGTGAATATCCTCGATTGAGGAAACCTGCCTGACCCGCAAACCAATATTCCCCTCGTCTGAATGAAAAATTACCACCGTCTCCTTTTCATCCGACGATGGATTCCCTGATTGATTGCCGGGCTCTTCCCAAAAATTCAAGACAGGCACCACCTCGCCCCTTACGTTGATTACACCTGCTACGGCCTTTATTGCATTAGGCAGACCGGTTATCCGCTCGGAACGCACTATTTCCTTTACTCTTGAAAGCTCGCATGCCCACATGGCTTTTCCTGCCTCGAAGACAAGCGCCTTTCCCAGGCTTTCCACCTCATTCTTTTTAGCGTTGTCCAAAGATCTTCTCCTGGAACATGGTTGAAAATTTCTCTCTTTTTCTTTTCGGTATTAGGATAAGGAACTTAAACGAAGACTATCGGGTGGTGGAAAGGGACTATTGAGGTCCTCTTTTTCCGTGAAAAGACGAGCCTGAAAGGTTCTATAAACCGCCCACAAGCACATACTATCTTGTGATCTTGGCTCATCCGCCTTGCGAATAAAAAGGCATATTTCAGGTGCTCCTGAGCGGAAAGGTCGAAAGCCGCCTGTACACGGGCCCGGAGGGCTTGAGAATACTTCGGTAGAGATGGACTGCTCCTATCCTGGAGACAAAGGCAGGCACTGGTGTATTAAGAAACCCTTGGATATTCATAGGCACCGCCCTTCTTCCCTTTATCCTGCCTACCGTTATATGCGGGACAAACCTCTTTTGCTCAGGTTCAAATCCAATGGATAACAGAGACCCTTCTATGGCCTTTTCCAGTCTTCCAAGGACGCCAACGTCCCCCTTCAGACCAAGCCACAAGACCCTGGGAAACCTCGGGTTCGGGAAGACTCCTGGGGCTCCAAGTTCTATGTCAAATGGGCTAAACAGAGATGCTGTCTCAATGGCACCCTTTTTGATGCGGTTAAGGAGACCTTCCTCCACTTGTCCAAGGAATCGAAGGGTCAAGTGGCAGTTTTCTGGCCTTACCCACCTTACCTGCTTCCCGTATCGACTATGCCACTTATTTATGGATGAGGCCAGGAAATCCTGGGTCTCAGCTGACAGGTTTATAGCCAGGAAGCAGCGAACCATATTGCAGATATCTTCTCAGCCAGTCAAGGGCCGTTTCCACAGTGAGCGTTCTAACCTCGTTACGGCTTCCAGGGAACTGGAAGCGGTGTACCATATATTGGTCCTCCACTGATACGGCTATAAAAACCGTTCCTACGGGTTTGTCCGCTGTGCCGCCGCCCGGCCCGGCAATGCCTGTGATGGCAACTGAACACGGGCAGCCTGACCTTTTCCTGACGCCGTGCGCCATCTCCAGTGCGGTCTGGTCACTCACCGCCCCATACCGTTCAAGGGTTACCCGTGAAACCCCAAGCATTGCCATTTTTGCCTCGTTGCTGTAGGTCACAATGGAGCTATCAAACCAGCCTGAACTTCCGGCCACGGAGGTAAGTGTTGTCCCGAGGAGCCCGCCGGTACAGGATTCGGCGGCAGAAAGACTAAGCTCTCCACCCTTGAGTAGGTGTCCAAGGGTGGCGGCAAGGCTGCCCTGGTCATCTTCTGCTACTATGAATTCTTCGAACTCATGCCTTACGGCCTGAGAAGCAGAATCAAGAAGGCTGCCGGCTTCTTCCTCGGAGCCCTCGATTACAGTGATACTTACATGGACCTCGGGAAAAACCGGGTAATACCCGAGCCTTACGTGGCTATTGGCCAACCCCACCTCTTCAAGGCGGATGTTTACCTCCGTCTCCGATAGCCCGAAAAGCTTGAATACCTTCTGGAGAACAAAGGGGCGGTTCTTATCAAGATCGTTGAGTCTAGGAAGTACCCTTTTCAGCAGGTGCTCCTTGAGCTGTCCTGGAACACCGGGGAGGCAAAAGAGATAAACGCCATTGTAGTGCAGCTCGTATCCTGCTGCATGTCCCTCCGGATTCAGGACCCGTGCGCCGCTGGGAAGCATGGTGAGTTTCCGCCTGAATTGGTCCGGGGCCCTCTGTCCATAGTGAATCTCCATCTCCTCGATCTGTCTTTCCACTTGGCGATTTTTCTCAAGGGGCAGGCATAGGGCCCTTGATACAGACTCGTTGGTAATGTCATCCGATGTTGGGCCAAGCCCGCCGCTTATTATGATGAACTGGGTCCTCCCTATGGCTTCGAGCAGAACATCCCTTATGATGCCGGGATCGTCCCCTATTACAGTTATTCGTTTTACCTCGTGGCCGGCAGAGAAGAGCCTGTACGCAGCGAAACTGCTCGTGGTGTTTACCACCCTCCCGGAAATAAGCTCGTCCCCAATGGCTATGATTTCTCCAATCATGACAAAATCAACCCTCCGGCCCTGAAAAGAATGTTTGCAAGGATACCTGCCATGACATCATCAAGTACAATGCCCGCCCCTCCCCTGAAGATATCCTCCATTTGTTTTACAGGAAAAGGTTTGTATATGTCAAACAGGCGGAACAGTACAAACTGGACCAGTATGACCGTGACTGAGGCAGGCAGCAGCCACAGGGATATGGCCATGCCAATAATTTCGTCTATCACCACTACCTGAGGATCCTTTAAACCGAGACTCTTTTCCGTAACATGCGCACACACGCATGAAAATACCACCCCCAGAAGAAGCAACAGGAAAGAGGCTCCTGGACCCGGTGCCTGGTTTATTGCGAGGCCAACAGGGATACCGATGACTGCGCCTGCCGTCCCCGGCGCTTTCGGCGTGTAGCCTGCACCGAATCCGGTGGCAAAGAACCTGAAAAACCGTTCAAAAAAATTTTCTGCCATTTTCTCTCCCTTTGCACAAACCTGCCTCCCCATTAGTCAATACCTCCACATATACGTCCCGGATGGAAACATCGTGTTTCTCTGCAACGATTCTGCATGCCTCAAATTCCGGCACCACTTCCCTTTTTCCTCCGGGGCGCAGGATAGCCTTTGCCCTTACCACTCCCCACCTTGTCTTGACATAAATCTCGTGCCTTGGCGCAAGGAGCCTCGCGGCCCTCCTGATCCTAAGGCCGGAAGTGGTGGTGCAGGAAAGTATAAACCTGGATAGGTCTCTGTAATCTTCAGGACGAGCAATCACACATATCTCGAAACCTGGCCTGTTTTTCTTCATAATAAGTGGGCTTATCCAAGCATCCAGGGCTCTCTTGGCAAAAACCGATTGAAGGAAGTAGCCTGCATACTCCGGGTTCATGTCATCAATCACCGTCCTGATTTCCATGACCTCGTCGGATTGAATCGATGGATCCTGCCCATTCCCCATAATCAGTCTCAAGAGGTTTGGACGGCTGCCGAGCTTCATAGAACCGGCACCGTAACCCGTACTTTCCACCTCGAAACGAGGAAGCTCCGCCCATGCGTCTGAAAGGACTATTGCCATAAGCGCGCCCGTGGGCGTGACAAGCTCCCGGTCCTCATCAACGAAGTACACCTCCTTGCCTGATAATAGTTCCAATACGGCTGGGGCTGGAAGGGGCAACACACCGTGTTCACACTGAACAAGGCCCCGAGAAAGAGGAAGGGGCGAGCAGACAATCTTTTCAAGGCCGAGTGAACTCTTCGCCCAGAGACAGCCAGTAACGTCTATTATGGCATCAATGCCTCCCGTCTCATGGAAATGCACCTCGTCTTTTGATATAGAGTGTACCCTTGCTTCTGCCTCTGCAAGCATTTCAAAGGCGAAAACAGCCTGTTCTTTCAGGTCGGCATCAAGAGCCGAGGAAACAACAATCCTGCAGAGGTCGCTGAGCCTCCTATGAGCTTGAGGCATCGATGAACAATTTACATTGACCAGGACCGCAGAAATCCCACCTCTTGTAACCCTTTCCGTGGATATATCTATATCCCCAAATCCGAGAAGCCGGGGAAGCTCTTCAAGCTCCATCTTGTCCCAACCCGCGTCAAGAAAGGCTCCAAGTAGCATGTCGCCGCTTATGCCCGAAAAGCAATCAAGATAGCCTGTCTTCATCAGGAACCCTCCTTAGCCTTGGATTCCACCCAGGCGTAAAGTCTTTCCCTGTAATACCATGCCGGTGCGGCAAACAGCAGGGTAACAAGTACGATTGCGAAAAGACCCGCCCAGTTGCCATTGTATATCTCTGCTCCCTGCCAGCTCAGCATGAGGGTGCCAGGTATCCTTCCAACAGTTGAAATAAACAAGAATACCTGCCAAGGCATCCTGGTAAGCCCAAGAAAATAGCAGAGAAAATCCTTTGGAAATCCAGGGAAAACGTACAGGAAAAAACAGACAAAAATACCCTGATGTTCTAAAAGGGCTTCAAGTTTCCAGTACCACTCAGATTTCTGGAGCCACGGCTCTACAAAACGGCGGAAATGGCGGGAAATAGAAAAGGATAGAACGGAGCCAAGTCCCAAGCCAATGGTTGAATACAAAAGACCGAGCCATTTACCGAAGATAAACCCTCCGACCACCCCTGTAGCCTCACCCGGTACAGGCGACAGGACCACCTGAAGCACCTGAAGAAAAATGAAACCAACCGGGCCCAACGGCCCGAGGGACAGGACAAAGTGCCTGACGGCATCCCTCTTTTCAAGCACGGACAGGCCCCAGTTAAACAAGTCCTGCATCCTTGGCCCGAAAATCAAGAATAGGAAGCAGGCAACCAGCAGAGCGCCCGCAAAAATTGACAGGTATCTTTTCTGCATCAGGCAGAGTCTATTTCAGGCAGAAAAAGGAATCAACTCCTTCGAAGCAATGTATCCCGCCGCCAGTTCCAGTTGTCCTTGCAGGGATAATCCAGTATGTAGTGGCCTCCCCGGCTTTCCTTTCTCATGGAAGCGGCTTTTATTATAAGATTTGCAGTCATTGACAGGTTCCTGAGTTCCAAGAAATCCCTGGTAATGATGTAATCCCAGTAGTGCTGGTTGATCTCCTCGAGTATTGGTTTGAGTCTCTGAGCGGCAAGATTCAACCTTTTGGAACTCCGGACTATACCCACGTAATTCCACATCAGACGCCTTATTACGTCCCAATTGTGACTTATGAGTACTGCCTCCTCCATGTCCACAGCACCACCGGCATCCCATGGCGGAATATCCACTTTGGGTTGGGATTTCAAATAGTTATGAATCTCCAGTGCCCGTTGCGCTGCCCGGTGACCCATGACCAAACCCTCGAGTAAGGAATTGGAAGCTAGCCTGTTTGCACCGTGAAAGCCCGTGCAAGCGGTTTCTCCAAGGGCAAAAAGGCCCGGTAGATCCGTCTGGCCCCAGGTATCGGTAACTATGCCTCCGCACATGTAATGGGCGGCAGGCACCACAGGGATAGGTTCCAAGGTGATATCTATTCCAAACTTAAGGCAGGTCTTGTAAATGTTTGGAAAGCGCTTTTTTATAAATTCCGCAGGCTGATGGCTTATGTCAAGGTAGACGCACTCCTTCCCACTACGCTTGAGCTCTGAGTCTATTGCCCTCGCTACAACGTCCCTTCCGGCAAGCTCCCTGTTTACAGGGTCATATTTCTCCATGAAGGTCTCGCCCCGCCAATCTATGAGCCTTGCTCCCTCACCTCTCAAGGCCTCGGAGATGAGAAAATTCTTGGCCTTTGAATGATAGAGCAGGGTAGGATGAAACTGGACAAACTCGAGGTTGGCTATACGAACCCCCGCCCTGTATGCAATGGCTATCCCATCACCCGTGGCCACATCGGGATTGCTGGTATAAATATAGACCTTTCCAGCCCCGCCTGTTGATAGGAACGTGATGTCAGCAAGGATAGCGTGTATCTTCCCGGAGGATGCGTCAAGAACATAGGCACCAAGACAACGGTCTTCCTTGCACGGGATGGAGGCACCCTGTTCCATGCTACATACTATCTTGCAGGTAGTTAGCAGGTCCACCACCACAAAGTCCTCAAGTATATCAATGTTTGGGTGCGCAGAAGCCTTCTCCACAAGCACCCGCTGTATCTCCATGCCGGTGAAATCCCCGCTGTGAACCACGCGGCGCCTGCTGTGCCCTCCTTCCCTGCCAAGCTCGTATTGCCCGTCCCCGCCCTTTGTGAAGTTCACGCCGAGATCTTCAAGCTCTCTGATCCTTGCCGGTCCGCCTCTGACTATGGCCCGCACTGCATCTTCATGGCTTAGGCCGTCTCCTGACAGGAGTGTATCGTATTCGTGGAACACAAAATCATCCATAGGACCAAGCACGCAGGCGATTCCTCCCTGGGCAAGTGTAGTGGCGGTGTCGGAGCGGTTCTTCTTGGTCACCACAAGGACCCTGCCCCGCACGGCGAGCTTAAGCGCCAAGCTGAGGCCGGCAATACCGCTGCCCACCACGAGGAAATCCGTTTTCATCTAATTTTCCACGTTATCCGCTATTTTCTGAAAGACAGCGGGAAACCGTTTTGCAAACTCTGGCAGCATCATAAGCATGATCTCTCTCATGGAAGGATCCGCCGCCTTGGATGCCCGCAGCCTGAATATATGCTGCCACTCTTCTAAGGTGGCATGAACCATTATCTCCGTCTTACACGAATTTGGAAGCACTGTTCTTGCCGCCTGTGGGGATGAGGTCTTCAGTAAATCAAGATATACGGCTTCTGTATCCTTCATCGCCCTTTCCCACATTCCATATTCCCGAGAGCCGCCCTTAAAAAAACAGGGCCTGATAAAGGTAACCTCGCCTCCAAATTTTTCCTCCCCATACCGGCAATATCTCTGGGATTCCTGCAGGTAGGACGCAATCCTGTGGCGGACCAGCTCGTGGGTGACCGCCCTGTTCACGATGATATGGGATAGAAGGCACCTGTGCTTAATAAGAAGGGGAAGATCCAGGCTATCTACCTCGGAGGGAGGTAACAGCCTCACGTTAATCCCATATCCAATAGACACGCTCGTTTTTATGTCCTCGAACAGAACCGGGTAATTCCTTTCAAGTTCGGCACTCATAGCGCTTACTATGGGCGCATCAGGCAGAATCCTGGCAAGGTCCCTGAAAGAGCGAGGGTTTCCCGAGATTATAAATCTACCCTCAGAAATCATGGATGCCTGGCAAAATCTTGGAACATGGATGAAAAAATCATTAAAAAACCTTTCTTCCGGGGCAGTCACGTCAAGGACAAGGTTGGCCATTTCTATAACAGATTCGTGGCCCCTTTTGATTATACCCCTGATAAACGGGGGGGCGCTCTCTGCGCTTATCTTATCCTCGCTTTTGTAGCAGACTCTGCCACATCTCTCTATCTGTTCCAGAACCTTTCCTTCCTGGAAATAGTTGTCAAGGACCTCGAAACCTGGCGAAATTACTCTCATGGCGCCCCCTGTTTATGTTAATGTTCTGGCTGTGGGCCTAACACCTACTTCAAGGACAGTACCCGGACATTGGCCCTTTCAGCCTTGCTTTTCCTTTCACCTATTTCCTCAAAAGACACGAGTGGTCTTATCTGCACGCACTCTATACCGAGCCTTTTACACCTATTCTTTATGGACTCAAAAAGGGAAATGGGAGAGGAAAGAATCGCAATGAACACTATCTTGATCCCATATCTCTTTACAAGTGTTTCCAGATTATTACCAGCACCGATGACCTTTATTCCGTGTATCTCCTGGCCGAGTTTTGCCGCGTCGTCATCGAGTATGCCCACGGGCAGGTAGTCATGATTCTTCCTTTTTCTCAGCTCCCTCAGGAAAAGGTCCCCACCGTCACCAGCCCCGTAAATCAGTATAGGTACGGAATGACCTTTTTCCGCCTGCCGGACAAAGTATTCGTTGAACATGCGGAGCAGGAAACGGATACCGGCCACGAGCATAAAAGTCATTATGGCGTCAAGGAAGAAAACGATCCTTGAATACCCCTGGAATCTGTAAGCAAAAAGCAACACGCCTATGATCAGGACAGAACTGATGAAAATGGCCTTTATAATCTTGAAGGTGTCATCCAGGCTGGCGAACCGCCACTGGCCCCTGTAAAGGCCAAAGAACCAGAAACAGCAAACCTTGACACCGAGGACCAGGGGAAGGGTCTTTTCAATAAGGCCCTGATTGAAAGGGCTTATCTGGCCATCGAATTTCAGTAGATATGCAGAATAATAACTTACTGTGAGCAGAAAGATGTCTATACATACTTGGAGTATCTGCTTCTTGTTCAGAATCGTGGCCATGACGCTTGCAATCCTCGATTTTTCTCTTTTTACGTCCCCTGTTTCATAAATATCCTTATTGAGATAGGCGAGGAAAACACCAAAAAACATGGAAATCACCGCCGTTATGCTCAGTACGGCGAGCAGGCCTTCCATGGAGTGAGCGGCCATATAAAGGGCAATCAGGGAAACGAAGGCCGCCACGCCCATCAATGTAAGAACGGCCCTTTCCTCTGAAAGCCCGAGGAGAACAAGCCTGTGAGACGTGTGATCACGCCCCCCCTGAGCTATGGAGCGGCCGGTCTGTAACCTGGTAAAGGAAACCAGAGCGGTGTCGAATATGGGAATTATCAGGACCGACACGGGAACCGCGAGCATCAGCAGGATATTTGACAGGCCAGCCAGTGATTCCCCAGCACCTGCAATACCAGGATGCCCCGAGTGTGTACTGATAATTGCAAGGGCTCCCAGTAAGAATCCCATAAAGAGGCTCCCGCAGTCTCCCATGAATATCTTTGCTGGCTTAAAGTTGTAAATAAAAAAACCAAGGCAGGCGCCGGCAAGGAGTATTGCCGGCATAACTACGTTAGGTATACTGAACATTATACCGTAGGCGGCAAGCGAAAGACTCGCCACCATTGTGACCCCGGCAGAAAGTCCATCCATATTGTCAAGGATGTTTACTGCGTTCGCCATGCCAATGAGCCAAAATAGGCTAAGGCATATGGCCATAACAGGATGGCCCGGGAGGTTGATCTTGAGCCCGAACCCTACGAGCAAGACAGCGCTAACGAGCTGGGCAAGAAACTTGCCCTGCGGAGAAAACTCGAGGAAATCATCGAGAAGACCAATGAGGAAAAACAGGCATGCGCCCGAGACAAGGATCAGGTTCTCGTTAGCTTGTATGGAATTTGCAGCCAAAAAGGGTAGGAGAAAGGCAGCGAATATGGCAACACCTCCATAAAGGGCGGTTGGACGGTCGTGCCACCTGTCCGCCCTCGGCATGGCCACGAGGCCTGTTTTCCCAGCAAGAAATATTATTACCGGGGTTATGACCGCGCTCAAAAAAAACGACAGAAGAAAGTATCCTACTAGGTCTTCCGCCACAGTGGCCATATCAGGCTGCCCTTGATCTGAAATATTCTATGGTGTACTGCAGAATCCTCTCTAGCGGGGTCTCCGGAACGAAACCTATAAGACTGTTTAGCTTTTCAAGGGACGGAACCCTCCTCATCATGTCCTCAAAGTCCTTCCCATATGCCTGGTCATAGGGGATAAAGACTATCTCCGAACGGCTTCCCACGAGATCTTTTATTTTCTTGGCAAGGTCCGCAATGCTTATCTCCTCTGTGCCCCCTATGTTTACCACTTCTCCTGCACCGTCCTGGCAATCTATAAGCCTGTAAATGGCCTTGACCACATCTCCCACATAGGTGAATGTTCGAGTCTGTTTACCGTCCCCGTAAACGGTAATTGGGTCATCCCTGAGGGCCTGCTGGATGAACCTTGGCACAACCATACCGTACATTCCTGTTTGGCGCGGGCCAATGGTATTAAAGCACCTGATGATTATGGTATCGAGCTTCTTGGTACGATGGTAGGCCAGAGCAGTGAACTCGTCCACGAGCTTGCTCGCAGCATAGCTCCACCGCATGGTGCTCGGAGGGCCGTAAATCAAGTTGTCATCCTCCTTGAGAGGCGCATGCATGTGTTTTCCATAGACCTCTGACGTGGACGCAACAAGTATCTTCTTCTTGTATCTGTTGGCAAGCTTCAACGCGGTTTCCGTGCCAAGAATATTCGTTTCAATGGAAGAGAGGGGATTTTCCAGCACATGCTTTACCCCTACGGCGGCCGCGAGATGCACCACGCAGTCACAGGACGATATGAGCTCCTCCATGACCTTTTCGTTCAGGATGGTATCAATGACATAGTTGAATCCAGGATTATCAAACAAATGGGAAATGTTATCAAGGCTGCCGGTGGAAAGATCATCTATGACTGAAACCGTTTCACCCTGATCCAAAAGCAGGTCGCACAAATTTGACCCTATAAACCCAGCTCCCCCTGTAACAAGGATATTCATCAATCTCCCCTGTGAAAAATTCGCTTACCTTACCCCAATGAAATGAACTCAAAAAAGTGAAAACAAATTGACGGTCGGCCTCCCCAAAATATTTTGAAATAATAACGTGTTAGTTTTAACGCAATAACTTTATCGTTTCAACAACCAGAATACGAAATATTGGGTGTTTTTATAGCTGTTATCGTAACAAAAAATAGTTGCCTTTTACTCGGCCAGGATGAAAGTAATATCCTGCTGCCGCAAGATCTATTCCGTCAGCACAATCTCTTCCTTGAGCATGCAACAGGCTATCTTGTACCGCGGTTCCCCTCCCTTTTCATAAATAATATTGCCGGGATGGAGAAGTCTGTTCATCACGCATCCTTCCGGGATCTTAAGTGTATAGAGTTCAGCCTCTGTAATGGGGGGGCGCCTTACAAGACGGCCATCCCTGATCTCGTAAGCATGAAGCGGATAATCTTCGCAAAGAGGGCATGTATAGACCCTTCCGTTTGGAAATACGAAGTAATTTTCGGCTACCAGGCCTGCGCATTCAAAGGTTTCCTCTCTGTCCAAAAAGACCTTCGGATAGTGACAAATCATGCCGAGCTTTGCAGCTTCCATGGCGGTTTCCGGTACAACCGACTCCCATGCATCCCTTGCAAGCTGAAGGCTTTCGCCTCCATCCATGGCAGAATTGCCCCTGATTCCTATAACTTGGATGAAGAACCGTGTAACCCCAAGATCTTTCAAGAGATGAGGCATGTTGGGCAGGTCGTGAATGTTTACAGAACTTGCCGTAAAGATGGAACTCACCCCGAATCCAAGCTCAACAGCAGAACGTATCCCCCTTGTACATACTTCAAATGTTCCTTTACCCCTGATAATGTCGTTGGTTTCAGGGACCGATCCATCCAAGCTGAAGCTGAAGTAATCCACCTCCTCCGGCGTTATCTTGGCAAGAATGTCATGGAAAAGGAATCCATTTGTATCCACCGTTACAGAAGCATAACCGAGCCTCCGAGCCTCCTTGATGCCCTGAGCAAGGGCAGGATTGAGAGTCGGTTCCCCGCCGAGAAAGATCACGTTTGTATCTTCTGCACTCCTGATGGCGTCGGAACCCTTTGTGAGGGAAAAAAGCCGCAGCCACCTTTTTATAGTGGTTTCGTCGAGCGTCACGTTCCCATGCTGGCTCGGGTTTATGTAGCAATGTGCACACTTGAGATTGCAGGCCGTGAGTATATGAAAAAAGAGGTTCCGGGAGTTGGGCCTGAACTCGACTGTCCGTTTCAAAAAATCTGTTCCTATGCCTGTCATCTTAAGCCTTGTAAAGAGTGTACTTTTCGAGGGCGCTGTCTTCCAAGTAGGTGTTTTGGGGGTTTAAAAAAAAATCCTTGAAAAGCCTGATACTCTCCTGCCTCAATATCCCCGGAATCACGGTAAGGCCTGCGCCACGGTAAATACAGTCCTCCTCTTTGCCTGCCGCTGAAAACGTGCCCTCAAGATCGATCCCGCAAGCGCCCCCCATTACATCTTCGTAGGCGAAGACAATGTGGGTGACCCCGCTTATCAAAAGGGCCCCGGTGCACATAAGGCACGGTTCTAAGGTTGAATAGGCCGTCACCTTATCTCCAGGCTTGCCCGCCTTAACCCAGTTTCTCAGGGCAATGATCTCCGCATGGTCGAGTTCGTTCGTTTCCCTGCCGGTGCTGTTGAGCCTGCTTCCCGCAGCGACAACCCGGTTCCCGCTAACTAATACGCAGCCAACGGGAAACTCACCCGCTCTCAGCGCCCTTGAGGCAAGCCATAGGGCCTCCTTCATCCATATTTTGTGACCTTCTTCCACAGCCCTACCCATGTGTCCCAAGCCATCCCTTTATGTACTCTTCAAGTACAAAGGCCCTTTCCGTCTCTTCCTGCATTGCCCGTTGCACTCTCCTAATATTCTCCGGGCTTATCCGGTCGTAGAGCCTCCTGCATATGAAATTCACACATATTACATGCCTGGCAATTATCAGGCAGCCCTTCTCTCCAAGGAACCAGCACCCGGCAGGATCCCAGGGCCTTGATGGAAGCCTGACGCCCAAAAGGAGATTTATCAGCAGATTTACTACGTCGAACTTGTGTTCGATTCCGCTTCCACAGCAGCTTCCCCCGTCATGCACGGCGCACTCGGTACATTCATCCACCACCCCTGATTCCGCCATCACGTTCCAGTTGTTTCTAATGCTCTCTTTATAGTCTTTCATGAGGCTTGAAATTGTATCATCAGACAACATCCGGGTGGAGTATGTCTCAAAAAGGCGGTGCGCCCAAGCAAGTTTTTTCTCCATCGAATGATCCGGCCCCACCGGCATTTTCTTAAAATCTGTTTTCATCGAATCTCAACAAGGTTGCTTTTCATCGTCTGCTACACTATCCATAGGGATTGCAGCCCGCATAAATGGAGAATATCATATATAGGGCAAGTGATAAATTGTAATTTAAAATGTTTTGATTGAGAGGTACTCGTGAACAAAAGAACATCCTTGTACTCAAGAGCGGGGGTGGATATAGACAAGGCGAACCGTCTTGTCACCAGCATAAAGGACCTCGTATCATCTACCTATACGAAAGGCGTAATAACCGAGATAGGGGGGTTTGCAGGCCTTTTTGCCCTTGATCAGGACAAGTACGGCAATCCCGTGCTGGTTTCCTCCACGGACGGGGTGGGGACCAAGCTAAAAATAGCATTCAAGACCGGGAAACATGACACTGTTGGCATAGACCTCGTGGCCATGTGCGTTAATGACATAGTGGTAACCGGGGCTGTGCCTCTCTTCTTCCTGGATTACTTCGCCACCGGAAAGCTCAAGGAGGCTGCGGCACAGGCGGTAATCATGGGTATAGTAGAAGGCTGCAAACAGGCCGGTTGCGCGCTCATCGGCGGTGAAACCGCGGAAATGCCCGGAATGTATCCGGAAGACGAATACGATCTCGCTGGCTTTGCCGTGGGTGTTGTCGAACGGGCAAGAATTATAGATGGTTCGGAAATCAGCGTCGGGCACGAAATAATAGGAATTGCCTCCTCGGGACTCCACAGCAACGGATACTCTCTTGTCAGAAAGCTCATCTTTCAAGACCTTGGCCTTAGGGTAAATGACACCGTAGAGGAAATACCGGGAGGCACCGTAGGCGAGGTTTTGCTCACCCCGACCAGGATATATGTCAGGCCCGTACTTAATCTCCTCAAGAGCTTCAACGTACACGGCATCGTCCATATTACAGGTGGAGGCTTCCAAGACAACATCCCACGGATCCTACCGGATCAGTGCAAGGCGGTTATCAACAGGGGGAGCTGGTTCATACCTCCCATATTCAAGTTTCTCCAACGGAAGGGAAAGATTCCGGAGGAGGAGATGCTGAGGACATTCAACTGCGGTATCGGCATGATAATAATCGTGCCCTCCTCGGACACCCAGGAGGTGCTGTTCCAGTTAAAGGCATTGAATGAGGAGGCCTTCCTGCTTGGCCACATAAGAAAACGCGAGCAGGACGAGCCACCAGTGGTTTTTAAGGGAGAGGCGCTCTTTTGATCATGGTAAGTAGCTGCCTTCTCGGTATCTGCTGCCGGTATGACGGACAATCAAAGCCGGATAGAGAAGTTATTGCTCTTTGCCGAAACAGGAAACTGATTCCTATGTGCCCTGAACAGCTTGGCGGTCTGCCGACGCCGAGAGATCCAGCCTACCTTGCAGGGGGAGACGGTTTTGATGTGCTTCAAAAAAGGGCCAGGGTGCTTACCGTTAACGGCAAGGCTGACGTTACTCGTTATTTCATAAGAGGGGCTAAAGAATGTGAAAGACTTGCCCGGCTTTTGGGAGCGAGAAAGGCAATTCTCAAGTCCAGAAGCCCGTCCTGCGGTCTCACCGAGCAGACAGGAATTACGGCTGCCACACTGATCCTCGCCGGGATAAAAGTCATTGAAGCCGGATAGGTTAAGTCCCGGCCTTGGCCATGACACGTTCCTTGAGATCTTTACCTACCTTGAAGAATGGAAGTTTTTTCGGCTTAACTTTGATTTTCTGTCCCGTCTTTGGATTTCTTCCCACATAGGACCTGTATTCCCTAATGGAGAATGATCCAAAGCCCCTGATCTCAATACCTTCTCCCCTTACCAGGGCCTCGGTCATGTCATCGAATATGGAGTTTACTATAAACTCACTTAATTGCCTGTGTATGTCTAATCTTTCCGCCACTGCGTCAATAAGATCGGATTTGTTCACGTGCCCCTCCAGGTGACAATTTTTAAAACCAAAATTATTTCTTTAATTACGAGATGTTGCTATTAAATACAAGTATGTTTATATCTGTCAATATTAAACTTTCACAAGCAAGCACAAAAAACAGGAAGGGATCAAGCAGCCATGTTCACGAGATTAAAGAAGAAGATAGCGGGCTCGAGAAACGGGTTCATAAGGCAGTTGGACGAACTCTTTACGGGAAGAAAGGAAATAAGCCCCGAACTTCTTGAAGATATAGAAGAAATACTGGTCATGGCGGACATGGGAATTTCCACTGTGGAACAAATTACCAGCAGGCTGCAGGGAGAAGTGGGCAGGGGTGAGCTATCGAGCATGGAAGCGCTCAAGACAAGGCTCAAGGAACAGATAAAGGCAATCTTTATAGAAAGCGCCGGGGCACAAAAAGTGGAAGACCGTGAGGAGAAACCCCTTGTCATCTTGGTGGTCGGGGTAAATGGCGTTGGTAAAACCACCACCATCGCCAAGCTCGCCTGGCGCTTCAAACAGGAAGGCAAGAAGGTGATGCTTGTTGCAGCCGACACTTTCAGGGCCGCAGCGGTGGAACAGCTTGAAAAGTGGGGGGACATGCTTGCAGTGGACGTTATAAGACAAGAGTCCGGGGCAGACCCATCCGCCGTGGCATACGATGGCATAGAGGCCGCCATTGCAAAAGGGGTGGATGTAGTCATTATAGACACGGCCGGCAGGCTACACACCCAGGTCAACCTAATGAAAGAACTCGAGAAGATCAGGCGTGTAATTGGCAAGAAACTGCCGGGAGCGCCCCACGAGACCATGCTCGTACTTGACTCCACAACGGGGCAAAACGCTCTCAGCCAAGCAAAGACCTTCTGCGAGGCAACGGACGTTACCGGTATAGTGCTCACAAAGCTCGACGGGACCGCCAAGGGAGGAATCGTCGCTAGCATAGCGCACGAGATGAAGATACCTGTGAAGTATATCGGGATAGGGGAACACATGGAGGATCTCAGGCCATTCGATCCTGACCAATTCATCGACGCCCTGTTTGACCAGTAACTCTTCCCTGGATGCAAGAAAAAGGCGGGAGATTTTCTTTCTGAATGACAAAGAAGGCCCTGCCGGTTGCAAGACCCGTGAAAAGCCAGTACAAGGTGGCGGAATCGTGCCTGAAACCATCACTGAACATGTTTGTCAGCCAGTAAATTATCATAAAGACTATAGCAACCTTCATCATTTGTCCGTCTTCACCGGATGGATCACGCTTCATAGCCCTATAGAACATGCAAAATTGTCCAACAACCAGGGATAAGAGGGCCATCGCGCCCTGTACCCCAAGGTAAAATGCCTGGTTCAAGAAGGTGTTGTGTCCGTGCTGGAGACCAGCCCTTTCCACCAGGCCAGGCCAATATTTCTCGATTAGCTTCCTTCCCAGTCCCCTTGGTCTCAAAGGATCACTTATGATTTCACTTGAAAACTCCCAATAGGTGGAAATTCTCAATGGAATGGAGCCGCCGAGCCTTTTGGCCTTGTCAAGCTGGCCTTTTTCAATGAGATGCCAGTTCTCCCGAACAAAATGGCGGCCAATGCCAGAGTAGAGGAGGGTGGATGAGACCATTAAGAGCACGATGGCCATGGGGAATATGGCCGATGCAACTCTTTTTCTGCAGATTTTCATTGAAAACAGGACCCCCAGGACGCTGGCCATTATTGCTCCCCTGCGGGTGGTAGTAAAAAGCGTAAAGAAATCAAGAATCATAAAGGATATATTTTCCCATGCCGCCGGCCATGGAGAAACGCTCCAGAAGGCAATCATCAGGGCAAGATAGAGACTAGTGTGAGAAACACCATGAAACAGTTCACAGGCCCTGCCGAACTCGAAGATTATGTCGGACCTGTCTGATATGAAACGGTTTATTAAGTTACTGTCGCCGAGGATAAGATTGTGAGGAAAGAGCGTCCAGTAAAGCATCATACCGAGGTAGGATAGGAGGAACACCGCGTTGGCCCACTTAATTATGGGCCTCCAGGCGACAGGCGGTGAAGGAGAAAATGCACTGCAAAGTGACAGGCTGGTAAAAAGCAGGGAATTAAGAAAAAATTCACTGAAATAGGCCCGTATAGAGTACATGGGCTCCGGACTAAAGGCTATGGAAATCAGTGCGCAGATATTCCACAGTAATAGCGACACAAAGGGCACTGAAAAAAAAAGTAGAGTTAAACAGGACCAAGAGCCCTGTTTTTTTAACAACCGGACGGAGGCCAGGATGATTGCCACGGCAACAGCGTACCTGGCAGTTGGTCCCATGGAGAAGGGAATCAAGACCAGGCCCGTAAAAAACAAAAGGTCCAGCATCCTTACACCTGAAACCCACCGGTGGACCATTCTCTCTATGGCCGCCACTGCCGTTTTCAGGCACCAATCCACTGTCTAATCGCCTCCTGCTCTTCATGTATCATAAAGACCTCTGCAAAACGGCGTCTTTTGATCAAAATCTGCTTACCCGTCGCAAAAAATGTTCATATACGCCAGGTATGCCGCGCTTTTTTTGGGTCCATGGACCTTGATCTTGGACAAAAATACTTGTTTTTCTAAAGGCTCATCATAGTATACTGTAATGAAATTTTAGTACCTTACCATGATGGAACTTTGAAAGACACCAAATTAAATCGCCTTTTAATACAGAAAAAAACCATCCGGACATTATATGGTCCTTGCCACCTAAAACAGCCATTAACTTGGATGGTTACAAGTTGTGGGAAATTATTTTTTCCTGGTAATTCCTTATGGGCCAAGCGATCTGTAATATTTTTTTCAAAATCACCCGCTAAAACCCGGCCTGTTAAGGCTCTGCGTATTTTACATGGGATAAGTTCTCATCATAAAAGGCCTGATCAATGAACAAGGATGCTCGATCTTACAGGAAAACGCTGTTCCTCCTTGATGACCCTTCCCAGGATAAACACCGCCACGAGTATCTTTTAAATGGACTTGTGGAAGAAGGATTCAGGCCGGTAATCGGGTACTTCTGCGGAGACGCAAGGGATTCGTCAATGGCGTCTTCCAATATAAGGGCTGTCTCGCTTGGGCTCTCACGGGCCCGGTTCAAGGGGTTCAGACCCTCAACTGTCTCAAAACTCAGGAGACTCATCTCTATCGAAGGGGTTTCTGTAATACATACGCAGCGCCACAGGGCAACAGTAAGCGCGGCCGTCGCCATGTCTGGAACTACGGCCCGCACTCTCTTTTACACGGTAGGATCAACGAATGTCCTGAGAAACTGGAACAGAAGGGTCGCACTCAACTGCATAGTTGGGAGACTCTCCATGGTTACCTGTGTAAGTTCCGCCGTCAGGGACTACATGCTTGGAAACACCCGTCTGCTTCCCGGGCAAAAAGTCCAGATCATCCACAACGGTATAGACATAAAAAAATTCGTCATCGACATGGATCAAAAGACTGCAAGGAAGTGGCTTGGTATTCCGCCTCGCGGATTCTGTTTCGGTATAGTGGCCAGGCTAAAGAAGGCGAAGTGCCATGACATCCTTCTGAAGGCCTTTTCCCGGCTCTTGCACCAGGCGCCCGATACAAGGCTTGTGATGGTTGGTGACGGACCACTTGAAGACAGGTTGAGGCAGTTATGCAGGGAACTCGAAATAGCGGACAGGGTATATTTTACGGGCAGAATCCAGCACAAGGATGTACCCAAGGCCCTCAAGGCATTTAACTGCTTTGTTCACCCGTCCTTCAGGGAAGGCCTGTCTGCGTCCATATTGGAGGCCATGGCGTCTGGACTACCGGTTATCACAACAGAGGCTGGTGGCATGGGCGATATTTTTGACATCACTACGGAAAGGATAGGCGTAAGGGTCAGGCCCTTAGACGTAGAGGCACTTTTTGCTTCATTGGCGACTTTTCGCAACATGGGCCACTGCGTTTTAAAAGAAATGGGTGAAAACGCAAGAAGGCATGTAAGGAAAAATTTCAACCGCGAATTCATGGTGCAATCATACCTTGATCTTTACAAGAAGTTTTGTGACACTGACACTTTTACTAAGTAGGTAGCGCTGTTGAAAAAAGGCTTGGCCCCAAAGGTTTAGTGCGTGTTTCCGCTTACACAAGAGGATCTGTGCTTCCCGGATCACGTAAACTCACCCCTTACTATTTCACCCTCAACAAGATACACAACCTCTTCGGCTATGTTAGTGGCCCTGTCTGCTATCCTTTCGAGATGCCTTGCAAGAATGTAACAATCAATGAGGTATCTTGCCGCTTCCGGCTGCCTCTGGATTTCCTCTATAACCCTCTCGTAATGGTTTGTCCTGAGCTTATCCACGTCGTCATCAAGAATGAATATACGGTGGGCCGTGTCGCTGTCCTGGTAGGTTATCGCATCGAGGGCGAGCTTGAACATCTTTAGAACCGCAGCGATCATGTCGCTGTAGTCCGGGCGGTATTTCATTCTCACTTCGGCCTTTGACAGGTCCCTTGTTCTTCGCGCTATGCTGACAGCGTAGTCACCAATACGCTCCAGTTCGTTATTTATCTTGATGATAGCTATGATCACCCTGAGGTCCCGGGCCACTGGCTGGTAAAGGGCGAGTATCTTGAGACACTCCTCTTCTATGTCTATTTCGAGCTCGTCGATCTCATAATCAGACGTGGACACGAATTTTATAAGGCTTTCGTCCCTGGTCTTGATTGCCTCGCAGGCCTTTCTTATCCTGTCTTCCACCAGGGCGCCAAGGCCCAGGAACTTCTCAAACAATTTATCGAGCTGCTTGTGAAAGGTATAGTGGTGAGCGGTCATGGCTTCCTCCAATTTTATTGACAGAGGTTACATGGAAAATATTAGATTTTTATTAGCTTAAGTTTAAGCGGTTGTTAGGCCGTTATTTTCTACTTGAATTAACAGGTGAAATTTAACATTATATTTTATTAAAAATCCACCTGTTTCATAGGCCTTCATGTCAAAAAAGACCATCCTCGTCGTTGAAGACGAGGAAGACATACAGCAGCTCGTTAGCTTTCACCTTATCAAGGAAAATTTTTTTGTGCTATGCGCCGATGATGGCGACGAGTGCCTTGAAAAATTTGAGAGAGAACACGTAGATCTCATCATTCTGGACATAATGCTCCCTGGCATAAGCGGTCTGGAACTTTGCAGGATCATAAGAAAAGACCCGAGGGGCAAACATGTACCCATCATCATACTTACCGCCCGTTCTGAGGAAAGGGATGTGGTCGAGGGCCTGGAAACCGGGGCTGACGATTACATAACCAAACCCTTCAGCCCCAAGGTGCTGGTCGCCAGGGTTAAGGCGCATCTTAGAAGGGCTTCAGAAATGCATGGAAGGTCCAGGCAGCCCCCTCGAAGGATCAGCCTGCCAATGGAAATCAAACTCGACATAGACCTTTACCAAGTCTCGATTAAAGGACGAAAAATAGACCTCACCGTGAGCGAATTCAATATCTTTCGATTTCTTGCCACCCACCCTGAAAGGGTCTTCTCGAGACAACAGATAATAAACGAAATCAGGGGAGACGGCTACGAGGTGACGTCCCGTGCGGTGGATGTCCAAGTCCACGGGCTGAGGAAAAAACTCGGCGTTGCCGGGTGCCTTGTAGAAACGGTGCGGGGTGTCGGTTACAGATTCAGGACGGACACATCATGAAGGATTGGACTATGGGCACCAGAACCACAGGCATATATGTCCTGGCGCTGGCATCAATTCTTGTCCTTTCTTCCTGCTTGCTTTACCGGGGAATGAAAAACCAACGCATCAAGGAGGCAAAGTCCGGCCTCTGCTTTGAGGCGTCCGTGGTATCAAGGCTTATAAAACAAGGCATGGAGGATGCCTCGCTCCCCCAGGGCAGCAGAATTAATATGTTGCTCGGACCCATAAGATCCCGCAGATGGATAACCATTTACGACCTCAAGGGGCACATCCTGTGGACCTCTCTGAAAAGGCCGCCATCACCTGGTCGCCTGAAAGTTGTCAGGTCTGCGCTTGGCGGGAAAAAGGTCTTTTCCTGGCAGGAAGAGCCGCAAGGAGTAAAATTTTTTTGCTTGACCATTCCATTAAGATCAAAAGTAGGAATACTTGGGGCCTTGGCCATAGCCGTAAACGAAAGAGAACTCGACCCGCTTCATGGAGAGTTCTGGGTCACCCTAGTATGGCTTGTTCTGCTCCTGTCCCTATTTTCCATAGCTACCGGCAGACTTTTGCTGATTAGATTCAGATACGATATAAAGAGGCTATCCAGGGCCATTGACTATGTATCGGCATCCGGCGGCCTGCCTCACGGTATTCGGAAGGCATGCCGGATGCTCAAAAAATCCGATACTGCCAACAGGGACCTTTCCGAGCTTGAACAGGCCATGCGCCGCAACCTGCGCTCTCTTCTTGGTGGCCTTTCCGACTGCATGGACCAGCTTGAAAAGCTTTCCCTACTTTTCCGGAACATGAAAGAGGCGGTTATCCTTATAGACGCCGAAAAAAAGATAGCGACCATGAACAGGGCGGCAGAGAAGATAGCTAGCATCAGGGAAAGAACTGCTACTGGCAGACCGGTAACGAGCCTGTTCAGGGACCTCGGATTTAGGAAATTCATCGACCGTATTTATAGGAACCGGCGGGACACGGAGTGTGAGATAACTCTTTATGCCGGCCGCGAGGGGATGGAAAAACGCACCTTCGCAATAAAGGCAGCCGTTCTGATGGACGAAGCATCAGGGCAGCTTACCGGGATACTCGTGGTAATGGATGACAGGACAAAACTGAAAAGGCTGGAAGACACCAGGAGACAGTTCGTGGCAAACGTATCCCATGAACTGAAAACACCCGTAACGGCCATCAAGGGCTATATTGAGACCCTGATGGACGGCGTGGACTCGAAAGAGACTCAAAAAAAATTCCTTGATATTGTACAGCGCCAGGCAACAAGGCTGGAAAACCTTGTCGAAGACGTCCTGTTCCTGTCAAGAATGGACGCAGATACGGAAAAGCCCGGTCTCAACATCTACATGGATAGAATAGGCTTGATCATCGATGAAGCAATAGAAACATGCAGGCTACAAGCAGCATCAAGGAATATTGAAGTGGAGGTTCTCTGCCCTGAACCCGACGTCGAGATTCCGGTTGACCCCCCGCTCATGGGTCAGGCGCTGACCAATCTCCTCATAAATGCAATAAATTATAGCCATCCAGGCAAAAAGGTCATTATCAGGTGCAGGACACGGAATGGAACAGTAGAGATATCGGTTCAAGACCAAGGCCCTGGAATTTCCAAAAAAGACATGGAACACATCTTTGAGCGCTTTTACAGAGCTGACAAGGCAAGAAGCAGGCATCTTGGCGGCACTGGGCTTGGTCTTGCAATTGTAAAACACGTGGTAAAGGCCCACAAAGGAGAAATTAAGGTTGAGAGCGCGCCCGGCCATGGAGCAATATTTACAATCATCCTTCCAACCAAATTGATAAAAGTGCCTATCCAAAACGCCCGGTGATATAGTCTTCCGTTTCCTTCCTGACGGGATTGGTAAACATCTTTTCCGTGCTGTCGAACTCTATCAGTTTTCCAAGATACATAAACGCGGTGAAGTCGGAGACCCTGGCGGCCTGCTGCATGTTATGGGTAACTATGATTATGGTATAATCCTCTGTAAGCTCGTCCACGAGTTCCTCCACCGTGGCTGTGGATATGGGGTCGAGGGCTGAACATGGCTCGTCGAGCAGGACCACCTCGGGCTTTACGGCTATGGCCCTGGCAATGCAAAGCCTTTGCTGCTGGCCGCCGGACAGGGCGGTGCCGATCTGTTTCAGCTTGTCCTTGACTTCATTCCAGAGAGCCGACTTTTTTAGTGCCCACTCTACCCGCTCGTCCATCTCCTGTTTCGAAAGGTTCTCATATAGCCTGACTCCAAAGGCGATATTTTCATAAACGGACATAGGGAAGGGGGTAGGCTTTTGGAAAACCATGCCCACCTGGGCCCTAAGGAGGTTAAGATCCTCCTTGGGATCCAAGATATTCCTGCCATCCAGAATTATCTCTCCTGTTGCGTGCTGTTTGGGGTAGAGCTCGTAAATCCTGTTAAAACACCTTATAAGGGTGGATTTACCGCAACCAGAAGGGCCTATTATGGCCGTGACCCGTTTTTCTGGAATATCCATGTTTATGGATTGAAGGGCATGAAATTTCCCATAATAGAAATCCAGATCCTTCACCTGCATCTTCAAAGGCAGTGAAGAAGGCCTGGATAGCGGCTGTGCACTCCCTCCACCGTATTGCATTGATGCAAAACCCCTGTCTATGAGGTTTTGCCGTGGTTTTGACTTCTTCTTGTCCATATCCTGTGCCGCCTGTCTATTTATGAAATTACTTGCCTGTCCGCAAGAACGTCCTTACAATAATATTGAGTATGAGAACGCTTATGGTTATAAGAAGGGCCCCGGCCCAAGCGAGATGCTGCCAGTCCTCGTAAGGACTCATGGCGAACTGAAAAATGACGACTGGCAAATTCGCCACTGGTTCATTGAGGCTCGAACTCCAAAACTGATTGTTAAGGGCGGTAAAAAGCAAAGGAGCCGTTTCTCCGCTTATCCTTGCAACGGCGAGAAGAATGCCGGTAAAGATACCAGCCCTTGCAGCGCGGTAAACTATTGCGACAGTCACCTTCCACCTTGGAGCCCCCAGGGCGCAGGCGGCCTCCCTAACCGTGTTCGGAACTAGTTTCAGCATGTCCTCCGTGGTCCGCACAATGATGGGCAGAGCTATGAGCGCAAGGGACAGGGAGCCGGCCCAGCCAGAAAAATGGCCAGACGGAACAACTACTATCTCGTAAATAAACACGCCAAGAATAATGGAGGGGGCGCTTAAAAGGACATCATTAACGAACCTGATAATCGGTGCCACCCGTGATCTGTTTCCATACTCTGATAAAAAAGTGCCTGATAAAACTCCCAATGGCGCGCCAAGCAAAACCCCCATGATAGTGATGAGCACGCTGCCTGCAATGGCGTTTGCCAGGCCCCCGGACTGCCCTGGAGGCGGCGTGGGCTCGGTGAAAACAGACAGATTCAGATATCTGAACCCGTGAAGAAAAAGGGTCTCAAGCAACCAAACGAGCCAGAAGAGACCGAAGAGGGTGGTCAGTACGGAGCAGGCTAGGACCAGGAAATTAACGAGGCGTCTTTTCCTGTAAAGATTAATGTTAATGTTTTTAATGACACTCATGTCCTTACACCCTCCTTCAAGGTAAGCCTGACAAGCAAATACTTGGCAACAAATAGGACTATGAAGGTCAAGATGAACAGCAGGAGACCCAGGGCGATAAGTGACGAAGTGTAAAGTTTACCTACGGCCTCTGTAAATTGGTTTGCAAGGCTTGATGAAATCGTATTACCCGGCATAAGGAGTGATGTCTCGAGGCGGTCCGCGTTACCTATAACAAAGGTAACCGCCATTGTCTCGCCAAGCGCCCTGCCAAGGCCAAGCATAATTGCGCCTACCACACCTATCTTGGTATAGGGCAAGACGATCTTTTTGATAACCTCCCAGGTGGTAGCGCCTATTCCATAGGCAGACTCTTTCAGGACCGGAGGCACCACCTCAAAAAGGTCCCTGAATACCGATGCCATGAAGGGAATGATCATTATCCCAAGGATTATCCCAGCCGTCAGGACCCCTATTCCAAGGGGCGGACCTGAAAAAAGCGGGCCGATGACAGGCAGCCTGCCGAGGGTGTTGGAAAGCCAAGGTTCTACGTGATCACCAAAAAAAGGGGCGAATACAAAAAGGCCCCACATGCCGTAAATAATTGAAGGAATGGCGGCGAGTAGCTCTATGGCCGTGGCAATTGGCTGCTTGAGCCAGGCCGGGCACAACTCCGTAATGAAAACTGCGATTCCAAAGCTTACCGGGACGCCAATGAGCATAGCGATTATGGAGGTTACAATAGTTCCGTAAATGGCTACGAGCGCACCGAAATGCTCAGTAACCGGATTCCATTCCTTGCTTATAACAAAGTAGAAACCGAACCTTTTAAGGGCTGGCCAAGCCCCTATCAACAGGGAAAGCATTATGGCCACTATTATTAAGAGCACAAAAATGGCGCTGGCCTTTGTGGCGCTGGCAAATACCACGTCGAGAATTCGCCCCCTCGTACCAGACCTTACCATTAATGTGCTTTTTCGGGTCTTAACTTTGTTCATAGGGAAACAATCGCAGCAGCAAATTGTAATTCATGGGCACCCTTAACATTTCATGGATGATTACGCAACGCAGTATCGTTCATCGTTCTGCTGCTCCTAACTCCATTAATGACCAGGAATGCCCGCATCCTTAACTGCTTGCCATGTGGATTTCTACCGGCTACGGCCAAACGGGATTTCCGGCCTTGTCCTTTAACGCTGCCTTCCACGCCTGCTCCACTAGGTTCACCACGTTTCCGGGCATGGGTACATAGTCGAGCTTCTTTGCCATTTCCTGGCCGTTCTTGTAACACCAGTCAAAGAACGACAGGACCGCCCTGGCTACCTCCCTTCTGTCCTGCACCTTTTGAAGCAGGATAAAACTTGCCCCGGTTATTGGCCAGCTATCCCTACCGGGCTGATCGGTCAGAACCATGTAAAACCCTTTGGCTCCCTTCCAGTCCGCATTGGCAGCGGCTGCCTGAAAGGTGTCCATATTAGGCGCAACATAAGAACCCGCCTTGTTCTTGAGTTTTATATATGCAAACTTGTTTTGCAGAGCGTATGCATATTCCACATAGCCAATGCTTCCCCTGATCCTCTTCACGTAAGAGGCGACACCCTCGTTTCCCTTGCCTCCGATTCCGGTAGGCCATGCTACAGCCTTAGCACTGCCTACCCTTTCCTTCCACTCGGGGCTTACCTTGGAAAGAAAGTTTGTAAAGATCCAGGTTGTGCCCGATCCGTCGGAGCGATGTACCACTGTGATGTTCATGCTGGGAAGTTGGGTGCCTGGATTCTCTTTTGAAATTACTGGGTCGTTCCACTTGGTTATTTTTCCAAGATAGATGTCCGCAAGAGTCTTGTTGCTTATTTTTAGCTGCCCCAGCTTGATGCCTGGAAGATTAACTACAGGGACAACTCCTCCCATAATCATGGGGAACTGAAAAAGTCCCCACTTTTCAAGCTCTTTTGGTTTAAGGGGCGCATCGGATGCGCCAAAATCAACAGTCCTGGCCTTTATCTGCTTTATTCCGCCGCCAGAACCAATGGACTGGTAATTAAGCTTGATACCAGTAAGCTTGTAATAGGCTGCCGCCCACTTGGCATAAACTGGGTAGGGAAAGGTTGCGCCAGCACCGGAAATACTCTTGACTTTTCCTGCCTCCGCAAGATTTGGCTGCATACCCAATAGGGCTGCAACTACCAACATTAAACAAATCAATAGCTTTCCTTTCATTAGAACTGTCCTCCTTTTTCAAACTACTCCATTATTGATTTCAGGCCATTGGCCTTTGGGTGATAACACTACAAGTAAAATGTTAGAATTGGGTTAGAAAAACTTTATCTTTTTATTATCTCACATTTTTCCCTGGTCACAATACCTCACGTCTTTTCACAGACTCACGGACTCTAAGGAAGTTTTAACCCCCGGCTAACCAAATTCTAAAAATAGGCTGGTAAACAGCAGGGAAACTATGACTGATCGTAGTTCTAAATCCTATTGTGAGGAGGGAAACGATGAGAAAGATTGTGTTAATTTTTGCGACCGTGGCGATTGGCCTATGGTGGGCAACCCTTGCAGGGGCAGCAGCTGGCAATCATATAAGCAGTTACGATCCCCTGCTTCAGGTATTGATGAAAAAGGGCATCATTTCAGAAAGGGAGGCGAGACAGATACAAAATGAAGCAAAGGTCATAGAGGAGCAACAAAAATCCGAAATGGCCAAGGAAATAAGGAAAAACGCCACGCCAAAGGTCCTTAAGGGGCTAAAGTTTCAGATGCTTTCATATCTTGACTACAGCGCAGGCGAAAGCGCTGGGTCCCATGGAGCACAAAAAAGCTACAACCGTTTTACCATTAAGCGCGGCTACTTCAGGGTAACCAAGAAAATGACCTCTTGGCTGGGGGGGCATCTCACCTATGACGTCCACCAGGATGATTCAGGTGACTGGAAGCCCAGACTGAAATATCTCTTTGCCTACTTTAAGCCGTCTGACCTTGGCATTTTGACAGATATGAAGGCAGAGGTTGGCCTTGGACATATTCCATGGCTTGATTTTGAAGAGCACGTAAATCCCTACCGCTGCCAGGGAACCATGCCCATAGAAAGGGCAGGGACATTTAACTCGGCAGACCTGGGAGTTAGCATAAGAGGTAATTTTGGAGGCGAGCTGGCAGATGCCTTGGCAAAGACGGGGAACCGCCACTATGCGGGAAGATATGGTAGCTGGCACTTGGGAGTTTACAACGGCTCCGGCTATCACGGAAAAGAGAAGAACGGCAACAAGGTTGTAGAAGGACGCCTGACTATGAGGCCGCTTCCAGATCTTATCCCTGGCCTCCAGCTTAGTTATTTCGGTCTTTATGGCGAGGGAAACAACAAGGCAGAGGCAAACGGCAAGTATCCTGATTACCAGGTACACATGGGATACCTGAGTTATGAGCATCCAAGGGTCATCTTCACTGCACAGTATTTTGTTTCAGAAGGCAACAAGAACGGAAAATGGATTGGGCCCAAGGGACATGCCCTTTGGACGGAAAACTACTCCTTTTTCATAAACGTCAAACCACCGGTCTACGGAATAAATCCATGGCTCGACAGAAAGCTCAACTTTTTCTTCCGCTATGATCATGTGGATCGCGACAAGGATAACAAGATAGCAGACGACGCCGAGTACGACCTTTATATCGGCGGAGGTGCCCTGGAGATATTTCACGGCAATTATATCCTTGCCGACTACGAGTACACCGATTACGGCGATGATTTTGGCAACAAGCATTCTGCAGCACCATCTCCAGGAAATAAACCGGGTAACGAGCACAAATTTCAGATGGTTTACCAGCTGAAATTCTAAATATACTCTCCGCAATTTCCATGAGGCAGCGCGCCAGTACCGAGTCAACCCGCGCTGCCTCTTTTGCATCAAAAACCACTATTCGCTCCGGACACTGCGTGTGGAGAGCTGCAAGGAGATAACAGCAGAAACCAACTTAATTGCGCGCAACCTTAAAAATTTCTTCTTGACAAAACAAGATTAGGGCTCTAAAAATTAGAATAATCTTCGATCCTCCCTGGAGGACGCTCATTTTTTCCAGGCCCCAAGCCGCCACTTGGGGCCTTTTTTAGTTTCCATCCCCTTCCCCTTCTTGCCAATCTTCCTACAGCCTCCTAAGATGGAGCGGTCTCACATGGAAACCCAATAACAGATAACTGTAAGCACATTATTAAATGACCCTTTTCTTGTCCTTCATACAACTTTCCCTCGGCGTCCTGTTTCTCGTCGGCGGAGCAGAATTACTCACTCACCATTGCATCGTCTTGGCGAGGCGTCTTGGTATAAGGCCCATCATCATTGGACTTACCATAATCGCCTTTGGCACCTCCGCCCCGGAGTTCTTTGTCACCGTAATAGCCAACATGCGTGGCGAGTCGGACCTGGCGGTCGGAAATATAATCGGAAGTAATATCGCCAACATAGGGCTCATACTGGGACTTTCAGCAACAGTGAGGCCCTTCGTTATCCCAGTGAGGATCATGAGGGTGGAGGTGCCGTTTCTCGTGGTATCGGTCATACTCATTGGCATAGCGGCTTGGCAGGGTATGCTTTCAAGGCCGGCTGCCGTCATCCTGCTGTTCTCCTTCGGGGCCTACCTCTACTTTCTCATGGACAGCGGGACTTCATGCACCCTGGCCTCAGACAAGGAGGAAAGCAAGGCGGATCCTCCCCGTTATTTGATGAGGTCGGTTCTCATATTGGTAAGTTTCGCGGGCCTTGTCATAGGCTCACATCTGCTGATAGAGGGAGCAGCATCCATTGCCCGGTTTTTCAACTGTCCAGAACTCATAATCGGACTTAGTCTTACCGCAGTCGGCACCTCTCTCCCGGAGCTTGCAAGCACTATATCAGCACTAAGAAGAAACGAAACCGGCCTGGTAATTGGAAACGTTCTTGGGAGCAATTTTGCCAACACCTGCGGCATCCTTGGCTTTGCTGCCCTTATGAAACCGGTTCCCATAAGTCCGCATGTGCTCCTGACCGATTTTCCAGCCATGGCTGCCTTCAGCCTTGCGCTCATCCCAATTTTCCGCAAGGGATACATTTCAAGGCTCGAGGGAATCATGCTTTTGGGCGCCTATGCAGCCTATGTTTCGATAATTTATTTGAAAAGTTAAGGAATTATCATTATAAATTGGGATTCAGGTGCAAAAAGATGGCTTTTGTCTTTGATTCATCTCTTTCGGAGGGGAGCCGAAAAAGAGTGTATAAAGGGAAGTCAAAAGTATGACAGTCCAAAGGGAGGGACAAACCATGCAAAAGAAATTTGTTGCCATTTTTATCTCTTTCGCGGTTACGGTATTTTGCTGCGGCAGCGCCCTTGGTTCAGGATTTCAGCTCTTCAACGAGCTTTCTGCCAGGACGGCCGGGCTCGGCGCTGCCATGACCGCCAGGACGGATGTTGTGGAAAGCGCCTGGTTCAACCCTGCTGTGTCCGCAATGCTTGATGGACCGAGGGTCATGATGGGAATGACAGCGGTAATTCCGCAAATGAAGCTTGAGTCGGACAATGACCACTGGGATATGAAAGACAAGGTCTATCCTCTTCCTCACGTTTACGGGGCCATGCCTCTCGGAGACAAGTTCGGCCTGTCCCTGTCCATCAACGTGCCTTACGGGCTCACCACGGAATGGCAGAATAACTGGAGAGGCAAATATTACGCGGTATACACGGAGCTTAGAACCCTGTTTATTTCGCCTGCTGTCGCCATCCGGCCCCTAAAGTGGCTTTCCTTTTCCGCCGGGCCTAATTTTGTCTATGCCACTGCCGACATGAGGAAGGCGGTCAGTCCACGTATCCCGGGCCTCAAGATCAACATGAAGGGTGAAGACTGGGCCTACGGTTATACCGTTTCCATGATTGCGAAACCCATTAAGGACTGGAGCTTTGGCGTGACGTATCATTCCGAGGTAGATCTAGGGCTAAGCGGCAAGGCCCGTTACTCAATGGACCTGCCACCCTTCCAGAGATCCGCATTGTGGCTTGATGTTAGCCTCCCCCGCACCGTATCCATTGGGGTGGCCACTACGGCAGTAAAAAACTTCACGTTTTCCATGGATATAGTCTGGACCGACTGGTCCTCTTACGACAGTCTCGATTTTGTGTACGACAAGGCTCCCGGAACGGCCAAACCGGGAGTCGTGCATGTTCCCAGAAACTGGGAGGACGCTTGGGCTTTCAAGTTCGGGGCGGAGTACACCTACAACGATATGTGGCAGTTCAGGGCCGCATACGCCTATGATAAGTCTCCTATAAAGAACAAGTACCGGGAACCCACTCTGCCTACCAACGACCGCCACGTCTTCAGCGTGGGGCTCGGCTGGAACTATAAACACTGCGGCATAGACGCATCCTATACGTACGTGCTCGTTGAAAACGGAGGCACCTCTCCCATGACCCCGGCCTTAGACGGGACATACAAGGGACAGGCCCACGTGATCGGCACATCCTTTAGATGGAGCTTTTAGCAGAAGCAAAGAAAAAGGGGCTCCCCCTTACGATTCCAGGAATGGTTGAAAGGTCGGCCGCCGCCTATCCCGGTCGGTCGGCGTTGACTGCCCGTGAAAAGGACGGGGACAGGACCATCACCTACAGGGAGCTGTTAAAGAACGTGAAGCTTCTGGCCCATGGTCTTGCCGCTCTCGGATTGAAGGCCGGTGACCGTGTGGCCATCCTGGGTAGCAATTCTCCTGAATGGGCCCAGGCCTATCTTGCATCCGGTTTTGCAGGCTGTATAAACGTTCCCATAGATTCGCTCCTTAGCGACAACGAGAAACAGCAGCTAATCGCCAAGGCGGAAGTAAAGGCTGCCTTTGTTTCGTCAAGGTATCTTGACATCCTGGTTGACCTTCCACGGGGGTTCCCTTCTCCGAGGCACGTTATATGCCTCGACTGGCGACAACTTCCACCGGGGAATGGAGCCATGTCCTTCGAGGAACTGAAGTCCGTCTCGGCTGATACCAGGAGCAAATCTCTTCCAAAGGTCTCCCCGGACGATGTTGCAGCCATCATATTTACCTCTGGCACGACCGGTGTTCCAAAGGGAGTGATGCTCACACACTTGAATATAATGTCTGACTGCATAGCCTGTTCTATGGCAGTAGATATAGACCGCGAGAAATTTCTTTCGGTCCTTCCCATGCACCATACGTTTGAATGTACAGCGGGCTTTCTTCTACCCATCTTCTGTGGTTGTCACATTACCTATGCAAGAAGTCTCAAGTCAAAATATATCATGGAGGATCTTCGTTCATGTAGAGGGACGGTGATGCTCGGGGTGCCTCTACTTTTTCAGAAGATGAAAGAGGGAATAGAACGCGCCATAGAAAGGGCGCCAGCAACGAAAAGGCTTCTTTTCAAGGCAATGTGGCGCATGGTTGTCGCGGCTGAACGTGCTGGCAATTATAGCCTCGGGAAGACGCTTTTCAGGCCCCTGAGAAAAAAGGCCGGCCTTGACACAATACGCTATTTTGTTTCAGGCGGCGCAGCGCTTCCCCCACATGTACCGCTCTGTTTCAGGCGGTTGGGCCTGGATATAATTCAGGGATACGGCCTGACCGAGTCAAGTCCTGTCCTTACCATAAATCCCCTTGAAAGGCCCAGGAATGAAAGCGTTGGCCCAGTTCTTCCGGGTGCGGAGGTAAGGGTGGTAAATCCCGACAGTGAAGGAGTTGGAGAGCTTGCTTTCCGCGGACCCATGATAATGAAGGGTTACGTGAACGACGAGGAGTCTACAAGGCGGGTGATAGACAAGGAGGGATGGCTTTACACCGGAGACCTTGGGTTCGTTGACCGGGATGGTTACGTTCATATCTGTGGAAGGACCAAGAATCTCATAGTGACATCCGCAGGCAAAAATGTATATCCGGAAGAAATAGAGACGCTCTTGAACAAGAGCAAGGTCATACTTGAGTCAATGGTTTTTGGGAGACAGGTGGAAAGCGGGGGTGAGGACGTATGTGCCGTCATAGTGCCGGATTTTGAGGTTCTGGCCCAGAGGGGCCAAGAGGTCCTTGACGAGCAAGGACTTTCGAGACTTATTGACGCAGAGGTGAAGAGGGTTAACAGGATGGTCGCCTCTTACAAGCGGATAAAGTCGTTTCACGTAATAAACGAGGAGCTTCCCAAGACATCAACCAAGAAGATAAAGAGACACCTTTTCAACCTCAATATTCTCGAACAGAAAAGACCCAAGAAATAACTTGGACCCAAAAGAGCCTACAAAAAACCTCAATTCCATGCAGGAGGAGGCAGTAACATCAGATGGCTGTCACCTTCTTATTGTGGCAGGACCGGGAACCGGCAAAACCATGGTGCTCGTTTCGAGAATCCTTTTCCTTTTGAAAAGGGGCGAAAAGCCCGAAAATATACTTGCCGTAACCTTTACCAACAAGGCTGCATCCGAAATAAGGCGAAGACTTTCGAGGGCCGGCGCAGGCCGCCTTCCAAGAATAGGCACCTTCCATTCGTGGGCATACGGGCTCGTTTCAGAAAAGACTGGCACAAGGCCGTATGTCCTTTGCGAACGGGAGCAGATGGACCTGCTCAGGGAGGCAAGGCAAGGAGCCGGCATAAAGGCAGGGGCCAAGGACATTTTTCAAAGGCTTTCCCTTTTGAAACAGAGGGTGGATGTCCGCCTTGTTGACCAGGATCAGGATCTACTCGCCTTCTCGGAAGAGTATCACCGCCTTTTAAAAAAATACGGGGTTTGGGATTACGATGACCTGCTACTTAAGGCGTTAAAGATCATAGAAAGCGGAGACTACGCATGTCTTAAACATGTGCTTGTTGACGAGTTTCAGGATGTTAATCCCGTTCAATACAGGCTCGTGGAGCTTACAGGCAGACGAGCCCGTGTCACGGCTATCGGAGATCCAAACCAGTCGATTTATGGGTTCCGCGGGGCAAGCCCCTCATATATGGAAAGATGTAAGGAGGATCTTCGCCCCGTCAGTATTATAAAACTCAATGTTGCGTACAGGTGTCCCCAGAAGGTGCTCGACACTGCCGCCTCCCTGATGGGGGTTAAACGCCCCTTGGTATCTGCAAGGCCTCAGAGCGGACACATACGATTTGGCCTTTTTGAAAACGAACAAAGGGAGGCAAACTGGATAGCGACCGAGATAGATAGAATGGCAGGGGGCTTGAGTTTCGAAAGCTTCAATATGCGGAACCAGGCCAGTTTTGGTGAAAGGAGCCTGTCAGATATTTGCATCCTTTACCGGGCGAAGGTTCTGTCTGCGCCCATTGAGGCTGCCCTGTCGAGGCGGGGCATCCCTTTTCATGTGCCTGTCAGGCTAAGTGGCACGGAGCAGAAAGCCATTACCTTGTTCAGGCATCTCTTTGAGTTCAGCACCGGCAGGGCGATGGACTACCACCTGTCACGCCTCGGGATAAAGACGGAGGAGGCCCGCAGGCTTTCATCTTTTCTTGAGGGTGTGGCCCAGAAACGCCATAGCGAAGATAAATTCTTAGAAAGTTTCAGGCAAGTGTTTCACGTGGAAATGACAGAGGAAGAGGCGTCTATGATAAGGAAACATATCAGGATTTCAGAAAACGATGTGCCCGCTTCTCTCATCTTCAAGGAAGAACAGGACGGTGTGGATTTTTCTGTGGAGGCCGTAACTCTTATGACCCTCCATGCATCCAAGGGGCTTGAGTTTCCAGTTGTTTTCTTAGCAGGTGTGGACAGGGAAATAATGCCATGGAAGGAAACCGACAAGGAAGAGGAAAGGAGACTCCTTTTTGTAGGCATGACCCGTAGTTCTGACAGGCTTTTTATCACCTCTTCAAGGAACAGGCGTCTTTATGGCAAAAGGGTTAGGACGGGGCCATCACCATTCTTGAAAGGAATAGAGGCATTCTTTTCTCCTGTCAAACTTGGCACAGGCCGTCCGGCTAAAAAGAGCATCAGGAGAAAGCAAAAGAACCTCTTTTAAACCTCTTCCCCTTTTTGGGCTTTTTTTATAGTAATAGAAGGTATAATTTTAGTGAAATAAAAATAGGAAATATTAGGAGCGGGCCAATGGCGAAGATCACCATAAAAGAAGTGGAACACGTAGCAGAACTAGCGCGCCTCCGTTTTACTCCGGATGAAATAGAGGAGTTTACAAGCCAGCTTAATGCCATCCTCAAGTTCGTGAGCAAGCTGGACTCCATAGACACGGAAGGTGTGAAGCCGACCTACAGGGCCATTGAGATATTTAACTGTTTTAGGGAAGATGAGGTGAAAAATTCGCTTCCCGTTGAAAAGGTTACTGCCAATGCCCCGGCAAGCGAGGAAGGGGCATTTGTAGTTCCACGCATAATTTAGCCTTGAGTCTTCATGGCTCATTACTATCGGGAGAAGAAAATGGCAGACCTGCTGGATCTGACAATAGCGGAACTGAGGAGATTCCTTGACAAGGGAGAGATAACGGCTACGGAGCTTACTGGGTTGTATCTTGATCGTATCGGGTCCGTGGACGGCAAGGTCAGGGCCTATGTGACGGTTTTAGAAGAAGGGGCCTTAGAACAGGCGGCAAAGGCGGATAAGATAATAAAGCAAGGAGATGCTTCACCTCTGACTGGTATACCCATGGGGATAAAGGATGTTATCTGCACCGAGGGTGTCCCCACCACCTGCTCGTCGAAGATGCTTAAGGATTTTCGCCCCCCCTTTAACGCAACCGTAATGGAAAGGCTCAACGGCCAGGGGGCAATTATGCTGGGTAAGCTCAATATGGATGAGTTTGCCATGGGGTCATCCACTGAAAATTCCGCCTTCTTTGCAACACGGAATCCCTGGGACCTTAACAGGATTCCTGGAGGTTCAAGCGGGGGCTCTGCAGCGGCGGTTTCGGCACGCATGTGCGTAGCATCCCTCGGTTCTGATACTGGAGGCTCTATACGCCAACCGGCCTCAAACTGCGGAGTAGTAGGGCTCAAGCCTACTTATGGCCTGGTTTCCCGTTACGGTCTCGTTGCCTTTGCCTCGTCCCTTGACCAGATAGGACCGATTACCCGATGTGTCGAGGACGCTGCGATACTCCTTGAAGCCGTTGCTGGCCATGATAATAGGGATTCCACCAGCCTCCCCCGTCCTGTTCCTATGTTAAGGGATTCATGTAGAGAAGGGCTGCGGGGAATCAGGGTGGGTATCCCCGCTGAGTACTTTATAGACGGGGTCCAGGAAGAGGTAGTATCTGAAATAAAAAACGGCCTCAAGGTCATGCAAGAAATGGGGGCGGAGCTTGTTGATATCTCGCTTCCGCACACCGAGTATGCCATCGCCACCTACTATATTATCGCAACTGCCGAGGCCTCTTCTAACCTGTCGAGGTATGACGGGGTGAAATATGGTTTCAGGGCTGTAAATTATTCCAATCTCATGGAAATGTACAGGGAAACCAGGGCTCAAGGGTTTGGGCCAGAGGTTAAGAGACGTATCATGCTTGGCACGTATTGCCTCTCAGCCGGGTATTATGACGCCTTTTACAAGAAGGCTTCCCAGGTACGCACCCTCATAATAGAGGATTTCAAAAAGGCCTTTGAAGAGTGCGATATCATCGCCTCTCCGGTTGCGCCGACGACCGCGTTTAAAATCGGGGAAAAGGTTCGCGACCCTCTGCAGATGTACCTTTCGGACATATTTACCATTCCTGTAAACCTGGCAGGCATTCCAGGCATGTCTATGCCTTGCGGTTTTGACAGGAAAGGGCTTCCTGTTGGCATCCAACTTATGGCAGGGCATTTGCGAGAAGGGATCCTATTCAGGGCTGCCTACAGCCTGGAAAAAGGCCTTGGGCTCGACAGGGTTTGGCCGTTGAATTAAAGGGGCAAAAGTGCAAAGAATACCTATAAAACTTGCTAGGGCGGCCATGGTTCTTGCCAAGGATGCCGTCACTCCAGAGGGACAGGTTCTTTGTGGCGCTGGCACAGAGCTAAACGAAGAGCTCATCGTAAAGCTAAGGAAACAGGGCGTCCTGGTACTCAGTGTAAAAGGGCGTCCGGTAAGGGCGCCGGGAGAAAAGTCCCTGTCTGAAAGACTCAAGGAGCTTGATAGCCGTTTTGCAAAAGTAAGGCGGGACCCAGTGCTCAGGGCGCTTCAGCACTTGATCGGAGAATACTGGGTGGTGGAGGAAAAGGGGCAAGAGTTCCTCGACAAGCTGAAGAAGGAAACGAGATAGATGGACAAGGCGGAGATAAAAAAGAAGCTGAACGACATAGAGTCATTACCAACGCTGCCGCCGATTGTTTCAAAGTTGAACGAGATGGTGGCGGACGAGGATATTACCGCCGTAAAACTCGGTAAGGTCATAGAGAAAGATCAGGTCCTTACGAGCAAGCTGCTCAAGATGGTTAACTCTTCCTTTTTCGGTTTTCCCCAGAGAATAAGCACCGTTTCAAATGCCATCGTGCTTCTTGGGTTCAACGTGATCAAGACCCTGATAGTCACCTCTTCTATTTTCGAGGTCATGCAGGCATCGGACGTAGGCCTGTTCGAGCATTCCCTTGGATGCGCTACGGCCTGTGGCATAATCGCCAGGATACGCGAGATCAAGAATCCGGAAGAGGTATCCACTGCGGGGCTAATTCATGACCTTGGGAAAATAGTGATCCGTTCGGAGCTTCCGGAAGAATATGTGGCTATAGTGGAAAAGGCTCGCGAAAAGGGGCTCTACATGAGGGAGGTGGAGAAGGAACGTCTTGGCATAGGACACGGCGAGATCGGGGGAATGCTGGCAAGGCAGTGGAACCTGCCGGAGCGGCTGGTGTTTCCCATCGAATATCACCACAGGCCAGAAGTTGCGCCCGAGTTCAAGGAGATAGCAGCCATTGTCCATTTTTCCGACATCCTCATCCGCGCCTTGGGTTTTGGAGACGGTGGAGATCCTTGGGTTCCGGGTCTTGATCACTCTGCCTGGGCCCGCATAAAGCTTACACGGAGCCAGATGCGTGAGATAATAGCAGAGCTCGATGAAAAACTCGTTGAGCTCCAGGATTTCACCCTTGATATAAAGGTGGAGGGTTGACAGGTAATGGCGAGGGTAGCCCTTGTTACGTCCCAGGCATTTAACAGGCAGGACGAGAGGCTCTGCCTCGAGGCAAAGGGACACGTAGTAAATTTCAAAAAGGATGTGGCTAGGGCACTCGAGGCAATCCTGTCCGACCCGCCTGATCTTCTTATCATTGAAAAGGGCCTTGAGCGCAACCTCGACCGGGAAGTTATTGCTGCCCTCAAAAACAACTTGCAGCTCGCCCTTATGCCCATTGTGCTGGTTGTTTCTGAAAGGGATATTGCGACCGGTCTCGACTGGAATATCTTCCAGGTTGATGACATCGTTTCCAACCAGGCGACCGTTGAAGAACTTCTGACCCGGATAGAACTTTCCCTATCGCGTTCTCACCGGGTTGCAGACAACAATCCTCTGACAAAGCTGCCCGGGAATTCATCAATCCTTAAGAGCATACAAAACATGCTTGACGAGGGGCTTGGCCACGCGGTGTGCTACGTTGATATAGACAATTTCAAACCCTACAACGACAAATACGGATTTTCGAGGGGAGACGAAGTAATAAGGATGGTGGGCAGAATCCTGGTAAACGTTGTGCAGGAACATTGCGGGAACCAGGGTTTCGTAGGCCACGTGGGGGGTGACGACTTTGTCTTCCATGTCCCATTTCAGAAGGCCGAACCGGTCTGCCAGGATGTAATAAATTCCTTTTCCGCCCTTATCCCCTTGTTTCTCGACGAAGAAGACATAGAAAAGGGGTTTTTCACCTCAAGAGACCGTCAGGGGAACACCAGGACATTCCCCCTGACCTCCCTTTCCATTGCCGTGGTCCCCTGTAATAAGGACCGTTACTCTCATTACGGCGAGGTCGCCGCCACGGCCGCCAAGCTGAAGAAAAAGGTTAAGGCCCTTGAGGGGAGCAATTACTTCATTGACAGGAGAGGTGTTTCTTAGCTTACCGCGCCGTGAGGTTTCTTCTTGTAAATCCCTGGATAGCAGATTTTGCGGCATTCAACTTCTGGATAAGGCCCTTGGGGCTTTACTGCCTTGCCAGTTGGCTTGACAGCCATGGGGCGGAAACCCTCCTGCTTGACTGTCTGTCCCCATTTACCGCACCCGGACGGTTCAGGAGGAAGCCGGTTAAGCTACCTTTGGACGAAAAATTGCCTGTGAGGCGCGCCTTCGCCCGTTATGGCATATCTACCACGGAATTCAGAAAGAGATTAAGGTCGGCAGGCCGCTTTGATGCGGTCTTCATTACTTCAGTCATGTCATACTGGTATCCAGGCGTCAAGTGGGTGGTCCGGGAGATAAGGAAAGAGGCCGGAAGCGTGCCCATAATACTTGGGGGAATCTATGCTACCCTGTGGAAGGAGCATGCTGAGAGAAACCTCGAGGTAGACCTCGTATGCTCTGGGCCATTAGAAGAAAACCAGGAGCGCATAGAAAATCTTCTCGGCCTCGGGCCGCTCTCCATGCCGGGGCGGCCCTGGTACAGGCTCGGTCTCCATGACAGGGCGGGTTATGGCGCAGTAAGAACGACGACTGGCTGCCCCTTCAGGTGTACCTACTGCGCCTCTGCCATGATCAGCGGGCCTTTCGGGACAAGGGATATGAAGGAGGTCCTTAAAGAGATTCTTTTTTTATGGGAAAATGGGGTAAGGCAACTTGCCTTTTACGACGACGCCCTCCTAGTGGACTTCCACCAAAGGCTTGGCCCTCTGCTTAATGAGCTTGATTACAGGCGGGTGAGTATGGAGTTTCATACCCCCAACGGAATTCATGCAAGGCTTGTGGATGAATATGTCGCCAAGCGCCTTGTGATGTCCGGTTTTGGAAGCGTGCGGCTTAGCCTTGAAACTGTTGACAGCCAACGGCAAAAAAACACTGGAGGAAAGGTAACTAGCGATGATCTTGAAAGGGCCGTAAAGTTTCTGTTGGACGCAGGAATGAATCGGGAGTCCATAGGAGTGTACCTGATGGTAGGCCTTCCTATGCAGGAATTCGACGAGGTGGCCGAATCCATAAGGTATGTTAAGAGCCTTGGAGTGAGGCCATATCTTGCGGAGTTTTCGCCTATTCCTGGTACTGTGGAATGGAAGAGGCTCGAAGAAAACGGGATCGTAACAAAGGCAATGGATCCGCTTCTTACAAACAATACCGTCTTTTTCCGGCTCTTTAGCGGCTATGACATGGAAAGGTTCCGGGCGCTGAAACGGCTAGCCGCATCGTAAGTCTCAGCAGGCTCCTCTCCATCAAAATCAGTATCCCCTTCACGGGGCAGTGTGATAACGAAACTGGTTCCCTTCCCGGCAGAGGAATCCACGCTAATCTTTCCACCTAGTTCAGTAATGATTCTGTGAACAATGGAAAGGCCGAGACCGGTTCCCTCCGGCTTTGTAGTGAAAAATGGATTGAAAATCTTGCCGAGTTTATCCTTGCCTATACCAAGGCCATTATCCCTTACCTCGATGCATACCAGATCTTCATGACTCCAGACCCTCACGGCAATTTCCCCGTCCCTTTCAGGAAGGGCCTGGAAGGCATTTAGGAGGATGTTTATCATTACCTGCCTGAACATGTCGCTATCCGCCCGTATTTGAAGTCCTTTAGGGACATCCATGCTGATCCGGGCCTGCTGAAGTTTTTTCCTCTGGCGGAGCAGCAGCAGCGCAGCAGAAATCTCCGCCTCAAGGTTTATTCGTTCCGTCTTTTTCTTTTCCGGCCTTCCATAAAGCAGAAAGGAGTTTGTGAGTTCGCTCAACCTCTGGGCCTCTCTTTCTATTATGCTAAGCAAACGTTCTCCTTCCGGCATTACAAGCCCGCTCTGGCTAAGATACTCAGCCGCCCCTGAAATGGACGCCAGGGGGTTTCTTATCTCGTGGGCAAGCCCCGCTGCCATTTCGCCAAGAGCAGCAAGCCTGTCAATGAGTTTTAGCCTTTCCTCTTGGGCCTTTATCTCTGTGATGTCCTGAAAGATAATACCGTGGCCGAGTACTGCTCCCTTGCTGTCGGTTATCTGGAAGCAGGAGATGCCAAGGATTATCCCTCCATTTCTGGTGTCTATGACTATTTCTTTCCTTCCGTCCGCCCCAATGTCCGAATTACACGTTGCAAGAAGGTGTTCAGTGGCTGGAATGACTTCCTTTATAGACTGACCATAAGAGTTTTCTATAAGTTTTCCCAGTATCTGCTGGGCCGCTATGTTGTAGTAAAGGATGTCTCCGCGGACATCCACTGTAATGAGCCCTGACTTGAGGCTGTTTGCAAGATGACGCTGGATCTCCTCGAGAAGCTGAATGTCCTTGGTGGTCGACTGAAGCCGGTCTTCCGCCTTTTTGAGCCTTTTTGAAAGGTGGAGGGATAAAAGGGCCACCGTGTTGAAGGCAGCCATGTTCAGGAAAAATGTGAAAGCGGTCTCTTCCAAGCCCGAGGCCTGGTTCCTCGTCACTATGCATACGAGTGTGTAAAAGAGAGTGCTCAAAATGGCCGAAAGGGCCCCCATGCGGCTTGGCCCGAGCAAGCAGGCAGTAATTATGGCAATGGAGTAGAGAAAGGTGAAACGGCTGTCTATGCCGCCTGTCAGGTAGACAGCAAGGCTTGCCAGGAGTACATCTGATACCGTCTGGTAGCTTTTCAAGGAGTCAGAAAGCCCTGCTTTTTGAAACCAGTAAATCCAAATGATGGTCAGCAGAAAGGCGCACCCAAGAAGCCAGGACAGGTAGAAAGTCTGGACAGACGCGGAAAAAGAGCTTGGGAACAGGACTGCGGCAACAACAAGCAACACGAAGATAAGCAGCCTGCCAGCAGTTACAGAGAGGAAGAGTCCGGTTTGATTTTCAGAATCCATACCTTACCCGATTTCGTATTTTGAAAGCCTGTATCTGAAAGAACGGAAATTTACCCCGAGAAGGTCGGCTGCTTCTTTCTTCCTGCCATCGGTTCTTTCAAGGGCCTGAAGAAGCAAACTTTTTTCTATGTCTGCCAGGTAGGCGTCGAGGTCCATGCCATCCTTGGGGAGTTCATGCCGTTCAGGAGCCGTTTCAAGGCTGTTTCTCCTTCCGAACTCGTCCTTGTGCTTGCACTTTGCGATATAAAGGCTCTCCGGAAGGACAAGGCTCGATGTGGACAGGGCGATACTTCTTTCGATTATGTTTTCGAGTTCCCGGACATTTCCCGGAAAAGGATATTCCATAAGGGCCTGCAGGGCGAAACTAGATATTCCTTGGACCTTTTTGCCGTGAAGTTCCGCGTACTTATCGAGAAAATATTGAACAAGAAGGGGAATGTCCTCTTTTCTTTCTCGAAGCGGAGGGATCCTTACCTGAATCACGTTGAGCCTGTAGAAAAGATCCTCCCTGAAATTGCCATCCATGACCTCCTTTTCCAAGTTTCTGTTAGTGGCTGCAATGATACGGCAATCAACGGCGACTGGACTTGTTCCCCCTACCGGCGTGAACGATCTCTGCTGCACCACTCTCAGGAGTTTCACCTGGAGAGTTATAGGGAGTTCTCCTATTTCATCGAGAAAGATGCTTCCCCCGTTGGCCATGGCGAAGAGCCCCAGCTTGTCCCGGTCGGCGCCGGTGAACGCACCCTTCTTGTGTCCGAACAGCTCGCTCTCAAGGAGGTTTTCGGGAATGCCTCCGCAGTTTACCACCACGAAAGGCTTGTCATTCCTGTCGCTCAGGTTGTGCAGCGCCCTGGCCACGAGTTCTTTGCCAGTACCGCTTTCTCCGGTGATGAGTACCGAGGTTGGACTCGAGGCGACGCGCTGAACGAGCTGGAATATCTTGAGCATCGCCGGGCTGCTCGCCACCATGTTGTCGAGCCTGTAGATGCGGTCCTTTGTGTCAACGGTTTTTAGTGACGGATCCTGTCGCGAGGACAGGGCGTTCTCTATGACCTTACGAAGTTCCTCGATCTTGAAAGGTTTTGTCAGGTAATCCCACGCGCCCTCCTTCATGGCGTCAACCGCCGCATCGAGAGATGCAAAGGCGGTAATGAGTACTACCGGAAGGCCAGCATCCAAGGCCTTAAGCCGCCGGAGAAGTTCCACTCCGTCCATTCCGGGCATTCGTACATCAGTTATCACGAGGTCATAGGAACCGTTCCTGACCTTTTCTATCGCCTTTCCACCGCAATCAGCCGAATCCACCTTGTAACCTTCCTTGGCAAGGAATATTTCCAGAAATTCCCTCAGGCTCGAATCATCGTCAACAATGAGGAGCTTGGGCCTTGTGGGTAACGAGTTAGATTCGACATTTTCTTTGGTAACGACGCTCGAAAACATTGATCCCTCCGTGTGAAAAGGGCTGGCCGAGGTGTAAAAGTACCCTTATCTTATATCGTTATCGGAATGTGGCCGGTAAAAATTGACTAAGTGCGCGACATTTTTTGACTCACTCGGCTTCGTGAAGCATTTAAGCCGGAGTTAGGACTGCAGCCAACTTACTTTGAAACCTCTACGTACGGAAGGAGCATCGGTTGGGGAAAGGTCAGAACATGGAAGAAAGTTCGTATCGAATATCGGCTATTGCACCATCTTCGTTGCCATTTGAACTACACGATTCTCAGGTACAGGAATGGCAAAAGGTCGTTTCTCGGTCTTGTCCGGTTTTTTTCGGACACCAATAAGCTAACGACGGCAAATCATACCAGGTTCCCTTGCTACTTACCTTAAAGAGTCCATAAGCGTAGAAACGCGTGAGCAGTTCTGTTTTCAATCCAAGCTTTTTCATTAGCTCCACTTGCGTCTTCTTGCTCAAGTCCAGAACAAAAATTTCCTTTTTGCCTTTTCGTATCTCCTTAAGCTCCTGGTTCCAAGAGGCATCAGCAAATCTTGGTGAAAAAGTAACTAAGCGATCAGGTAGATACTCTATGGGCTTGCCACTGTAAAAAGCCAGGCCGTCGAGGAATTGTCTGCTAATGGTATCTATGTCATCCGAGTTTTTGATGTAGGGGGAAAATGCCCCGTACATAGCCCTTGCGTTTTGAGGGGCAGGAACCATCGCCGATATCCCCTTTAACACCAGAAAGCATACCAAGGTCGTAAAAACTTTCCTGCGCAATGCAAAGACAGTAGAAGTCTTTTTGTAAAGAATTCTCGCTGTAGCAATAGCCATGGGAGGGAAAACTGGTAAAATATAGAGAGGAAGCCTGGAACTGGCTGCGGAAAATATTATAAGCGGTACCGACCACCACAAGAATAAAAACAACAAGCCGGTATCTTTCGATAGTGCTTCTTTTATTTTACACAAGGTTCCATGCATGGTTTTGATATGGACTGACCGGTTAAAAAATGTGGCCCAGCTTAAACACCATGGCAGGCTACCAAGAACTATCATGGGCAGATACATATAGAAAGGAGCATACCAAGCACTGTTCCGGTGAAACATATTAGAAAAAAGTCTACCGGTAACCTGCTCCTTAATAATCAAATTCTTGGCCCAGGGGTACATGTTTACCACTATCAAATACCATGACAGACCGGTAACCAAGAAGATGAAGATTACCGGCAGACTCACAGGGCATGCTTGGAAACGTTTCCTTTTACAGAACCAAAAGATTCCCGCACCTGCTGCAACAGGAAAAATGGCAGGCCCCTTGGTTAGAAAGCCCATTCCCCACAAAAAGCTCATAATGGCAAACCATAGATGCGCCCGCTTTTTCTTTCTTGCGTAAAACCCGTTAATAAATGCCCACATAGAGGCCACTTCCCACATTACCAGAATGGTGTCGGTAGTGACGATATTAGATGCCGCAAAAGGTACCATAGATGTTAGATAGACCAAGGATGTCCACGGGCTGAGTCTTTGTTCTGATAGTTTATCCCCGATAAGCCCCACCAGTAACACAGTAACCGAAAAGGCCAAGGCGTTGGGAATTCTGGCTCCCCACTCATTTATGCCAAAGGCCTTTAGACCGGCGGCAATGGCCCAATAGGTTAAGGGGGGCTTTGTAAGATGCGGCTTAAAATCCCTTAACGGGACCAACCACGACCCGGTAATAAGCATTTCTCTGGCACACTCAGAATATCTGGTCTCATCCCTATCATACAAGCCTCTGGAGCCTTGGAAACATAAGGACGATAGAAGGGCGACTATGAAAACAAAGAAAAACACCTGAAAGCGGGATGACAACTTCATTTTGTCAAAAATCCTTTAAAAGGGTACTTGGACATCCATCTATAGAGGAGAACGCCAATTGTTTATCGCAAGGTAATGTCCCTTGAGATCGTCTTCTGACTTGCAAAAAAGGCGCGGCGCATTGGACCGGGTTATGATGGTCTCTTCCGCAATCACGGGGGCATGGACAAATTCTCGCGTTCTGGAGCATGCTGCATGTTTTTTAGGAAAGGCTATTCTGCTAACATTTATTCCGCTCCCCTTCATGAGGAGGGTTATCTTGAAGCCGCTTTTTGAAGAATGTGGTTGTTTTTTAGACGGCCTCTTTTTATCCTTCTTTTTCGTCTCCTTGATAATCTCTAAATGTTGCGAGGTGATTACCGTTTTATTACTGATTTGTAATCCCGGATAAATGAACTACATTACCGTCGCATTTCTTTACCGCTGTATCAGCCTGGAGCCAGGGAACAGCCGTTATTAGGCGGCCCGGAAAGCCGGGTCGTTGCAGACCGAGATTCACAAGGAGGCTGTTGCAGCCGTATTACATTAGAAAGTTCAGGTAACACACCCCTCCCACATTTTGTAATGTTCTGGCAATTTTCCTGTAATCTTAGGCAGGTTTATTGAGATAAACTATGAGCAAGCCGAATGGCAGCCGAACTATACCTTATGATACCGTTAATAGAAGCCACCGTTGTTTTGTTTTCCAGTCTTTTCCGAAGAAGCATGCATGGTCCGGTGCTTCCTTGTCCAAAGGAGATAAAATGCAATGAAAGTACTGATCCTGGGAGTTAACGGATTCATAGGCAGTCATCTTACCAAGCGGTTGGGCAAGGAGACCGACTGGGAAATTTATGGAATGGATCTTTCATCTGACAGACTTGGAGAAATGGTAAACCATCCTAATGTCCACTTCATAGAGGGTGATATCTCCATCAACAGGGAATGGATAGAATACCACATCAAGAAATGTGACGTGTGTCTTCCCCTTGTTGCAATAGCAACCCCTGCCACTTACGTAAAGGACCCCCTTGCCGTTTTCGAGCTTGATTTTGAAGAGAACCTCAGGATTGTCAGACAATGTGCCAAATATGGAACCAGAGTCATTTTCCCGTCAACCAGCGAGGTATACGGCATGTGCCAGGATGATGTCTTTAATGAAGAAGACAGCAATTTCATTTACGGGCCTATAAACAAGCAGAGGTGGATCTATGCATGCGCCAAGCAGTTGATGGACAGGGTCATATGGGCAATGGGTGTACACAAAAAGCTGCAATTTACGCTGATTAGGCCCTTTAACTGGATAGGCCCTGGTCTTGACAGCCTGTCTGCCCCAAAAGAGGGTTCGTCCAGGGTTGTGACCCAGTTTCTTGGAAATATCTTGAGGGGGAAACCCATTACTCTGGTGGATGGGGGGAACCAGCGGCGTTGCTTCACCTACGTTGACGATGGCCTGGATTGTCTCTTGAAGATCATGCGAAATGAAAATAATAGATGTGATGGAAAGATATTCAATATTGGCAATCCCTATAATGACTATTCCATAAGGGAGCTTGCCGAGATTATGATAAATATCGTGGAAGAATTTTCCCAGTCTTTGTGCATCCGTTTGGAAACAGGCTCACAGGCAATGGAGACGGATTCTTCCCACGTCCTTTGCAATATTTACCATGAGCAGGCTTCTGGGAAGGACAATGACGAAAGATCATTGGAGGAAGCACTCAGGACCCTGCTTCTTGCGCCTTATCCGAAGGAACTGCATTTTAATAGCGTTTCTGCTGAGGAATTCTACGGACCCGGTTACCAGGATGTCGGTTACAGGATTCCAGATATTACAAATGCAAGAGAGGTTCTCGGATGGGAGCCTAAAATTCCCCTTGAGGAGGGACTTAGAAGGACCATAGCCTACTATTTGAATAACAAAGAAAGCGAAATTGAAAATTTCTTGAGCTGATTTTGGATAAGCTGGCGGCATCAGTGAAGTGTTTCTGGCATAACAGGTAAAAATATCCTTATAATGGTCTTCTTACTCACGACGCTTTCTGCCTCTATGGTACCTCCGTGTGCCTCAATGACTGCCTTTACCATGCATAGCCCAAGTCCAAGCCCCTTTTGAGACCGGCTTTTATCGCCCCGGTAGAGCCTGTCGAAGATCCTTGGTAGGTCCTCCGAAGGTATGCCCATGCCATCGTCTGAAAAGGAAATGACTACACCATTGTCTTTTTTCTCTGCAGTTATCTCGACTCTTCCACCCCTTTTCCCGTATTTTATTGCATTGTCAATGAGATTGGCCGCCACCTGCCTGAAACGGTTCTTGTCCAGAAAAAGTACCAGGTTTTCCGCAATATCTGCGCTTATGGTTATTTCTCTTTCTTCTGCCACGTATTCATAAAGCTCCACCGCATGCTTGATTATGGGGGCTATGGGCTGCCTTTTCAAATTAAGACTCATTACCCCCGCTTCGGCCTCTGACACGTCCATAAGACTTGAAAGAATAACAGAAATCCTTTCAGCTTCCTCGGCACAGTCCATAAGGGCATTTTTCAGGGCCTCCTTGTCCTCCTGCCTTTGAAACGTGGATTCAACAATGGCCCTAAGACGCGTGACAGGTGTCCTAAGATCATGTGCGACGTAATCCAGGGATTCCTTCATACTGTTAACCAACCTATCAATCCTTTCAAGCATATCATTAAAGAGCCAAGCAAGTATATCTAGCTCGTCGTGTCCATGGGCCTTTCCCATACGTATCTTAACCCTTGCGTCCATGCTGCCAGCCCTGATTCTCTCGACAGCTTGAATAAGGTCTCTCAAGGGAGAAAGGGCCTTAAAGGCCATAAAAGTACCGGAAGCAAGGCCGACAATAGCTACGAGTGCCAGCATGCTGAGAAAAATTTTGTTGAATTTTTCTAAAAGCTTTTCCCTTTCAGTTGATGACTTGCCGACCTGAAGAATATAACCTTTAGAAAGTCTGGTAGAAATTATCTCTAGGACGTCTTCATCATCCCTCCTTTTCAGGGTTACCATTCCGCGGGATTCGTCAGGTGACAAAGACGGGACCTTGGAGCAGTCCAAGTTTTTGAATCTGCGGGGAAGGGAACATATCAAGGTATGATTTTCCTCGTCCGCCAGGCGTATGAAAAAGCCTGCCGAACGATAGTCTCTTTTTTCTCTTGATATCTCCTCAATGAGAGCATCGAGGCCTTCCTCTCTTGAGGTAATGAGATATTCATTAAGTTTCAAGGTAATCCTGGCCCTGTCCTGTTCCGCCACCATGCGAGAAAGCATGTGAAAGGCAAGAAGAAAGAGGGCCAGGGAGCTAAGGATGAAGATGGATGAGTACCATGCTGTAAGCCTGAAGGCGGTAGTTGAAACGACGGCCTTAATTCTCCTTGAGAACATATCCAACGCCTCTAATGGTACGTATTAGTTTTTTCTTGAATCCTTTGTCTATTTTATTTCTCAACCTGCATACGAGGACGTCAACCACGTTAGTCTGTGGGTTGAAACCGTAGCCCCATATGTGTTCAAGGATTAAGGTCTTAGAAAGAACTCGCCCACGGTTCCTCAACATGTATTCCAGTAAGGAAAATTCCTTTGGCTGAAGATCTATCTCTTTTCCATCCCGTTTTACCCTGCGTTTTAGAAGATCTACCTCCAGGGTGTCCACCTGGAATCTTACCGGCTCATCATCCGTGCTGGTTCTTCTGATAAGGGCCTGCACGCGAGCCAAAAGCTCTGAAAAGGCAAAGGGTTTTACCAGGTAATCATCACTTCCCTTTTCTAGCCCGCGTACCCTGTCCTCAACGGATCTCTTGGCAGAGAGTATGATGGTCGGTGTCTTGATTCTCTTATTTCTCATCCTTGCAATAAGGCTAAGTCCGTCCAGTTTAGGCAGCATGATGTCAATAATGGCAGCGTCGTAGGATTGTGTCAGCGCAAGATGCGATCCCTCGTCTCCATCGGGAGCGTAATCCACGGCAAAACCCGCCTCCTTAAGTCCTTGAATAATAAAATCTGCTATGATTTTGTCATCTTCTACCACAAGGATCCTCATCTTTATCTCCGCTCTAATTAACTTGCCTGGTTTCCGTCTGGCCCCTTTCTGCCAGCACGTAGAGTAAAGGCAGAAGGTTCAACGTGAGCATGGTGCCAGCGGTAAGTCCCCCGAATAACATTATTCCAAGGGGCCTTAATAGCTGTGGGCCGTGCTCCAGGCCTATTATGGCAGGGATAAGGGCAAGAAGGGTGGTTACGTGCGTAAGAAGCATTGGCCTTGTCCGTACCCTGATGGCCTTTCTTACGGCCTCCAGCATCTCCATGCCCTGGCTTCTGAATTCTCTTATAAAGGTCAGAAGCACTATGCCATTATTGGTAGAAACCCCTGCGAGGGTAATGAAACCAATGATGACGGTTATATCAAGGTCCTGCCTGGTAAGCCACAGGGCCAATGCTGCACCCATAAAATCAAGGGGAATCTTGACCAGTACGATCAAGGGATAGAGCCAGTCCCCGAGCTGAACGTACATGATGCCATATACTAGGATTATGGATATCAAAAGGCTCCATAATACCTGGCGCAGGGTATTAAGCAGTTCGTGGTACTCACCGGTGAACATCCACTGGATACCGTTTGGCAAGTGCAGGCCGGAGATATTGCGCTTAAGTTTCCGAAGGACTGTGCCAGGGTTGCCTGTAATATCCGCAGTAATTGTCACCGATCTTAACCCGTGCCTGTGGCGTATTACAGGGTAACCCGTTTCATGTTTTATCTCTGCCACCTCCCCAATGGGAATAAGTGCACCAGACAAGGACGGGACCAGTATCTGCCCTATTGTTTCCACGTCTGAGACAGCATCTTTCCTGTATCTTACGTAAAAACTAACTGGATGCTGCCTTATGAGGCTTTCGGAAGCGCTTACTCCCTGGAGGGCAACATGCACAGCCTCGGCAGCCTTTTCAGGAATGACTCCCAGTTTTGCCATGCGGTTCCTGTCAAGATGAATTGATACCTGGTCGATTGGTATCTTCGTATTGTTGATGACATTGTCAATTCCCTGGGTTTTCCTGGCAACATCTTCAATGCGTCTTGCAGAGCTGTATATTTTAGAGATATCGTTCCCGAAAATGGTAATTCCAAAAAAGGCAGGGATGCCAGAAAAGGATTCCTCGAACTTTTCAGTTGTAGGCTCGTTTATTCGGGTAATGATGCCGGGGAGTGAGGAAATGCGATTGGCAATGGCCCGTTTGACTGACTGGATGGGAATGCCCTTTTCCCTGTCAATCCTTACGATTATTTCTCCCTGGTAAGTGCCTTCGATATAAAAGGAGGCCTCGGGTGAGCCGGTGCGCCTTAGGCAGGATTTCACACCGGCTATCCCGGAAATAATTTTCTCAAGCCTGTCTCCCACCCTGCTGCTTTCAGAAAGAGAAGTGCCTGGAGGAAGCTGGTATGAAACAAGGAGGCTTGATTCATCAAGCATGGGCAGAAAACGCGCAGGATTAAAGGCAAGTGCGGCAATACTTGCCAGAAAAAGAAGCGTAAGCCCTGTAAAAAGCACGTTTTTGTGCTTTAAAAAAAGCTTGAACATATCAAGGTTCAGTTTCACTGCTTTTTGGAAAAAAAATCTGTCAGCATGGCGCTCTCCGGGCTGCCTTACTTTTTTCTTTGGTTCCAGGGCACAGGCCGCTGGAATCAGCGTAAGGGAGAAGATGAGTGAAAAACAAAGGACGAGGCTGAAGGTGATTCCAAAGGGCCTCAGAAGCCTACCCCCAAGGCCTGAAACAAGGACAAGGGGCACGAAGGCCGCTAACACCGTGAGGGTGCCTGCAACATCCGGAGCCATGAGCTGTCTTGTACCTTTAAGGGCGGCCCTTACAGGGTCTGGCTCAAAAAATCTAACCCTGTCGATATTCTCAAGTACTATTATGGCGTCATCAACAACCATGCCTATTGCAACCGTTATTGCACCCAGGGTCATAAGGTTTATTCCAAGGCCGTATATTCCCATGAATGAAAAGGCAGCCATGACAACCACCGGAAAGGAGATAGCAAGCACCAGAGTGCTTGGCCTGAAACCTGTTGCCCAGAAAAGACAAAGGATTGCTATCAGTGCCCCTGCCAGCAGGTTATGCAGCATGTTTCTGTATGCCAGGCCGATTATTTCTGCCTGGTCATAGAATTTTTTAAGCCTTACACCTCTTGGCAGGTCCATCTTTTTGAGTTCCTGGTCAACGGCCCTTGACACCTCGAGGGTACTGGCTCCGGCTTGTTTTCTTATTGTAAATGCAACAGCGGGGACCCTGCCCTGGTTTATCTCGTATCGCATGGGCTTTACACCGTCGTAAATCCTGGATAACTGCCCAAGCGTAACGGGTTGACCTCGCTCGTCTTTTTTTATCAACACGTCTGAAAGCTCTGGTATCGTTAGAATCCTACCGTCCGTGCTCACAATGATATCGCGGCCCCCCTTTTCCAGGTACCCGCCAGGCCTTAGGACGTTTGAGGCCCTGATGGCATCCACGATCATAACCGGGGATATTCGAAACTGGAGGAGCCTTTGCGGGTCAAGCTCTATGCGAAAGGCCCTTTCGCCGCCTCCCATGACATCCACTGAGGCAACTCCTGGAAGTGCAGCAAGGCGCCTTGCCATGACGTACCTGGCCCACTGGTAGATGCGTGCCGGGTCATCTCCCTTTAGTGCGTATGTGGATATAAACGCCAGGGATGTCCCGATGTTTTCAAGGGAAGTTACAGCCCCCTGTGGAAGAAGGGATCTTACCTGTGACAGCCTTGAATAGACAATCTGCCTAGCCTGGAGTACGTCGGTGCCCTGGGTGAATTCCACCACTACCTGTGAAAAACCAGGTGCGGAAACCGAACGAAGCCTGAAAAGGTTCCTGGCCCCCATCATTGCATTTTCAATGGGTACGGTCACAAGCTGCTCCATATCAAGGGCCGTGCCCGAGGGATAATGGGTAATGATATTGATAAGCGGGTAGTTGAGGTCAGGAAATAGATTCACGGGCATGTTCCTGAGGCTGAAAATACCCCCTGCCATGACAAGAAGGGATCCAATCACCAGTATTCCCGGGTGCTTTATGAAGCCTTTTACCATCAATCAGTCCTCGAATTTCATGAGCTGGTTGATATCGCGATAAAGCATTTCATAGGCACCTGTTGTAACCACAAGGTCTCCTGGCAAAAGCCCTGTCAAGACGGCTACTATCCTTCCGGACCTTTTTCCCACTTTCACCATTACTGCCTCAAGTCCGGTGGGTCTCTTTACAATGCAAAAATTCTTTCCACTTCTGGAAACCACGGCCTGAATGGGTACATAGACACAGGGAACGGAAGGGCCAAGTGCCATCACCCTTGTTATCTGGTCAGGAAGGAGCCTCCCATCCTGCTTCTTAGCCCTAAAAGAAAGCTCGCATAGCCCGGTTGAGGAATCAAAGACGGGTCTGTCGGATAAAAGGGCCAGGGGGTTCTTTTGGTTATCTTCAAGAAAGACCTTTCCCTCTGTCCACTGACGGACCTTTTGGCAACTTACGTATGCCTTCAAAATGACTTCAGAGGCATCCTCAATGGAAAAAAGCAGGGCATTCTTGGGGACAGATGCTCCCTCTGAGATAAACCGTTTTTTTACAATGCCGTTTATGGGAGCATATACCTTGAATAGTGCCCTGGTGTTTTTCTTTTTAAGGCCTTCGAGTTTCAGGGGAAATCCCAGGGCCATCATGGCCTCTTTTAGCCTTTTTTGGATGGAGCCGAACCCCTCCTTTTCTTGATTTAGTCTAAGCCGTGCCCCTATTGTGTCTGATCTGGTGGCAAGGTGGGCCTTTTCCTTGATAAGGGTGAGTTTGAGGGCCTTTTTGGCAAGTTTTACCTGTCTTTCAGCAAGAATCCATCGTCTTATCATTTCTGAAAGTTCAGGCGAACGAAAAACAGCAAGTACGTCTCCACGCTTGACCATAGACCCTTGGCATTTAAACAATTTTTCAATCCTTAAATGAAATGGTGCACGTATCAACTCCTCGGAAACAGGATTAACCGTTGCAAAGGCCGTATCCTGCGGACTGAATGAGCCTCTTTTTGCCTCGTAGAAGGAAAACTCTTTACCGGAATCCTTTCCCGAGGGGCTGTTTACAGTGGAACGGCGGCTGTCTGCCTGGAGGCCTTTTACTGACATAAAAATGGTGCAGATTGAAAGAATGGCTAAGATAGCTAA
>WGDC01000092.1 GCA_015493475.1 Deltaproteobacteria bacterium
GACCAGGATTCTGGCATAATCAGGAAGATGGAGATAACCCAGGCCAGGGTGAGTGACCACGAGGTATTCGATGAGCTTCTTAGCGGTGATGAAAAGGCCGTATATGCAGACAAGGCATACTATGACAAGCGAAGGGCCATGAAGAGGGCTCGTAGAGGGGCACCCCTTTCTGATGAAGACAGGAAAAGAAACAAGGAGATTTCCAAGATACGGGCCCAGGTAGAAAGGCCCTTTGCCATAATAAAGAGCAAATGGGGACATGCCCGGGCCAGGTACATAGGGCTTTTTAGAAACGGGGTTCATCTTCACCTGATTTCCATGGCCTACAACCTGCGACGAGCCTGTTCATTGGCTAAAGTATAAAGGACTTTACAGGAGTAGTGCGCCTTTTGGCAGAAATAGACGGAAATAAGCTAAAATATGACACGAAAATCATGCACACAATGCCCTAATTTGTGATAAAATTTGGCTGTACTTGGTTCACGCTGTTTTTTTGTGAGCTTAAGCTCAAAAATGCCGAATTGAAGACCCTTTTTAAGAGGTCTCTCATTATATGTTGAACTGGTTCTTTATCTTTTTCATAATGGCGCATCTTTATATAGCCGTATGGAACGACTTCAATGCCCCGGATGCCATAATTTCAGGGGCGTTTTACGGTACCAAGATGATGCCCGCCGACCTGGAATGTCCATTAGGGGACCTATATAAGATTCCTCTTGAGAAGTAGCTGATAGGACGGGTAACCAGGTGAGCGGGGACTTGTACCATGCCGTTTTCGTGGCGGCTCTACTAAGGTGAGGCCCTTGGACCGCTGTGCAGGTTTTGTATGGCCATAAGGCCGGGAATGGGGAGGCTATTACTATGCGGAAAGGGGGAATACCGGCGAAGATTTCAGAAACGGTGCATGTGAAGCCTTTTTGCCCACATTGAGACCAGGATTTCTTATGAAAATATGAGACGTTTTTTTCCGGCCCTTGCCTGGATTTCCGAATATAACTTGGAGACCCTCCGCCTTGATTTCATGGCTGGCCTCACTGTGGCCCTGGTTCTTATCCCCCAGTCCATGGCCTACGCACAGCTTGCCGGCCTTCCCTCCTATTACGGCCTGTACGCATCCTTTTTGCCACCCATAGTAGCATCCCTCTTTGGCTCAAGCAGGCAGCTTGCGACAGGTCCGGTGGCCATAGTTTCCATGATGACCGCAGCGGCTCTTGAGCCGATGGCCATCTCCGGGAGCCATGGCTATATAGAGTATGCGATACTGCTTGCGCTGCTTGTGGGTATCATACAGTGCGGTCTGGGTCTTTTGCGCCTTGGGGTCATTGTGAACCTGCTTTCCCACCCGGTGCTCGTAGGATTTACTAACGCAGCTGCGATTGTCATTGCTTCGAGCCAGCTTGGGAAGTTTCTTGGCGTCCCTGTGGAAAAGGCCCCTCACCAGTTTGAAACCGTTTATAGGGTCATTCAGGAGGCCATGGACTATGTTTACTGGCCAACCATTGCCCTGGGGGCCGGTGCCTTAGCTGGGATGTTATTCCTGAAACGGAAAAATCCCAGGCTACCTTACGTGCTAATTGCGGTCATTATAACAACCTGTATTTCCTATGTTTGCGGTTATGGCAGGGATAAGGTCGTCTCTGCCGACCAGATCGAATGCAGCGAGCTGCCTGCCATAGTAAACGAGTTCAACAGGCAGCTTTCCATCATAGAGGCCGTAAACCGGACCCGGGTACTTTTAAAGCCGGAGATACAAAGGCTCAGGGGTACAAAGAGCGAGCCTTGCAGCAGGTGCCATCCGGGCAGGCTTCTTACGCCTTCCTCTCTGCTCGAAAGGCACAAGGTGGAGGAGTCAGCAGAGGTCCGCTCCATTTTATCTCGGACAGACACTCGGCAGATATTGGCCCTGCATCTGATGGCCGGGGTCATAGACGAATTCATAGTGGACGCCAAAAGAAAGCTGTTGAAACTGCAGGCACGTCTCATGGATTACGAGTTTGTAGAGGTGAGGCGAAAGGACGGTACGGTCAGGTATTATTCGCGCTACAGGGCGCCTTCTGGAGAGAAGACAGACTGGCACGTATGGAGGATAAGGGCCGGTAATAGGCCCATATCCCTGAAGGCCCTTGTACTTTCGTGCGGAGGGAGCGTGCTCGGCAACGTGCCAAGGGGCCTTCCAACTTTTTCCGCCCCCCGTTGGGACATAGAGACAGCGAGGAAACTTCTTGTGCCCGCCTTTGTGATTTCACTTGTAGGCTTTATGGAGGCGATATCCATTGCCAAGGTCATGGCGGCAAAATCCGGGCAACGCCTTGACGCCAACAGGGAGCTTGTGGGCCAGGGGCTTGCCAACATTACCGGATCGTTCTTTCATGGCTATGCAGTTTCCGGCTCCTTTTCACGCTCTGCTGTGAACTTCCAGGCAAGGGCGAGAACCGGCATGTCAAACGTTTTTGCATCACTGTTTGTCGTTGTGGTAATGCTCTTTTTCACTCCGCTTCTCTATTACCTGCCCGAGAGCGTACTTGCTGCCGTGATAATGGTTGCGGTTCTCGGGTTGATAAACGTCAAGGGTGTCAGGCACATATTCAGGGTTTCTATCTCGGACGGCATAATCTGTATTGTTACATTCGTCACGACCCTTGCCTTCGCGCCCTATCTTGACAGGGGTGTCATGATTGGCGTGGTACTGAGCCTCGGTATTTTCTTTTACCGGCTCATGAGGCCCTCCATAGCCGTATTGTCTCTCTGGAAGGACGGTTCTTTCAGAAACGCCAGGAGGTTAGGCCTTGCTACATGCAGACACTTGGCCATCATAAGGTTCGACGGGCCTTTTTTCTTTGCAAATATAGGCTATCTTGAGGACGAGGTACTGAAAATGGTCAGGGAGATGCCGGAACTCAAGGCCATAATTTTCAAGTGCAACGGCATAAACATCATTGACGCCTCTGGCGAGGAGGCCCTGGAACTGCTCGTGGACAGGCTCAGGGCCGCTGGTTACCAGGTCTACTTCAGCGGTCTCAAGGAGCAGATACTCGAAGTTCTCGAAAGGTCCTCCCTGTACTCGAGGATAAGGCCTGAAAACATATTTCCATCCGTTTTTAGAGCGGTAGAAACGGTGTGGCCAAGGATCCACAAAAATGTCCCGGAAGAGAAGTGCCCGCTTCGTTTCGTGGTTCAAAAAAGGGTCGTTGATATGGAAAAACCGGGAAACAGGGGACCTGCTCAGTGGAACGGGCTCATGTGAATGTCCAGGACAAGGTGCGTTGCAATAATCGTTAGGGGAATCGTCCAGGGTGCTGGTTTCTGTCCCTTCGTTTATCGTACTGCAATGGATATGGGCGTGCTGGGGGACGTCTCCAACACCGAGGAAGGCGTCATGGTAAGGTTGAAATCGGGAAGAGAGACAATAGAAAGATTTTGCAGGCGAATGATGACCAGGCACCCCCCGCTTGCAATCATAGCGTCACTCGAGGAAATACCGCTTGCCCATTTCGACCCAGAGGATTTTCGAATCTTGAAAAGCCGCAGGGGCAGAAAGATGTTGACTCAGGTTCCTCCCGATTTAGCAACCTGCCAGGATTGTCTAAGGGAAATATTTGATCCCTCAGACAGACATTTTGGATACGCCTTTACGAACTGCACGAACTGCGGACCAAGATATACCATAATTGAGGCCCTACCCTACCCTATGACAGGACCTTTACCTCCATGAAGTCCTTTGTCATGTGCAAAAGGTGCAAGGTGGAGTACGAAAATCCCATGGACAGGCGATTTCACGCGCAGCCAACCGCATGTCCTGACTGCGGCCCGAAGCCCCTTTTTCATGAGTTTGTCAGGGGAAAAGAATCACGAAAGGCCCATAGAACGCGCCACGGAAATCATAAAAGGTGCAGGCATTGTTGCGGTTAAAGGGCTTGGAGGCTTTCATATTGCATGCAGCGCATTTTCAGACGGGGCCGTCTCCATGTTGAGGTCCCGGGAAAATCGTCCCTTTAAGCCGTTTGCTGTAATGGTAAGAGACATTGAAACCGCGCGGAGGCTGTCGTTGGTAGACTGCCGTGCCGAAAAGCTTCTCACGTCCTTCCGGGCACCTATCGTCCTTGTGCCGAGGAGGAATGGGTGCGCTATTTCTTCTCTTGTCGCCATTGGCATTCGGGACGTTGGGATAATGCTTCCTTATACCCCGCTTCACCACTTGTTTTTCAGAAGTAGAAGCTGCCCGCAAGCCCTTGTAATGACAAGCGGAGCCCCTTTGTACGTCCAATGGAGACGCCTTTGCCTGTCTTTCAGGCTTCGTGGATGGCTTTTTAATGCACAATAGGGATATCTTGGCCGGTGTTGATGACTCCGTAATAAGGACCTTTTCCGGTGGCCAATATTTCATCAGGAGGTCACGCGGGTATGCCCCGGCCCCTCTATGCTTTCACGGGAAGGTTTCAGGAATTCTCGGTGCAGGTGCAGACCTTAAAAACACCTTTTGCCTTGTAAAAGGCGGGCGGGTCTATATGAGTCAACATATTGGCAACCTCGTGACCAAGGCCACCCTTGACTTTTACAGGAAAAACATCGCTCATCTCGCCAACCTACTGGAAGTTGACCAAAGGGCGGTCGCTTGCGATCTTCATCCAGACTATCTAAGCACAAGGTACGCCACAGAAACAGGTCCTTCCCTTTTCAGGGTCCAGCACCACTTTGCCCATGCCGCCTCTGTTATGGCCGAACACGGTCAGGAAGGACCAGTGACGGCCATATGCCTTGACGGCACCGGCCTTGGTACGGATGGCACCATTTGGGGAGGCGAGGTCCTTGTCTGTAAACAGGGCAGTTTTGAAAGAAGGGCGAGGCTTCGGCCTTTCAGGCTGCCAGGGGGGATGCCTGCGCAAAGAGCCCGTGGCGCACTGCCGTCTCGACGCTTTTGCAAGTCTTTGGGAGTGAAGCGCCCGTGCCGGAACACATAAGGTGTCACGCAGGAAGCGGGGGCCTCGAATTTTTAAGGCGGATGGTCTCTGCGGGTATAAACAGCCCTCTCACCTCAAGTCTTGGAAGGCTTTTTGATGCGGCTGCTGCCCTTTGTGGCATTTGCATGGAGAATAGCTGCGAGGCCCAGGCGGCCATGGGACTTGAGGCCCTTTGTGAAGAGATCCTTCAAGGAGCCTCTTTAAATGAAAAGGAGGCCTTTGAATATTTTTTTAAAGATGGCAGCCTTGTAAGACGAAAGGGGGAGATGTTCGAGCTTGACTGGGTGCCGTTTTGGCAAAAAAACGCCGATATAGCTGCAAAAAGGCCCGCTGAGTTTTCGCTTTTTTTCACAGCCTTGTTGTGGCCGGGTTTTCTATGATCGCCAGCCTAATCTGCCGCAGGTATATCAAAGGTGGTCCTGAGTGGCGGCTGCTTGCAAAACAGGGTGCTTCTCCAGGGATTTTTGAACTATTTCGGCGCAGAGAATATCAGGTGCTATATTAACAGAGAGGTCCCTCTAAACGATGCAGGAGTAAGTCTCTGGCAGGTCTACGCTGCTGCCGGTATGATGCGAAACGGATGAAACAGGTTTTTCCTAAGACCTTTTTAAGGAGAACGGGGTTATCTGTCTTGCCGTTCCCATGGAAGTGATTGAAATAAAGGGCAGCCAGGGAAATTTTCTTGACCCGCCAGTGGCTCTGGTTGAGGCTCGGAGTACCAGGGTGCGGGTGCGCCTAGATATAGTGGACCGCATGCCCAAACCGGGAGATTTCGTGATAGTACACCCAGGCTTTGCAATACATACACTTACAAGGGACGAGGCCCGAAAGAGCCTAGAGCTCTTTGAAGACATGGCAAGAGACGTATAGCAATGGAACAAAATCCCAAACAGGCCGCGCTCGAGCAGGCAGTCCAGGAACTTAATATGATTATAAGGGATGCCGTCTCAAGGCCCATGGGGTTCATGGAGGTATGCGGTACCCATACCATGTCCATATTCAGGCACGGCATCCGTTCTCTTCTCCCGGCATCATTGGAGCTTGTCTCAGGCCCATGCTGCCCGGTATGCATCACTATCCAGGTCGACATAGACGCGATGATCGGTCTATCCTCAAGGCCGGATGTTATCGTTGTCACCTTTGGAGACCTATTGGGTGTTCCAGGTTCCCGCACGAGCCTTGCCGAGGCGCACGCCAACGGGGCCATGGTGGAAATCGTCTATTCACCGGCAAGTGGGCTGAAAATTGCTTTGCAAGATCCTGACAAACAGGTGGTCTTTCTCGGAGCTGGTTTTGAGACAACGGCCTCTGTCGTTGCGGCAACCATTCTTGAGGCGTATGCTAAGGAGATTAACAATTTTTCCGTCTTTTCACGCCACAAGGTGATGTATCTTGCCCTTAATGCCCTTTGGGGGGATCAGGAGCTTTGTATCAACGGCCTGCTGTGTCCAGGACATGTAAGCACCATAATTGGTGCCATGGCCTATGCGCCTCTTTGCATGGCCCACGGGATTCCTTGTGTAATCGCGGGCTTTGAGCCCATGGATATTCTGATGGGCATACACCGCCTTGTACTCCAGAATCTCAGGGAAGTGGCAATGGTGGAAAACGTATATGAAAGGGCGGTCACCTGGGAAGGGAACCGGAATGCCAACGGCCTTATGGAGACCGTTTTTGAAAGCAGGGGGTAAGGTGGCGAGGCTCGGGTACATAGAAGATAGCGGTCTTGCCATAAGAAGCACATTTTCACATCTTGATGCGGAAAAACGTTTTGAGATAGAGTCTTGGGCCCGCAAGGGGGGAAAGGCTGCATTTGTGGTGACATAATACGGGCCAGGGCACTTCCTGTTGACTGCCCGCTTTTTGCAGGGGCCTGTACGCCAACAAGTCCCGTTGGGCCGTGCATGGTGTCAAACGAAGGGACATGTGCTGCGTATTACAGGTATGGGGGTTATGAACGAGGATAAGATACTGCAACGAGGGTAAATGCGTAATCGTCGTGGAAAAGGAGGCGGCCCAGGACTGCCTTGATGCCATAAGAGGGCACGAACTTGGCAAAATGGCGCAAGTCATAGGCGAGGTAAGGGAAAAGGGGCAGCATGACATGCCCCTTGTGCTTTTGAGGACCAGGATAGGTGGGCTTAGGATCGTGCCTGTTCTGGCAGGGGAGCCGCTTCCGAGGATATGCTGATGAAGGGCAAGGGGGAAAGGGTATCTGTAATAGGCATAGGGAACCTTCTCATGGGGGACGATGGATTTGGAGTTCACGTTCTCAGGTTTCTCGAGAGCCGCTACTACTTTCCCGCAAACGTGCGTCTTGTTGATTGTGGAACGGCTGGCATTTACATGGCCCCGGTGTTTGAGGAAACGGACATGGTCGTAATGATTGACTCTGCTTCAATTGACGGCCATGCCCCGGGCAGCATAGTCAGGCTTGACCACAAGGCAGTCAGGGCCAGGTAGATGCAGTCCGCCATGAGCCCGCACGAGATAGGTGTGTTGGAGGTCCTTGAAATATGCAGGTTAAGGGACAGGTTGCCTTCTTCTATAGAATTTTTCCTTGCTATACCGGAAAACGTGGAACCGGGTTTGGAGCTTTCCCCAACCTTTGCGCCAAGGGTCCATGAAGTGGCACGCATGGTAGCTGATTGCCTCAGGGAAGCCGGTTATGAGGTGAAGGATGCATGAACTTTCCCTTGTCGAGGCGCTTTTTGCCGAGTTAAAGGAGGCAGCGGTGCTTCATAATGGGAGGAGGATATCCCGGGTTTTGGTGAAGATAGGTCCCTTTTCTGGGGTGGTTGTAGACTCGTTTTCCTTTGCTTTTGACGTTCTGAAAAAGGACGAGAAGCTTTTAAAACAGGCTCGGCTCGAGATTATCAGGCCTTCGGCCATGATGCGTTGCAGCCTTTGCGGAAGGGAGGTAGAGGTGTCTGCCACAGGCGCTGATTCACCAGGCTGCAGCTTCCTTCCGGGCCTTTGGTCCCGGGATATCAAGTGCCGCGCCTGCGGTAATGGTGCTCTTTATCCCTTACGTGGGATGAGATAGTTTTAATGCATATAGAGATGGAGTAGGCTATGTTTGATACGTGCGGATGCCAAACAGTTCACAGCCATGACGGTAAACTTATCGAGATAAACAAAAGCCTTCTCGAGGCCAATTCTGCCCAGACCGAAGAAAACAGGAAACATTTTGAAGCGTCTATGGCCGTGGCCGTGAACTTGATAATCAGCCCCGGGGCAGGTAAAACCACCCTTCTTGAAAAGACAGCAGAGCTCCTTTTCATTGAAAACGTTGGAAACCTTGTCTGCCCGGCAGCCTTTGATCTTGGCGAACACAAGCGGGTTATCTTGGTCTCAGTTCCTGAAGGCTCTGACAAGCCCGCCAAGTACCCTATGGTCTTCATGGATGCGGACCTTTTTGTAATTACCAAGATGGACCTTCTATCTCATTTTGATTTTTCATTGGACGAGGCAGTCACCTGCGCAAGACGCGTAAATCCTTCCATTAAGGTAATTGCCATTTCTGCCAGGACAGGCCAAGGTATGGAGGAATGGATGGCCTTCCTGTCTTATGATTGCTGGTGCGTTGAAAAGGCCTTAGATTTTGTTCCAAACAGATTCTTTTCAGCCCTTATTGCTTTCCCTTATGATGGAGAAGCGTCCGTCTTCCCACGGTATACTGCCCCGTCTTGATGTTCCACGTGACACTCCTGCTCTTTCCCTCAACATCATATTTGCTCTCGCTGTTGGCATGGGCGGTAAGAAGGCTAACAGGATCAAAATAATAGCGATACAGTAACGATCCAGCGGGCAGCTCCGGCAAAAAGGGCCCTGCTTAAAAACCCCTCAAGACTTCCGTCTGAAATGACGAGACAGTTTATAGTATGGATTTATTGTGTTCTTTAAGGTGCGGGTGACCTGCGCCAAATTTTTTAGCGGAAGGAGATAGTTATGAAAGTCCCCAATTTCTTTTATGGACTGAGGTTTAATTTCTTCTTGCCAATTGTCCTGTTCCTAGTCTGCCTAATAAGTTTGACCTTTTACGTGGAGACATCTGTGCAGAAAATTTTTAGGCAGAACGAAATGATGAAACTGAAGGACCTTGTGGAGCTGCCGGTCTCCATACTCAAGCAGTACAATGACAAGGTAAAACGGGGGGAACTAACCCTTGCAGAGGCGCAGCAGCGGGCCAAGAGCACCATACAGAACCTGCGTTACGGCAAATCCGGAAAGGGATATTTTTGGATCAACAGCGATGACCCGAGCAGGGTTTACATGATAATGCACCCATACAAGCCGAGTCTCGATGGAAAGAACATTACTAACTTCGAGGACAAGAAGGGGAAACAGATATTTGCTGAATTTGCCAGAAAATGCCGGGAAAAGGGAGCAGGGTTTGTGGACTATTACTGGCAGTACAACGATCGCAAGGACTTAGTGGTCCCAAAGACCTCTTACGTCTACCGATTTGCGCCCTGGGGTTGGATAGTGGGCACGGGGGTCTATAAACGCGATGTTGAGGCCCTGGCAGACGCCAAGATAGCCTCACTGAGGTTTCACATTCTGCTGATATCCGCCTCCATTATCATGTTCATAATGGCCGTAAGCTGGTTTACTAGTTCTTCCTTTCTCAAAAAGACGAATGCCCTGATCGGCCGTCTCAAGGACATGGTTTCAGGCGAGACAAACTTGAGGAAAAAGCTGAAGATGGAGTGTATTAATTGCTCAAGGGAGGTCAACTGTGGGAACAAGGAGTGCGCCTGCTATGGCAAGAATGGAAACTGCTGGCAGGAAGTTGGGAGTTACTCAGCCACGCCCACAGCCTCCAGGATAGTGTCTGGCAAGTACAGTTCCTGCACTGAGTGCAGGGTCTACAAATCTGTTGTTGAGAAGGGCGAGCTCAACGAAATCACGGCCCTGGTAAATGCATTAATAGGGCGGATATATGATCTTGTTTATAACAGCAAGAAGCGGCTCGGTGATGTCATATCCGGCAGTGAGCAGATGCGGCAGAGCGGCGAGGTTACTATCGAAGCCCTTGAAACGCAGCGTACATACGCCATGGATGTATGTAATAATGTTGCCAGTATTACTGAGCAAATCGATTCAGTTGCGGCAGCCATGGAAGAAATGAGTACGTCCATACAGGAGGTAAGCGAAAATACATCTGAAACGGCCGCTAACTCGGCACAAGCCAGGGAAAACGTCCAGGAGACGAGTAAGGAGCTCAAGGTGCTAACGGAGATGATAAAAAAGATTCCAGAGATTGGTAATCAGATAAAGGGCATCGCCGAGCAGACCAACCTGCTTGCACTGAATGCGACAATCGAAGCGGCTAGGGCGGGCGAGGCTGGCAAGGGCTTCGGCGTTGTAGCCGAAGAGGTGAAGGAACTGGCGAAACAGACCAGTGATTCTGTTGAGGAGATAGAAGAAATAATCAGTTCCCTGGCAAAAAGCAACGACAAGGTCATAGAACAGACCAACAGCGTTATAGAATCCATAACAGAAGTCAGTGAAAGGGCAGAAACAGTGGCCGCAGCGGTGGAGGAACAGACTGCGACTGCGAGCGAGATCAGCTCCGGCATGCAGAGGATAAACAGCGATATGTCCGCTATCCAGGAGAAGGAATCCAACGCAATGCAGGAGGCGGAAAAGGTCGAGCAGCTAATGAGTGATTCCATGGATGTAATTATTGCAATGCAAAAGAATGTGAAAAGGCTTGAGAAACAGCTCAAACAGTTGAGGACCTGAAGAAACGGGCCCCGAAGCAGAAAGGTGCAGATCCACAAGGTATAATGGCCATTACCCTCGATGGTGGTCCTATATGCGGCAGATGGATCAGGTCATTCGGAAGCCTCAAATAGCGCCTGCAAATACGGCGTCAAGAACCCTTAAAAGATAAAGGGGCCAGGTACATCACCTGGCCCTTCTTCTTTAAATCTTCCATAATGCTGAATATTTTCTCAGTATAAGCCCCCGTAATATCTAAAGGTTTTTAAAAAATTATATCCCGATCTTGACTTCTCAAAAATCGAACCAAAATTCTATAAGTATTACGCACACGTGTTTTAAAGGTGGCTTGAAAATATATCATGATAAAAAGGAGGAGTTTGTGAATGAATAAATCGGGAGCCCTTATGGAAAATAATTTCCCGTGGGGAGACGTTGAAAAAAATTGGAAATGGCATCTGCTTTTGGGGTTTTTCTTTATTGTAACCGGGGCCATCGGCTTGGTGCTGACGCCCCTTGCAACGCTTTCGTCCATACTGCTTTTTGCCTCTTTCATGATGGTTGGAGGCGTTTTGCAGCTTTTTGAAGCGGTCAAGGCTGCAAAGGGCTGGAAGAGCAGATTGCCCCACATCGTCGGCGGGGCCTTGTATGTGGCGGGAGGCCTTGTATCTTTGTGGAATCCTGTTGCGGCATCTTTGGCGCTAACGCTCATTCTTGCGGGGGCCATTTTTGCGGCAGGGGTATCCAGGGTGATAGTGGCCTTTCAGCACAGGAAGGAGCTTGGAGACTGGGGTATAATCCTAATAAGCGGGCTTGCCTCGATCGCCATCGCCATACTCATAGGGGCGGCGTGGCCCTTTTCAGCCTTGTGGACCCTGGGCCTTTTTATTTCCATTGACCTTATCTTTAACGGCTGGAGCCACGTGATAATTGCAATCGCTGCGAAAAAGAAGGCGGCAGGGTTTCCTTCTGCCAGAGAAAAGGCAGGTACACACGGTGTAACTGTTTGATGTTCCTATATTTATCAAAAAAACAAGGAGGAAAAGATGATTTTTGACAGGAAGTTGAAGGCAACAGTAGTTTTACCGGCAATCGTGGTTTTGTTTATGTTTTTGGTGGCCCCGTTGACCAGCGGCCTTTGTCAGCAAAAAAAGGTAAAACATGAAAAGACCAGACTGAAGACATCGGAGCAGGTTTCGAAGGTCGCTGTTGAAAAGGAGGAGAAGAAGGCAGCCAACTTAAAGCAAGAGCTGAATCAGAAGGCCATCAAGGCAGTAGCAGATACGTACAAGGTCCTGGACCTTCTTAACAAGAAAAAGGGCCAGGAGGCCCTGGGCCTTTTGAAAAAGGTCATAGGCGAACTCGAGGTAATCCTTGCAGCTAACAAGAATGCCTCCCTGATTCCTATCAACAGCTATACCGTAGTGGTTGATACAGACCTTTCCCCAAAGCAGATTCCCGAAAAGATAACACAGGTCAGGACAATGCTTAATCACGGGGATGTTCAGGGTGCCAGGCTGCTCCTCGATACCCTCCAGAGTGAAATAGACATAGTTATTGAAAATCTTCCCCTTGCAACTTATCCGGATGCCATGAAGCTTGCGTCCAAGTACATAATTGATGGCAAGCTTAACGATGCCAAGAGTGTCCTTTCAATCGCTCTCAACTCCATGGTAGTCAAAAAGATCGCTATTCCCATTCCTCTCGTAAGGGCCGCGAATCTTGTGGAGGAGGCATCCAAGGTAGCCAAGACCAACAAGAAACAGGCTCTAAACTATCTTGACGAGGCCAAGAAGCAGTTGAATCTTGCCATGGCGCTTGGTTACGGTAAGGATGAGCCCAAGGTTTATAAGGACCTGAAGAAACGGATAACTTCCATAGAAACCGAGATAAAAGGTAAAAATGAGGCTGCCAAGATGTTCGATGAGCTCCTAAAGAAGCTTAAGGATTTCAAGAAGAAGCTCAGTTCCTACTGATCCGCGAATAGGTTGGTACTTGAACAGCCCGCAGGCGTAATGGCCGCGGGCTTTTTTGTTTCAGATACCGCATTCGCACCTTGCGGCCGCGGGCAAATTACAGGAAACGGCAAAGGCCATTTTAGCCTACACTGATTGGCCTGATGATCTTTAAGGATGGAGGTTTTTATTATATCCTGTTTTTGTAAAGATATTATGAGATCTCTGGAAAACTGCCGAGACAGCCCAATCATGCAGCGCTTTTTCGTCCTGTTGCCTTGCTCCTGGAGGAAATTTTTGGTTTTTCAGAGGGATCATTCTTTCAATCTTTTCAGTATACATTTTGTGCACATACATAGTGCGTGCTCAAGAGTTGGCTCTGGCGTCCTGTCACCTTTGTTTCTCTAAAACTCAGGTCGCCCACAACGCGCCTTCTCGGCAGTTTTAGACTGCCCAAGAGGGAAATAGCCCGGTGGTTGTGTGATGCAGACGTACTTTTCAACATGGTGTAAAAGTTAATCTTATGAGAAGGGCTATCGCCGTATATTTCAGGAAGAAGTGGCAAGGGTCGTTTTACCGGTTCATATCAGGCGTTATGATCTTTGTAATCTTTGCCAGTTCCCTTTCACTCGTCCTGACAACAGAACCTTCCATAGAGAAACAGTATGGAGAGCTTCTCTGGCTTGTTGAGGCATGCGCCAGCTTTCTATTCATGTTGGAATACTTGCTCAGGCTGTGGAGCTGCCCGGAAGAGTGCAGAGGCCCGCGTGCGATTGGATGCAGGCTTCGCTATGCCTTCTCCTTCATGGGGCTTGTTGACCTCCTTTCATTCCTGCCCTTTTTCCTCATTGTTACGGGTTGGAGCCAGACGCCGCAGCTCATGCTGGTACAGCTCCTTCGCCTTTTTAAGCTGACAAGGTACTGCGTGGCCTTTGACCTGCTTGGGGACGTGGTTAAACAAGAGGCGGAATCCCTGATGGTGTCGGTGATGCTGATGTTCATTATCCTGATTTTTGCCTCCGTGGGAATATTTATATTCGAGCATGATGTCCAACCAGGGGCATTCGGCTCCATCCCCAAGGCGATGTGGTGGGCCATAGTGACCCTGACCACGGTCGGCTATGGGGATGTTACCCCTGTAACCGTTCAGGGAAGGATATTTGCGACCTTTATAACCATTGCCGGTGTAGGCCTGGTTTCACTCCCGGCGGGTATAATCGCTTCGGGATTCACGGAGCAGCTTCGTCAGAGGAGGGAAAGGTTCGAGCTCGAAGTTGAGCAGATGATCCACGACGACGGCAGGCTCACCAAGGAGGAAATGGGGCTTCTTGAAGAAGACAGGCAGAGGCTTGGCATTTCAAAGGATAATGCAGCGCTTATCATAAACCAGGTAGCCCGGAGAGAGGCAAGGAAGTCAAAGGATCAGGAGCCCCTATGATGTCTATCCGTGGCCATTTCATGCGCGGAGGTTGCAAAGAGATAAAAAGGGGTCTCGACTCCTTCAGCATGGGCAATAGCGTTGCTTCAATTACAGCGTATCCCGAGAAATTAAGGGCTGAAGGAAGGGAGATACTCGGGCAGGGCCTATCGGGTTCGGTGCCTTCTACCGTGGTAATCCCTGCCGAAGAAAGGGAAATCATAGAAAAGGTTTTGCCGTTCAGCTCATTTGCAAGGACTCTTGTGCGCACAAGACCCGCTTATCTTTTTGAGCTTCTCGCCAAGGGTCTTTTGCACAGGTCCCTTTCGACACGGGAGTTAAGGGGCATGGCCCGGGACCATTGCCTTGGGGCTGTAGACGAGGAAGCGTTTTTAAAAAGGATCAGGGTTTTCCGTAACATGCACATGCTTAGAATAGCAATTCGAGATATTGGCGGAATCAGCCCCTTTTCGGAAACGTGCCGTGATCTGTCCGCCCTTGCCTCTTCCTGCCTTGAGATAGCGCTTCGGTGGACAGAATGCAGCATGGCGCCACGTTTTGGAAGGCCATGTGGTCATCTCGGGGAAAACGTGAGCCTCATAGTTCTTGGAATGGGTAAGCTAGGCGCGGGCGAGCTGAATTTTTCTTCGGATATTGACCTCATGTTTTCATATGCCTTAAACGGAGAGACTACTGGCGGGGAAGAGAAGATGTCCAACGGGGAATATTTCCTTTACGAGTGCAGGAGGCTCATTTCCATCCTTTCCAAAACCACTCCACATGGCCTTGTTTTCAGGGTGGACACCAGGCTGAGACCATTCGGGGATTCGGGGCCCCTTGTCATGCCCATGGATGCAATGGTGGAATACTATGAAACCCACGGGCGTCAGTGGGAGAGGTACGCCCTCGTCAAGGCTTCGCCTGTGGCGGGCGACATCGTATGTGGCAGACGTCTGCTCGAGCTGCTTCGCCCATTTGTTTACAGGAAGTATATTGATTATTCCACTGTGGAAGCCCTCAAGGAGATGAAGGCCATGATCCTGTCGGAGCAGGAAGGAAAGGACATTTCCAGTAACGTGAAGCTCGGTCCTGGAGGGATCAGGGACATAGAATTCGTGGTCCAGGCCTTTCAGCTCGCCAAGGGAGGAAGGATAAGGGCCTTGCAGGTCCAGTCATTGCTTGATGCCCTATGGGTGATAAGGAAACTCGGCCTTCTGGAGGAAGAAACCAGCCAGGAACTTACCTTGGCCTACGTATTTTTGAGGACGGTTGAAAACAGGCTCCAGGAATATGATGACAGGCAGGTACAGTGCCTTCCAAGGGATAATAACAGAAAAAATCGGCTAGCCTTATCCCTGGGATATGCTGACTATGCGGGTTTTTACAAGGATTATTTGCTTCATACCGGGAACGCGCGGAGGGTTTTTAGGGGGCTATTTCATGATCCATGGAGAGGAACTGGCAAGGACAACGATAGTGAAAGGAGAAGGGTAAAACTCAATGCCACGTTCGTGTGGTGCCATCCCGGCGATTCCATGGCAACGAAGATACTGCGGGAGCTTGGCTTTCATGCGTCTGCTGAAGTGGGAAGGCTGATACAGGGCTTCAGGGAATCTGGCAAGGTTAGGTGTCTGACGGGACGGGTGCAGGAACTGCTTGACAGGCTACTGCCCCGGCTTTTGATCGCCTCTTCAAATACGAAGGACCCAGACAAGGCATTCGAGGCCGGTCTCGCAATTTTCGAAGCGGTTCTGAAAAGGAGCATTTACCTAGTTCTTCTTGATCAGAATCCCGCTGCCTTGGAACATTTGGTCTTCCTTTGCAGCAGGAGCAAGCTCATTGGAGATCTCATTCGCCGCCAGCCCATATTGCTTGATGAACTTGTAAGCGGGGAATTGCTTTTCAGGGGCCTTGAGAAGAAAGAATTGAAGGAGTTGCTTTTCACCATTCTTTCAACGCTTACGCGGAGCGACCTTGAGCATTGGATGGACGAGCTCAGGCGTTTTAAAAAGGCACAGGTCCTGAGGATCGGCGCCACCGAACTAAAGGGCATTATAGAGGCGAGCCAGGTTGGCAGAGAGCTGAGCGGTCTTGCAGAGATCATCCTAGAGGAGGCATTCCGCGGTTCATGGCATGACCTGTTGAGGAATGCTCCAGATATGGTACGGGCTTCCAATCCCCTAATTAACGGAGGGCTCGCGGTCATTGCCTATGGAAAGCTCGGCAGCCGGGAGATGTCCTATTCCTCTGACCTTGACCTGGTTTTTTTGTACCATCCCGGGCGGTTCCGTGTTTCAGCTACCTCTCTTATGGCAGAGCTTGGTTATTTCTACTCAAGGTGTATACAGAGGCTAATTTTTTTTCTTTCCGCCCGGACCGCCCATGGAATACTTTACAAGATAGACACGAGGCTCAGGCCCAACGGTTCCCAGGGGATCCTGGTGAGTACCCTGCCAGGTTTTAAGGAATACCAGCGTGAAAAGGCGTGGACGTGGGAGCATCAGGCCATTATAAAGGCGCGTTTTATTTGCGGGGACCTGGAATGCGGGCAGGATTTTGAGAAAATCAGGACCTCCGTAATTTGCCGGAAACGCAACACGCCTGATCTCAAATATGACATATCCAACATGCGCAGTAAGCTGGTCTCGACCCTTTGCAAAGAGCATGATAAGGGGCGTTTCCACGTGAAACGTTCTCCCGGAGGCTTGGTGGATATAGAATTCATTGTCCAGTACCTGGTGTTGAGGGAAGCGTGGAAAGAAAGGAGCCTTGCGGATTTCAGGGATACGTGCAGCCTTATAAATGCAATCAGGGATGCTGGCATCTTAGGCAAGGAAGAGGCCGGACGGCTGCTTATGGCCCTTACAAGGTATCAAGAGGTAATGAATCTGAAGGCCCTGGACCTTGAAGAACCAGTAGTGCCTTTAGAAGAGCTTGACGAGTTACGAAGAGGAGTATTAGAGACCTGGGACAAGGTATTCGGTTGAAAAATTGAAGAGTGGAGGCCCTCCTTTGAATTTGAATAATAGATGGATCGAGATCCTTTTTATCGCCCTGATTCTCCTTAGTGCGTTCATTGTGAGGATGGAGGATCTCAGAGACTGGAATACACACCCGGCAAGGGCGCTGTACAAAGGACAGCCCCTTCTTACCACCTTCGACGGTTACTATTACCTTACCCTGGCGAGAGACCTTGCAGAGGGTGCCTACAGGCCCATCGACGAAAAACGGGCCGTTCCTGACTGCCCTCCGAGACCTCAGCCGCCCCCGCTCCTGTCCTCCATAGCGTATGCGTTACACCAGGTTACCGGGGCTACCTTTAACTGGATAGGGGCTGTGGCGCCCGCAGTCCTCGGGCTGGCCCTTTTTTTGCCGGTTTACGGGATAGGCCGTTTTTACGGAGGGCCTTTAATGGGTTGCGTGGCGGGGCTTTTTGCCCTGATGTCCTTTTACTACGTGTACAGGAGCAGCCTTGGCTGGTTTGACACCGACTGCATGAACGTCACCTTTGCAATGGAGGCGGTCTTTTTTGCCATCATGTTTGGAGAGGCCCGGGACAGGAAGAGATACCTATGGTTCCTTGGCGCAATCCTGAACTACATTTTTTTTCTGTGGTGGTGGGATCAGACTCCGCAGGTAGCGACAGTCATCGCCCTCCTTCCGATGGCGGGTGCCATTGCGCTTTTCTACCGTCCTGAGAGGAGGGAAGGCGTCATCTTTCTCGGTGCCATTGCCGTTGCCGCTTTGTGCCTTTTGCTTTTAAAGGGGATGGAGCTTCCCATCAGGTCGGTCCAGGACATAGTAACCACCTACAAGTACATCTCCAAGGAGGTATCGGGAGCTTTTCCGAACATTGGGGTTTCCATTTCCGAGCAGGCTATCCCCTCAATGCGTGAAATTATAGCAAAGACCACGGACAGCATATTTGCCTTTGTCACGGGCGTCATCGGCGTGTTGTTCCTGTTTTACAGGACAAGAAAGAAGGCCTTGTACCTTGCAGTGCCCATTCTCCTGAGCGGTCTTTCCTTCTTCTTTGCGAAGAGATTCCTGATATTTCTTGCCCCGATCCTTGCCCTCGGCATCGGCTGTATCGTGGCGGAGACTTTCCGTTTCATGAAAGGGCCATTCAAAAACGATATTTTGAGATGGGTGGTGGTTGCCCTGCTCGTTATCTTTCTTGTTTATCCCTCTGCTGAAAAGGACATGGCTAAGACGTTTTGGCCCAAGGAGCCCCCCTTTCTCGTCAACGGTATGGTACAGGCATCTATGAAGACCCCTGCGAACTCTGTGATATGGGCTTGGTGGGACCACGGCTATCCCATGATCTACTGGTCAAGGCGCGCAACCATAAATGACGGCCAGGTTCATGGAGGCGAGCGTACCGTATTCAATGGGATTCCCTATACAACGAAAAACGAAAGGCTTGCCGCCAACCTGATGAACTTTTTTGTCTGCCGGGGTATCAGCAGGGGCACGCACCTTGTTTACAGGGCTTTTGGAAATGACACCGCCAAGGGTTTCAGGTTCATAAAGGAGGTGCTAGGGGCTGGACCGGTTAATGCCGAGAGGATGATCGCCTCGGCCGGTCTTAAATCCCAGAAGGGGCTTGTGACCGTGGAGGACTGGTTGAGGTTTTTCTTCCCAAAACAGAGGAGGCCCGTATATCTTTTTACGGATTGGCGCCTGACAGTTACTTCTTACTGGTGGTACTGGTTTGGTTCATGGGACCCGGAGCTGCACAAAGGCGTCCATCCCACGTATGTACCCTTTTACAATACCCGTGTCGGTCAAGGCGTGATTACTGCGGTCCAGAGTAACGGCCTTCCTCTGAAGGTGGACATGACTAAGGGGATAGCCTTTATCGGGCGGAAAGCCGTTCCCTTAAAGGCGGTATACATAAGGTACAAGGACAGGCTCGAGAAAAAGACCTACCCTTCTGCTATGGGATATCACTTCGAGGCCTTCGAAGGTGGTTATTCCGCACTCATGAGCGATGACATAGCGGAATCCGTCTTTAACCAGCTCTTTCTCAGACACCGGTTCAACAGCAAATATTTTGCGCCTGTGGAACTCAAGACGCCGCTTTTCCAAATATGGCGGGTCAAGGCCGACTCCTACGAGGAATAGTTCCGGGGGCCTTAAAACAGGGTGCCAGCATGTCATTGTGGCCGTACTTGTCTTCGAGGCTATTCATGGCCTCTTCGAGGTGTGGTGACCATATCCCGTGAGAGAGCGATGTGGCCGCTTCCCAGTAGGCGGCCATTTCGTCCGCCACTTTTACTATGGTTCCGTCCACGGGCGAGAATTCGTCCCTATCCCACTCGTCCACGATTTCCCTTACAACCCTATGCCTGTCTCCTTCCATGATCCTGTCTCTAAACTGGTTTTCGAGGAAGTAAATAAGCTCCTTCTGCCACGTTTCCGGCAGCAGGGGCAGGATTTTTTGCTCGAGTTTTTTCTTTTCGTACTCGAGGATTACATCCTCAAGGCCAGCTACCTTTCTCTTGACGGGAGAAATGATATCCCTGGTATAGACCTCTGGCAGGTCATGGTAAAGTGCGGAAAAAAAGTTGTTGTATATGCGTTTCTTGCAGGGCCTCTTTGCCCTGAGCGGCGTAAGAAGGTAGGAAAAAATGGCCACCACGAGCATGTGGCCGAGAACTGTCGTCTCGGGGATTCGCGGGGTCTTGGACCACCTTTTCTGAAACCGGAGCTGGCTCAGGAGGTCGACGAAATGGTGTGATTTTCCCCCGAGCAGTATCTTCTGTACCCCTGTAAGCTCGTAGTAATCTTCTATTTTATCCTCTATCTCTCTTTTGGTCTCGTGGATGCCATACATCTTGGGGAATGCGTTGTAAACAAGTTCAAATTCCCACTTGGTGGCGAGGTAATGGGAGGCGTTGAGAATGCGTTTTTCATCTGCGCAACATTTCGGGTCCTCAAGGTAGGAGGTCATCTCATCCACCAGGGCTCTTCCGCTCGCCATGCTTTTGAGGCCGGACAGGTCACCTTCCACCTGCTCTATCACGTATCTGTTGAGTTGCCTCCCCACTTTCTTCATGAGGTAGTGAAAAACAGGGGGTTTTATGTCTGTGAGAACCACCCGCTGCAAAAATTCGAACAGGCCTCCTTCTATGATGCGCAGCCAGCTGATTTCCTGCTGTTGCTCCTGAAACCTGCCGAGCATATATGCAATAAGCATCTTGTGGGCCTGTTTGTCGAGTTCCGTGAGTTCAACGGGCCGGACATGGTCATTCCATCTTTGTATGCTTGCAGCCTCGAATATTCTCGTAATCAGTCGAGTAGGTATCATGGTTTGAACCTCCATCTTGACATGGAATATAATTCTTGTTATCAGACAAATCCATTGTTTTGCTTTTTGGCTAAGTGCAGGCGCGTAGCTCAGGGGGAGAGCGCTACCTTGACGCGGTAGAAGTCGGCGGTTCGATCCCGCCCGCGCCTACCACTTATTTTTCACATTCCAAAGGGAGGCATGGCCTGAAAGAGGCTTTTTATTAAAAGTTTACTTTGTCCGACAATATTTGTAAGAAAGAGGCATCTGGTTGGCCAAAAATCCATGGGCACAGATGCCTTTTTTAGTTTCAGGCTGAAAAATTCACCGGCAAGGACAGTTATCCAATGATAAAAGTCAAATTTGAAGATGGACGGACCATGGAAGTGGAGGAAGGGAAAAGCGCGGGCGAGGTGCTTTTCGGCGTCCTTAGTAAGAAGCAGAGAAAGCGGCTCATTCTTGCAAGGGTGAACGGTGAGCTGAGGGATCTCAGCTTCAGGCTTGAAGGGGGTTGCGATCTATCGCCTGTTTTCATCGGAGACGAGGAGGCCCTTGAGGTCCTTCGCCATTCTACGGCCCATCTTATGGCCCAGGCTGTAAAGGGCCTGTATCCTGGCGTCAAGGTGGCCATAGGGCCGGCCATCGAGCAGGGATTTTACTATGACTTCAACACCCAAGAGTCTTTTTCTCCGGAGGACCTTTCCAGGATAGAAAAGAAAATGAAGGAACTGTCCAAGGAGGTCATCCCCATAGAGCGGATGGAAATGTCCATAGACGATGCCATCTCATTTTTCAGGGAAAGGGGCGAGCCTTACAAGGTCGAGCTTCTCGAGGATCTTAAAAGGGATGGGGCAGAGAAGGTTTCTCTTTATCGACAGGGCGATTTCGTCGATCTTTGCAGGGGGCCCCATCTGCCTGATACAGGGAAGGTGAGGGCGTTCAAGCTCCTCAATGTGGCCGGGGCGTTCTGGAGGGGAGACGAAAAAAGGGAGATGCTTCAGCGCATTTACGGAACGGCGTTTTTCGACAAAAAGGAACTGAAGCACCACCTTGAGCGGCTCGAAGAGGCGAAACGCAGGGATCACAGGAAGATCGGAAGGCAGCTCGGACTTTTTTCCATTGAGGAGTCCATAGGTCCGGGGCTCATCCTCTGGCATCCCAAGGGCGCAATGGTGAGGATGGTAATGGAGGATTTTTGGCGACAGGAGCATCTGAACAGGGGCTACAGCCTGCTCTTTACCCCACACATTGCCAAAAGGGATCTATGGAAAACCAGTGGCCACCTGGATTTCTACTCGGAGAACATGTACGCACCCATGCAGATAGATGAGGTGGAGTACCAGATTAAGCCCATGAACTGCCCCTTTCACATAGCCATTTACAATTCGAGAAAGCGCAGTTACAGGGAACTGCCCCTTAGGTGGTGCGAGCTTGGCACGGTTTACCGCTACGAGCGGACCGGCACCCTTCACGGTCTCATGAGGGTGAGGGGCTTTACCCAGGACGATGCCCACATATTCTGCACGCCGTCCCAGCTTGATGAAGAAGTCATGGAAATACTTGATATGACACTGTACATGCTGAGGGTCTTCGGGTTTGGGAATTACGAAATTTACCTTTCCACGCGTCCCGACAAGTACGTGGGCAGCGAGGAACACTGGGAGCTTGCCACAAACGCCCTTAAACGCGCCCTTGAGTCAAAGGGGCTTGAGTACGAGATAGACCCGGGAGAGGGGGTATTTTATGGCCCCAAAATTGATATAAAGATAAAGGACTGTCTCGACAGGTCCTGGCAGTGTTCTACAATACAGGTGGACTTCAACCTGCCTGAGCGTTTCAATGTGGCGTTTACGGGGGAAGACGGACAGGAACACGCTCCCATCATGGTGCATAGGGCGCTTCTTGGCTCTATAGAACGTTTTTTCGGGGTAATGATAGAGCATTATGCCGGGGCGTTCCCTATTTGGCTAAGCCCTGTGCAGGCCAGAGTCATGACTATCACGGAAAGGCAGGACGAGTGGGCGCGCAAGGTCTTAGAAATTTTAAGGGCGAGGGGCATAAGGGCCGACATGGATTTCAGGAACGAGAAGCTCGGCAAGAAGATCAGGGAGGCCCAGTTGGAAAAGATTCCATATATGTTAGTTTTGGGAGACAAAGAGGTGGCTGAAAAGAATGTCAGCCCAAGGACCAGGAGAGGAGAAACACTCCAGGCCATGTCTGTAGACGGTTTCGTTGAACTACTTTACAAACAGGCCGAGGAAGAAAAGACGGGAGGTGCCACATCACCAGGGAACAGCGAGTAAGGGTCAACAGAGGGATCAGGGCGTCTGAGGTGCGTCTTGTGGATGAAAAGGGTCAGCAGGTCGGGATAGTGTCCTTGGAAGATGCCCTTGAGAGGGCGGGCCATGCAGGACTTGATCTTGTTGAGGTCGCACCCAATGCAAGGCCGCCTGTGTGCCGCTTAATGGATTATGGCAAGTATCGTTATGAGCAGAGCAAGAAGGCTCAGGAGGCCAAGAAGCGCCAGACGATAATCCAGGTCAAGGAAGTCAAGATGCGCCCAAGGACGGATGTCCATGACATGAACGTTAAGAAGAAAAAGATTGTCAAGTTCATTGGGCAGGGTAACAAGGTCAAGGTGACCGTTCAGTTTAGGGGAAGGGAGATCGTGCATCCTGAACTCGGGGCACAGATGCTCAAGCAGATTGCCGAGGAGATGTCGGATATCTCCGTGGTGGAGCATATGCCAAACATGGAGGGACGGACCCTCACCATGGTGCTGTCGCCCAAGAAAGGCAACTGATAATCCTGAAGGCAGGAGGTTCTTCCGCATGTCGTTCAGTGTTTTTTTAGCGAAGATCCTTTTCTGTTTTTTTAACCGTTGACCTTGTGGGGGTTTAAGGTTAAATATTGCCGTTTGTGCCTAAATTTTTTGGAAAGCGAGGGCGTTGTTATGCCAAAATTGAAGACGAAAAGGGCTGCGGCCAAGCGGTTTACCAAGACGGGTTCGGGCAAGTTTGTTTTCAACAAGCCTGGCCATAGCCATATTCTCACGAAGAAGTCCCGTAAGCGCAAGAGATATATGAAAAAGGACAGGGTGGTGTCAGACGCCATGCGTGATCAAGTTAAGCGCATGCTGCCCTATTCGTAGCGCTGTAAGTCCCATGAAAAACAGAGATGTTTTCTAAGGACAGTAACCGGATACGGAAACGGGCGGTATGATTCGGGCTTGTAGGCGGTCTTTCGCAACGGGGTTACTTGACAAAAGAGGCTGCATTTCGGTGATTCACTGTTTGCGTGGATAACTCAGCTATCCGGTGTCGGTCTCGTTTTTGGGGCGGGGCTGCTCGGTACAATTAGAAAAGTTTATAAGATCAAGGAGTAATACAGATGCCAAGGGTAAAGAGAGGTTTTAAGGCCAGACGCCGCAGGAAAAAGATTCTCAAGCTTGCAAAGGGTTTTCGCGGCGCCAGAAGCCGTTGTTATCGCCAGGCCAAGGACAGTGTTGAAAAGGCCCTATGTTACGCTTACCGTGACAGACGGGCCAAGAAACGTTCTTTCAGGAGGCTCTGGATTACCAGGGTAAACGCTGCATGCAGGTTAAACGGTATTTCCTACAGCAAATTCATTGGCGGGCTTGCCAAGGCGAACATAGGAATAGACAGGAAGATACTGGCTGATCTTGCAGTAACCGAACCCGCAGCCTTTTCGGTTCTTGTTGAAAAGGCAAAGGCGGCTTTTTAGCCATACGACACGGAAAATATGGAAGACCGGCTCAGGTCTATCGAAGATAAGGCCATAAAGGCCGTAAGGCAGGCAAAAGACCAGGAGACCCTTGAGGAGATAAAGGTGCGTTTCCTGGGACGCAAGGGTATTCTGACAGGCATACTGAAAGGGCTCGGCAGACTTCCAAGGCAGGAACGTCCGAAGGTTGGCAAGCTCGCCAACGAGGTCAAGGTTAGGATTGAACGGGCCGTGAGGCAAAGGCTCAAGGCCCTGGAGAAAGAGGCGGGGCCAAAGGTCATAAAGGGTTTCGACCCCACTTTGCCCGGTAGAACCCTGCCGCGCGGGCACCTTCATCCGATTACCACGGTACTCCATAAGGTGTGCTCCATATTTGAAAGGCTCGGCTTTTCTATCGCCGAGGGGCCTGAAATAGAGCTTGATTTTTACAATTTTGAGGCACTGAATATCCCGCCTGACCACCCAGCCCGAGACATGCAGGATACATTCTACGTGGATGACAAGGTCCTTCTGCGCACCCATACCTCGCCTATACAGGTACGCACCATGGAGGTAATGAAGCCGCCCATAAGGATCATAGCCCCTGGAAAGGTGTACCGGTGCGATTCTGACGTTACCCATACTCCCATGTTTCACCAGGTGGAAGGGCTGATGGTGGACAGGGAGGTCTCATTTGCCCACCTGAAGGGCATATTGACCCATTTTGCCCAGGAGATATTTTACAGGGATACCAAGGTAAGATTCAGGCCGAGTTTCTTCCCCTTCACGGAGCCGAGCGCGGAAATAGACATTCAGTGTGTAATGTGCAGGGGGGGCGGTTGCAGGGTCTGCTCCGACACTGGCTGGCTAGAGGTTCTTGGAGCTGGCCTTGTGCATCCTCAGGTCCTGAGAAACGTGGGCATAGATACGGAAAGATACAGTGGTTTCGCCTTTGGTCTTGGCATAGAAAGGATCGCCATGCTGAAGTACGGCATAAATGACATACGGCTTTTTTACGACAACGATTTGAGATTTTTGAACCAGTTTTAGGTGGCGGCTGATGCTTGTTCCTTCATCATGGCTTAGGCAGATGGTTGACATCGAGGCTGGTGACAGTGAGCTTGCCGAGGCCTTGACCCTTGCAGGCCTGGAGGTAGAGGCTCTTGAGCCAGCCTATCCTTGGCTCCTGAGGGCTCAGGTCGCCAGGATATCAAGGGTAGAGCCCCTTGATGAAGATAGGCGCATGGCGGCCTGTACGGTGGAAACGGTAGGGGGAGAGGCCGTGGTGGCGTGCGGGGCTCCTAACGTCCGTGAGGGAATGCTGACGGCCTTCGTGCCACCAGGCACCGAAATGCCTGATGGGAAGGAGGTCAAGGAGGCAAGGGTTTATGGAATCAATTCCGCCGGTGTGCTTGCCTCAGAGTATGAGCTTCTTCTGGAGGGTGACGCTAAAGGAATTTTCGACATTTCTGGCCGATACCGGGATGCTATGATAGGTCAGAGTATTTCTGAAATTACGGGGATAGAAGATACCGTGCTCGAAATCGGCGTTACACCCAACCGTCCTGACTGCCTGAGCATCCTCGGCGTTGCAAGGGAGGCGGCGGCCATTTTCGACTCTTCGGCGCGATGCCCTGAATCAGACGTAAACGGTTCACACCCTCTTGAAGGTGTTTCCATAACGATAAAAGAGCCGGCCTTGTGCGCCCGGTATGTCGGTGCCAGCATAGGTGGTGTTTCCGTTGCACCGTCCCCAGGCTGGCTGGCAAGGAGGCTCCTTGCCAGCGGTGTCCGTCCCATTAACAACATAGTGGATGTGACAAACTATGTACTCCTGGAGCTCGGACAGCCTCTTCACGCCTTTGATATCGATAGCCTCCGTGGGCCGGCTATCGTTGTAAGAACGGCGGTGGATGGAGAAAAGATAGTTACCCTTGATGGCAAGGAACGCGAGCTATCAGAGGCCATGTTGCTTATCTGCGACAGGGACAGGCCCGTGGCGGTTGCCGGTGTTATGGGGGGGATAGATTCAGAGGTAACGGAAAAGACCAGGAACATCCTTATAGAAAGCGCGTGGTTTGCCCCTTCTTCCATAAGGCGTACCGCAAAGGCCTTGAAACTTCCTACAGAGGCATCATACCGCTTTGAACGCGGAGTGGATCCTACAGTTCAAAAAAAGGCGGCGCTCAGGGCGGTGCAGCTTGTTCTCGAGCTTGCAGGGGGGACCTTTAAGGGTGTCAGGGACGAGAATCCAGTGCCCTTTACCCCCAAAAGGGTAAATTTTAGGCCGGATCGCATAAACCGTCTTCTCGGAACCCGGCTTCTCGGATCGAGAATGGCAGAGATACTCGCTGCCCTCGGATTCAAGGTAGAGGAAAGGGATGGGATTTTTGCAACCGTTCCACCTCCCTTCAGGGCAGATATAAAGGGTGAGGAGGACATCGTCGAGGAGGTGGCAAGATGTCACGGTTTCACCAATATTCCTACCTCGTCCCCGGTTGCGACACTCATAGTGAAAAGACCCCAGTCATTCATACCCTTTATAGACCGTGTCCGGAAGGGGCTCAAGTGCCAGGGAATGAGTGAGATAATTTCTTACAGCTTTGTTGCCCCTTCTGATCTACAGGCCCTTAAACTTTCCCCAGAGGACGAAAGGACCATGGTTGTACGGCTTCTGAATCCCCTTGGCGAGGATCAGTCTGTCATGAGGACCAGCTTGGTGCCATGTATGTTGTCAACAGTTTCAAGAAATATTAGAAGAAGAAACCTTTCTCAGGCGATCTTCGAGGTGGGTGCGGTATTTATCAATCAGGGGGCAGGGGTCATACCACGGGAGCACCAGATGTGTTGTGCGGCAGTTATGGGCAGAAGGTATCCGGAGTCGTGGGCGTGGCCGGACAGGGATTACGACTTTTTCGATCTGAAGGGATTGGTGGAGAATCTCCTCAAGGGCGTAGATTGTGATAGTTTCAGCCTCGATCTTCCCAGTTCGGCAGAGCCTTTCTACGAGAACGGAACCCAGCTCGACATACGTGCCGGTGAAGTGCTTGTTGGCAGCATGGGGCAGATTGATCTCGGTGTGGCAAAGGCCTTTGATATTTCCGAGAGGGTTTTCCTCATGGATATTTCACTTGAGGCGTTGGCGCAGGCGTCTTCTTTTCGAAAGAACTTTGTTCCTCTTGACCGTTTCCCCTCTGTGGAGCGAGATCTTTCCGTAATTTTTGACGATTTTGTACGAGCAAAGGATGTTCTTGACTTTATAAGGAAAAATGGTTCCGATGAATTGGTTTGTTCCTATATATTCGATGTTTATAAGGGCAAGCAGGTGCCAGCCGGCAAAAAGTCCATGGGAATACACTTCGTCTACAGGGCCAAAGATCGTACCCTTTCGGAGCAGGACGTTGAAAGGCTGCATGCGCCTCTCCAGCATGCCATATTGAAGGAGTTCGGAGGCCTTCTCAGAAGCTGAAGATGAAAGACAAAAAGGACACCCTTACCAAGCTTGAGATTTCCCGCAGGATAAGTCAGGAGCTTGGTTTCTCTGTAAGGTCCACGAGCCAGGTTGTGGGAAGCCTGTTCAAGGTGATGGAACAGGCCCTTAATTCAGGTGAAACGGTAAAGGTAGTGCGTTTTGGTACATTTTCTCCCCTTTTAAAAAAATCCAGAACGGGTATAAATCCTGCTACAGGACGGGATATTATGATCCCGGCACGCAGGACGGTTTCTTTCAGGCCAAGCCCCTTGCTGAAAAAGAGGGTAAATGCTCAAAAAGGATCGCAAATATTACCGTATAGGCCAGGTTAGCAAGATGGTTGGGGTCAAACCCCACGTGTTGCGGTTCTGGGAGAGTCAGTTCAGACATATTCAACCAAGGAGAATTTCGCGGCAGCGCCTTTACCGGGGCAGGGATGTAAAGATCCTCAAGAGGATCAAGACCCTCCTTTACGACGAAGGTTATACCATAGCTGGCGCCAGGAAAAAGATACGAGAGGAGTTCTCTTTAACCTATAAGGGAAAAGTTCATGTAGAGTCCGTAACCGACGAGGGAATACTGAAAGAGATCCGGCGGGAACTCCTTGAGATAAGGGAGATTTTATCAAGAAATCACCAATAGCAAAACCATGATACAGAAACTCGATGAAGAACAGATCCGGCGTCTTACCGCCCTGCGGAAAAGGATTGACGGGATAGACAGGGAGCTTGTTGAACTTCTCCAGGAGAGGCTCAAGGTCGCGGTAGAAATTGGCAAGACCAAGGCCAAGTCCCTTGCGCAGCCCCTTGATCCAGTGCGGGAGAGAGAGGTGATAAACCATATCCTCGAATACAATGATGGCAGGTTTCCTCCAGGAGGACTTCAGGTAATTTTCAGCGAAATAATTTCTGCCTGTCGAAATGCCCAGCGTCCTGCAAGGGTGGGGTTCCTGGGGCCGGAGACTACCTTCACGCACATGGCGGCAACAGAATTTTTTGGCCATGCCCCTGATTTTATACCAGAATCAAACATAAGGGAGGTGTTCGAAGAGGTCGAAAGGAAGCGTCTTGATTTTGGTGTAGTGCCTATCGAGAATTCCGTGGAGGGCACCGTGGCCCTGACGCTTGATGGCCTGTGTGATTACGAGATAAAGGTGTGCGGTGAGATATTTCTCCCTATATCTCACGATCTTATAAACAAGAGTGGCAGGATAGATACAATAAGGCGAATACTGTCCCATCCGCATGCCCTTGCTCAGTGCAGGATATGGCTTCAAAGGAACCTGCCGGCGGTGCCCACGGAAGAGGTAGTGAGCACGGCCCAGGCGGCGAGATGGGCGGCAGTTGACCCGAGTGTTGCCGCTATAGCAAGCCCCCTTGCGGCCCGTACATATAACCTTTACATGGTGGCAAAGAGCATAGAGGACTTTGCCGGTAACACCACGAGGTTTCTGATACTTGGCCACGATTGCCCAAGGCCAAGCGGAAATGACAAGACCTCACTGCTTCTTAGCCTTGAAGATACGCCTGGTTCCCTTTTCAGGCTGCTTGAGCCCCTTGCTCACAAAGGGATAAACCTGACGAAGATACAGTCGCGCCCTGTAAAGGATGAGCCGTGGCGCTATCTCTTTTACGTTGACATAGCAGGCCACATAGATGATAGCCATGTAAGGAAGGGAGTGGATGCCATAAGAAGCGGCTGCACATTTCTGAAATGGCTTGGTTCCTATCCGGTTGGGCTTAACAGGCCTGCCTGAGTGGAATTTTTGAAAGCTCGAAGGGTATCTTATGCCTTCCTGGTAGTAATGAGGCTTCGGAGCAATTTCGTCTCGCTGTAGGGTTTTGAAAGAAAGTGATTCATACCCGCCTCCATGCAGAGTTTCCTGTTCTTTGTGCTCGCAGTAAGAGCTATTATAGGCGTTGAGCGGTACCGCTCCATTTTGCGGATTTCCTCCGTGACCCTGTAACCGTCCGTGTCAGGAAGGTTGATGTCCATGAAGATGGCATCGAAATAGTGTTTTTTTGCGGCGTTCAATGCGGATTTTCCGCTCGAGGCCACCACGGGCTTGATGTTGAACTTTTTTAGAAGTTCTACGACTATTCTCTGATTGATCCTGTCGTCTTCCACTACAAGGACCTTCATGCCCTTGAGGTCTTCAGGAACTGGTGTTATTTCTTCCTCCGAATCATCTTCGTTAAAGAATACACAAGAGAGCTGTCCCGGTTCCATTTTTAAAAGCCTAAGGAGCTCTGATATTATTTGCCGTCCCTTTGACGGGGCCATGACAAAGCCAGTTTTTCTCCTGTCCTTGGCAGTTTCGGAGACCTCGGCGCTGATATGCATCATCCTTATTGCCGGGATGTCAAAAAAGATAACTGGATGCATGGCTTTCGCCTGACAGGGTTTCCATGCGTCTGGTTTGTCCTTTATGACTTCCCAGTCAACGAGGGTGACTCCCTTCTGGCTTTTGGAAACCTCTTCATCAAGAATCCTTTGGGCGTTCCCAATGCTGGAAGCCTGTTTCACCTTGAACCCACAGCCCATCAGCCTTCTGGAGACAAGGGATGAGGAAATGCCTTGCGTGCCGACTATGCAGGCGACAGGGACCGGAAATATGGGTTCGCCCCACGGCCTATTTATGGGTTGAACGTTGAGCCCGAAAGAGAAAGCGACCCCGTTTCCTGTTCTTTCGATTGACAGATCGTGTCCAAGCTCTACAAGCAGCCTTTGGCAGATAAGAATACGCGGATTCCTGAAAATGTCTTTGGGCTGGGGAGCCTCCATGGCGCAGCCTGTGGCAAAGAGGGTGAACTCGAGCCTGTTGGTATTATCACAGGTGACATCAAGCTTGATATCACCTGATGCAAGCTGCCTCATACAGTAGTTGGAAATTTGGGTCAGTATCTGCCGGATTCGTCCTCTTGGCCCAGAGAACCATTCCGGCACGTCCTTTTCAAAAGAAAGGGTCATATTGGCCTTGCGGGCCTTCATGGGGCCTTCTATGGTCTCTTTCATATCCTCGAGGAGATCTGTCAGACCGAATTGCTGGTTGCCTGTAGCCGAGTCCATGTCATCCTGGGAAAGCTCGATGATGTCGTCCAGGATTGTCAGCAAGGAGTTGGCGGATTTCTCTATGGTGTCGAAATAATGCCTTACTGGTGGGGGTACTGCCTCCTTGGAAGCGAGTTCTGTCATGTTAAGGATGGTATTGACCGGGGATCTTATCTCGTGGTGGAGGTCAGCCATGAAGGCCAGTAGAGATGCAGCAGGCCTTTTATTCTTGTCCATAGCATGAACCTCCAGTTCAATGTAAGAACTTGGAACCTATTTGCGCTAAGTGGTCTCTTGCAGCTTCAAATTCCAGGTCTTTAATGAGGGTGTCGAGTTTGGATAGTTCCTTTTTGGAAATTGTTCCCTTCAATTTCTCCTTGATTTTTTTCCAGATATCTTCGCATTCAATATCGTTTAATTCGAGAAGTTCGTCAAGTTGAAGAAGGAGGTTTTTTATCTCCTTATCTGCGGAGGATCCTCGGGAAACGCTTGTGGTACTTTTTTCTGCTTGGCCTGCAACCACGGAGACGATCCTTCCAATGCCTTGAATGCGATCGTCTATGGTTCTGACGATCTCCTCTATCCTGGCTCCGCTGCCATCTATGGCCCTTTCCGCCTCATGAAAGAGCTTTCTAAGGTCCTCAAGGGCAAGGTTCGCACAGACACCCTTCCCCGTATGGAAAAATCTTCTTAACCGGGAGTTGTCCTCTTCCCGTTTAAGCGCTTCCACCTTTTGAATTATCGTCTGTTGTTCGTCCACGAACCTTTCGATGAGCTCTACGTAAAGCCCGGGATTAGAGCCGAACCTTTTTTGGGCCTCCTCCATATCGGCTCCAGGGATAACGGGAAGTCTGTCTGCCGTTTTTTCCTGTTCCGGAGCGACGCACACCATTTTTTGAGGATCTACCCATTTTCTGAGCACGGCCATAACCGAATCAGGCGTTACGGGTTTCATGACGAAATCGTTCATCCCGGCTTCAAAGCATCTTTGCCTGTCCTCCTTGAATACACCGGCTGTCATGGCAATAATAGGGACCTTGGAGAGGTCCCGCCTTTCCCTAAGCACTTTTGTAGCCTCGTAGCCGTCCATTTCTGGCATCTGGATATCCATAAAGATTACGTCGAAGCCCGGTGAGGCCTTGTCAATTGCCTCTATGCCGTTTGAGGCGAATTCTACCCTTGTGCCGAGCTTCTCCAGGATCTCTTTTGCCACCATCTGGTTGATCTCGTTGTCTTCAACGACCATGATGTTGGTCTGGTGAAACCTCGTCCCTGTCCCCTCTTTTTCCTTGCGCTTCCCTGCTTCTCCCGGTATCAGGAGGCCTTTTATGGAGGCCGCAAGTCTTGCCACGGTGGCCGGTTTCAATGTCACGGTAAAATTATCGGCGTCTATTAACGATCTTGCCTCCTCCTGAAGGCCAAAGGGAACAAGAATTACGAACTTGCGCTTAGTGCAAGATGCCGCCATGGAGCGGATGCGGCTTGCCTCTTTCCCGGAAACGTCCACTATGACGCAGGATATTTCTTCACTGGCCTGGTCGCCGCTGTTCCCCTTGATAGGGGCGTCTAAGACGCTATGGTCAAGGCGTTCGATTTTTTTTATGGAAAGCCGCCTGAGGATATTTTTTATGGCTTTAACTATGGCGGTATTTTCCGAGAGCACGCTTACCCTCAGGATAGAGGGATCAATGCCGGCAAGGCGCGAACAGGTCACTGTTTCTACCGGTTCGCAAACCTTTTGGATCTCTACCTGGAACGTGAAGGTGGTTCCGTGGCCAAGTTCGCTTTCCACCTCTATGGTGCCTCCCATGAGGCTTGCTATCCTTTTGCAGATAGTAAGGCCGAGGCCAGTTCCTCCAAAACGCCTTGTGGTCGAAGAGTCCGCCTGAGTGAACATATCGAAGAGATAATCAAGTCGGTCCTTTTCGATCCCGATGCCCGTGTCCGCCACCTTGAAACGGAGGATAACGGAATCCTGTTTCTCGGCAATCATCCGACAGGAAAGAATCACATGGCCTTGGTTTGTAAACTTGATGGCGTTTGACACCAGGTTGGTCAAGAGCTGCCCAAGTCTGGTCGGATCGCTTGCGAGGTGATTCGGAACATTGCTGTCTATATCTATGATGAATTCAATGGATTTTTCAGCTGCTATCTCCGTAAACATGTGGGCAATGTTTTCAAAGACATCCATTAGCATGAAATTCGTTTTTTCAAGCTCCATTCTGCCTGCCTCGATCTTGGAAAAATCGAGAATATCGTTGACGAGGTTAAGGAGAGAGTGGGCGGAAGCCTTTATGATTTTAAGATAGCCTCTAAGTTTTTCCGGCAAATCCATTTCAAGGGCAAGGGCTGTAATACCGGTTATTGCGTTAAGAGGCGTCCTTATCTCGTGGCTCATGTTGGCAAGAAAGTCGGATTTTGCCTCGCTGGCCCGCTCCGCCATTTCCTCGGCAAGGCGCATTTCCTCGGCCTGTTTTTTGAGGAGCATGTTGGACCGTTCTATCTCCATGGTCCTCTGCCTGACCTTTTCTTCCAAGGTTTTTGCAAATTCCTCGAGTCTCAGGTTGGCATCCTCGAGTTTTCGAGTGTACTTGGCCTGTATCTGGTCTTTTTCTTTCTGCAGCAGGCTAAGCCTATCGCTCAGGGCCATGGAGAGCAGTATTACCTCCCATGCCGAGCCTATCTGGATGCCCCATACTGTAACGAAGTTGTTTGGAAGGATTCCAAAGGATTTAAGGGCGTATATTGCAGCGCCTCCCATTGATATGGACCAAGCCATTGCGTAGTATCTAGCGGGCCGGTATCCCCTGTAAAGGCAAAGGAAGCCAGCCAAAATATGAACGACAACGGTCATTGCCACGAGAGTTGCAGCCTTTATGCTTATCCCATATGGGAAAAACAGGCAACACCCTGCAAAGACAGCTGAAATCACTGCAAGAACCGATAGAATCCTGTCGAGCAGAGGGGCATATTTCTTGGAATTTATGATTTGGCGAGTGAATACGGTGCCAAAATAGTAAGATACAAATATGAAAAAAGGCAGGCTCTCGTTTGCCCAGTAAATACTGTCAGGCCATAGGTACTTGAAGGCCACTCCGGTAAGGTCGAGCTGGAACAGGAAGTTGAAAATGACAAACAGCACGTAGTAAAGGTATACGGATTCCCTGATAGTGAAAAAGAGAATAAGATTGTAGGCCAGCATGGCGAAGAGGATTCCGAAGTAGATGCCGAGGGCTGTTTCCTCGTTTTCAATCTTGTCCATGAAACCCACCTCGGTGTACAGCCTCGCAGGCAGATTAAGGGAACTCGAGGTTTGAACCCTTATGAAATAGTCTACGTGGGTTTTTGGCTGAATTCTAAGAATAAAGACAAAATTCCTGTACTTGATGGGTCTTTTGTAGAAATCCTGTCTGTCTCCCTCTTTGTATACGCGGAAATTACCATTACCTTCGGGAATGTACAGGTCCACATGGTCAAGGAGGGGGTACTCGATTTCAAGGAAGCGTTTAAGCGGTTGTGATGTTGGGTTGTAAAGTGAGAAGCGGAACCAGAAGACCGAGGAACTGAAGCCAAAGCCTGGCGAAATACTGTGGCAGCTCCTGAAACTGTCCGACATGGATGGGCTTGAGACCCTTGAAATGTCAAGGGTTCCCTCTTTGTCCTTGAGGTACTTGATGTACGGGCCAAGATAGGTTTGTTCTCCTGTGGCTGACAGGTCTATAATGTCTGCCTTGGCAAATGTCGGGGGAGAGTTCGTGAAAAGCGTGGCAACGACAGTAAAGAAGAAGAGTAGGGATACAAGTAACCCTGCCTTTTTCCTTGTTGTGCGCCAGTGCATGCCCTTTGTCCGAAAAAATCAGGAATTGCCCGAACCGGGGGGCTTTGACCCGCCAAATACGGATTCGCCAGGCTCAATGACTCCTTTTGGCATTGTCGGTACTTCTTCCGCGCCAAGGATGTATCCGCCATCGAGCACTATCTTGGTACCGGTCAAAAAGGGCGAGCCAAAAACAAGGAAATCCACTGCCATAGTAATGTCCTCCATGGTCCCTATCCTTCCAAGAAGTGTATGTTTTATGATTGAATTTTTGTCCTTTTTTTTCAGAACTCCCCAGCCCCTTGTACAGGGGCCGTGTCTTGTTTCGAAGAAACCGAGCATAAGCTCGTTTACTCGGACATTCGGAGCGCCCATCCGCGCCCACTGCTCCGTAAGCAGCCCCACCGCCCTGTTTGAAAGGCTATAGCAGTCGTTGAAAACAAGGCCCGCCGGGCCGAGCCTGCCGGTAATGCCGGAGATGGACGTAACGTTCACAACGCATCCCGCCTTTGATCTTTTCAGGTACGGCAAGGCTCTTGAAAAAAGTTGCCACTTTGCAGTAACAGTGGTTTGAAATTCAAGGTCCCACTGTTGCCTCGTGTAGCGACCGTGTACTACCGGCCAGCCCCCGCGTTCTATGTTGTTTATCAGGATATCGACGCAGCCGAAGGATTCAAGTGCAGCCTCCACTGTCTTCCTGGCACCCTCCTCTGTCCGGAGATCTGCTTCGACGGCCCTGTAATCACAGCCAGTATCCGACAGGCGAGCGTGCATTGTATCAAGGTCATCAAGCCAGTCAAAATAAGTTACGAGGCACCTGACGCCCTTTTTTAAAAGAAATCTTGCAACTGACAGTCCTATACCCCTTATGGCTCCCGTGACGATAGCCACCGACGATCCCATGGAATTTCCCCCTGAAGGCCCCTTCCCGGGACAGAATTGGTGCTCAGATACACTGTTCCTGCAGATCAATGTATAATGTTACAGCAAAACAATTCCGTGATACATGCACAGATGCCTGCTGCTGTTTAAACGCCTGTTCTGAAAAGGGGCCCAAAATTTTCGAGTCGGTCCCAAGGCGGTTTCCTTTGCTGACAAATTGAATTAGGTTTATACTAAAGTGTTCAAAAATAAAAGAGCAAAAGGGGTTAGAAATATGTACGCACCAAGGGATGTCAAAAGGCCAATTGTGCCGGTACGGCTTGATCTTGACAGCACCATATGTTTTCATTGTGACAAGGAACTTGCCTGTTTCACCAAGTGCTGCCACAATAATTCTACCTTTCTTACCCCATATGACATAATAAGATTGAAACGGCGTTTTGCCATGGCATCTGACGAATTCCTTGTTACCTATACCGCGCCTGGCAAGATAGAGGCCTCTGACCTGCCGGTTCCAATGATCAGGCTGCTCGAGGACAAGGGTAATGCGTGTCCGTTTCTCGGAGAAGGAGGATGCACTGTCTATGAAGACAGGCCCGTATCCTGCCGGTATTATCCGGTGGCGGCGGGTTTATTCCACAACTTTGATATCTCCGACAACGAAAACTTCTTTGCCCTTATAAAGGAGGGGCACTGCCTCGGCCATGACCTTGGCCAGGAGATGACCATTGCCGAGTGGCGGCAGGATCAGGGTATTCCTCCCTATGATGAGTTCAACAAGGGCTGGGTGGAGTTGATACTCAGGCGAAAAAGCCTTGGACCCTTTGTGGAAATTCCTGAAAAGACCCTCGAGATGTTTTTCATGGCCTGCTACAATATGGATGCATTCAGGCGGTTCGTCCTATATAGCAACTTTCTCAAGATTTACAGGGTTTCCGAAGACAGGCTGCGGCAGGTAAAGGATAACGACGAGGCTCTGCTGAATCTCGGGTACGACTGGCTCATGACTACGCTTTTCGGGGCCGGGAGGCTTGAATTAATAGAGCAAGTTGTCGAGGCGGACCAGGTCGAGTTGGATTGATCCCTTGTGTTGTTCATACGCACTGACAGAAGTGAGATTTTTGAAATAAATAAGACAAAGAAAATCTTAAAACTCTTGACATGTTGAACTATCCGGGTTATTGTCAACTAAATGAGATTTTTTCTCGATTACAAGAAGGAGGCTGCGGCATAATGGCGATGGGGCTTCAGGAACTCAGGCAAAGAAGAGACATTGTTGACAGAATAGACTGGGATATGACCCAGGAAAAGGCTATTGATATGTACCTTGAATGGGGCGCCGGTTGGACACGGGGCAACGACTTTGTCAGAAGCGCTGAAGATGAGTCTTACTATTTTGTTATATACGAGTGGGAGTCACCGCCGCAGGTCACCCTTTTAAGGCGGGATTCCATGGATGTTGAAGAGCTCGCCAAGATTCCTGTGGACAAGAGATTATTCCTAAAGTCCCTTGAAGAAGGGGGTCAGAAGGCAGGGGTGGGAGTCTATAATCCTACCGCGGATCTTAAAAAATGGCTCTCTGAGGCGCTCTCTGGGCCCCCGGTCGAACAGATTTTGTGAAGCTCCTTCTTTCAAAACACCTCGAGCTCTTACCCGCCAGGGGGCTGCTTGTTCCCTTTATCCTTTCCGCAAGCAGCCCCTGTATTTCCCAAGCAGAGGGAGGACGGGAACGGTTGACGAGAAAGCCAGGTAGTCTTAATCTTCTGCACGATGAACGGTGAACCGCAATCAGAAAAATGGACTCCCCAAGCCTGTCTAAGGACACAGATGCTTGGTGCTGCGCTGATGTGGTCGGCTGTGGGAATTTTTCTTTGTGGAAGGGGCCTTGTCAACATTATTAAGGTCGAGGATCCTTACAAGTTTCTGTGGGTTGCTATTGCCCTTGTTGCAGGCCTTTTCAAGGCCAAGATGGTGCTTGAGAAGACGGCCTTCAGGATAGTCGACCGGATAAGGAACAGGCCGGATCCCTCGTGCCTTTTTGGATTCATGCCTGTAAAGAGCTACCTGCTTATCGGTGCGATGATAATGTTGGGGATTCTTCTAAGGAAAAGTTCCCTGAACAGGTCCCTTGTGTGGAGTGTCTACATAGCCATAGGCGCCGCTCTTTTCGCATCGAGCAGGATATTTTGGAAAAACTGGAAACAGGCGCGTGGATAAGCTATGTGACCGCCTTCTGTGCGGCAAACAGGAGGCCCTTTACGTCCTTTCCCTCTTCCTTTCTAAGTGTAATAGCAAGGTCTTTTATGTGTTTCAGTCCGGCCCTTTCAAGGGCCGTTTTGACATAGCCGTGTGAATGGCGGTAACGGCCGCTTTTTCCAAGTTGGTAGCCCCTGCTTTCTTCATCCTTTTTCATCTTTTCAACGGAAAAGCCCAGGATCCCGCCAGGGTAAAGGGATTTTTTTATCCTCTTGAATACTGGCTCAAGGGCGCCCATGTAGCAAAGGCAGTCGGAACTATAGACGAGGTGGAATTTTCTATCAGTGGGCCACCTCTCGACTATGTCTCCTTGGTAAAGGGCATCGTAGACGCCTTTTGCCATAGCCTCTCGGAGCATCTTTCGAGAGCAATCCATTCCGGCAAGGAAGGAAGCAAAGGGTCTGTACCGGTGGGCTCCAAGGCCGGTTCCGCATCCAAGGTCCATGATTGACCACTTGTAATCAAGGAGGTCCTGAAGAAAACCAAAGAGTTTTTCCGGGGTCCGGTATTGTAGCCTTCCCACGAGTATTTCCTCGAACTGCCCTGCACAGTCATCAAACGTCCTCTTGACATATTCGGCGGGCGCCCTTTCGGGTGCTTTCATGCGGCCCATGCTTTGAAGAAGAAATCTGGCAGTCGGTTCGTCTTTATTTAACGCAAGGACGTGGAGAAGCTCCTTCTCTGCTTCTTCGTACCTGCCAAGCCTGAAAAGTAGGCATCCAAGGTTGAAGCGGGCTGAAAAATAGCCGCTGTCAAGGGCAAGCGCCCCTTTAAAAAGGGAACATGCCTCATCAAGACGCCCAAGGCCTTCCATGACCACGCCAAGATTGTTCAGGCAAGGGGCGTGTCCGGGTGCAATAGCCAATGCCTTCCTGAGCGACTGTTTCGCCCCCATAAGATCGCCAGTTTCCTTTTGAAGCAGTCCGAGGTTATTCCACGCATGATAAAATGACGGGGAAATAGTCGTTATGCGGATATAAAGTTTTTTAGCTTCCTCGTGATCTCCTTTAATATGCAGTGTGCGGGCCAGGTTGTACAGGCTTGGTACGTGTTCAGGGGCCTGCGTGATGGCCTGCGTTAAAAGCTTTACGGCCTCATCCGTTTTCCCCTGCTCCATGCGGATAGCTCCAAGAAGTCCCAAGGTTTCATGGTGGCTGTTCCCGTTCTCAATGAGACGCTCAAGTATCCATGCAGCTTTGTCTTTGTTGCCGGATTTCAATGCGCAAACTGCATTTTTGAGGCCTTTTTTCACTTGAATGTCCACGGTGACAGTATTCTTTTATTGCCAAAATTGCTGCATCATTTAATATAGCCCCATTAAGGGCAGGCAGGCTGTTTGCCCCTTCCTGTTGAAAAGGAACTGATTTTGCATATAACATATAATCAGTTATCCAAACCATTTTAATTAACACTAAACGTATCAGATTGCGCTGTCTGTGAATAGACTATCGTTCAGATGAACCACTCGATAAATAACAGCCGGGCACAGCTTCTGTTGCTGTTTTCGATTTTATGCGTGCTATGTATGCCGCGAGGGGGTGCCTGTAGCGGGGATACTGCCGCCAGGCCCCTGACGCTTAGAGGCGCCTTTGAAATGGCCATGAAGGAAAGCCCCGTGATGAAACAGGCGAAGGCCTCCAAGCTGAAGGCGGAGGCCCAGGTGGGCCAGGCCATCAGCGCCTTTTTGCCAAAGGTAAACCTGGAGCTCGGTTACAGCCATTCTGACAATCCGGTAATGGTCTTCTCAAACAAACTTAACCAGGCCGAGTTCACCCGGGCTGATTTTGACGTGGGCAAGCTCAACAACCCGGACTACCGTGATAATTGGCAGTACAAGGTGGTGATGCGTCAGCCAGTTTTTAACGAGGGAAGGGAATATATTGGCTACAAAACCTCGATGCTTGCCCAGGGTATAACCGGCCTCGCCTTCAAGCAAACAGCACAAATGGTGCTTTTCATGGTTGAACAGGCATATTGCCAGGCCCTGCTTGCGGAGGAGAATGTCGGCGTTCTGAGCTCCGCTTACAAGACCGCCGCCCTTCACGAAAACCTTGCCAGGAAACGTTATGAGGCGGGTCTTGTCCTGAAGTCCGACCTTCTTGGGGCGATGGTCCAAAAGACAAAGGTGGAGAGACAGCTTTTCAAGGCCGAATCCGATTTCAGCATTGCACTCGCCTCCTTAGACAACGCCATGGGTGTGAACCAGGCCTTGAAATGGAAGCTAAAGCCAGTGGATTTTGAAGGCTGGAATGAGGAGGATCTCCGTCACTGGATAGGGATCGCTAAGAAAAACAGGCCGGAATACTTCATGGCCAAAAAACGGCTAAAGATCGCCGATTACCGGCATCGCCAGGCACTGTTCCATTTCCTGCCCTCTTTGAATCTCGTGGGTGTATACGAAGGGGATCGTCAGAACCTTTCCTATTTTGGAGGAGATTCCTGGACGCTTATGGCCACTGTTTCAATGAACATCTTTAACGGTTTTGGTGATAGGGCTGCCGTGTCCGAGGCAGAGGCGGACAGGCAAAAGGCTGCTGCAAGGCTCAGGCAGGTAGAGCAGCAAATAGAGCTCGAGGTCCGTCGGGCGTTTTTCCGTTTCGAGACGGCCAAAAAACAGTTGAGTGTGGCTATGCAAGCGGTGAAGCAGGCAAGAGAGAGCCAGAAGATACTTAGAAACAGGTACGCCAACGGGCTCGCACTTATGGTGGAGCTCCTTGCTGCAGATACCAGCGTCAAGGAGACCATGCTGGAAGAGGCGGCCGCCAGGTTTGATGCTCGGCTCGCCTTATCGGACCTCAAGCGTAAGGCAGGAATCCTTGGAAGGGAAATCCTTGGGGGGAATGGACATATTGATGCGCAGCGTTGAGAGGAAATATGCAGGGGCATGAAAATATTGGGAAAAATCAGTGGGGCTGGTTTCTCGCTTGCTGTATATGTATTCTGCCCGGGTTTTTGGTTGCAGGATGCAGCAGCGAGAAGTCCAAGGAAGAACTTTCTGTTGTTCATACCTTTAATGCGGAAATCCTGAAGGTAAAGCGTCAGGAGTTGCCGAGCATCCGCGTTTTCCCTGGCCTGGTGAAATCCAAGGTGCAGGTTACGCTTGCCTCCAAGGTGCCTGGATACGTGAAGGAGGTCCCTGTACAGATTGGTGACGGGGTGAGGAAGGGACAGCTTCTCGTACTCGTGGATGATACGGACCTCAAGGCCCGCATAAAGGCGCTTTACGAACAAAGGGCAGCGGTATCCGGCGAGCTCAATGCCATAGAGGCGAGATACGAGTACGCGAAGATCAACTTCGAAAGATTCAAGAGGCTTTTCAAGGAGGAGTCAGCAACAAAGGACGAACTTGATAGGGCAAGGACCAGGTTTAATGCGCTGAAAAACGAGACAGGCAGCCTCCAGTCAAAGATTAAGGCAGTCAATGCCGAGATAAAGGAAGCCAGGAACCAGCTTGCCTATCTCAGGATAAAGGCCCCCTTAGACGGCTGGATAGCAGAGCGCAACGTCGATCCCGGTACGTATGTGAACCCTGGAGTCCCGCTCATCAGGTTGGACGGCAGGGGTGCAGGCTTCTGGTTCGAGGCCAATGTGGACGATGTACTCATAGAAAATATCGTGCCCGGGGAGTCCGTAACTGTCTCAATACCGGCCATAGATCTGGTGGCAAATGTGAAAGTTGAGCATGTTCAGCGTTCATCCAATGTGGCAACGCACACCTTCACCCTTCTTGCGGATATGGATTCCATGAAGCTAAAAAGCGGGTTGTTCGGCAGGGTCTTTGTCAGAACCGGTCAGGTCACCACGATAATCCTGCCTGAAAAGGTCATTGTAAAACGCGCCGGCATAAATGGGGTCTATGTGGTTGATGAGAACAAAACCGTGCACTGGAGAATAGTGCGTCTCGGCAAGAAGTGGCTCAGGACTGGGTCAGGATTCCTGCCTGTTTTGCAGGATGTGCCGGCGGGAGGCCAGGGGAAGGAGCTTTTCGTAACCATCCTGAGTGGCCTCGAAGAAGGGGAAGAGATAATCTCGTCCAACCTCATGCAGGCAAGGGAGGGCGCTCGACTTGAGTAACCAGTCAGGCCCGTCCATGCAGGGATTTACCCACAAAGCGCCGTTTCTTACCTGGCTCACCAGGACGTTCGTTGATTCAAAGCTTACAGGCCTCATCGTGCTGTTTTCCTTGCTCCTTGGGGCATTCGCCATCTATTTCACCCCGAGCGAGGAAGAACCTCAGATCGTGGTCCCCATGGTTGATGTCATGGTTAACATGCCAGGGGCAAGTCCAAAGGAGATAGAAAATCGTGTTATAGGCCCCATGGAGCGCCTTTTGTGGGAGATACCAGGTGTTGAGTACGTTTATTCAACTGCTATGGACGGCAGGGCGCTGACCATAGTCCGGTTCTACGTCGGGCAGGATACCGAGGCGAGCCTGCTCAAGACATATGACAAGCTCTATTCTCACTTTGACTGGATACCGCCCGGATGCAGTAAGCCGCTGCTTAAACTTCACTCCATTGATGATGTTCCCATTGTTTGCCTAACCCTGTGGGGCGACGGTTACAGTAGTCTTCAACTCAGACAGGTGGCAGCCAGGCTTAGGGAAGAGATAAAGAAGATTCCAGGTATCAGTGAGACCTTCATCAAGGGAGGACTCAGAAGGCAGCTCAGGATAAACCTAAGGCAGGAGGCTCTAAGCAGCCTGGGCCTTGATGCTGCCGATGTTATACAGGCCCTTTCGTCACAAAACAAAGCCTCCTGGATAGCCAACATCACAAGAGACAACATGGCGTTTTCCCTGAGGCTCAACAACTTTTTCTCATCAAAGGAGGATGTGAACCGGGCGGTTGTCAAGGTTACCAAAGGCAGAATTGTGCGTCTTGGGCAGATAGCCGACATATTGGACGGGCCAGAGGAACCCGAGTCTTATGTGATGATAGGCGCCGGAGCCGGGCACAAGGAAAAGCATGGTGTAGAATTTTCTCCAGGCAGCTTGAAACCTGCTGTAACCATAGCTATCGCAAAGAGAAAGGGATGGAATGCCACCTACCTTGCCAACGAGATACTGAAAAAGGTCAAGGCAACGAGAGGCTTTATCCTTCCGGACAATATTCATTACGTGGTTACAAGGAATTACGGTGAAACGGCCAAGGAAAAGTCCAACGAGCTTCTTGAACATCTCGCCATAGCCACCCTATCCGTTGCAGTGTTAATGGCCCTGCTCCTCGGCGTGAGGGCGAGTCTTGTGGTGCTCGTGGCCATTCCGGTCACATTGGCCTTCACGCTCTTCATCTACTACATCCACGGTTATACCCTTAACAGGGTCACGCTTTTCGCCCTCATTTTCTGTATAGGAATACTGGTGGACGATCCAATAGTGGACGTGGAAAATATTGTGCGCCATGTCAGGCTTCCCTTCAACAAGAGTCGTCCGCTCAAGGACATAATCGTTGAGGCGGTTGTGGAGGTTGGAAGTCCCCTCATTCTTGCCACATTCACGGTTATTGTTGCTATTTTGCCCTTGGCCTTTGTCAGGGGGCTCATGGGACCGTACATGCGGCCCATGCCAGTAGGCGCTTCTGTGGCCATGTTCCTGTCCATGGTGATCTCTTTTGTTATTACACCTTGGACCGCCTATCATATTCTTGGGAAAAGGGAACAGGAAAAGGTCGAGAAGGATACCTGGCTTGACAGGATGTACAGGTGGGCCATGGGGCACCTGCTCGAAAAGGACTATCAGCGCTGGATGTTTCTTGGGGTAATGGCACTGCTTTTTGTTTTCGCCTGTTCCCTCATCTATTTCAAGGTGGTGCGCGTAAAGATGTTGCCTTTTGATAACAAGAGCGAGTTCCAGGTCATCATAGACATGCCGGAGGGTACATCCCTTGAGCGTACGGCTCGGGTGGCCGAGGAGCTCGGAAACGTTCTCGACAGGGAGAAGGTGGTCACTGATTACGAGCTTTACGTGGGAACGGCCTCTCCCTTCAATTTTAACGGCCTCGTGCGTCACTACTACTTGAGGCGCGGACCCAACGTGGCTGATATCCAGGTGAATCTCATACCAAAACATGAAAGGAGTGAGCAGAGTCACTCCATAGCAAAAAGGCTTAGGCCCAAGCTGCAAAAGGTTGCAAGGAAATATAATGCCAGGATTAAGGTTACAGAGATACCGCCGGGGCCCCCGGTGCTCCAGACCCTCGTGGCAGAGGTTTACGGTCCTAATTACGAGAAACAGATTGACGTAGCAAGAAAGGTAAAGAAGATTTTTGAAAATACAGAGGGAGTCGTTGATGTGGACTGGTACATGACTGCACCCCAGCCTGAATATGGGGTGGTCGTGGAAAAGGACAAGGCGGCAGAGTTGGGAGTTTCGCCAGCTCGTGTGCTCCAGGTTCTCAGCGCATACGTGGCCGGGAGGCAGGTAGGCCTTCTTCATGTCGCCTCAGCACCGGAAGACGTCAAAATCGTGTTAAGGCTCCCAAGAAGCGAGCGGTCCGGGCCATTGGACCTATCCTCAATGAAGGTGCGGTCCAAGTCGGGCAAGATGGTATCCATAGCAGAACTTGCCCGTGTTGAGAATGTTATAAGGCCCCATCCCATTTACCACAAGAATTTAAAGCCCGTGGTCTATGTTACCGGAGATGTGTCTGGCAAGGAGGAGAGTCCCATCTATGCCATTCTTAAGGCCAACAAGGCCCTTGAAAAACTTAAGACCCCGGACGGCAAGACAGGCATTGATATTTATTATATCAGGCAGCCGTTTTCTCCCGATGAGTGGGCAATGAAATGGGACGGGGAGTGGCAGGTGACTTACGAGGTCTTCAGGGATATGGGCATCGCTTTCGCCGTTGTTATAGTGCTGATATATATCCTGGTAGTGGGCTGGTTCAAGTCCTACACGGTTCCTCTCGTTATCCTGGCTCCCATTCCCCTTTCCCTCATAGGCATTATCCCGGCCCACGCTATGCTGAACGCCTTTTTCACTGCCACTTCCATGATCGGTTTTATTGCCGGGGCGGGCATAGTCGTGCGTAATTCCATCATCCTCGTGGATTTCATAGAACTAAGGCTTGCAGAGGGGATGCCCCTTAAAGAAGCCGTCATTGATGCCGGAGCGGTTAGGTTTAGGCCAATGCTACTGACTTCATCGGCGGTTGTTGTTGGTTCCTGTGTGATACTGTTTGACCCAATATTCCAGGGGCTTGCCATTTCTCTCATGGCAGGCGAGGTTGCCGCTACCATCTTTTCAAGGATGGTGGTTCCGATACTCTATTATCTTGATTACCGCATTACCCATGAAAAGAGGCTTGTGTTGTGAAAAACCATAAGAAGACCGTACTTTCTGCCGGAGTTATCGTGGTCAGAAGGGATAAGCAGGGCAAGTGGAGGTTTCTCCTGCTAAGGGCTTACGGCTACTGGGACTTCCCCAAGGGTTTGGTGGAGCTGGGTGAAGATCCTCTGGAGGCCGCAAGGAGAGAGACAAGAGAAGAGACCACGATAACCGATTTGGACTTCAGGTGGGGTTATGACTTCAGAGAGACAGGTCCGTACAACCTCGGGCGAAAGATAGCTCGGTACTACCTTGCCGAAACCAGGACCAAGGAAATTTCTCTTCCGGTAAATCCTGAAATAGGCAAGCCGGAGCACGACGCCTACAAATGGGTAACCTACGAGGAGGCCAGGAAGCTCGTGGCTCCAAGGGTGCTTGATGCCCTTGAATGGGCCAAGGGGCTTCTCGATAGATCGAGTTGACAGGTTTTCTTGTACGGGAAAAAGGCCTCTGAAAAACAATTGTTTGTCAAAAGCACGACTTGGAACAGAAATGGGGCGGTATTTCCATACGTGTAAAAATTTTTGCCGGTAGGGGAACACGCCTGTCAGACAAAAGAGGCGGTTTTCCATGTCTCGGAACAGATTGAAATTAGAGAGGTTATTCCTATGACATTTTCGTCCCGTCATAAAATTATTCGCGGTGATAGCCGTTGCATGGTGGAGTTGGAAGATAAATCTATAAATCTTATTATAACCTCGCCTCCATATTGGCAATTAAAAGACTACGGAATTAAGGATCAGATCGGGTTTCACGACAGTTATGAAGAGTACATCAATAATTTGAACTTGGTTTGGAAAGAGGGGTCAATCCGGATTTCTCAATGAATATTTAGAACACTAAAAGTTCTTGAGCCCGAGGTAAAAAGTCGGCGTTCTCTCGCCGTCGGCACCTTCAGGTCAAGCAGGGTAAGGGGAATCTGTCAAGGC
>WGDC01000093.1 GCA_015493475.1 Deltaproteobacteria bacterium
AAGCATCGCAGCCTGTTCCTGAGTAAGTTTCTTCTTTTTACAACTTCCGTAAGCTTCCTCGAATCTCATAAGTTTGATCTCCTCCATTATATGGGCCCGGCTCATATGGATACCTCCTAAATTCCCATATAAATCCGGACAAGTTATGTGTCAAAATGGAGGACAATTTATTTGCTCGTAACACGTTAATGCCAGTTTCTTGCCAAAAAAATAATTTTGACATAAAATATATTGGGTTTTGGTTGTCGCAAGGAACAATAGGCATTTTGTGTCCAAAGATGGCCTTTTCTTGTGGCCAATTTTCAAGGAGGAGACATGCAAAAGCTGGCGGGTTCACTTTTTGTTTTACTGTTTGTAATGGTTTCAAGTGTCCAGGCTGCCATGCCAACCAGTGATAACTGGGATGACGGAAAGCGTCACAACTGGAGACGCAATACCGCGTGGACCGAGGTTTCGGTTGCCGACAGTGGAGGTCATCCAGGGGGATACCTTCTTTCAGCGAGTAATCCTGGAGGAAACCCGTCCCGCACGATCGGGGCAGCAACAGAAGAAGACAGATACACTGGCAATTACACAGCAGCAAAAATAGGAAGGTTGGCCTTTGACCTCAATCTGCTCTCTGGCAGTTTTCAGTGGATTTGCCTTCGGTTGAGGTACCATGATTCTACCTATAACGGATGGTACTACTCGCTGCCAATAGAGAAGATGCCCCTTGGGCGGTGGCTCCATTACGAGGTGGTTTTTGACCCCAACTGGAGCGATGCCCAGGCCAAGGCCGCAGGGTGGAACCAGGAATCAAGTGGCGCCTCCTTTCGTGATACCATGTCCGATGTCTATACCATGGAGATCCGTCTCCTTTCCCCAGATGTAAACAGCACCAAACTGGGCATAGACAACTTCGCTATTTTCTCCTCAGGCACAAATGCCACCTCCACACCCAAGGGCGATTTAACTGATATTCAGAATAAGTTCACGGGTTGGTGGTACAACAAAAACGAGCAGGGGACAGGCCTTGCCCTTGAGATACAGGGCAAGAGGCTCTTTGCCACATGGTTCATTTTTGATGAAGAGGGTGAAACCAGCTGGTACACCACCGGTGGCAATATGACCAGTGACACCACCTATCAGGGCGATGTCTTTAAGTGGAAAGGGTGGCCATGGGGTCAGGCCTATCAGCAACCGGTAAGGGAGAAAGTGGGAACGACCACTTTGAACCTGGACCAGGGTGCAGAGGACACAGTGACTTACACCGGAATCAGTAACAACGTGACTGAATCCAAGACCTTGACCTCGTTTATGGCCGATTTTGCACCAGGTGACAAGGATCCAAGAAACCTTACAGGCTGGTGGTATGACCCAAATTACGAAGGCATGGGTTTCTTTATTGATGCAAGAGGCGGAAAGATGGCAATGGTCTGGTACAACTACCGAAACGACAAAAGTTCAAGGTGGTGGACCTCAAGCGGTCCCTTTTCAAGCAATGCAACCACATATACAGGTGTTCTGGATGGCTGGAAAAATGGTCAATGTTTTGCCTGTCCCTACCAGCAGCCTGAACTTGTGGAAGGTGAAGGTGGAAACATCACAATGGAATTCATTGATTCAGTCCATGCAACCGTTACTGTGAATGGAACCACGCTTAATATAGAAAGATTCAACATCCCGGCCTTTTGATAAGGGCGTTCAATAGAAGAGCCTGCTTATCCAGACTGAGCCGAATATCCCTGCCGCATCTGCAAGAAGTGCGGTGGTTAGGGCGTGTTTTGTCTCCTTTATGCCTACGGAGCCAAAGTAGACGGCAAGCACGTAAAAGGTGGTCTCTGTGGATCCCTGCATTACAGAGACCACGAATGAGAGGAAGCTATCAGGGTTTTTTGAGACGATTTCAGACATGATGCCAAAGGCACCGCTTCCTGAAAGGGGCCGCATGAGAGCCATGGCCAGGGCCTCTGGAGGCATGCCTATAAGCCCGACAAGAGGTGAAAGGGCACCTATTATCATGTCCATGGCCCCGCTGGCCCTGAGCATGCCTATGGCCACAAAGATTGCAACCATGAAGGGAATGATTTTTATGGCAGTGTCAAAGCCTTCTCTTGCCCCAACTGTCAGGCTCTCATAGACCTTTACGCCCCTGAGATAACCGTAAACAAGGAAAAAACAGATGAGAACGGGAATTAGCCACCCTGAAAGGTGCCCAATGGTGTCAACGGACAGGGTCATTGTTCCCCACGTCTTGAAAAGGCGCGAAAGCGTTGCGGCCAAAAATGCGAAAACGGCTACGGTGACAAGGATTTTTCCTGCCCTTGAGCACGAAGGGGTTCGGCATGAAGCCTCCCTCTCCTCGTCCTGTTCTCCTGTGATGGTCTCTGAGACCTCCGCCTCTGAAAGACCTTCTTCCTGGCCCCTTTTTTCAAACCACTTTGCGGCAGCTATTGCCACTGCAGTTGAAAGCATGGTTGCAAGAATGGTTGGAAGCAGTATGGCAGCGGGCCGCTGGGCCCCTGCTGCCGCCCTTACCGTTATCACTCCCAGGGGAAGTAGGGTGACATTTGAGGTGTTGATTGCCAGAAACAGGCACATGGCGTTTGTGGCAACGCCCTTTCGGGAGGAGAGCCTGTTAAGCTCCTTCATGGCCTTTATGCCCATGGGAGTGGCAGCGTTTCCAAGGCCCAGGGCATTGGCGGACATGTTCATTATCATGGCGGACATGGCAGGATGATCGGGTGGAACCTGTGGAAAGAGCCTGACCATAACAGGGCGTATGAACCTGGCTATTGCCCTTAGCATTCCGCCATCTTCTGCCACCTTCATAAGTCCCAGCCACAGGGCCATGGGGCCAATGAGGTTGATTGCCAGGGTCACAGCGGCCTTGGCAGAATCAAAGGAGGCCTTGGTGACTGCGTCCATCTTTCCTGTATAGGCTGCCGTGATGGTTGCAAGGAGGATCATTCCCAGCCAGATGGCATTTATGGCAGCAGGTTTCTCGTTCATGGTCTCCTTCCTAAACAGAGATGTTGATCTAAGTCAATGTAAAGAGAGCCCAAAAGTATACTTTGGATTGGTTTCATCAAGTTTAGAAGGAGAAAATTTAAATGAAAATGATGCGAAAAATCATCCAAATAGATGAGAAGCTATGTGACGGCTGCGGACAGTGTGTCCCTGCCTGTGAAGAGGGAGCCATAGAGATAGTAAACGGCAAGGCAAGGCTTGTTGCAGAAAAGTACTGCGACGGTCTAGGGGCCTGTCTCGGGGAGTGCCCAACCGGGGCTTTAAAGATAGTTGAGCGAGAGGCAGAGGATTTCGATGAGGAGGCAGTTCATGAGTATCTTTCAAGGAAAAAGACAGAAGAGGTCCAACCAGTGGCCCAGGGTTGCCCGTCCTCAAAGGTCATGAATCTTGGGCCTTCAACCTGTGAATGTGCCAACAGGCCAGATTTTCTAAAGGAAAAAGTGTCCCTTCTCGGCCACTGGCCCATCCAGATTCGCCTGATTCCTCCCCATGCCCCCTTTCTTAAAAATGGGGATCTTCTCGTGGTTGCAGATTGCGCGGCCGTTGCCTGTCATGACTTCCATGAAAGGTTTGTTCAAGGCCATGTGATATTAATGGGGTGTCCGAAATTTGATGATCAGCAGGAATATGTGGCAAAATTCAGGGAAATTTTGATAAAAAACAATATATCGTCACTTTCTACCGCTATTATGGAAGTTCCTTGTTGTTCAGCAATGCTCGGAATATTGAGAAAGGCGTTGCACGAGGCGGGCGTGGCCATAGGTGTTCACTGTACAGTTATTGGTATTAAGGGGGAAATAGTAAAAGAAGGGGTAGAAAAACCTTAGAAAAAACCCGTCCCTTCGCACAATTTACTTTTTAATAAACCAGAAGGCATGGGAGATGGAAAGGAAGAAGATACACCACATGCCATGAGGACTGATTATCCTGCTCCTTCGAGCGATAGTTACCAAAAATGGACAGAAACGTATCCTACATAGAGCAGGTACTCTTTGGGATCTACATGAAACACAGGATGCGCGCCTACCAGGCCTTTTTCCATGTAAGCCCTGACTATGCCTACTGGTATGGCTGGGCCATGGTGACCAAGGACCTTGGAGAAACCAGGGAAATCGTGCGGCAGATAAAGGCTAGTCACGGAAAATAGCCCATTGAACTGGAACTGTCTGTAACGAGTTTATGTGGACGTTAAGAGGGCCATAAGGCCCCCCTTTTTATCACCCACAACAACTGGCCAATAGCTAAGTACATATCCCGAGTCTCTCAAGCGTCTTCTTCAAGGGTACACCTTTCCCATCCCAGCCCCTTAACTTGTAGTACTCCGGGAGCATCTCGCCTAATCTAACCGTGTTGCCCTTTTGCGCCCCTTCAGGCATGGGCTCCTCCATAAGCCTCTTGGGAAGCGTATCAAATTCTGGCGGCAGGCCGAACCGTATGTTCAGGGCCCGCTCAAGATTCCAGATGCGCTCTCCGCATTCCATCATTTCCTCAAGGGTGTAACCGTGGCCTGTGAACCCATTAAGCAGGGATAGATAATCCTCGGCACCAAGGGCAAAGGAGGTGAAAAGACACATCCCCATGGAATCTATAACTGCCGTGAGGTCCTGAAAAACCTTCACCCAATGGGCCTTTCCTTCTGTCGCCTGTGGATCAAGTTTCTCGGGTATTCCCAGCACTTCTGGCGCAATAAGATAGCCGCGCACATGGCAGCCGCCCCTGTTGGATGTAGCATAGGAAAGCCCTTGGCCCTGGACCCCCCTCGGGTCGTAGGCGGGAAGCTCCTGGCCTTTTACGGCCATGGCGAGATCAGGGGCGCCGTATCGCCTTGCAAGCCTCATTGAACCTTCGGCCAGTTTCCTGCCAAAGCCCTTTTTGTACGCAATTTTTTGAGTGTAGAATACAAGGGCCTCGCTGCTTCCAAACTCAAGGGCTGGACCTCCTTCCATGTCCTGCCTTTTTATGAGTCCTTTTTCGAAGAGCTCCATGGCACATGACAGGGTTACACCACATGATATGGTGTCAAGGCCGAGCAGGTTACAGAGGTAGTTGGCCTCTGTAATAGCTATGAGGTCCTTGACTCCCACGGCAGCACCAAGGGCCCAACCGCTTTCATACTCAGGGCCCTCTCCATTGGCCCCCGTGGGAAGTTCGGTCACCCTGGCGCATTTTATGGGACATGCATAACACCCCCTGTTCTTCCTGAGATAGCCCTTTGCAACGAGGGCCTCTCCGCATACCTCATCGGTTGATTCAAAAACCCCAGTTTGAAAGTTCCTTGTTGGATAGGAGCCATGCTCGTTAATGATGTTGTCAAGGACCTTTGTTCCAAGTGTGGGAAGCCCTTGGCCTGTAACCGAGTTTCCCCTCAAGGTGCCAACCTTCTCCTTCACAATACTCATAAACAGATCGTTATCGGCCGGCGCGGGCCTTACTGAACCGTTAACCACCACTGCCTTGAGGTTCTTGGAGCCCATGACAGCACCAACGCCTGAACGCCCCGCCGCCCTGTGCAAGTCATTGATAATACAGGCAAACCTGACAAGATTTTCCCCGGCAGGCCCGATGCACGCAATTCTTGCCCCCTCCATCCCAAGCTCTTCCCTGATTGCCGCCGTGGTAAAATGGGTATCCTTGCCCCACAGGTGAGACGCTGGCCTTAGCTCAGCCTTTTCATACTCTATAAAGAGATAGATGGGTTCTGATGCCTTACCAGTGATAAGAAGCAGGTCCGCGCCGGTGCGCTTAAGCTCAGCCCCGAACTGACCGCCTGAATTTGAGCATGCCACGAGGCCTGTCAGAGGACTTTTGCAGATAACCATGTACCTGCCCCCTGTTGGAGCAGCCGTACCGGTAAGAGGGCCTGTTGCAAAAATCAGCGGATTTTCAGGGGAAAGACTGTCTTCCTGCCCATTTAACATGGTGCCCAGAAGATATGTACCTGCCCCCCTTCCGCCTATGAATTTCTTAGACACCTCGGTTGCAAGCTCCCGCCTTTTTATACTCTCCGATGAAAGGTCCACGTGCAGTATCCTCAAGCTGTCACGAAAGCTCATCTCACATTACCCCCTTTTAGAAGCAATTTATTGCTTGCCCTTTTCTTGTTTTTATATAACTACCCGCGATTTATCAAGATCATCAGGCCGATGATGATAAAACCCATGCCGGCCGCACCGTTGAGAACGGCCGGGTTAACATACCTGCCCACAAGGCTACCCCCGGCCACTGCAAGCCCGGACGAGCACACCAAGGCGGCAGCAGATCCGAGAAAAACGCTGAGACCCGCCCCCGTTTTTGTGGACGCGAAAAAAAAGGTGGCGATCTGGGTCTTGTCTCCAAGTTCCGCCACGAAGACAGATACAAAGACGGTTAAAAAAGTATTGAAATTGATCATAGCTTTTCTCCCTGTTTATGGACATTGGCAAAAGAGTGCTTATTAACAATAAAGGCCGATGAAAAACAAGTGTTTTTTCAATGGCAAGGCACGATGAGCGAAAAAGGTGCGGCGTACTCTGTACCTGTGAGTATTTTTTGAGATGAGTACACCGCTTCTAAACAAAAAGGCCGCTTTTCATTGGTTTTGTAAAGGGTAAACGGATTTGATTTGCCCTGCTTATCACCGAATCTAATCCATGAAAACAGAAAAAGGAGGATCATTTCAATGATAATAACCAAGAAACACGCCCTGCTTATGTCAAGGCTCAAGGACAACTGGAGCCAGGGACTTTCCCTTGACAAGGCTGTTGACGAATTGACTGACGAGGACCTAGATTATATCGGCCACCTCCAGCTTGCAGGGCTGATACAAGAGAACGAAGAGGGGGGGGTTGAGCTTTCCGCGTCCGGCCACATGATAGCCGAAGCCGTGGAGGAATGTATAGAAAGGATTGGAAGTATCCAGGAATGGCGCGACAATTTCAGGTTCATAGGCTCAGAAGTAATATCCATGATAGAGGTAGCAAGACTTGCCCAGGGTAATCTGGACGGCCAGGCAGAAATCGCTGCTGAACTTGAAAAGAGAGGCATTGCAGCAGAGGGACGGCTCCTTCCTGTTGCTGAATCCATACTTGAGGCATATGATGAAGCACTGCCTCAAATCTTCATTACCAGGCCCTTAATGGACGGCCTTCGCAAGTGCCCTCCCGGCCCTGGCGGGAAATTCCTTCTTCCATTTACGCGGGAAGAGATCCACGATCTTGAGGCCATGAGGCTGATGACCTTCTCGTTGCCTTTTGGCAATTCTTATTCCCTTACGGGGGGAGGGCAGCAGATAAGGGCCGCCCTGATAAAGGGTCTTTCACCAGGGAACGTCCTGGATGATGAATTTTTTACTATGATCTTAAGGGAAAAACATGACCAAGAAGCACTGGTTAAGCTTCAGGAAATCGGGGCCGTAAACAAGGATGGAGAGCTGCTGCCGGCCGGCCGGTCGCTTTACGCTGCGGCTCGCCTTCTTTATGTATCGCCCATAATAATGAACCCATCGGTGTGCATCAGCGAGAGGGATTTTGCCGTTATAGAAGCCATCGAGGCACTCTGGGGAAAAAACAAGGAAAATCCAGAAGTGCTACCCGACAACAAAGGCATAAAGAGGTACATGGAAGAAAAAGGCGTTCCAAAGGCCGTTACGCAAAAATCCCTGTTCGTGATAGAGGGCTACCGGCTCATCAAGACAGGGCGTATGGAGCGGGGTGCGCTGGTATACGAACTTACCACGACGGGTCATGAGGTAATAGAAGATCGCAGATCCCAGGGGCGTAAGTCCGTATCTGCCCGCTCAGTCATGGCTATTACCACCACAAGAATGGAAAACCTTTCACCGGATGATACCTGGATAGGACTTTCAGAAACGGAGGGACTTGTGGGGAAGGGGTTTCCAACCGTGTCAGGGCGTCTTTTCGCCAGACTTGCAAGCTCTACAGAACGGTTGCCCACCATCGACAGCGAGCAACGGAAGGTCCTGGATGTGCTTCCATTTTGGCGGGGTCTCTTTCTCAAGCAGGTAATCGAATATCTGCCTTCCATGGACGAAAAGGATGTTGTCTATAGTCTCGACAGGCTAACAGGAAACGGAATGGTGGACGTGCTCCCCGGAGGGCTCTACAAGATTACCGAGGCGGGCTCCTGCTTCAAAAGGGCAATGTCAATCGTGCCGAAGGGTATAGAGTTTCACGTAACCCCCGCCATGCTCCGGCTGCTTGCCGCTGCTGCAAAGAACCAGGAAAAGGGCAGGATAAACTGGAAGGCTGCTGAAAGGGAAAGTGGCCTTGATCCGGAGGTGATAAGCGAGACCGCCCTGGCCCTGAGGAAACTCCTTTACATAAAATCTGACAAGCTAACAACCGCTGGCAAGCTTATACTTGATGGGATGGACGTTCTGTCCGACGCTATGCTTGAATGGGAAGAAATAGAGATATGACAAGAAAAGGCCGCCGGTTGTTGCTTCTATTTAAGCCGGTGGCCTTTTATATACTCTTCATATATTAGAGGCCATCACCATACTTATGACTCTTCAAAGCCCTTTTTACCTGATAACGAATCCAGCGTATCCCACTACCCTGGAATAGTCGCCGTTAACCTCTCCGGAGTTGGCATACTTCACCAGTTCCGCATCCTGAGCACCGAGGAGTTTGCACGCTTCAACAGTGATAGTGGTAGGTATGTAACCGCACATGGAAATCCCGTACTGTTTAACCGTATTGTAAAGCCCTTCCGGATTGAGCCTTAAAACCTCCTTTATGGCAAGGCCGTCAAGCCTTTGGGCCACATCGGCAGGCACGTAATGGCTCATGTCCGTGCTCGAGACAATAAGGACCGGGTGGTTAAATGCTTCCACGGCCTCGGAAATGGCGTTCCCTATGTCTATGCACGCGTTCAGGTCTATGGGACCAAGGCATAATGGAACTATCTTCAGATCAGGCTGCATGTACTGGAGAAACGGCACCTGGACCTCTATGGAATGTTCATGCATGTGGGCCTGATATCCTTCTGAAAGGTGCGTGGATCTGTCAAGGACTATCTGCGCCAGAGTAGAAGAAACAGGAACGTCTCCCATGGGCATTCGCCAAATGCCTTCTGTCATTATTTCAGCATAGGAGCCGTAGCCCGTATGATTGGGGCCAAGAATCACCACGTGCTCCGGCACCTTGATAAGGCTGTAGACGGCCCCCGCGACATGTCCTGAATAGATATAGCCGGCATGGGGACAAACCGCTCCCCTGGCTCTATGGGCATGCACGGAGGTGGGCATGTACTGGGCGAGCTCCCTTCTGAGCGCGAAGGGGTCCCCTGGATAAAACTGGTTGGCCACGGCTGGCTGTCTTATTATCATGACTGATGCTCCTTTTTCCTATGCTTTACCCTTTAAGGGCACTTTAATCACTCTGCGAAGACTGTCCAGTACGCATGAATACGAATCGTAAGCCAGACATGGTATCCCTTGATGAGAAAGACCTGATGCAGCGGCTCGACGCCAGAGTAAGAACGGTATCCGAGAAGGAACAGCCACAGGAGCTTGCCATTCAACGCATCATGGCAAGGTCCAAGAGATTCGTTGAACGTATGTTCCTTTTTGATTCGGTGCCAAGGCTCATGGTCATAGCCGAAGAAGAGATCAGGAGTAGTACACGTGCAGGGAAGTCCTTCCTCTCCTGTGCCTGTTGGTGGGCCGCCTCCCTGAGTGAGGCGAGGGGAAGGATGAAAAGGCGCTGGTGGTCACCGGAAGGTGGGCTATACCTGTGCCTGAGTCTCTTCCCTCTGCTTCTTCCGGAAAACCAGCAGTTGTATTCCTTGTCCCTCGGACTTTCAGCATGCCAGGTACTCAGGGAGCTTGGCCTGCCTGCGCAGGTAAGATGGGTAAACGATGTGATGCTTTCCGGCAAAAAGGTGTGCGGCATTCTATCTCGGACTGTCTCTACACCTGAAACAGGGGAGTTCTACCTCCTTTTCGGCATCGGCATGAACGTAAACATCCCCTCATTTCCTGGATGGCTCAAGGGCTCTTCCACATCCCTTGAGATAGAATCAGGCAAAAAGTGGGATATAGCCGACATTGGCATACGCTTCCTTTCGCGGTTCGTTTTCAACCTTTGCCTTCTCCATGAATGGGAATCATCATGCATGAAGGAAGGCTTGCCTTTTGCCGAATCGACAAACCCGGTGATATCCGCCTTTGAAGCCCTTTCAGAGCTGCAAGGCCGCAGGGTACTTTACGGAAGGGACCTGGAAAAAGGCCAAGGAACCCCCTTTGTTTCACGTGGAATCACCGGGGATGGCTCCCTTGTCCTCGAATCTTTAGGGGAGATTATAAAGGTAAATACGGGAGAAATAAGATTTCTTGACCAAGATCCGCACCTGGCATAAACTATGCCTCTGCCTGAGAACAAGTATACAAAAGAAGTGGCGCTGCAAGTTCCGGGGCCATCTTCCACTTTGTTGAGGCAAGGTTTCCGTAAAACCTCGTCACCGAGACGCCCTCTTGGCCGCCTTCTCTTGCAGGTATGCCTCTACGAACCTGTCAATATTACCATCGAGGACATCGTTCACGTTCCCCGTCTCCACAGAGGTCCTGTGATCCTTTACCATCTGGTAAGGATGGAGTACGTAGGACCTTATCTGGCTGCCAAATCCTATCTCCTTCTTTTGGTCGTGCAGTTTTTGTTTTTCCTCTTCCCTCCTGGCCTTTTCGAGCTGGTAGAGCCTACCTTTCAAAATTTTCAGGGCTATGGCCTTGTTCTTGTGTTGACTTCTTTCATTCTGGCACTGTACCACTATGCCCGTAGGAATGTGGGTAATCCTCACTGCCGAGCTAGTCTTGTTAACGTGCTGACCTCCAGCACCGCTCGCCCTGTAGGTGTCTATGCGAAGCTCCTTGTCGTCCACGTCTATATCGATGGAATCGTCGAGTTCAGGGACCACGAAAACCGATGCAAAAGAGGTGTGCCTCCTGCCCGAAGCGTCAAAGGGTGAAATCCTGACGAGCCGGTGCACCCCTGCCTCGGACTTAAGATTCCCATAGGCGAACTCCCCCTGGACCAGGAAGGTGGCGCTCTTTATTCCCGCCTCCTCCCCTGGCATGATATCCAGCATCTGTACACTGAAACCATGCCGTTCGCACCACCTGAGATACATGCGAAGGAGCATGTCGGCCCAGTCCTGCGCCTCCGTGCCTCCTGCCCCGGAATGAATGGTAACAATGGCGTTACCGGCGTCGTGTTTGCCTCCAAGAAGCCTCTGGAGCTCGGCATTTCTTATCCCTCTCTCGAGTTTTCCAATATCCCTATAAACTTCGAGAAGGGTCACGTCGTCCTGCTCCTCCTGAGCCATTTCAAAAAGAAGCTCCAGGTCTTCCAGGGCAGAGGCGAGATTCCTTATGGTATCCTGCCGTTTGGTCAGGATAGACCTTTCTCTCAAGACCTCCTTGGACTTGCTGTTGTCCCAAAAACCCGGTTGGAGCATGGCCTTTTCGATATCTAATAGGCGTTTTCCCGTTTCCTCGCCATCAAAGATAACCTCTTAGCATGTCTATCTTTTTACCAGCCTCACCAAGCCTTGCCTTCAGGTCCTGGATATCAATGTGAACAGAGGTATTATTGTTGTTGCTCATGTCCGGTTGGCCTCCTTCTTGCCGCTGCCTGTTGTTTTCATTTTGTAGGCACTAAAGATAATAACCAAAAAATTCATGGCAACAAACCATGAGGAGCCAAATCTGACAAAAATCGTCTTGTCCCGGCGAAGCTCTACCTGTGCCGACACAGAGCAGGGCACAAAAAGCATGGAATCAACCTCGACCTCCCCCAAGGGTGAAATTATCCTGCTTATCCCCGTATTCGCAGCACGGATTATCCATCTCCTGGTCTCTACCGCCCTGAAAATGGCCATGTCCGCATGTTGCCGGGGAGCAGCGGTCTTTCCGAACCACGCATCGTTTGTTATAACAGCGAGGATATTGGCGCCATTTTTCACCTCTAATCGGGATATTTCGGGAAATATGCTTTCAAAACAAATCATGGTGCCAATCCGGAAAGGTCCCGCATGGATAGGGTTAAGACGTTTGCCTGGAATAAAGTCTCCAGCTGTAGGGAGAAATTTCCTTGCCCAGGCCGTAACGGGTCCCCAGGGCATGTATTCTCCAAATGGAACAAGGTGATGCTTGTCGTACCGTCCCAGCACGGTCCCATCAGGTCCGACTGCATAGGCGCTGTTAAGGTAATATATCCTGCCATCCCTTCCGTAAACAAAGGTGGGGCTGCCAAGAAGCAGATACAGGCCGTTCGCCTTGGCGAAGTCCAGGATATCCCTCTTCATTGCCGAGGCCTCCTGGAAATAAAAAGGCATGGCCGTTTCAGGCCATACCGCGAGCTTCAAACCCTTGTGGCTGTTTTTAGCCTTGATGGTCAACTTCTTGTACCTGTTCACAGTGAAAAGGGTGAAGGCGGGATCCCACTTGTGGTTCTGATCTATGGATGCCTGGACGGCGGAGGCCCAGATCATGGCGGGCGCTTCCTCCTGTCTTGCCCTGAATACTCCATAGGAAAAGACGAAGATCAATACGAAAAGGAAGGCTGCAAAGAGCGCGGCGGAATGGGAGCCGCACCCTTTCACATGAGCGCTGGATCTAAAAATCCTCACCGCCTCGAATATGGAAAGGTTAAAGAACACGAGGAAAAAACTTATACCATAAACCGACCAGATGTCCGCACTTTGAATCAACAGGGGAACCGGAGAGAGGCTGTAAGCCATAAGCCCCCAGGGAAAGCCGCTAAAGAGAACTCCTCTAAGCGCCTCGAGCGCTACCCAGCAGCTGCTTCCCGCTACTACAGGGAAAAGCCCCGACCGTCCCGAAACCAGGAGCCTTTTCATGAATAGAGCCCAGATTCCCGGGTACATGGCCAGGTAACAACAGAGGCAGATGACTATCGGAACCGATAGCAGGATGTGTATATGCCCGTAAGTGGAAATTGTGGGCGCAAGCCACCAGAGGAGAGAA
>WGDC01000094.1 GCA_015493475.1 Deltaproteobacteria bacterium
CTTAAAATGTTATGATAGTGAAACCATCATCCATAAAGGCCGCAAGGGATGGATGGCCTGACATCTCCCCGATTATGGGAAGGCCTATCCGTTCTGCGGCCTTAAGAGTTCCCATCTTGTTGGCGCATGCCCTGCAAACCCCTTTGATAAGACCCTTTGTTTTTACCTTTTCCCACAGGGCGTGAAGGAAATGGGCTTCCTTCTCGATCTCAGGAATTAGTTTTGTTGAGGCTCCTTCAATGATTATGCCCACATCAAACGATTTTTCTGACATGTCAAGGGCATTTAAGAGGACATGGATAAAACACATTTCGTCGCCATTAAACACCACTAGCATCACCTTTTTCATAGGTCCCCCCTTTTTTAGAATTTTCTCTAATTATACTACATCAGTATTAATCCGGTCTGTTATTTATTGCCAGACGAAGCCACTGACTCGACCAGTGGGATTTGCTGCCTGGCGAGATTCCACTGCAAACAAACCAAAACAAAACGAAAAGGCTAAAAATCGCTGCCATGACACCACTCGTTATTCCCATAGATTCTTCCTCCATGACTTTTCAAAAAGCCTTATGATCTCCTGTCTTTTGTGACAAAGGCTTGTCATGAGAGACTCAAATCTCTTGTACGCAGCCCTGTCCCTTGCCTCAAACCTGTCAAAGACCTCGTCACAAAAGTACCATGTGCACCTGTAGGACCTGTAGCATCTTTTGAGGGTGCAGCCCTCTTTTCCCAGAAACTGGCAAGGAGAGATATCCTGAGCGGAAAAATCAAAGCTTGGAATATGATGTCCCATGGCAGCAAGTACTATAAGGTCCTCAAAATCAGGGAAGCCGTGACGATTGACACAACAGGGATGATCACACTCTTTGCATATGGACTCCGTATATTCTGCAAAATATGGTTCAAGGTCCTGGTACGTCTCGTTAAGGCCCTTTGAAAGAGATGCTATGCGCTGGGCCATCTCCTTATCATCCAGCATGAGCTTTTCAATAAAACTAATGGCATCTTGCAGGGAACATTGGTTCCCAAAAACCACCTCTGGGAAATCCATCTTGGGAGGTATCCTTTCAGAAGTGACCGTCTTTTAAGACCGGCCTTGGCCTTTAACCTACTGTTACTCATAGAAGGGAGTATGGCAGAAAAGTCTTGAAAAATCCAGGTGTCAGAATACCAGGCACACAATTCAAAGGCGCATTTCATACACTTTTTGGGCAACAGGTATCAACCTGCCTGACCCTTTAGCCCCACAGCGTAGAGCATAAGGTTTACTACAAAGTGGATGACAACCCCGGCAACAAAGATGGCTACGGCATCCTGAAACGTTGGAACATAGAAAAAGAGCATAAATAACATGCACCCTATTACAGAATCTGCCTGATCGACAAATTTGAAAAGGTTGCCGACGAATCCGGACCTGTTGCGGCCTGGCGGGATTCCAATGCGTCTTTTGACAAAACTGTTCGGTAGTTCAAAAAGCACGTAACCAAGGCCCCACAAACATCCATAAATCCATTCTTCAAGGGGGGAAAAGCGCTCAAAGTCAAAAAGAGAAAGGCCGTGGGCCCAATCAAAGGCTGTATCCAGAAACCCGAAAAACCACATCCAGAAACCCGTAAGAAAGATCATTCCAAGAAAACCCTTCCACGTCTTGTTATCGCCAAAGAGCCTGCGCCCGTCCCTATATACGGCCCCTCCATCCATTGGCCTCTTAAGCCAGGCAAAGACAGGTAGCTTAACCAGGATCATGTTACAGACCCCGGCAAGGATCATTGGGAGGAGCGTGTATGTAATGCGCACCATGTAATTCATGCCCGCCTCCTTTTGCCTATCCTGGAGCCGTACCTCACAAGGGTCTCAATGCCTTTACTGGAATAGTCCTTTATATCATGGTCCAATTCCACCATTCCCTGCTCAAAAACGAGGATAATGGTGGAGCCTCCCATCTCGAAGTAGCCCTTCTCCTGGCCCCTTGAAAAGCGCCCGCCTTCCCTTAGATGCTGGTGAATACGGCCCACGGCCATAGCTCCTATGTCAACATGGATCACCCTGCCAAAGTTGGCTGTTTCAAGCACAACATATTCCCTGTCATTACCCTGAAGAATTTTCAGATTGTGCATCAAGGCAAGTGGGCTTACCGAATGAAGCCTCCCCTGCACGTGAACAACCGGCCCGTGACATCCTGAGTCTATGTAACAAAACCTGTGATAGTCCATGGGGGCAAGGCGTATCTTAACGCAGGTGCCACCTGTCCAATCTCCCTGAGGCATGCTTCCGCCAAGGAGCTCTTCTAAAGTAAAGGGGCTCCCCTTAACAGACATCACAAGATCCTGGTCTACCCTGCATGCCTCGAGACGTCCGTCTGAGGCAGATACAAGCACATCAGGCTCCCGCCTAACAGGCCTTGCTTCAGGCCTAAGCCTCCTTTTAAAAAAGTCATTGAAGCTCCCATAAGATTCTACAGGTCTTTCGAGCTGGATAGTGTCTATACCATAGCATTCTATAAAGGGGCGTATCTTTGCCCTGCTTGAAGGCCTATTTTGAAACCGGCCGTAGAGTCTGGAAAATATCTTTCTGCTTAGAAATATCCTGGCAACCAGCCTTCCGGGAAATGTCCCATAAACCAGGCGCATAAAACCTTCCTCAAAGACCTCTTCCCTTTGAAGGCACGCCTTTTCCCTGTTATAGACATGTATAGTGCAATGACTTCTGATGAAACCCTGGGCCTTCACCCTATATCTCTCCTTTAGTTAAAGGCCCGTAAAAGCCAAAAGGAAATGACGAGCAGACCAAGAACGGAAAAAAACAGGTAAAATACGCCACCTGGTTTCTTTATGGGTATCTTCAATACAAAAAATAAGCCGAGGGCCAACATGCAGACACGCACGAGCAGGCTTGAAACCGAGCCAGGAAGCGCAGTGCCAATGGTCATTACGATAGGAATGAAAAGACTTGAATAGGTAACAGGAAGGCCCATGTAGTGGGTAAACGGCCCCTGGCTTTCCCTTTGGAGCAGGTTAAAATAGGCCAGCCGAATCACCGCACAGGAACAATAGAACATAAACAAGAGGTAGTCCGGCCACGAGTTGAATCCCCAATGTAGAAGAATCACCACAGGAACCGCCCCAAAGTTGACCGCATCCACAGTCGAGTCGATGTACAGGCCAAAGACTGATTCCTCTTCAGTTGTCTCAAGCCGCCTTGCCACAAAACCGTCAAAGAGATCGCAAAGCCCTGCCATTACAAAACAGGCCATGGCAAGATTCAGTCTGTGGTTAAAAGAGAGCATACATGCTGAAAGACCGCTGATCAGCCCAAGCATGGTTACCAGCAGTGGCAGGTTGTAGATTCCGACCAGATATTTCACGAACACCCTCCTATCTCCCGGTTATGGCCGCAGCCGCCCCCTGCACGATTATGGTTGCCATTGGCACGATAAAGAACAGAAATCCTGGCACATATAGCCTCCTGGCAACACTCCTTGTAGGATTTTTTAGAAGGACCAAAAAAATCCTGGCAATCACCACTGACATGATGGCAAGCGCTATGAGGAAGAGAATGCCTAAATCACCTTCCAACCAGGCTAGATAACCGCTGACTAAGGAGCAGAGATAAAAGAGAGCACCCAGAACTGCACAGGGCCCTGGCCCAAGACGGCTGTAAAACGTGATCGCACTCGCCTGCCCTGTTGCCCCAGATTCGGAAACGCTATGTCCGTAGTCATGCCCCACAACAGCACTCCAAATAAAAATCGAAAGTAAGATCACTGAAATAGACGGCCTCTTGCCGCCAAGAAGGCAGGCATAGACTGGCACCAATGGAAAAACCAAGTTCACCAGCAAGGGTTGCCAGGCAACAATCCCCCTTCTCACCCGGTAGTAGACAAAATAAAAAAAGGCCCCAAGAACCAAAAACATGAACACCATAGGCGACGGATTAAAGACGAGCATGACGAGAAAAAAGAAGGCACTCCAGGCCTTAAGGTGCCCAGGCTCGATCCTTCCTGACACAAGCCCCCTTTCTGGGCTGGTTAATGCGTCAACCTCAATGTCAGAAAGGTCGTCAACCATACGAAGTACAAGCAGGGCCATGAAAGTGGTGGCAAGACCCCGGAGCCAATCCGAAACATCCAGGCGTACCAGGACGGCCGGCGCTCCAAATAGCACAAGGGAAAGCGGCACCGCAACCCAAATGGGGAACCTCTCACGAACGAAGGCGGAAAGTCCGCTACCCATGGCCCTTCACTCCCTGGCCTTTTCTATCAAGGGGGCGGGATGAAAAGAGAGTCACCGTGCCGGCTGTTCCGTCTATCTCCACCTCCTGGCCATCCCGAAGTATGGAGCATGCCCCTTCAAGACCTACAACCGCCGGTATGCCGAATTCCCGTGCCACTATGGAGCCGTGCGAGAGCATACCACCCCTTTCCAAGACCAGTCCGCCTGCCAGGAAAAATAGCGGGGTCCAGCCCGGATCCGTTGTCCTTGCCACCATGATTTCGCCGCGCCGAAGCTCATGGCCCATTGACGGGTCAAGGACTACCCTTACCTTTCCCCTTGCCTTGCCGTGGGAAACTCCAAGCCCCCTGAGGAAAGCGGCGTCCGAATGCTTCTGAACAGAAACCTCCGGTTTCCAATATTCGGCCCAATCTGTAAGGAAGAATTCCGGGGGCTCATACCTTTCACTCTTCTTAAGGGCTCTTTTCCTTAGAGCCACCAGTTCGGGTATGAGCTCAGGAAACTGGAATTTACCATCCACCAAGTCACGCAACTCGGAAAGGTGCAAATAGAATATGTCCTCTTGCTCAGCCAGATGGCCCCTTTCCACAAGGTGCCTTGCAAGGAGAAGGCATGTCCGCCTGAGCTCGCCAAAGAGCATGCTCTGAAGCAGCCTTCCCCGCTCCCGAAGCTGCATGGCCTTGCGCGCAGAAGACAACACCCTTTTTAGAAGCAGGCGTTTCCAAAAGGGAAGTGCCTTGATGTCGGTGGGAAGGTCAGTATCTGCCCCGCTCCTTTTCTCCCTGACCTGGCGGGATGAGTCTGGAGATGGCCTCTTTGAAAGCATGTAGCCCCTGACCAGGTCCCAGAACAGGTCGTGGCGTTCCTCAAAGGTGGGATAGACCAGCATGCAGTCATGGTAGCAGCGCCCTCCAAATTCCTGCATAAAGCCTTCCAGGGCCTTTTGCTCACCAGGACCCAGACGCTCTTCCAGCTCCTGGTATCTCCTATCCTTTAGGAGCCGTGCAAGCTCAGCATCCCCCTTAATCATCTGGGCCATATTCCATATGTATCTTACAGGTTCAGTGCTCTTTACCTCCACTCCTTCCATAAGGGCTGCCAGCATCTGCCCGGTCTCACCTTCAACCCAGCGCTCCACCAGCAACTCCAGCAGGCCGGTTCCAACCATGACCTTGAGATCTGCTAGCACACATGCCTGCCACCGCCTGTCCACAAACCTGAAAATGTCATCCAGAACACCAAGACCCCCCTTTGGAGAAAGGTCCTTAGATGCCTCTTTGCGCCACAGTCCCTTCCTCCCGGAAAAGGCAGGCTCCGCCTCGTCCATGGTTCTGCCAGAAAAGGCAAGGCAGCGGAAGAAACGGGGCCAGAAAAGGGTTGCATACACCCACTTTCGAAACGTTCCCCATGATGCATGCCCCAATCCATTGTCCTCCAGGCTCACCGTGGTCTTTTGGCCTATGTAGGTATCAAGGAACCTGGCAAGCCACCTGCCTATGGGAAAGAGATACATCACCCGGTACCAATTATTCAAGTTGTAGTATATGCGTCCGCAGTGTATCCCATTCAGGCGCTCAACCACGTTTCCCAATCTGGCAAGCCTGGCATCGCTCCAGCCAAATAGCCTCAGGGCGCATCTCATGTATGCGGTATAGAAGGCATCCACTGCCGACCATGCAAGAGGGGCAAGTGGCCTTGGGAAGTTTTCGGCCATGTTGGCATTGGTCCAAGCAACAGTATGGCTTCCGCAAATACCGGTCACCGGCCTAGACTGGAGAATGTACAGCTCATCTTTGGTGCAACACCACTCCATATCCACCGGTTGGGAAAACATCCTTTCTGCCCCAAGGGCCAGGTCACGCAACCGGATGAGATGGGGCACCAGAGTGGTTGGCACACCTTCTGGAACCGTTTTTGAACTTCTGCCAAGGCGGATACGTTCAGGCACAACCTTTCCAGACACCAGCTTTTCCCCAAGGCCGCTGACCCATTCCACCACCAGGTGATCAGAGGACCTGTTCAAGGGATCAACGGTAAAAATCACGCCGGAAAATTCCGGATGGATCTGCTCCTGAATGATTACACCCATGGTAGGCACCTGCCCCGAGCTCCTTTTTTCAAGATAGGCAGACACAGGAGAGGCAAACCGGCTTGCCCAGCACCTCTTTATGGCCTGGGACAAATCACTTTTGCAAACATCAAGCACTGTCTGAAACTGCCCTGCCATGGAAAAATCTGCGCCATCCTCTGCACATGAAGAGGATCGAACTGCAAACTTCTTTCCCGCAGATGAATCTTTCATTGCCTGGGAAATCTCTTCCATTACCCCTTTGGGCAACGTGCCTTTAATGACGTCTTCAGTAGTTATCTCTTTCCCTTCAGGGACGAGGCCGTTTTCCCTACAAAATATCTCAAAGGCCCTTTCCAGAACCACCCATCCACATGGCACAGGCAACCCCGCATCCATCATGGCGGCCAGCCTTTGGGCCTTTGACCCCACCTGTTCCAAAGGTTGACTGCTTGCATCCCGCAGGCTTATCACCAAAGGAGCAGGCCTTGATCTTCCAAACTTAAGGAAATCCATCAGTCCGTACCCTTCATGATAAAGGTGGCAAGATTGGTGTAGACACGCTCCAGAAAATCGAGCCTTAGTATATTGTGGCCCAGGAGATAGAGGTTCATCCTGACCGCTCCGAGAAAGATGCCATTCAGGTGTAGTACCTCAAGAAAATCCTTCCTGGAAATCTCCCTTCCGGTTTTCTGCCGGAGGTGTTCCAGATACAGGTCTGCATAGTGTATGCACTCCTCCCTGACAAAATCCGGTCCCAGGACAAACACCAGGAACTCTATCAAGTCATGTTGAGGATTCTGGAAAAAGGCAAGTTCCCAATCATAAAGTACTGTGACTGGATGAGACTGGCGCCTTCTAAGACACAGGTTTCTGGGATTAAAGTCGTTGTGGGTAAGGGTGCAGGGAAAAGACAACATGCGTTCCAGATGATCATCCAGATTGTTCAGGAAGTCGTAGTAAATTCCCTTCAAGGCAGGTGTTACAAGATCTATGTACCTGACACTGTTGAACCTGGTAAGCTCCTTTAAAAGCTCAAGGGAGGCAGATACGAAGTCCCTGTCAAGGCGCTGAACTCCCATTTTTTCAAGTCCATCCCCCCTTTCGAAGTAGACCGCATGAAGGGCTGCCATGTCTCTAAGTACTGTCTCGATATCGGAACTGGGCCACCTGTTTATCCTTCCAATGGAATCGAAGAGACGGCAATCAGTAAGGTCCTCCATGAGGATGGCGTAGATTTCCCTTTCAGGCTCAACCATGGTGCCGTAAATTCTTGGGGCATATTCCAGAAGGCGGCTGTCTGCGTGGCGGTAAACCCTGATTTCCCTCAGGTGGCTATCATCAAGACAAAACACATGGGACTGGGACTCATACAGCCCTGGGAGCCTGTCCTCTCCGGTAAGTCTTGCAACCTTAAGCCCTATCTCATCAAGCTGTCTGCCTGAAGCCTTAAGTTTCAAAAAGGTGTCTAATTGTCTTGTGCCCTCACTGCTCTCAAGGGTCACCCTGTAACGATAAAGGCCATGGGCGCTGTTTGATTCCCTGGTGATGGAAGATATTATTCCTGAACAACTTGCACGGGGCAGCATCTGGCTTTTCACCACGCGGCCTTTGCCTTCTCCAATGAGCCTGGTGAAGAAACTGTTATCTATCTCAGACCTGGATATGGCCCTAGTGGGCCTGTTTCGTCCAAGCCTTTCATGTGCGCTCACAAAATCGTTGCTTACAATGGCGGCCCCAGTGGATATGTCAAGGGCCAGGCAGGCGGCAGCTATTATCTCGGCCAGTCTGAACAGCTTACCCTGGCCATAGCAGCCCATCAGCTCGAGACACTCCTTTTGCACAGGCAGACTCGTGCCCCCACCCACTGTACCTATTACAAGAGAAGGCAGATAGGCAGTAAATAAGAGTCCGTCATCCTTCTGTACCGCCTTGAAAACACCACATGAAGATTCATGCACGCAGGCGATATCCTGACCAGTTGCCGTGAATATCCCGGCTATGACATTGGCAAAGTTTATGTTGGAACCCACCATCCCGATCTGACTGGCAGCCATCTCTGCCTCTGACCAAATACGCACGAACTGCTCCGGTTTCACCCTGAGTATCCTGCGCAGAATGCTCCCTGGTACGAAGCAGGTGGCCGTAACCCCGCCCCCCCTGCCCTCCACAAAATTCTGTAAATTGACCTTCTTGTCGCCAGACATATTGGCTTCGATGTTGTACCAGAGAAAATCAATAAAGGGCTCTTCCTTTATCTGCTCCTCTATCCACTGGCAGGCCACCCAGGTACAGGCCGAGGTCATGTTCTGGCCTGATGCATCCCCGGTTGAAAAGTAAAAACACAAATGAAGTGCATTTCCAAAGACCAGGGAACGAATCCTATCAAGCCGTGCAACAGAGGAGACGCTCTCCGCCTTTTCCTTTATCTCTGCAAAGTGGTCAAGGACCCATCTTTCAAGGTTCACAGCCCCCTCGAGGCTTTCGCAAAAGAACACCGGCGACCTCACCATGCACTGCCTGAGTACGTGCACATGGATTCCTCCTGCAAGGCTGCAGGCCTTTGCTCCCCTGCTAATGGAACTCACAAGGGCACCTTCAGTGGTGGCAATGGGAAGCGTGACAAAACCCTGGGTATATGCACCATCAACCAGCAGCGGCCCTGCAAGGCCCACCGGGACCTGAACCGCACCGATATAGTTCTCGATATTGCCGGCAAGGCTCTCTGGCTCCATGAAGGCCCTGGCGATGTTTTCAAGCCTGGCTCCAGACACTGCCCTTGCCCACTCAAGCCTGGTCCTTATTGCACGCTCTGAATAGTGCTCCTTTTTTGAAAATCTGGGAATCCTTCCAGGATCTGCCTCCCTGATAGGTTCCAAGGCCTCCAGATCAAAAGGCCAATTTGCGCCCCCTTTGACTTCATCCATGTTCTTGCTTCTATAGCCGGATAGCTCAATAACAGTAGAATCCCCGTTGGAACGAACCTGCATGACCTTGAGGCCTCCGACCTTGGTGCTGTTTCCATTTTCTCCCAGGCAGATGTGAGCCACTTCCGTGCCTGGAGTAAGCCGAATGCGCTCTCCCACCCGTATTTCAAGACCATCATCCCAGTATCCGGCCAAATGACCTGAATAGATTTTGCTCCCAACACTAAAAGATACAGGTGGTTGTCTTACCTCATGAAAGATCTTTTTCCCTGGCATTACCCGCCCTCCTGGAAAATCCAAAGACTGAAAAGACGAACCCTAACTAATTAGTACCCAATTTTTTCCATATTGTTTAGGAAATTTTCTTCCCTTTAGTACTTTCAAAAAAAGATGCACCGAAACATGTGGGATATGGTTATTAATGCTAATTTAGTGCATAAGATTTCCCCGAAAAATTTCAGAGAGGTTTGTCAGACTTGCCACTTCTGGGAGCACATATGTCCGTTTCAGGCGGACTCCACACTGCCTTTTCACGCATGGAAAGGGTCGGGGCAGAGTGTCTCCAGGTCTTTACCCGAAACCAGCGCCAGTGGAAGGCTCCTCCACTAAGTGACGAAGAAATCAACCTTTTTCGTCTCAGATACCAGGAGAGTGGAAGGCCTCCTGTTGCATCCCACGCCTCCTACCTCATAAATCTTGGCACCTGGAAGGAGGAGCTTGCGGAAAAGTCTGTGGCCGCCTTGGCTGAGGAACTTGACCGCTGCCACCACCTTTCCATTCCCTGGGTTGTTATTCATCCAGGAAGCCACGGCGGAAAGGGTGTCCCAAAGGGTATTGAGAGGGTGATAAGGAACCTGGACCGGGCCTTTGAGCTTTCAGGGCCAGGAAGAACTCGCGTGGGCATACTGCTTGAGACCGTGGCAGGCCAAGGGACAGCCATTGGAAGCACATTCCGGGAACTTGCAGCCATTATTAACGGCTCATCCTTCTCCTCTCGACTTGGCGTCTGTGTAGATACATGCCATATTTTTTCAGCAGGTTATGACATTTCTTCCAAGAAGGCCTATGAAAAGACCATGAACGAGCTTGAAAGAACCATTGGCCTTGAAAAGGTCAGGCTTTTTCACCTGAATGATTCCAAAAAGGGGCTGGGAGCTCGGATTGACAGGCATGAGCACATAGGAAAGGGAAGGATTGGGCTTTCAGGCTTCTCTCTCCTCTTAAACGACTCCCTGTGGGCAGAGCATCCCATGATCCTTGAAACCCCAAAGGGGAAGGAGCAGCTTGAAGACATTGAAAACCTCAATGTCCTTCGCTCTCTCCTAAAATAGCCTGGGCTTCAGGGTCTATATTACCTTTCTCCAAGATCAAGACTACAGCTATCCATTCCAGGCCTGAAGACACATGCCATTCGATCTGTGGATACCGCGTCTTTAGACCCTAAATTTTTAGGTTGCTCCATGTCTCCCCCTTGATGCCCTAAGAAAGTTTTAGCCCTGAGGGTCATAACCACCTTTTTCTCAAAGAACTGTGGCACACCCTGGGGACTCAATCCATAGATACCTGCCAGAGTCAAAGCAAGCAGACCTATTAAGAACAGATTTCTGAATTTCATGCCTTCCCCCTTTTTCTATCTTTATAAATGTGTGAAAAACAAAGGGGAAAAGGTTCATTTTGCATAAAAAATCTTCCTTACCTGTTGCGGTGAAAGCCTCAAGAAATATTTCATTGCAAAAAACAAGATAATTATTATCTTTTTTATAGATATTAAAAGGAGGAAAAAGCCATGTCTCAAAAAATCGTCATTGACAGTGAAGAATGTCTTGGATGCGGAACCTGCTCGGAACTCTGCCCAGATGTATTCGGTTTTGATCAGGATGAGGAAAAGGCCTATGTAATAA
>WGDC01000095.1 GCA_015493475.1 Deltaproteobacteria bacterium
AATGTGAATCTGCTCCCTTTCCTTGCCCAGGGTACCTTGACAGTCTTTACACCATGTTCCGGACACTTTGTCCTAGGTACCTTGGCAGTGATATAGCAATGGTGCTGAAAGAAGTTGAGATGCCTCCAGGTCTTTTCCTGAAAATCATGGGGGGTGCATTCCGTTTTTGTTGATGGGATTTCGTTTATTTTTCACAAGCCCATGAATATTATCATTTATTACAGCAAGTTATTGCAGAATAGCCCAGCTATTTTGGAAATCATAAATAGTGATTGACATACCTATAACTCAAGATTTTTTGTCGATATTTTAGGGAGTTACTGAATACAATGGCAAATGTCAACAAAAACGGAATGCACCCAATCATGGGCCTTGCACATATTACCGCATACAGGACAGGGATATTTTGAACCACGGTCTGCCTTGATCTTGATCCTCAATTCATGCGGGTTCTTGCTGGTATCAAGAATCTGTCCTACAATCCTCCAGGGTGGCTGAATACCTAATCCAAGAGAAATAACATCATACTCATTCATCCCTCTTCACCTCGATTTGTTTTCTGTGGATTTGATACCACCATATATCAAATCCACAGAAAACGTCGAGGACCCACTAATCACCTACTATCTCTGTACCCACGCCGGCATCGGTAAACAACTCGAGCAAGATGGCGTGTTCACGTCGACCGTCCACTATATGCGCCTTTTTCGTACCATGTTTCAGGGCCTTCATGCAGGCCTTCAGCTTCGGGATCATACCTCCGGAGGCCGTTCCTTCCTCAAGAGCCTTTTCTACTTCCTTCATGGTCATGGAATGGATTAACCTCTGTTCCTCTCCTTCTCCTCCAGGCCCGAGAACACCTGGAACATCAGTAAGGAGTATGAGCTTTTCCGCCCGTAGCTTTCCGGCCACCGCCCCGGCCACCAGATCCGCATTTATGTTATAGGCCTGGGAATCAGGCCCCACTCCCACAGGGGCGATAACAGGTATAAATCCATGGTCCTCAAGGGCAACCAGTACGTCCGGATTCACCTTTGAGACCTTGCCCACGCGGCCTATGTCAATTATTTCAGGGGGCCTTTCATCACCGCTGTAACGGTAAATTTTCATCCGGTCCGCCTGCACAAGCTCCCCGTCCCGGCCGGAAAGGCCAACAGCACGCCCGCCGAGCCTGTTGATTAGACCCACTATTTCCTTGTTGACCGTGCCGACAAGCACCATTTCCACAACACTCATGGTCTCGTCATCAGTGACCCTCTGACCTTCCACAAAGGTAGGCTTTATTCCCATGCGGTCCATTATGTTACTAATCTGTGGGCCTCCGCCGTGGACGATCACCGGGTTGATACCCACGTACTTCATAAGAATGACATCAAGGGCAAACTTTTCTTTGAGTCCCTCGTCAACCATGGCGTGGCCACCATACTTAATTACTATGGTCTTTCCGTAAAAACGCCTTATGTAAGGAAGGGCTTCAATTAGAACTTGCGCGGTAACTGGGGACGGGGTTGACATGGCCTTATATACCTCTTGTGCTACAGGATGAACCTGCTCAGGTCCTGGTCTTTCAGTATTTCAGCCAGTTTTTCCCTCACGTAACCGGCTGTAATCCTGATAGTTTGGGGAGAAATGTCCGGGGCCTCGAATGAAACCTCTTCAAGAAGCCTCTCCATGACCGTGTGAAGTCTCCTGGCGCCTATGTTCTCGGTCCTGGAATTCACATCGAAGGCTATTCTTGCTATTTCAGAAATGGCATCCTTCTCGAAAACCAGTTCTATGTCTTCTGTCTGCATGAGAGCCTCATACTGGGTTACCAGTGCATTTTCAGGCTCAACTAGTATCCGGGCAAAGTCTTCTTGGGTTAGGGAGTCAAGTTCCACCCTTATGGGAAAACGGCCCTGAAGTTCCGGGAGAAGGTCTGATGGCTTAGCCACATGAAAAGCGCCGCTTGCAATGAACAGGATGTGGTCAGTACGGACTATCCCATACTTTGTGTGCACACTCGTACCCTCAACAATGGGAAGAAGGTCCCTCTGCACCCCCTCCCTAGACACGTCAGGACCGCCCTTTCCGCTGGCACCTGCGGCAATTTTGTCGATTTCATCGAGAAATATGATCCCTGACTGTTCCACCCTGGCGATCGCCTTTTCAACGACCTTGTCCATGTCTATGAGGCGGCCCGCCGCCTCCTGTTCTAGTATCTTCCTTGCCTCCTTGACCGTTACCTGACGCCTTTTCCTTTTCTTGGGAAAGATGTTGGAGAGCATGTCCTGAAAATTGGACTGCATCTCCTCCATTCCTGCTGCGGCAAAAATCTCTACCATGGGTGCGGCGGGCCGCGCCGAGACTTCGAGCTCAACGGGTCTTTCATCAAGCTTGCCATCCCTGAGCATATGCCGGAAACGCTCCCTTGTATCCGCCGCCGACTCCTCCATACCGGTTGACGAGCGGGGCAGAAGAAGATCAAGAAGCCTCTCCTCCGCCTGTTTCCTCGCCTTTTCCTCGACCTTGCGTTTCTCCTCGGCCTTCACCATATCAACAGCAAGGTGTGTAAGGTCCCTTATCATGGACTCTACATCCCTTCCGACATAGCCCACCTCGGTAAACTTGCTAGCCTCAATCTTGAGAAACGGGGACCTCGCAAGCCTCGCAAGCCTTCGGGCGATTTCTGTCTTACCGACACCCGTAGGCCCTATCATTATTATGTTTTTTGGTGCAATTTCATCTCTTAGCTCCTCTGGAACTTGCTGTCGGCGCCAACGGTTCCTCAGGGCTATGGCAACGGACCGTTTGGCCTTCCCCTGCCCTATTATGTACTTGTCAAGCTGCGCTACTATCTGCCTCGGCGTGAGAGGTTGTATGTCATCCACAAGTTCAAGCTTCTTCATCTTTTCCTTCCTCTATGCCCTCAACAACCAGGTTTTGATTGGTATATATGCAGATTTCAGCAGCTATGCAAAGGGCTTTCCTCGCTATCTCCTCGGCATCAAGGGCGCTGTGGGAGACAAGGGCCCGGGCAGCGGCTAAGGCGTAAGGACCGCCAGATCCGATGGCAATTATACCGTCATCGGGTTCAATCACGTCGCCTGCCCCTGAAATCAGAAGAGTATATTTCCTGTCCGCCGCTATAAGCATTGCCTCGAGGCGCCTTAGCAGCTTGTCTGTTCTCCAGTCCTTGGCCAGTTCCACAGCAGCCCTCATCAGGTTGCCACTGTATGCCTCAAGCTTTGAATCAAGCCTCTCAAAGAGCGTGAATGCATCTGCGGTCGCCCCGGCAAAACCGCTTATCACTTTTCCGTTGAATAGCCGCCTCACTTTCCTCGCCTTACCCTTAACAACGGTGCTGCCAAGGGTGACCTGTCCATCACCGCCTATCACCACCCTGCCTGCATGCCGCACTGCTATAACGGTTGTACCCTTGAACGATTCCATAACCATGCCTTTTACTGAAGAAGATTTTGAAAATTTAAAAATGTATATTCTAATTTGGGGATAGTAATAACAACGGTACCATGTAAATACAATGATTTTACTGACCCTGAAACATTGTTGTTGGACAAAACCGGGCTGCGAGGACTTCGGGTTCGAGTCCGCACTTCCACACTGCATGTCCATACTCATAGAATGCCTGATAGGGCCTTGACAAAGTCGCCGATGGTTACTTTGTCATTCAGGGAACACCCTAGCCCTAAAGTCCCCTGCTCTCCGGCTCCATCTCCTTGCCACCACACACGCTTTCACTAAAGGGAAAAGGGAAAGTGATACTGAACAGGGCATGGTCCCCTATCTGCCTGAAAAACAGTTGCCCGCCCTGGTCCTCAATGATCTTATGGGAAATTGGAAGACCTATGCTGCGCCCGCCCTGATCTATGGGTTTGAATATGTTCTCTCGATCCTCTACGCATTTTGTCTCCATCCGGTTTTTGAAGTCGATGGCGATATTTCCATCCTTCCTGTGGCAGCGTATCGTGAGCCTGCCCCCCGGCTTGAGGGCCTCCATAGCATTTCTTATGAGGTTCACGAAGACCTCCATCAGGGCATCACTATCAACCTCGAGCTCCTTCATCTCTCTGCACAAACTCAGGTCTATCTTGATGTTTCTTTTCTTGATCTCCGGGGAAAGCAGACACAGGCTTTTTTTGAGAATGGACAGGGCATCCGACTGCATTCCCTTGATTTTACCAGGACGCACAAAGGAATTTATGGATTTTGTCAGCCTTTCGAGACGGTATGCCTCCGACTGAATAATTTCAAGCTCACGGCAGTCTGGATACCTCCTCTTGGCAAGCATTGCAAGGCCGCCCACGGCTATTATGGCATTCTTTATCTCGTGAACGATCTCTGCTGTCATGGTACCTATGGTGATAAGCCTCTTGTCACGTTCCGCGCACCGGGACAGCAAGACCTTTTCCGTCTCGTTGGACGCGTAAAAATAGAGAAAGGGCCGGCCGCTTGTGCCTTTACTGTTACAAAAAAAATAGGACCTTAAATGAACATGAATAGGGAAGCGATCCTTGTGGTAAAGCGTGGTATCAAAGCTGAAAAACCGCTTCTCCCTGCTCTCAAAGGCATCTTTGAGCTTCTTTTTGAAAACTTCCCTGTCAGATGGGTTAATGAGACTGGCGAACCCTTCCGGCATGCCTTTGATCTCATAGAGCTCGTAACCGAGCATTTGGAAGATAAACTTGTTTGACCAGTGGAGGCGGCACTGCCTGTCAAGGGTGAACACCAAGATGGGCAGATGATTGAAGAGGGCTAAACATATACTTCCGGTGAAATCATCAGGGGGGGCCTTGCTGCTGGCTTCCATGCCTTCCTCCTTTTTTCTATTCCTCATGTAACGGCAGGATAGCCATTTTCCGTAGTCCCGCCGGGAACCATTGTGAACAAATATGGGTACCGGAATATCAATACCCACAACTTACATCCACCTGCAAAACAAGAATATTCTCTCAATATTTCTCGTAAAAACCAAATGAATTAGCAAACACCGTGTAAGAAAGAACAAGACCGTTTCTTCACCACCACAGTTATAAGGGTTAAATTTTTTAATAGGTTCTGTTTTGACTTATGTCAAGAAACCTAAGTTACAAAGCGCCGGGAGAATAACAGGAAAGAGGGAAGTAAATCGCCGACGGCACTGGGCTTAATGGGCATTTTACATGTTAAAAAATTTTTCAAAAAAAGGGTTCCCCCGTTTAAGGCATTTTAGAGGTTTTTTAAACGAGGCTGTGGCCAGCCATTGAAAAGAGGAGGCAGTTTTTCAAAAGTCCCACCTTGTAAAATATGGCGGCCAATATAAAATAAATATCATGGTAATGATAACGAATTTTACGTTTTTCATTGACAAGGAGCTGCCGGGAAGTACGCTTTCTTGGCAGGACGTGAGGTGTTCAACGAAATCGGATCGGAGAAGAATATGAAATACTCATCCCATGTCGAGGCAATGTGCAAGGTGAAACTCGGCACAAATCACGGGCCGGCCCCAATACCGGAAGAAGGTAAATGGATTCAGTCAAGACAGATCAGCGACATCAGCGGTCTGACACACGGCATAGGATGGTGCGCTCCCCAGCAGGGAGGCTGCAAACTGACCCTCAATATCAAAAAAGGCATGATAGAGGAGGCGCTCGTTGAAACCATAGGCTGCACGGGCATGACACATTCTGCGGCCATGGCAGCGGAGATACTGCCCGGGAAAACCATCCTCGAGATACTAAATACGGACCTCGTTTGTGATGCCATCAACACCGCCGCAAGGGAACTTTTCAAACAGATAGCATACGGCCGAAGCCAGTCGGCTTTTTCTGAAGGCGGCCTAGAGATAGGGGCTGGGTTTGAGGACCTTGGCAAGGGAAACCGCAGCGTCGTTGGGACCACTTACGGCACCGTGGTGGCCGGTCCCCGCTATCTTGAGCTCGCCGAAGGCTACGTACTTAAGCTCGGACTTGACTCCAACAATGAAATCATAGGCTACAAATTCGTAAACATCGGCACCATGATGGATGCAATCAAAAACGGCACCGATCCCGCGCAGGCACTGGAAAGCGCAACAGGTGTTTATGGCAGGTTCAACGATGCGGTCAAGACCATTGATCCCAGGAAGGAATGAGGAGACATAAAATGGCGCTTTTTGAAGGATATGAACAGCGTATAGGCCAGATAAACGCCCTACTGTCCCGTTACGGTATCGTCAGCCTCGAAGAGGCCCGCTCAATCTGTGACGATTACGGGGTGGATGTATATTCCATAGTCAGGGAAGTTCAGCCCATCTGCTTCGAAAATGCCTGCTGGGCATATATCACCGGAGCTGCCATCGCGATAAAAAAGGGCTTGAAAGATGCGCCGGAAATTGCTTCCACTCTTGGCGAAGGGCTTCAGGCCTTCTGTGTTCCAGGCTCGGTTGCCTATCAGCGCAAGGTAGGCCTGGGGCACGGGAACCTCGCATCCATGCTGTTGCATGAGGGAACAAAATGCTTTGCCTTTATTGCCGGCCATGAATCCTTTGCAGCGGCGGAAGGAGCTATAGGAATCGCCAAATCGGCAAACAGGGTGAGGAAGCACCCCTTGAGAGTCATTTTAAACGGGCTTGGCAAGGATGCTGCCTACATAATCGCAAGGGTAAACGGCTTTACCCATGTTGAAACACGATTCGACTACTTCACGGGTGAACTTCATGTGGTTAAAGAGACCGTCTTTTCTGACGGAGACCGTGCTAAGGTCCGCTGTTACGGAGCGGATGACGTACGGGAAGGGGTCGCCATCAATCATATAGAACAGGTGGATGTATCCATTACGGGAAACTCCACCAACCCCACAAGGTTTCAGCACCCGGTTGCGGGCACCTACAAAAAAGAATGCGTTGAACAGGGCAAAAAGTATTTCTCGGTTGCATCCGGGGGCGGAACTGGCCGCACCCTGCATCCCGACAACATGGCTGCTGGCCCGGCCTCTTACGGCCTCACCGACACCATGGGCAGAATGCACTGTGACGCGCAGTTTGCCGGTAGCTCTTCTGTTCCTGCCCACGTAGAAATGATGGGACTGATAGGCATGGGCAACAATCCCATGGTCGGTGCATCCGTGGCTGTAGCTGTTGCAATAAGCCAGGCAGCCCCAAAAAACTAACCGCTCTCTGATAAACACGCGGAGACACGGGGCCTGAGGGTCCGTAAAAATGTACCCAAGATTTCCCGGGGAAACAGTTATTCTCATGGCTCGCCACGGTGAGACCGTCTGGAATGTTGTTCATAGGATGCAGGGCCAGAAAGACTCGCCTCTGACCCCAAAAGGCGTAGAACAGGCTCAGGCCCTGCTCGTTAAACTTATCACCATAGAACAGGACTGGCACGAGGCCGGCAAGGTGATAGCAGTCTGGTCAAGCAGTCTTGGCAGGGCAAGGAAAACTGCGGAAATTTGTGCGAAAGGACTTGATATTGGCCTGACTATTACGGAAAACCTGAATGAAATCGCCCTCGGGCAGTGGGAAGGACTTACTTTTGAAGAAGCCGAGAAAAATTCACCTGAACAATTTTACAACTTCTGGCACAGGCCCTCTCTTTATGTTCCCCCCCGAGGTGGCGAAACCTTTCCCGAGGTTCAAAAACGCATGCTCCACACATTGAAAAATATTCATGAAAGGCATCATGGCAAGACTGTCCTGGTGGTTTCCCACTGGATAGCCATAAAAGCCGCGATAGCAGCTCTTCAGGAATCCGGGCTGGACTCAGTTCACAGCATACCAGTCATAGAAAACGGCTCATTCCACATCGTCAGGATGACGGGCGATAAGGCGAAGGTTGAGTATAACGGCGGCAAGTTTCCTGCATCAGTCACTGTTTAGCCCCTAAATTTCCGTGGGACTTTCACGAGCTCTATTAAGGCCAATAGAAAGCACATGGTAAACAGGTTTGCTTGCTACGATATTTCAACCGTGATAGCCATCAAGGGACATCCCTACCCTATTCATCTGATACTCAATTTGCCCACGTGGCGGCATCAGGCCGAAAACAACTTCACGAAAAGGGAAAGGGGCCGGAAAAGATGGCCCCCTATATACAGCAAAACTTGCCCCGGATAGGCCTATTTATGGCAATATCTTCACGGCGCAGACCTTGTATTCCGGGGTCAAGGTCTTTGCGTCCACACCGGGGCTGGTAAGGATGTTTGTCAGGGTATCCTGGTGATGAAAGGTCATGAACACCACGCCGGGCTTGCTTCTTCCCGTGACCTTGACTCTCGCCTTAACGCGGCCGCGTCTTGATTCCACCTTTACCATGACTCCATCTTCTATATCAAGTCGTGCAGCGTCCTCTGGATTGATCTCGACAAGTTCCTCTCGACTAATGCGTTCAAAGCCCTCGCAACGCCTTGTCATAGAACCGTTATTGTAGTGTTCGAGGCATCTTCCTGTAATTAGGACAAAGGGATATTCCTCGTCAGCTTCCTCTTCCGGAATAATATAGGACACAGGCACGAAGGTACCTTTACCCTTTGGAAAACTTTCGACATGCAGAAGAGGGGTGCCCGGATGATCACCGTTCGGGCATGGCCATACAACACCGAAGTCTCCGAGCCTGTCGTATGATATGCCTGCATAAGCGGGCGTAACCGATGAAATCTCGGTCATTATCTGCTCGGGCCCGGTATAAAACATGGGATAACCTGTAGTCTGAGAAACGAGACAAATTATCTCCCAGTCTGCCTTCGCCTTGCCTGGAGGGTTCATGACCTTGGAAACACGCCTTATCCGGCGCTCACCGCTCGTAAACGTGCCGTCCTTCTCATAGAAACAGGCGGAGGGTAAGACAACATGTGCGAACCTCGCCGTCTCGGTCAGGAACAGGTCCTGGACCACAACAAAATCCATGGCCTTAAGCGCCTCGTGGACCTTTCCTATATTGGACTGGGTCTGGGCCGGATCATACCCCACACAGTATAGGGCCTTGAAGCGGCCCTCTAAGGCCGCATCATACATCTCTGGCTCAAGCAACCCGTCTGAAACGGGCAAGCTGTTCACTCCCCATGCCTTGGCAAACTTTTCAAGAACCTTCGTATCATCCGTAGGCTGGTAACCAGGGAAGGTATAAGGCAGGGTCCCCATGTCGCAGGCCCCCTGTACGTTGTTCTGGCCCCTTAAGGGGTCGATGCCCGTATGTGGCCTTCCCACGTGTCCAGTAGCAAGAACTAAGTTGGCAAGGGCGATGACGCCTGCAGTCCCACCCTTATACTCCGCAACTCCAAGACCGTAAAGGATGAAGGAATTCCTCGAGGCCGCGTATTTCACGGCTGCTGCCCTGACCAGTGCCGGTTCAACGTCCGTTATCTGATAAACCTTTTCCGGCGGATAATCCTGCACGTGCTTTTTTATTGCATCAAACTGCTCCGTTCGTTTAGAAATGAAATCCTCATTTATAAGGCCTTCTTCGATGATACAGTAAAGCATGGAATTAAGGAGAGGTATATTCCCACCAGGGGCCACCCGGAGCCAAAGCCCCCCCGGCTGCCTCTCGGCAATGGCTGCTACTTCCGTACGTCTCGGATCGATGACTACGAGATCAGTGCCTTTCTGCGCGGCCTCCTTTACCTTTAGCCCGACGATGGGATGAGCCTCTGTAGTGTTTGAGCCACAGATTAACAGGCAGTCCGTGCCAACTATCTGTTCGAAAGGTGTGGTTGCTGCCCCGCTTCCCAGTGTTGCCAGCAGACCGCTGACAGATGGAGCGTGTCAGACCCGGGCACAGTTGTCCACGTTGTTGGTGCCCCAGCCTGCCCGAGCCAGTTTCTGAAGCAGGTAGTTTTCCTCGTTGGTACACCGTGAAGAGGCGAGAATACCCATGGAATCTGGGCCAAAGTTGTCCCTGATGCTATTGAACCGGGCTGCAATCACACGGAGCGCCTCGTCCCAGTCCACTTCCCTGAAGGGTTCATCACAGTTGTCCCTGACCAGGGGCCGCCTAAGCCTCTCTTCGTGCCTGTAGAAGGTGTAGCCGAATCTCCCCTTTACACATAGCTGTCCATAGTTAGGAGGACGTGACGAATCCGCCTTAACCTCGAGAATGGCCCCAAACTTGGAAACCACGTCGACACTGCACCCCGTGCCGCAGTAAGTGCATACGCTCTTTACCTTGTAAACCTGTTCAGGGAACATGGGAATAACAAGGTCCTGTTTGGAAAGGGTACCAGTAGGGCAGGCGTCAACGCAGGCGCCACAAGAAACGCAGTTGTCATTGAGCTTGATGGACACTTCCTGTATAACTCCCGTGCTGTCGTCCCATTTTACCTCGAGATCGAGCGCGCCATACTTGCAGCTTCTTTCGCATCTCGTGCAACCTATGCACTTGTTTGCATCTACAACAATAAAGGGATGGCTCCTGTCAACAGGATACCGCAGCCTCGTGCGTGCTACATTCGCCTTGACCTTGTACTCGACACAAAGCTCCCTGTAAGTACATTTTGAAAGACCAAGGCATCCGCACTGAAGGCACCTTTTAGCCTCGTGCAGGGCCATCTCCTCTGAAAAGCCAAGGTTGGCCTCGTCAAAATCCCCGATACGCCTCTCAGGGGGCCGGGAAGGCATAACCTCATTGAGCTGAATGGAATAACCGTCGAAATTGTGCATGTCCACGTCTTCGAAACGCTTACCCTTGGTAAAATTGAATCTTGCCTCGGTTATCCCCGCCTTCTCCTTCATGAGGAACTCGTGTATGGACTCTGCTGCCCTCCTTCCTCCGGCTACAGCCTGTATGACAGTCCTGGAGCCCGTTGCAGCATCACCCCCGGCGAAAACGCCATCAACACTCGTCTTCATGGTGCTTGGGTGGGTCTTGATTGTCTTTCGTGGAGTCAGTTTTATCGATGCCTCGATCTGGCCGAAACTTTGGAAGGTAGGATCCCCTTCCTGCCCAAGGGCAGAAATGATGGTATCTCCTGTCCAGTAGAGACGAGAACCCGGCATGGGAATCGGATGCCTGATCCCCCTTTCATCGGGTTCATCCAGAATGGTACGGGCCATCTCCACCTTTAACCTGTCCTCATCCTGTGTAATACTTAGAGGAGTGGCCATGAGGAAAAACTGGACGCCCTCTTTTTCCGCCTCTCCAATCTCGCGCTGGTGGGCAGGAAGCTCAACCCTGGAACGAGGGTATATGACAGTGACGTTTTTGGCGCCAAGACGCCTTGCGCTTCTTGCAGCGTCCACCGCAATATCTCCCCCTCCAACAATCAACACTTGCTCACCAACATGGGGCCTGCCGCCTCTGTTGACCTCCTTGAGAAACTTCAGGCCACAAATCGACAACTCGGATCCATCTATCTCGAGCCTTTTCTGCCTTGAAAGGCCGGTTGCTATGAAAACGGCCGCAAAGCCCTGATCCCTGAGTTCCTGGATAGTAAAATCCTGGCCCCACCTCTTCTGAAGTTTTACATGGACTCCGAGATTAAGGATATTTTGTACCTCCTTGTCCACCTCCTTGTTGGGCAGCTTGTAGCCAGGGATGCCGTACCGCAAAAGCCCTCCGAGCTTCTCCTCCGCCTCGAAAATGGTCACATCATGACCCTGTTTACGAAGAAAGTAGGCACAGGAAAGACCTGCCGGCCCTCCACCTATGATGGCTACCTTCTTCCCCGTGGGCCTTCCCACAACATCGTCCCTGAAACCGGCTTCCGTTGCGTAATCCGCTACAAACCGCTTCAGATGGTTTATGGCTATGGGCTCATCAAGGAGTATCCTCCTGCACCTTGTCTCGCAAAAACGCGGGCATACCCTTCCAACCGAGATGGGGAGCGGGTTTTTCTCCTTAATAAGCATCAGGGCGGCCTTGTATTCTCCCTTGGCTATAAGGTTCACATAACCCTGTACATTTATCCCCCCAGGACAGGTCAGATTGCACGGGGCCCTGCAATCACCATAGTGACTCTCGGCAAGTATGGAAAGCCGCTCTTTCCTGAAAGCATCAAGGTCCTTCGAATGAACAGTAACAACCTGTCCATCTTCAGCCTCGGTATTGCACGCTCTGACCCTGCCCCTGCCTTCCACATCCACCATGCACAACAGGCATGGTTTGGGAGAATCGGAACCGTTCTCGAGATGGCAGAGGGTTGGTATCCTCACTTGCGCTTCCCTTGCCGCCTCGAGAATGGTCTGGCCCTTTTTCGCCGTTATCTCCTTACCGTCTAACGTGATTTTGATTGTGTCAGCCATTTGCAACCTTTCCATACAAAAATGGTGGGAATGACCCACCATTTGATAATACCTTTGGAACGCCGAATTTTAAAGTTCCAGCCAAGACTCTGAAAAGATGGTCTTTCCCATGAGCACACGCGTTGTCTTGTAATATTCCATCTCCTTTTCGGATAGTGTTGACGGGTCGGGCTCGTTGCCATCCATTATATCATGAACAATCTTGACAAGCTCCGGACGCTCACCATGGGCCAGCTCGATCAGCTCCTGATCGTAGGCATCCACTATCGCAGACCAGATCCCCACCTTCATTAGCATGGCGAGGTAAGCCCTGTTAAGGTAAGGACGAAGATGTGCCTCCACGCCGTTGGAAACGTTGGATAACCCCACTGTACTCTTGACGCCGGGAGCTATATCCGGGAGCATTGCCATGAATTCAAGACCGCTCATGACCTGTTCTGAACCCAGAGTAATGGGAGTGGCGATTGGATCAACGAGTATCTTTTCATTTGGAATGCCAGCCTCGTTCATCGCCATGGTAAGATCCACTGTCATGGCCGCCCGTTCGTTGGAATCCCTGGGCATCCCGTCTACTCCCCAAAGAAGCCCCACCACAAAACAGCCGGTCTCGGCGGCAACCGGAATGAGCTTTTTCATCCTTTCCGGCTGGAGAGATATGGAATTCATCACGTGCTGCCTTGGATTCCTGGCAGCCTTCATGCCTTCTATAAGCGCATCGGCATTGGTAGTATCGAGGGAAAGGGGACAGTCGGTCACATCCTCCACTACCTTCACAATCCAGGGCATGAGCTCGGTACCGTCCTTCCTGGCAGGCCCGATATTGAGATCCAGATAGTCACCTCCAAAGGCCACCTCCTCGTGGGCCATCTCCACGATTGGCCGCGGTTCCCTGGCCCTCATGGCATCCCCGGTGCGCTTCCCCATTATGTTAATACTTTCGGCTATACATTGAACGTACATATCTCTTCCTCATCCTTGTATTTGGTGGTCCATCAGCCTTCCGGCTTCCAGCTCTTAAGATAAGGCGGCAGGTGACTTGCCTCCCTCGGCCCTATCTGTATCTTCCAGTCGGGCAGTTCTTCCTCTAGTTCCCCCTTAATCGATGCAAGGTAACCAGGGATAATGAGGCTCCTGTGTTTAACCTTTTCCTCTATGCCACTCTTTTTGACAAACTGCGCAATAAGGTCTGCACTGAACTTGCCCGCAGCCCAAGCAGTCAGCACTGACAAGCCTTCCGTGTCCTTTATCAGCAGCCATGACGGCACCTTGGAGCCCTCGATCTCGCCGGAAACTATAAAATAAGTCAATGAGAAATTACAGGTTATGAGGACAGGAGAATTCTCCTCAGGCCCATTGATAGGATAAATGTCCTCCTGCACAACCATTGGCCTCTGTGGATCGGTAAAAATATTCAGGCGCTCAAGTAACAGAGGGAAAAGGATGTCGCCATGATTGTCGGAAAGAACGCAGATACCCGCATACTTGGCTATGAGGACAGAAGTGATCATAGCCTCTGTCAGGCTGTCCCTGGTCATTTCACAGGGGAAGGTTATGGTCGGAAAACCAAGCGGCTTGTATTTATGCTTTATTGCCGCCCTCCTGCAAACTACCTGATCTTCAAAGACCGCCTTCATGGTCCTTGCTCCGGTATCAAGGACAAGATCCTTGAGCCCCTCTCCCTGAAGTTTTTCAGAAAGCTCTGCCGTCTCGCCGATTGTCGCTCCCCTTACGGCGAGGGGACAATCCATCTCCTTGGCCACTGCCGCCATGTTATCAGCGTTAGCCGGCGTTGCGGCATAAAGAAGGGGTTTGTGATCCCCGCACGCCTCTGCGCCGCCCTTTAGAATCCCGGCACTTTCACTCATGAGTATGATGGCGGCATCGGGACACTGGCTTCTAACCCTTTCCAATAGAGAGCTAAACGCCTCCCCGTCTCCGCCCTCATCCTTCACCGCCACAAGATCAGCCTTGAGCTCCACACCCACCCTGTCGTAACGAAGGGCGCTAAAACGCGACAGGCGTGCCGATACTTCATCGTCATTCATCTCCGTGGTCACCATGACAGACAGCCCGGTTGGATGCTCAAAACGTTTCTCGTGCCTGTAAAGGCACGTCTCACCACCGACCTCAAACTTGTGTTCTCCGCTCCCCAAGGTGATGGTACGAATAGGAGGGGCACTGGCCTCTCCAACCTTCTCCTTGACCTCGTCAGAAACGTAGGGACACGCGCCAATATCTTCCTGGCCGGCTGCAACCTTCATGGCGAAAGCCAGGCACGTAGGCACACCGCACTCCCCACAGTTCTTCTTGGGAAGCATTTTCAGGATTTCTATCCCTGTCAGACCCATGATTTTATTCTCCTCTTATACAACGCTTTCCATGGAAAGTGCCGGATGACCCTTTTCCTGCAGGAACTTCAAGACCTCGTCTTCAGCTACACCCACTTCCTCGTCTGCTATCAGATCAAGCAAATCGGGCATGCCGAGCTCGTCTGCCCTCTCCTGTAAACGTTCCCTGAGTTCCTCCTTAAGCATCTTCGGCATCCAGACAACCCTCTTGAGGCCTCCTTCCGCCTTCATAAATTTCCTGGAGCAAATGTAATGTTTTGAAACACCGAGAAAACCAGGAGTAACCTGCCCGCCGCCCACCATGCCGGCCAAAGTAGTGAACTTCATTCCACTTGGAGTCATGCCCATGTAATCACGGTTCACTATCATTATCCCGTTACACATGGGAAGCATGGTGGCTATACATTCGAAACAACCGCACGCAGTCATTGGATCCACCATGAGCGAATACGCGCTGACCCGTTCCACCTTACCACGGGACGCCTGTTTCACGAACTCGTTAATACCCTCCCACTGCCCGAGGTTTTCATCGAGGCACTTGCCCTTTTCAATCGGCTGGTTGGGACCCGTGGGGTTGATCTCGTAAGAGGCCTTGCCGTCAAGCCAATTGTAGGCTCCACACATACCCACTCGTTCAGGAGTAATCACGCAAACGTGGCTCGGTGCAAAAGACTGGCACAAGGTGCAGGAATAAAAGGTCTCTTCACTCTCGTCTGTCATGGAGCCAAGGCGCTCATCCCTTGCAGCGTAAACCTGCCTCGCGAGTTCCAGAACCTCCTTGACCTTTTCTTCCTCGGTGTAGATTTTTACCTGGACCTTGTCCACAATGGCTCCAAAATCCTGGTGCAGCTTACCGTGAAGTATGCGGCCAATGTGCTCGAACTTGAATCCCTTCTCTATGGCGCTCTTTCCCACCCTCAACCACATGATGTTTCTCTGGCCAATGTGCATTATCCCCTGGGCGTAATTAATCAGGTGATGGAATTGGCGCTCGAGAATGGGCTCAAAATCCGGCTGCATCTGCCTTCCGGCAACCTCAACAAGGATGGCCAAGGGAAGCTTGGCACCTCCTTCAACCTCGTCCATCTCAGGACCTTCCACGATCACCTTGCCATCTTCCACCTCGTCCATCTCCTTTGAGACAAGCACTTCCACGCCGAGTGTCCGTCCACCGCCACACTCAAGGTACAGATCGTCCTTTCGGACACGCTCACCCTCAAAGGCAGGACCGTAAGATACCGGGATATCGATCTTGGAAACAGTAACCTTCAGGCCCCTTACCTCTATGGCCTTCTGCACTATCTCGTCGTGGGGCACCTTGCTTACAACGTGCTCGTAGGTACATATACCAGTGGGCAGCACCTCTGGGATCTCCCAGTCGGAGATGGTTGGAAAACCCCAGTTTATTGCGCCAGCTGCATTGGCGTACCACTCATCGGACACAGGCCCAAAAGCAATGACAAAGGCGAAGGTGCGATCCTTGTTGTAAAGGAGGTTTGCCTTGTGATCGCCCGGTTTTATGCCTCCGAAGGCGAGGGCCACACGGCAGGCAAAACCAATGGCGAATACTGCTGACGTGTATGTCGGCCCGAAGGGCACAAGCCTGGTGGACCAGCCTATCTGGATATTTCTCTTCAGCAGTTGATCAGGGAAATATATACCGTCAGTCTGGTCGTGAAGGAATACATACAGATTTTTCTCCTGGAGCTCCGTGGCTATCGTTTCTGCCTCTTCGGCATCGCTCGGAGCACCAAGGATTGCGGCAAATCCCGGGGCCGTTCCGTCCACGAACTCAACGCCCCTTTTCCTGAAGATGATATCGTCAGCAGCACCGAGCCAGTAATTGCCGCTCGCTGGCGGATCTTCCGTCTTGGTGTAAAACTGGGGATCATCTATGTAGCGGATGGTCTCAAACATCTCCTCAGCAAAAAAGGTGGCCATTCCCGCATCGAGCGCAGGCGCAAGATAGGGCAGCCATACATTGTCGCTGACCGGGGGTGGGAGGAGCTTCCTACACTCCTGGAAAATTTCCTTCATATCCCCGAGCTGCTTAACAGGGGCGCCGAGCATACTGTATATGATGGGCAGATAGTAGGCCGTATTGGGGAAGGCTACCTCCTGCTCCGGCCCATGCTTCTTGAGAGCCTCTTCGTACCTCTCTTCGGCCATATCCACGATCTTGTGGGCACCTCTAATTGCTGCTGAACAGATAATTTTGGACATGTTTCTCCCTCTCTAAATTATATGAAAAAGTCTCGTTTCCCACCGTATAACCCCACCTACAGCATCCCTTCCACGAGGACATTGGTAAGATTGATGGCCTTGGGATGTCTCATTACTGCCAACTCTCCACCTGCGAGAAGCAATGTTGATGCGGTGATGGCCTCCATGAGTACTCCTCTTTTTTCCTGATCACCAAGCTCCGCATCGGTTGGCAGTCTCGTCTCCTTCGCCTTCCACACCTCCCGGCCCAGGTTGCAGATGATTGGAGGCGAAAGCTTTTCGTCCTGCTGGGTAAGCGCGGCAAGCCTTATTCGCTCCATCACCGAATAGGTGTATTCAAGTCCGTAGCCAACTGCGCCGATGGACGGATCCATGAGGATGTGATCAAGATGCACGCCGAGATTCTCGAGCAGGATATTAAGCTGCTTGGCAAGGTTTACGTCTATAGGAGTAGCGGCCACAACCGGGTACTGGAAGGCCATTGCCGTTGCACCGAGGGTACGGTAGTTGGCGTCAGTCAAGGGACCAATACAAATGTTTCTGTTCTCCACAAGGCTTGTTACCTCACGAAGGGTTTCGGTATCCTTTTCCGCATTACCGCAGCCCCATAGGATTATTGGCACATCCACTGCCTCAATAACCTTCCTGGCGACCTGGGCCGCATCCGCCGATGAAACATTAGCCCCGTTAGGATCAGTGGAATCCAAGGAAAGGCATATCGCCTGCGCGCCAAATTCATTAACACACTTTCTAGCCCATGCCGCTGAATCATTAATTACGTCCGCGTAATGCCTTAGTAGGCACTCCGGCCATTCCCCTGGGGCAGAATCGAGAACCTCGAAGGCCGTCCTCGGAAGATTCGGGATTTCACCCTCGAAGGCATAAAACGGCAGGGCGCTCTCTCCTCCAACTGTTATCGCCTTATCTCCATCACCAATGGTGACACTTTGTATCACACCGCTGCACGGCTCCTTGTAAATCTCCTCCGGAATCCCCCTTGCCCGCTCCTCAAGTGGCGGCTCGTCCTTTGGAAGCGGAGCCACGTCAAGCTCTATGACACCCTCTCCAGAAGGAGCACTTATCTCGACTTTGGACTCTGACCTTGAAACCTCCTCAGCAGGAGCCTCCTCGGCTTCCAAGGCGGGAGCCGGTTTCTCTCTATCAGGTTTTTCCACCGCCGGCCCTTGGGTCTTTTCCTCTACCTCTTTATCTTCTTCAGCCGGTGCAGGCACAGCACCTTCGGCCATAACATCAGGCACGAATATATCCTGACCGTTTTCCGACCGATGGAGACCAGCCCTGGCCTTTTCACAGGCAGGATCAAGCTCAAGTGCCTTCTGAAACTCCTTCTTTGCGGCTTCATAATCGCCCTTCATCAGGGCGACATTTCCCATGGCGGTAAAACGGATTACCCACTTGCGCTTCCATTCTTCCGAATCAATTTCATCAGGACACGGCGGCAACCCCTGAACCTCCTTGGGCTTTACCGCCTTGTCCGCCGCCTCTTTTTCCTTAGCAAGGGCGTTTCTGGCCTCCTCAAGCCCCTCCTGCGCCTTCTTGTCATCCGGGGCTATCTCAAGTGCCTTTTTAAAGGCCTTCACCGCCTTTCCATAATCCTTTGAATGTAGGGCGACGCTGCCCTGAGCGACAAGGTTTACTACCTCCTTGGGTCTTTGCGGCTTTTCTTCCACCTCCACGGTTTCCGCCTCCGGAGCCGGAACAACAGCAGAGACTTCTGCCGCAGGCTCGATCTCCTCAGCCAGATGCCCGCCTTCAGGCGGTGCCTCCATCGTTTGCCTGACGGACGTACTGAACTGAAGCATAAATTCGGCCTCAAGAAAACGTCTCACGGCCTCGAACTGCGCGTCACTGAGCCCGAGCACCTCCTTAAGGGCCACAAGCCCCTTATTAAGGGAACTGAGGACCTGCTGTTCCCTATGGCTCAGGGCGCAGGAAGCACCTGACGTAACCCCTTCACTGCGCACCTGGAGTGCAGGCTGAGTAGTTTCGCCAACCGGCGAACCTCGCCTCCCGGCTTCAACCACTGTCTCTTTGGCTTTCTGTAGCTCCTTTGTAAGTCTGCCTATTTCAGCCTCCTTGCGGCTTACCATGCTCCTTGCCTCCTCTATCTGCTTCTTGAGACCTGAAATCTCAGAGGCAACCTTCTGTTTTTCCTTGGCCAACAAATCCCTGGAGGCATGGGCCTCCGCCTTGACCTTTTCGAGCTCTCCTTCAAGCTCTATCCTGCCATCTTTCCGTGCCTTTTCAACGGCCTCCTTTATGGAAGAGGCACTTGCAAGAACAGGCTCTCCACCCTGCATTGCCGGCCTTTCGGAAAGTCCCGCCCTTTTTACTATCTCGGGTACGGCCTCCTCCCACTCTATGGCCATAACATGAATACCGGCGACTCCTGGTATCTCCCTGACACGCCTTATTATATCAACGCAGATATCAATCCCCTCCTCCTTCTGATCCTTTGCATCCTGAAGACGCTGGATCACATCGTCCGTCACGTCGAGTCCTGGCACAAACTTCTTCATGTACCTCGCCATCCCAAGGGATTTTGGAGGGGTTACGCCGGCAAGTATGAAACACCTTTCATGAACGCCAAGATCCCTGACCATCTCCATGAACTTCTCAAATTTCTCAATGTTGTAGATAATCTGGGTCTGCACGAAGTCAGCACCGGCATCTGCTTTCTTTGCAAGCCTGACGGGCCGGAACTCAAAGGGGTCAGCAAATGGATTTGCCGCGCATCCCAGGAAAAGCCTTGGTTCACCCGTCTTTATCTCCTCCCCGCACTGAAATCTCTTATCATCCCTCATGCCCTTAACCATCTGAAGAAGCTGGATGGAATCCATATCAAATACGCCCTTAGCCTGTGGATGATTTCCAAACTTTTGATGGTCTCCTGTAAGACAAAGGAGATTCTTTATTCCCAGGGCAGAAGCACCAAGGATGTCTGCCTGCATACCGATTCTGTTACGATCACGGCAAGTCATCTGCATGATAGGCTCGACCCCTTCGGACAGGGCGATGAGACCTGCTGTAAGGCTCGACATCCTGACAATGGCGGTCTGGCAATCCGTAATATTAACGGCGTCAACATGGCCCTTTAATATCCTGGCCTTTTTCCTTACCACTTCCATATCGCCGCTTTTGGGCGGCCCCAACTCGCCTGTGACAGCAAAGGCCCCAGAACGAAGTACATTTTCAAGATTGCTTCCAGCCCTCACGGTAGCAAGTCCTCCCTTATTCTCCGGCGCGGTCCCCCGTGTCCGGAAGTGGTCCAGTCACGAATGGGCATTATCTGCCTAAGCTCTTCCTTCCTGTCCATGCCGGATAGCCTGTCATATATCTTTTGCCATACGCAGTCCACGTCGGGATTTATCTCGCATTTGCCTCCCTGAGATCCGCCGCACGGGCCGTTTGAAAGGCTCTTTGCACACCTGGCTACGGGGCATAGGCCGCCAGTAAGATGAAGGACACAAGCCCCGCAGCCGGCGCACATCTCTTTCCATTCTCCACTCGACAAATTGGCCCCATAAAACGTGGTATTGAGCGCCGGCAGCACGTTTACATCCGGACACCTGTCCGCCACAAAGTTAACCCCCACGCCGCATGCCATTGACAGGACGGCGTCATACTTAGATGCCCTGTCATTCAACGGATCGATGTATTCAGGATCACACTGGCGCACCAAGGTATCCTGGTCTATCTCTATTTCGCCACCTGCCTTCTTGACCCCGAGCCTCAACGCTGCCGAAAGGATGCTCACCTCCTTGTCTCCTCCTGCCGAACACACTGCCACACACCCGCGGCAGCCGACGACTAAGAGCCTCCTGACATTGGAGACCATCTCCAGCAGCTCCTTCATAGGTTTTCTTTCTGCTATTATCATCTGAGTCTACTCCAAAAGCCTCTCGGCTTCCTAAACCTTGTCCGTATCCCGACCTTCTTCTGCCATGGAAGCCATGACCCTTGCAGCCGCGACCACCGGCTCCGTCTCTCCCCTTCCTGCAAAAAACATCTCTACGCATGCGGGATTGATATCAAGCTCTTTGAGGATCTCCTTGACATACTTGACTCTCTTGGAAGCCCTGTAGCTGCCAGACAGGTTGTGACACTTATCGATCTGGCATCCGACAACAAAGACAGCATCGGCCCCTTCGGCAAAGGCGTCAAGTATCTCCGGAACCTTGAGTCTGCCTGTACATGGCAACCTTTCTATCTCGAGTCCCCTTGGCACGAGCCCCTCTTGCCTCAAGGCGTCATCGTCAACACTCAGGGTGTAATTACAACAAAATCCCTTGATCTTGCTCATATCTCTGCCCCCTTTGCCTCGAGTGACGGCGCAAGCTCTATGGCCTGGGCCGGACAATCGAGCACGCAGATTCCGCATGCGTGACAAAGATCTGGTTCTATAACAGCGTATCCCTCGTCTGTCATAGACGGTGCCCCGAAAGGACAAAGCCTTACACAGGTAAGGCAGGCCACGCACTTTCCGCCATCAACCACTGCAAAGAGTCCCAGGGCCTGAAGACGCTTCATGTCAACAACCTTGCGCCTTACGGCCTCGTCCCTGAGGGCCTTTATTATATCTGCGCACCTTACATTCTGTGGACACACGGGTATGCAGCTCTGGCACTGGGAACAGGCCCAGATCGTATCATCTGATAGCAAGGTTTCCTCCATGCCGAGGCCAACCATGTGAACGATCTTTCTCGGATCAAACTCGTCCACCACCTTCTCCACCGGGCATACACCACTACAAGAACCGCAGCCGTAGCACAAAGAAGCAGTATTACACCCCTTGTGGGAGACGATTGCCTTTATAAAATCACTGTTTAACTTCGCGGTTTGAACAGTCATAATCTTTTCCTGTTACCGTTTACCTTATTTTCCCGCCAATCTGAACTTACCATCATGCACCTCCACAACGCCTTTTTTTTGCATCTCGGCAAGGGGCTTCTCCAATTCGTCAGGCCCTGCGGAAAGGACCTTGCATAGCTCGTCAACGTCCATGGAGGCTCCGGCAAGGAGCAGCTTTATCTCTTCCCTTATCCTTAACGCCCGGAGGGCTGGCAATATTTTCGAGGAAACCCCCTTGCCGATGGCCTCCTGTGTATATTCACCCTTCTTATGAAGTTTCTTCGCAAGAAGGCCAAGGGCTGTCCTGGGTTTCCTGGCCTGCGCTGCCTTTACCGCCGCATCGAGCCGTCTTCTGATGGTTTCGGCATCTGCCTCTCCCTCACAACTTCCGACCCCCCCTTTTTTCTTTATGCTGTTCACGTAACCGGTTATCAGCTCAACAAAACGGGGCGCTTCTGCTGCCGACGCCCATTCAAGAACGAGGCGGTCAGGATTGATTCCGCAATCGGAGAGAAACTGCCTGCACGTCTCTGCAACTATCATTGCCTCGTAATTACCAGACTGGTAATGACATTCACCAAGGTGTCAGCCACCCGTGAATACCCCGTCCGCCCCGCACCTAAAAGCCTCGAGAATAAACCGTATGTCTATCCTCCCCGTACACATGACCCTTATAACACGCACGTTAGGCGGATATTGGTACCTTGAGACGCCGGCTGAATCCGCCGCTGCGTAACAGCACCAGTGGCAGAAAAAACCCAATATCCTTGGTTCAAAACCCTCCTGGGCCATTTCGTTCTCCTTTTCCAAGACATTTTCCTGCGCCATACCCTATCCCTCCTTGCAACCTTCGGGTGAAAAGGCATGGATCTGGGCCATTATGGCCTCGTCGGTAAAACCGCCCATGGATATAGCAATGGTGGGGCAATGCGAGGCACAGATTCCACAGCCCTTGCAGGATGCCGTGATGGTCTGCGCCTTCTTCCTCTTGCCAACTTTTTCAAGGGTGATGGCGCTGAAAGGACAAAGGCTTTCACAAATCCCGCAGCCTATACAGAGGTCCTGATTGACCCGTGATACTATTGGAGCCACAGCCACCTTTCCCTTGGCAAGGGGAATTGCAGCCTTTGCGGCTGCGGCCTTTGCCTGGGCTACCGACTCCTCAAGACTCTTGGGGCCGTGTGCCAGTCCACAAAGATATACACCGTCCACTGCCACTTCAACGGGCCTGAGTTTTGCGTGTGCCTCGAGGAAGAACCCCTCCGGAGTAAGAGGCGCCTTTATAATCCGGGAAAGTTCCTCGTTTTCCCCAGGAGATATTCCTGCCGAAAGCACTACGAGGCTTGCAGGTATCTCAATGTCGTCCCCAATGAGTTCATCAAAGGCCTTGACCATTATACCCCGCGGCTGTTTGATCACCTCTGGCTTTCTTACAAGCGTATATCGTATGAACTTGACGCCCTTTCTCCTTGCTTCCCGGTAAAGGTCTTCGTAGAACCCATAGGTCCTCATGTCCCTGTAGAAGATGAAAATGTTCAATTCCGGTTTCAAGTCCTTCAACTTCAGGGCATTCTTGACCGCCTGGGTGCAGCAAAGCCTGCTGCAGTGTGTCATGTCTTCCCCGCGGGAGCCCACACACTGGATCATCACCACGTTTCTGGCGTTTTTCAGAAAACCCTTGCCCCTCGACAATTTCTCCTCTAGCTCAAGCTGGGTCACCACCCTGGTGCTTTCACCATAGGCATACCCCTTGGGTTTATACTCGCGGCCTCCGGTAGCCAACACTATTACGCCGTGGTTTATCATCTCGGTCTTCCCGCCACGGCTTATAGTGCTGGTAAAGTTCCCGACATAACCTGACACCGACTCCACCTTGGCCGAGGTCAGCACATCTATGTTCTTGTGCGCCTTTACCTTTTCAACCATGTCCTTTAAAACCATGGACGCATCCTGGCCATCAAGGGTCCAGGTAAGCCTCTTGAGGTTTCCGCCTAGGGACCTGCCCTTCTCCACAAGCACCACATTATAGCCTTGATCCGCTATGGAAAGGGCCGCAGACATGCCGGCAGCGCCTCCGCCAATTACCAAGGCTGTGGGGGTGACATCTACCGTAGGCTGATCTAGGGGAGCAAGGAGGCGTGCCTTGGCAACAGCCATGCGCACTAGGTCTTTTGCCTTTTCGGTAGCCCTTTCAGGCTCCTGGGCGTGGACCCAGGCGCACTGGTCCCTGATGTTGGCCATCTCCACAAGTGCCGGATTCAGCCCAATGGAGCGAAGGGTTTCCTGGAAAAGAGGCTCATGGGTCCTTGGGGAACAGGCGGATATGACCACCCTGTTTAGCCTATTGTCCTTAATCTTTTCTGCTATGGATTTTAGCGCATCCTGCGAGCAGGAATAGAGTGTATCTTCGTAAAGCACGACCCCTGGAAGGGTGCCTGCATAATCGCGGACCGCCTTTACATCGACCACCCCAGCAATATTCACGCCGCAGTGACATACGAAAACACCGATGCGCGGCTCTTCCTCCTCGAGGGACTTGTCCTCGTCCGGATATGTTACAGTTACGGTCTCGCTATTCCTTGAATCCGCCAAAAGCTCAGAGGCAATGGCGGCAGCACCCGACGCCTGGGTAACCGACTCAGGGATATCCTTTGGCCCCTGAAAGGCCCCGGCCACGAGCACCCCGTTTCTCGAGGAAACAAGAGGCGCATCCACTGAGGTACGGCAGAAATTGTAGTGGTTAAGCTCTATGTCGGCCACTTGCGAGATAAGGCCGGCATCCTCTGGCGATTCGAGCCCAACGGAAAGAACCACCATATCAAAAAGGCCGGAATGATGCTCTCCGTCACCGGTTGTCCAGGTAAGGGCAAGCCTGCCGTCCACCTCGTCAACCCTTGGCACCCGGGCCCTCACCACATTTATCCCGTATTTTTGCTGGGCGCGCTTCCTCGCATCATCAAAACCCTTTCCCATGGTACGCACGTCCATGAAAAAGATGGAAATGTCAACGTCTGGCTCGTGTTCCTTGGCAACAGAGGCCTCCTTTATTGCATACATGCAGCATACGGACGAACAATAGCCATTTCCGCAGGTCTCATCTCTTGACCCGATGCACTGGAGAAAGGCTATCTTTTTAGGAGGCCTGTTGTCGGAAGGCCGGACTATGTGACCTTCACTCGGGCCGGATGCACAGGTAAGCCTTTCAAACTCAAAAGCCGTTAGGACGTCCGGGTAGCGCCCATATCCAAATTTCTCTAGCACCTTTTCGTCCACCCTGCCAAAACCGGGGGCGAGCACCACGGCGCCAACGTTCAGCACCAGTTCCTTCGGCTGCTCAGTAAAGTCTATGGCCCCAGCAGTACAGGTCTGTGCGCAGAGGTTACATGTCTCGTAGTTCACCCTAAGACATGCCCTTGCATCTATGTAGTAACTTGAGGGTATTGCCTGGGCGTAATCAATATGAGGTGCCCGCGTAATATCAAGACGTTCGTTGTATGTGTCCACCACCGGCCTTGGACAGTACATGGTGCACATGCCGCAGGCAGTGCACAGATCCTCGTTGATGTACCTTGGCTCCTGGTAGACCCTAGCCGTAAACTGGCCAGGTTTGCCTTCAAGGGCCTCTAAGCTGGCATTTGTAAGGATTTCTATGTTTGGAGACCGACCGGCCTCAACAAGCTTGGGGGCTAAAATTCACAACGAGCAATCATTTGTGGGAAAGGTCTTATCGAGCTGGGCCATAACCCCTCCGATGGAAGCCTTTTTCTCCACAAGATAGACGTAATAGCCAAGGTCGGAAAGGTCCAGCGCAGTCTGGACACCAGCTACGCCTCCTCCAAGGACCAATATTGAACCGCTTTTTGCCATTATCTCAACTCCAAGTCCTTCAGTAATTTTATTAACAAAAGGCAGCCCTCAGGAGTCTGCTGTCCTGCAAGCTGCATTCAACATCAGCCGTGACCGCCAGGCGAGCAGCCCATTCCGGGGATTCCAGAGCCAAGCTCACGCCTCATGGCCATATCGAAGAGCACCCGTTCCTTCTTCTTGTCAAGGCCCAGGGCCTTTCTCTTGTCATTTATCTTGTCTATCATCTTATTGGCGAACTCGTTGGCGTCCTGTGCCAGGTCCCAGCAGCCTCCATAGATATCGTCCATCTCCTTGAAACAAAAATCTGTCACCACATTGGAGCCTGTAGTTGGAAAACTGGGACCAAATACCACATAGGTACCACTCGAGACGAAATACTGGCCAATGGATACGGCCTTTTCGCTCATCCACTGGGGCGCACAGCCTACAACAGGCAGGTCGCTGATATCGTTGCCGAGACCACCGGTGTGGACCATCTCGGTTGCGGCAATCAAGAGTCTGCTGTTGTCCACGCAGGAACCCATGTGAAGAACCGGCGGACATCCAACGGCCTCAAGAACCTCTTTCAGGCCGTCACCCGCCATATTCATCGCCTCGGGAGAAAGAAGTCCCTCCCTGCCTATGCCTGTGGCCGCACACCCCGTAACAAGCACCAGCACATCATTTGCAATGAGCTCCTTCGCAAGCTCAACATGGACCTCGTCCATAACCCGGTAATTGTCGCAACCTACGATAGCTGCAACACCCCTGATCCTCCCATTGGCAATGTTGTCATTAAGGGGCTTGTAGGATGCGCGAAAACGTCCCCCGAGGATGTAGTTGATTGTCTCGTGGCTGAAGCCCGCCACCACATCCATCTCGTGCTGTGGTATGCAGTACCTGCCCCTTTCCGGAAACTTGGCGATCGCCATCCTGACGATTTGCTTGGCCACATCGAGCGCCCTATCCTCGTGAAACTGTACATGTTTTGCACCCGTAATCTTAGCCTTCTCAGAGGTAGTGACGAGCTCGGTATGGTAGTTTTTGGACACAGGAGAAACACCCTGCATAATGCACTGAACATCCACCACCATGGCCTCGACTGCTCCAGTCGCAAGCACGACCTCCTGCTGCACAAAGCTTCCTGCAATGGGCAGGCCCCTCCTCATGAGAATTTCATTACCCGTACAGCACACGCCCGCCAAATTTACACCCTTGGCGCCAACCTTCTTGCACTCGGCCACGATCTCCGGGTCGTTGGCGACCATTGCCAATGCCTCTGCAAGAACAGGTTCATGGCCGTGTACCGTAACGTTTACCTCATCCTTTTTCAGCACGCCGATGTTCACCTTGGTCCGAATCGGAACCGGAGTGCCAAACATGATGTCAGAAAGCTCAGTGGCTATCATGGAGGCGCCCCAGCCGTCTGCGAGAGCGCACCTCGCCGCCTGGTGCAATATGCTCTTATACTGCTGATCAACGCCCATGTGGGTCCTGTGCATCATCTCGACGACCTCGCGATCAACGCCCCGGGGGGCCACGCCGAGCTTGCCCCACAGTTCCTGCCTCGGCTCGGGGGCCCTCTTGATGAACGAGAGCACACCTTCCTGCTGGCCGAACTCGCTTACCAGCCTTTCGCCTACCTCGATTGCAAGGTCTGTCTTTGACTTTTCGCCCGCCTCTATTCCAAGCCTTGCGGCCGTATCCCTGAGCTTGATGCCGTCCTTTATCTCGTATGGAGTCTCTCCCTTGGCCGTTGCAAGAAACGCCATGGCAACCCCCCTGCCGTGATCCATATGGGCAGCTGCCCCCCCAGCCACAATCCTGGCGAAGTTCCTTGCAACCACCGTCGGGGCATCCGCCCCACAAATGCCCACCATGGTATCCACGCCTTCGATGATCTGGCAGGGGCCCATGTTGCAGTTCCTGCAGCAGGTGCCTCCCTTGCCAAAAAGGCATGGCTCAACACTCCTGTTCTGCACCCTGTGGGCAGCCGTAATTACCCCTGAAGCGCACTCGTTGCATAGGACCTCTCTGTTGGCCTCGCACTGAATGCCCGGGCATCCACCTTTTCCTTTCTTGAATCTCTTGCTGGCGTCCATAAAAATTTCTCCTTAGTGATTTGAACCGGTCTCAAGCCAGTTCAGCAAACTGCCTGGCCGCCTGAACCGTATTCTTCATGAGCATGGTTATGGTCATGGGTCCAACCCCGCCAGGCACGGGCGTAATTGCAGCCGCCTTTTCCTTGATGGCATCAAAATCCACGTCGCCGCACAGGATGGCCTTGCCTTCCGGGGTCTGGCCAATGCGGTTAACCCCAACGTCAATAACGACCACCCCTTCCTTGACCATGTCTTCAGTTATCACCTTGGGCCTGCCAGCAGCGACTATCAAGATATCGGCCCTCCTTGTATGGAAGGCCATATCCACAGTCCTGGTATGGCAAATGGTTACCGTTGCATTTCCGCCGGGGCGTTTCTGGAGCATCAGATTGGCAATGGGCTTTCCAACAATGTTGCTACGCCCCACAACAACAACCTCTGCGCCGCTCGTATCCACTCCGGTACGAATCAACATTTCAAGAATACCGTGAGGAGTGCATGGGAGAAAACACTGCTCGCCTATTACCATCTTACCCACGTTTACAGGGTGAAAACCGTCCACGTCCTTATCAGGAGAGATGGCGTACAGGACCTTGCTTTCGTCAATGTGCCTTGGAAGCGGCAGTTGGACGAGTATGCCGTGGATACTCCCGTCACTGTTGTATTTCTCGATGAGATTGAGCAGGTTTTCCTCGGAAATATCTTCGGGCTGGTTGTCCTGTATGGAGTGAAATCCGAGTTCATGGGCCGTGCGCTGCTTGGCCGTAACATACGAAACAGAGGCGGGATTTTCTCCGACAAGAATGGTCACAAGTCCGGGTGTCACCCCATGTTTCTCCTTGAGTTCTAGTACCTCGTCCTTGAGTTCCTGCCTTATCTGTTTTGCTATTTCAACGCCACTGATAATTTTTGCTGACATGACTCCTCCGTGCTCTTTTAATGAATGCGGATTCAAAACTATTGAACTTTACTAAGTAAAGCAAAATTTGGACCACTTGGCAAAAATTGTCCAACAAGCCTTAACCTGCACGTAATTAGCTGATATTAAAATAAGAAGATGCCATGCGGGGTGTTACTATCGAAATAAAAATAGCAAAAAACCGCGCATGGGGTTTTTTGCCCCGCCCCTGATGCCTTTTCTCCCGGTGAAAAGAAAGGCCGCCCGCAGGCGGCCAAGCAAAGAACAAAAGGAGGGCGAAACTTAAAACAGGCCCTTGACCTTTCCCGTCTCTACATCAACGTCTATCCGCCTGTATGCCGGGTCAGAACCGGTTCCGGGCATGAGACTGATGGCTCCAGCTACTGGTACGACAAAACCTGCACCCTTGTATGTCAGTATGTCTCGGACAAACAGTCTCCAGCCCTTGGGCACTCCCTTGAGATTGGGATTATCCGAAAGACTCAGATGGGTCTTAACCATGCAGGTACCAAGCTTGGATAGCTCGGGATCCTTTTCAATCTTCTCCGCCTTGGCAAGGGCCTCAGGGGTATAATCCACCCCGTCCCCGCCATAGACTTCCCTGGTAATAAGCTCAATGCGTCTGCGAAGCGGCGTGTCAAGATCGTACAGGAACCTGAACTCGTTTTCCTCATTGCACGCATCAATCACTGCATCTGCAAACTCCAAGGCACCCTCACCGCCCTTGAGCCAGTGTTCAGAAACCGCCACTCGGGCACCAGCCTGTTCACATAGCCTCCGAACAGCCTCTATCTCGTTCTTGGTATCCGTATAAAAGGCGTTTATACACACCACTGGGTTGATTCCCGCCTTTTTAACGGTATTGATATGATGCAGGAGGTTTTCAGTACCCTTTTCCACCCAGTCCACATGCTCCTCACTATACTCCGGAGGCATTGGACGTCCAGGCCTGGGAATTGGCGCGCCACCGTGACACTTGAGGGCGCGGATCGTTGCAACAACAACGGCACAGTTTGGCTTTAGCCCACTGAAACGGCACTTAAGGTTCCAGAACTTCTCAAAACCAATATCTGCGCCGAATCCACTTTCGGTTACGAGATAGTCTCCAAGCCTGAGTCCCACCTTATCCGCAATGACTGAGGACTGTCCTATAGCTATGTTGGCAAATGGCCCAGCATGAATCAGGCATGGCTGACCCTCGACCGTCTGCATCAGGTTGGGGTTAACTGCCTCCACCATCCATGCGGTCATAGCCCCTGCAACTTCAAGGTCCTCGGTGGTGATCGGCTTGCCCGTTCTGTCGTAGGCCACCACTATCCTTCCTATCCTTTCCCTCAAGTCTTTGAGATCGTTCGCTATGGCCAGGATCGCCATGATCTCGGATGAGACAGCTATGTTGAAACCGCTTTGCATGGTAAACCCGTCCATACGGCCCCCAAGGCCTATGGTTATGTTCCTTAGAGATTGGGCACAAAAGTCGATTATCCAGCGGAATTCCACACTTTTTGGGTGGACATTGATACGTTTGAGTCCCCTTTGGGCAAGCTGCTCATCGGTATAGTTGCTCTCATGCTGCATCCTGGCGGTAAGGGCCGTCATGCCAAGATTATGGGCGTTCATAATGGCATTTATGTCACCGGTAAGCCCGAGGGAAAATTTGTCAAGTGGAATTAGCTGGGCCAAGCCGCCACCTGCGGCGCTGCCTTTGATATTGAAGGTCGGCCCTCCTGAAGGTTGCCTCAGGGCACCCACCACGTTCTTCCCCCGTTTCCCGAGGCCCTCCATAAGACCCACGGCACAGGTGCTCTTTCCTTCACCCAGGGGAGTCGGGGTTATGGCGGTGACATCAATATAGTTGCCAGCCGGACGGTCCTTCAGCCTTTCCAATGTTTTGGCGTAATCTATCTTCGCCACGTAATGACCGTATGGAAGAAGCTCCTCCTTCTCAAGGCCAAGCTCATCGCCGAGCTCGTAGACCGTCTTCATATGTTCCGCAGCGGCCTCGGCTATTTCCCAGTCTTTCATCTTAGTAGGATCTAATTTCATGTGACTCCTCCTCGATTTTTTCTTCACATAGGCACCTGCGTGATTATCTTGATGACTAACCCGAGCAGGTAAAAATGTTGTTTCCGTTCACGGGCTCCGATTAATTGAATAGTAATTCAAAATTGTTACCTTGAAAACAAGACGTTTGTCAATCCCCAAGGAGGAATAAAGTCAGGTGATCATAGAATTATTTCCCGCAAGGCCGGCGCCGAGAAAGATCCGCCAGATAGTCGAGGCACTTCGAAACGGCGAGGTAGTAATCTACCCCACAGACACCTGCTACGGCATGGGGGCGGACATTTTCAACAAGAAGGCCATAGAAAAGGTCTATCAGATAAAAGGAATCCCGAGGACACAACCCTTCAGCTTCATATGCTCTGACTTAAGCCACATAAGCCAGTACGCCAGGGTATCCGACCTGGCGTACAGGACTCTCAAACGTTATCTTCCAGGCCCGTACACCTTCATATTAGAGGGTTCACGCCAGGTTCCCAAGATGATGCTGACAAAAAGAAAGACCGTGGGCATAAGGATTCCCGATCATCCCGTTTGCATCGAAATAGTAAGACACCTCGGCAACCCCGTCATAAGTACAACCGTTTCCGAGGCGGAAAAGGTATTCTCGGACCCAAGGGAGATGGCGAAACGGTTCGGAAGGGTGGTGTCCGTGGTAGTAGATTCCGGAATAATAACCCCTGAGCCCTCGAGCGTGATTTCACTTATTGACGACGAGGTCAAGGTGCTGCGCTGCGGCAAGGGGAATTGCTCCGATTTTGAATAGACTTTACAGGTGTCCCAGCCTTAGTTGCGGCCATGGCGGGAAAAAACTTTCCCCGCAAGGCTACTGCCAACAGGCCACGGACTCGTGTCCGCCTGTGGGCACGATCTTCGGCAAAACGGCCGAAATGGGCATGGACCCGGAATTTCTCAGGCAGGATCGACCTTTTTGAGGCGGCTTCCAGGGCGGAAAACGATCCTGTAATTGGAGGGACACACGGTCTTGCGCCCGGTCTTGGGGTTTATGAAGCGCCTTTCTTTCTGCCTATGAAGATTGAAGTTTCCAAAGCCCCGTATTTCCACCCTTCTACCTTCCTGCAGGGCATGGGCCATCAGCTCGAAAACTAGCTCTACAAGATCTTGCAGGTCATTCTGGGTAAATTCCGGATGGATATTCTTGAGCCTTTTTACTATGTCGGCCTTTAACATGAAGAGAAAGATCGCGAAATCAATAGGGAGCTGACGATCCGTCCCGGAGTAGCAGATGAAGAAATTTTATCATGGACCGTGCCTCTGAATCCTCGAGTATCTCCTTTATTGCGGTTATCTTGTCCTTCTCCGGATAGATGAGGGCAGGACGCCCCTTAATCTTCCCAAGCTCCGCCGCCTTTTTAACAGCAGTGGAGAAGTTGCCTATTTCGTCGACAAAGTGAAGGGATAGGGCCTGTTTACCGGAAAATATCCTTCCGTCTGCAACCTTTGAAACTTCTTCTATGGGAAGATGCCTTCCCTTAGCCACATCCTGGATGAACTGTTGATGAATATCATCCATGACACCCTTTATCACCTGTCTCTCTTCCGGGGTAAGGTCCCTTGTTATGGAGGCAAGATCCTTTAACTTTCCGCTCTTTATGACAGTGGTCTTGATCCCAAGCTTTTCAAGAAGCCCCGCAATATTGGGTAACTTCATTATAACGCCAATGCTACCGGTCACCGTACCCGGATCAGACACTATCCACCGGGAAGCACAGGCTACATAGAAGGCGCCCGAAGCGGCTGTATTTACTAGAGAGGCCACAACCGGTTTCTCCCTGTCTATCTGCCTTATCTCCTGATAGATTTCCTGGCTGGCGCCCACTGCTCCCCCCGGGCTGTCTATCCGGAGAACTATGGCCTTTACGTGGTCATTGTCCCTGAACTGGCGCAGGTCCCTCAGTATCTTTTCGGGAGAGGAAATAACACCATCTACCTTAACAATACCAACCCCGGCCCTCTTCGAAATCAGTGGTGACGGCGTTATTCCGCTCCTGAAAAATAATGAGACTACAAGAGCGAAAAAGGCGAAAAAGACTAGGAGTGCAAGCCCACCCACTGTTGACAGCACTATTAGTAAGACCCTGGTGCGGCCTCCCCTGTTATCCATATTTGGCATTAAATACTACCTGCTTATTCAGGACTTATCTCCAGAATCCGACTTGTCCTTCACAAGCTCCTCCTGAAGAAGCAATCCGAGGGTGGTGGGAGCCGCCTGTGAAGAGCTGTACTCGGAGTAAAATGACCGTTCCTCGTCCTCCATCATCTTTTTTATGGAAAGGCCTATGCGCCGGTCCTTGGGTGATACATTGATTACCTTGGCCGTTATTTCGCTGCCCACGTCGTATTTCCCAACCGGGCTCTTGGGCCTTCCAGGAGCAATCTCGGAGACATGTATCAGCCCCTCGATACCTTCCTCAAGCTCCACAAAGATGCCGAAGTCGGTGACGTTTGTTATCTTTCCAGTAACCTTGCTGCCAACCGGAAAACGTTCCGGCGCGGACTCCCAGGGATCCGGCTGAAGCTGCTTGACACCAAGGGAAAATCTTTCCTTTTCCTTGTCTATATTGAGGACGACTGCCTGTATCTTGTCCCCCTTCTTGAAGAGTTCCGAAGGATGCTTTACCCTTTTGCTCCACGAAAGATCAGACACATGCACCAACCCGTCTATACCTTCCTCGATACCAATAAAAAGGCCAAAGTCAGTTATGTTCTTGACCTTGCCCTCTATAACGGTACCTTCTGGATAGCGGTCCTTCACCACGTCCCAGGGGTTAGGCTGGACCTGCTTCAGGCCCAGGGATATCCTCCTGGCCTCCGGGTCCACCTTGAGAACCACGGTCTCTACCTGATCACCCACCTCGAGGACCTGCTTGGGATGCCTGATCCTCTTTGTCCAGGACATCTCAGAGACATGGATAAGGCCTTCCACGCCCTCCTCAAGCTCTACGAAGGCGCCGTACTCAGTGAGATTAACGACCCTTCCGGAAACCTTTTCTCCTTCCGGGTACTTCTCTGCCACGTTGAGCCACGGATCCTCTGTAAGCTGTTTCATGCCAAGGGCGACCTTTTCCTTTTCCCTGTCAAAGGAAAGGACCTTTACGGTAAGTGTATCACCAACCTTCAAGACCTTGGATGGGTGATCAACTCGTCCCCAAGAAATATCTGTAACGTGAAGGAGGCCGTCAATGCCACCAAGATCCACAAAGGCCCCATATTCGGTGATATTCTTCACAACTCCTTCCCGCACCTGTCCTTCTTCAAGGGTCGAAAGAGTCTCCTTCTTTTTCTCGGCAATCTCCTTTTCGAGGAGCTCTCTGCGGGACACGACCACGTTCTGACGTTTCCTGTTATAATCGAGTATTGCGCACTTGAATTTATCACCAATTATCTTATCAAGGTTGGGATGTGGCTTTACGTCAACCTGGGAATAGGGCAGGAACGCCTTGATTCCACCGGAACCTTCACCTATGAGCACTGTCAGGCCGCCCTTCACCTTAGAAATAACCGTAACCTCTATGGGCTCCTTGGCCTCGAAGGCCTTGATAACCTCGTCCCACACCTTTCTTCTGACTGCCTTGGCGTGCGAGACCCTTATAGTCCCATCGTCCGGGTTCCAACGCTCTACCAGCACCTCCACGCTGTCTCCGGGTTTTACCGTGACATTTCCTTCTGCATCCAAGAACTCCCTTGACGGTATAAGTCCCTCTGACTTGTAGCCTATATCAACCATTACGTAGTCATGGTCAACACTAACTACCGTACCATTTATGATTTCTCCTTCTTGGAAGGAACGAAGACTTTGTTCAAAAAGCTCCTCAAACTGGCCCATGTCCTCTGTTTCCTCAGACATGGTGTTGCTTTCTTCGGCCTCGGCGGCCTGAAGTTCGGTGCCTTCTGTTTCCTGCACCTGCTGCGCAGCCTTTTCCTCGGCCACTTCCGCACCTTGTGCGGCTGTATTGGTGTCCTGAGTTACATCTGAAACCTTTTCCATTTAAAAAATTCCCCCTACGAGACGTTAAATGTGCTTTTATAACAAGAACTGGCCCAAAGTTCAACGAGCAAATTGGATGGACAAAACCTGCGGGCTGATATATCCTGTATTTCCATGGAGTTGCCGCCATGACTAAACCAATTTCAGAGGTCAAAATGGAAAATCAAAGGGGGCTTATGCAGGGTCTCAGGGAAGGTGTGGATATCGTTAGGATGGTATTTTTCTTGCGGGCCAGAAAATCCCTCCAAGAAAGGTATACAGACAAGGGGGAAGAATTCCCGAGGCTGCTTGCGGCGGCGATCCTAAACCGCCTTTTTGGAACCCCGAATCCCGAAGAGCCATACAGGGGGTTTGCACAAAGGAACCGGGAACTCGTGGATCAGGAACTCTCCCGTGTCCCTGAACAATTTCCAGAGCTTCTGATACCCCTGACAGATGCGCTGAGAATACATTTTCTCTGCAACCACTGCGAGGGCATGCCGGATTTGAGCGCTGAGATACTCGCCCGCGCCAGGGACTACGGGATACTTATCGAGGACAGGGACGTTCCCCTGCCAAAAGGATTTATGAACCTCGTCCACCGGATCGGTGAGGCATACGGACTCCTGCAGTCGGCTGACGAAAAAAGCAAAGGGAATAAACAGGCATCCTGATGCACGAAAACTACAGGGTAACCGTGGTGATTCCGGCCTTTAACGAAGAGAAGGCCATAGGAAATACGGTCTCAAGGATAAAAGAGCTGCACCCGGACTTTCAGGTGATAGTTGTGGACGACGGCAGCACTGACAAGACATGGGAAACCGCCGTGAGGGCAGGGGCGGAAGTGATAAGGCACCCGTACAATATAGGAAACGGGGCAGCGGTCAAGACTGGCATAAGAAACGCGCGGGGCAAATTTGTCGTCCTCATGGACGGAGACGAACAGCACCGGCCGGAAGACATCGAAAGACTGTTGAGCCATGCCGGGAAATTCGACATGGTGGTGGGAGCAAGAGATTCGCAGGGGCAGGCCTCTGTAGGGCGAAGGATCGCCAACTGGTGCTACAACAAGATGGCCTCCTATGTGGGGAAATTTCCCATAAAGGACCTCACGTCCGGTTTCAGAGTATTTGAAACAGCAACCGTTAGACGGTACCTGTATCTCTTCCCAAATACCTTTTCCTATCCTACCACGAGCACACTATCCTATCTGAGAAGTGGACTTACCATAAAATATGTGCCCATCAAGGTATCAACGCGGATTGGAAAGAGCAAGATTTCCACTCTTAAAGATGGCTCGAGATTCGTTCTCATAATACTCAGGATTGCGACACTGTTCTCCCCACTAAGGGTCTTTCTTCCCATATCCTTCCTATTCTTTGGCGTGGGACTGCTCTATTACCTCTATACCTACTCGTTCTTTCACCGTTTCACCAACATGTCGGCTCTTCTTTTGAGCGTTAGCGTCATGGTCTTCCTCCTCGGGCTTGTGTCAGAACAGATCACGCAAATGCGTTACGACCGCGTAGAGGATGTGTACAGATCAAAGGCAGAGACCAAACACGGTGGAACCGCGTCCAAAACACCTAATGGATAGGGAACGCCCTACATTCACGGAAAAATTCCGGCAACTCAAGGAAATCTTTAGTCAGGCCGCGCACCTGAGAGGTATAAGGCGGCTTCTTGGCTGGGACCAGGAAACGTACATGCCAGGAAATGGTCAGGAAAACAGAGCGGAACAAAACGCCCTGCTTTCTGAAATGATACACGAAAGGATCACTTCGCGCAGAACTGGCGGACTCGTCGAGGAACTTTTTGAAGCCGTTTCCCCAAAGGTGCCGGAAAATGACCACTTTGTCTGTCTCAGGGAATGGAAAAGAACTTACAACAGGCAAGCCAGGCTACCATCAAGCCTCGTTAAAGAACTCGCCCGTCAGAGCGTTATCGCGCACAAGGCATGGGCAGAGGCAAGAAGAAGCACTGACTTTTCCCTGTTCAAACCCGTTTTCAAACGGCTTGTTCAACTTTCCCGGCAAAAGGCTATGTGCCTCGGCTTTGAGCACAGCCCGTATGACGCCCTGCTCGATGAATATGAACCAGGAACCACGGCCCGCGAAATAAACGGATTCTTTTCCGACCTCGTTCCTCCCCTTCAGGCCACTGTATATAAAATCGCCGGCCACGGCACTTGCCCTCCGCCTCCCATTTCAGGAAGATTTCCCATTGAGGCCCAGAGGGTTCTTGTGCGGCTTGCCGCCACCGCGCTTGGTTACAACCCCGCCTCCGGACGAATAGACACGGTATTACACCCGTTTTCCACCAGGATAGGTCCAGGAGATTGCAGAATTACCACTCGGTGGAGCAAATCCGACTTTACCGAGGCCTTTTTCGCCGTACTTCACGAGACGGGACATGCCGTTTACAGCCAGAACCTTCCCAAAGAGCACTACGGAACCCCCCTTGGTGAATCCGTTTCAATGGGGATCCATGAATCACAGTCCAGGTTTTATGAAAACATAGTTGGACGGAGCAGACACTTCTGGAAATACTTTTTCCCCATAGTAAAGGGAATGTTTCCGGGAGAGATAGATCACTTGGGCCTTGACGGTTTTTTAAAGGCAATAAACAGGGTGAGGCCTTACTTTATCCGCGTGGAGGCCGATGAAGTCACCTATAACCTGCACGTTTATCTGCGCTTCGTCATAGAGAGGGAACTCATCGAAGGGAAACTCGAACCAGGTGACGTACCGGATCGCTGGAATTCCCTTTTCATGGAACTCTTTTCCCTGGAGGTTCCAGATGATGGCGCAGGATGTCTCCAGGACGTTCACTGGTCCGGGGCAAGTTTCGGTTATTTCCCCACCTACACCCTGGGAAACATTTATGCGGCAATGTTTTTAAAGGCGCTAAGGCAAGACTTCCCCGGGCTGGAATCGGCAATGGAAGCAGGCGACTTTTCGCCCGTTTTTCACTACCTGAAAGAAAACATTCACAGACACGGACAAAGATACCGGCCCGTTGAACTCTTGGGAAAAGTAACGGGAGACAAGCCGTCCGCAGCCCCGCTGGTAGAATACATAGATAAGAAATACTCGGAGCTTTACTGCTGAATCGGGCCTTACTGAAGACCGTGCAATAAAGGCCCTCAAGGGGCCTTTGCATGCCTCTTCTATTGAGAGAGGTGTGAAATGATAGCTGATTTTACAAGGGATAGGCTGTAAAGTGCTCTTTGGAAACATGCCTTCATCTCCAGGAGGCCTGGCAAGAGCCATGGATGAAAAAGAAGGGATGTTACGAGACGGGAAACATCAACGGCGCCATTTTTTGCCACACACCTTGTAATTATCTCGGGGACATAGTGCCGGGCCGTGTCAGATATGGCCTTTACCGTATAAAATGGTATAGTAGCCCTTTCGCACCCTCTTGCGAGAAAGAAGGCCTCCATGTCAACTGCATGGGCAAGGCGCTTTCTATACAAACGCCCCTTTTCTTCAGTGGCATTAATAACCTTTTCCGAGGTATAAAGTATCCCGTCCCTGGAACTTATACCTGACAGACCAAGGACCTTGTCCATCCTTGCCTTAAGACCCGAACTTATCCCAAGAGTTAATAATTCGTGCCTCAGCAGGCCCGGACTAAGTATGTCGCCTGAGTCAAGGTCTTCTGAAAGCGCCCCGGCCACCCCAAGGTTAAGAACCATGTCAGGCCGGCATTGAAGGAGTTGCTCCAGTCCCGAGACCGCTGCCTTCCTACCGGGACCCGTAATGACTATCGAGAATAATCTCTTTCCGCACCGTTCGGACCGTGTGAGAAAACCGCCCGAATCGGCCCAGCCCCGCCGCCCAAAAATGGCGAAGGCCTCCTGCCGAAGCGCTATTGTCACACCTATCACCCTGTTCATCCACTATGGGTAAGGATCAAAACCGCAAGGTGGCCGCAGCTATGGGAGGATCACCGGCGACTGCACTACTATTTTTTAACCTGTTTCAGCCTGTACTGGTAATAGGCCTGCCTGATTGAAACATAGGGGTCGATGGCAGTCTCCTTGAAGTTCTCGTACTCTCCAAGCCTCAGGGAAACATCGTTGACCTTCCTGTAGGCTGACCGCCCCATGTTCTCCCATATATTCATAAAATAGTTGGGCGGATACATGAAGGAATCAGCAGCAGAACCAGCCGCGTCCCTGAGTGAGCTCGGGCCGATAAAGGGTATCACAAGGTAGGGTCCAAAGCCCAGGCCATAAAACCCGAGGGTCTGCCCGAAATCCTCGTTACTCTTGGACACGTTGTAATCCTCAAAGGCCGCGTCACGAAAACCAAGGCCACCGGCCGTGGTGTTTATGATAAAACGAGCTATTTCTTTCCAGAAACCCGTAATCTTTCCCTGGAGAAGACAATTCGCGGCCCTCACTGGCGTGTACACGTTGGAGAAAAAAGCCCTTATGCCCCTTCTCGCAACGGCTGGCACAATCTTGTTGTATCCCTTGCACACCGGTTTTATAAACCAGAAGTAAAGCTTGTCGTTGAAATGGTAGAAAACCCTGTTTACCGGTTCAAGAGGATCAGAAATATCCTCGGTCCCCTGTTGCCCAGCCCCCTCGGAGAGATAATCCTCCCCCATTAACCAGTCCTCGCTGTCATCGCTTGCGTTACTTGAACTCAACGTAGCCTGGTCTTCCCCAGCGACTACAGGTAAAGGCGCAAGATACGAAAAAAACAGGACAAGCAAAATCGCCATGCCCATGGGAATGGAAACTATGGTGTATTTTTTCATGTTAGGTTTCCTTGTATTTACAAAATTTCTTACTGATAGTTAATTAGCTGGAATCCTAATTAAGGATTATATAACACAGGCTCTTTATTTACAAGAAAGAGCCTGCATCACTACTATTTTTTATCGGCAGGCGCGCCAGGGGCTTTACTATGCAAAGGAAAGAAAAAAATGAAGGCTTTTGTAACGGGGGCCACGGGTTTCGTGGGGTCAAGCATAACACGGCTTCTTATAGAAGCGGGCTTCGAGGTAGGCATTCTGGCCAGGAAAGAAAGCAACCTGGCAAATGTTGAGGGCATAAGGCTTTCCATACACTACGGCGACTTAAGAGACAGGCAATCGCTCAGGGAAGCCCTCTATGGCTACGACTATCTCTTCCACGTGGCCGCGGACTACAGGCTCTGGGTCCCGAGGCCCTGTGAAATCTATGAAAATAACGTCGAGGGAACCAGGAACGTAATGGATGCGGCAATACGAGCCAGAATCAAAAGGGCCGTCTATACGAGCAGTGTCGCCACCCTCGGCACAGAAAAGGACGGGTCGGACGCAGATGAAAAAACACCGGTCGGGATAGAGGACATGATCGGCCATTACAAAAGGTCAAAGTTCATAGCGGAGGAACTGGTGAAAAAACTGACCGACGCCGGGGCAATAGACGCGGTAATCGTGAATCCATCTACCCCTGTTGGCCCGCGGGACATAAAACCCACCCCGACAGGAAGAATGATCCTTGAGGCCGCCCAAGGGAAGATGCCCGCGTACGTGGATACGGGACTTAACATCGTACATGTTGATGACGTAGCCATGGGTCACCTGCTTGCCCTGGAAAGGGGAAAAACGGGTAGGAGGTACATCCTCGGAGGCGAAAACATGACCCTGAAGGAAATACTTGGCGAAATAGCAAGGCTGACTCGGAGAAGGCCACCTATGATCAGGCTGCCCCACAACCTCGTTCTACCTCTTGCCTTTGTTCTCGAGACCGTTTCACGCTTTACCGGCAAGGAGCCCCTCACTACCGTGGACGGAGTCCGGCTGTCAAAGAAAAAGATGTTTTTCAGTAGCAGAAGGGCCGAAAGGGAACTCGGCTACAGTCACAGGCCGGCCAGAACGGCTATTGAAGACGCGATAAAATGGTTCCGCAGGAAGGGACTAATACGGCCTGCTTGACGTTTTCATGAAAAAGACCGCTTACATACTATTTGCCTTCGGTGTCAGCCTCTTTGTCGCCATTCTGATATATTATGGCATTGGTGACGTTTTCAAGGCCCTTGAAGCAGCCGGCTCGGGACTTTTTATCGTGGCGGCCTCCCACGTTGCGCCCCTTTTCTTGGACTCCAGAGCGTGGCAACTCCTGTTCCTTGGGCAAAGGATTCCGGGGCTTCCTCTGTTGATGAAAACGCGCTGGATAGGGGAATCCATAAACTCCCTGCTTCCAGCAGCCCAGATAGGAGGTGACTTGGTAAGGGCCAGGATGCTCGCTGTCAGAGGCTATCCGGTGTCGGAGGCAGGCGCAAGCGTGCTCGTGGAAATAACCATAGCACTTATGACCCAGCTTATCTTTTCCCTCGTGGGAATAGCCGGTCTCCTCTACCTCGGCAACAGGAACCTCGTTAAAGAGGCTGTGATAGCCGTCGCCGGCCTTTCTCTTGGCGCGCTGGGCTTTTTCGCGGTGCAGAAAAAGGGGATATGGACGAGACTTCTCAGCATCATGTCCGTATTCCTTAGCAAAGACAAACTCAGTGACCTGGCCCCTGACGCAAGGGCGCTTGACGACGCCATAACAAGGCTCTACCGTAACAGGGCCTTAATCTTCAGATCGAGCCTGTGGCGTCTCGTGGGCTGGTTCTCAGGATCCATCGAGGTATGGCTCGCCCTCAAATTTCTTGGAGCAAAAACCGGCATCTTCGAGGCAATTCTTCTTGAAAGCCTCGGCCAGGTGATAAGAGGGGTGGCATTTCTCGTGCCAGGCGCCTTCGGAATCCAGGAGGGAGGTTTCGTGATCATAGGAAATCTCATTGGCATCACCCCGGAAATAGCCCTTGGCATGTCTTTGGCAAAGAGATTCAGGGAGCTATCACTCGGGATTCCCGGGCTGATACTGTGGCAAGTGGAGGAGGGCAAAATAATGTTCGGCTCTGGAAAGGGCCGGCATAAAGAAAACGACAAGGAGTAAATGCCATGCATGCATTCCCTATTAATGTTGGGTCAAGGCGTTTTTTGTTTCCGGTTCTGATTACCACATTGATCATAGTTTTCATAAAAGGAACCGTATTTTCCGAAACGGCCAGAAAAGACGCGGGCCAGGGTAACGCTACGGCCGTGGAAGTGGTCGAAAAACTGCATTCCCTCCTTATCCGGTCAATGAAGATGGGTGCAAACACCACCTGCCCAAAGCGTTACGCATTTCTATCCCCGTTTATCAAAAGCAGCTTCGATTTCCCTACCATCTGCCGCATAGTGCTCGGAAGGCGACACTGGAATGAAATGGACAAGTCGCTAAAGAAAAGGTTCGTAGACGCCTTTACAACCATGACCATAGCCACCTATGCCGACCGCTTTGACTCTTACTGTCGAGAACGCTTTGAAACAACTGGGGCGAGACTTGACAGCCGGGGTCATTACGTAGTCAGGGCCATTCTCGCAAAGGCCGACGGGGACAGGATAGACTTCGAATATATATGCAGAAAGGTAAATGGGAACTGGAAAATAGTCAGCGTCTCGGCCATGGGAGTGAATGACCTGTCGGTAAAAAGGGCCGATTACAACAGCTTCCTCAAAAATCATTCTATTCCAGAGCTTATTGACAGAATTAGACAGCAGGCAGACAGGTGTCTTGCGAAGCGGGGGAAAGAAAAAATAGTTGAATGATCCGGAATGGTTGGAGATAAAGGCCATATTTTTTGATTACGGGGGAACACTCGACGCCGAGGGCGTTGCATGGAAAGAGCGGTTTTATCCCCTGTACAGGAAACATGGCGTGGATGTGAATGTTGACAAGTTTTCCAGGGCATTTTACGCCTCGGATGACTCGCTGTTGGTTGAAAAGCCTGTGGACATGAACCTCACAGAGATAGTCCACGAACAGGTGGAAAGGGTCCTCAAGGAGCTTGGCTATTTTACCACTGGACTTCAGAAGGCCATTGCCGCTGATTTTATAAACGACAGCTTCGCGACCATACATAAAAATGCCGCCTTCCTTAATAGGCTCAAGAAACACTTTGCCATTGGAATAGTGTCGAATAACTATGGCAATCTTGAGGCGATCTGCCGCGAGACCGGGCTCTCGGAGGTGACTGATGTTCTCGTGGATTCGAACATTGTCGGAACGGAGAAACCTCATGCCCGGATATTCTGGAAAGCGCTTAACGCGCTGAAAGTCTCGCCCGCACAGGCCATTATGGTGGGTGATAACGTGAAAAGAGACATCCTTGGGGCACTTAACGTAGGCATGAAAGCGGTACTGCTTTCACGTGGCGGCCTTCTTGAGGGCATTGCCATTCCCCCCCCTGTCCCTGTCATAGGAAGACTTGAGGAACTGGCCCGGATAGTGGGCCCCGGAGAGTAATAAGATGATAACTGGTGGAATAATTGCGGCCGGGCACGGAAGCAGGCTCAAGGACCAGGGGTTTCTCGTTCCCAAGCCTCTCGTAAAGGTACATGGCCGAGAGCTACTCGGAAGGACTGTGGAACATTTCGGAAATGCCGGCATTAACCGCATAAGGGTAATCTTCAGAAAGGCGATTTGCCGGGAATGCTCGAAATTCCTGCTCAGGAACTTTCCGCAGATCCATTTTGACATCATTTGCAGGGACACGGACAGCTCTGCGGAAAGCTTTCTAAGCCTGCTGCGCGAAGGCTATCCCGACGAAAGGCAGCTAATCAGTACCGTGGACTCCATCTTCGAAGAAGGGGCATTTGCATCCTTCGTTAAAAGGGCCGGCAGGGCTGAAAAAGATGCGGTAGTCCTTGGCGTCACCGGGTTCGTCGACGATGAGAAACCCCTTTACGTATCCTTGGAAAAAGGCGTGGAGGGACAGATCAAGGGCATAGGAGGACAAAGCGGAGATGCGGTCACCTGCGGGGTCTATCTCGTGCCGGTGCAGGTGCGGAATATCGGGAAGCGGGAATCCTTTCCAGCCCTCAGAAAATTCCTCGGAAGGCTCTTTTTTGAAGGCGTCCCCTTTTGGGGTGTGGACATGGGCACGGTTATAGACGTGGACCGGGCCGAAGACGTTAAAAAGGCACGGGCATTCCTTGCAGGGTCACGTATTTAGTCCATACTCCTTCATCTTGTAGAGAAGGGCGGGAAGACTGATCTCGAGAAGCTGGGCGGCCTGAGTCTTATTGCCATTGGTTTTTGCAAGGGCAATTGTTATGAGCCTTTTCTCAATCTTTTTAGCATTCTTCTTTATGGAAAGGGCCTCCGGGATGAATTCTCCTTTTCCATCTCCTTCAGAGGGCACTTCCATGGCGTAAAGGTTAAGAGGAAGATCCTCTATCTGAATGGTTTCGTGTTCGGTCAACACTAAGGCGCGTTCTATAACGTTTTCAAGCTCCCTGACGTTTCCTGGCCACCTGTAATTCATAAGCACCTGCATGGCCTCTGGACTTACACCTGTAACCTTTTTTGGCTTTATAACCTCGTTGTACTTATCTATGAAGTGATTTATAAGCAAGCGTATATCTTCCCGCCTCTCCCTAAGTGGGGGAATCACAATAGTCAGCACGTTGATACGGTAGTAAAGGTCTTCCCTGAACCTCCCCTTCCTGACAAGCTCTCCAAGATTACGGGCCGTTGCAGCCACGATGCGAACGTCCACCTTTATGGTCCTGGTGTCGCCCACAGGGCGAATCTCGTGCTCCTGCAGGACCCGCAGAAGCTTGACCTGAAGTGTCATGGGCAGTTCGCCTATCTCGTCGAGAAAAAGGGTCCCGCCCTGAGCCTCCTCAAAAAGACCCCTTTTGGACCTCACGGCATCGGTAAACGCGCCCTTTATATGTCCAAAAAGCTCACTTTCAAGGAGATTCTCCGGAATCCCGCCGCAGTTTACGGCTACGAAGGGGGCATGTTTCCTGATACTGTTGAAGTGCAAGGCCCGCGATACAAGTTCCTTCCCCGTACCGCTTTCCCCGGTCACGAGAACCGTGGTCTTGTAGTCCTTTACCTTCTCTATCACGCTGAAAATCCTTTCCATCTGCGGGCTTCTCGCCACGATGTTTGAAAAGGAATATTTCTCCTCCACCTGCTGCTTGAGCTGCACGTTTTCCTTAAAGAGCTTCTCCCGCTCTTCCGCTCTTTTAAGCGCAAACTCAAGCTGGGCAAAGGTAATGGGCTTGGCTAGGTAGTCAACTGCGCCCATCTTGGTGACATGAACAGCCATGTCAACCTCCGCCTTTCCAGACATGACAATGATATTCGAGGTTATCCCGGCCGCCCTTGCCCGTCTCAGGAACTCTATTGCGGTCTGATCGTCTCTTCCCGCCCCATTGCCGTTGGGACTCAGGTAATAGTCACACAGTATGTGTTCAAAGTCGTTATTACGGGCAAGCTCGAGCCCCTCGCGCAAATCCTTGGCGATACACGGCTCGTAATCTTTCATCTTTTCAATATACTTGCCGAGAAGGGACCTTATTTCAAATTCATCGTCTATGATCAGTACACGTTTTTTCGTCATAACTGGAAAATCTTGCGCCTTTTACCGGGCATTGAGCCGTTTTTTATGCTTATCGGAAATTATGACTGGAATGAAAAGAGATGATGATACAAGGACAATATGTCCTCTCCGAAAAATAGCTGTATTTCCGCTGCTACTGCGAGAAAGGGGCCGAAGGGAATCTGGTAATTTCTCCCCGCTCCCTTTATAAGTATAAAGATCACTCCTATAACAGACCCCGTAAGGGCGCTTATAAATATCACGAATGGAATCGCTCTCCACCCCAGGAATGCCCCTATCATGGCAAGAAGCTTGATGTCTCCCCCGCCCATGCCCACGCGCTTGGTTACAAGGTAATATCCCCAGGTCACTATGTAGAGAAGGCCTCCGCCTATCAGGATGCCCGCAAGGGAATCCGTCCACGATATTTCCGGCACCAGGAATGAACATGCGAACCCGGCAAGGATCCCGGGAAGCGATATGGCGTCAGGTATTATCCTGTGGGCGAGGTCGATAAAAGTAACTACTATCATGCTGCACGAGAAGCAAAAATAAACAATGAACGGCCATGACAGGCCGAATCTTCTAATAAGAAACAGGCTGATGAACCCTGTCAGAAGTTCAACAAGTGGGTACTGAAAGGATATTGGCTCCCCGCATTCCGAACACCGTCCCCGGAGGACAAGAAAACTGACAACAGGGACGTTTTCCCACCAGGAAAGGCAATGGCCGCATTTTGGGCACCTTGATCCTGGAGAAACGATGGACTCGCCTTCTGGAAGACGGCAGATACAGACGTTCAAAAAGCTTCCGATGCAAAGGCCAAAAAGGAAGACCAGAACGTATAGAACAGAAAGCGGAATCTGCTGGAGCCACTGGTTCATGGGGCTCTCAACCCTCTTGCGGGAAGGTCTGGAGCTTGACGAGTCCCTTCTGCACCTCTTCGAGATACATGCTCCGGATTCGTTCGTGTTCTGGAAGCAGTTTAACGTATTCAGTATATATGGAATAGTAGGCCGACTGCTCCTGGGCAAAGCGAACCTGTACAAACTGCATTCCAAGGCCCTCTCCGCCTGCCCCCGTGTGATGCACGTAGCCCTTGAGGGCGATAACGCCAATTATTGGGAGCTCAAGAAGTATGTCGGCGAGAAATCCCTCGTTTATTTTCTTGTGCAGGGAAATGAAACATCCATCCACAGAAATATTTTTAGTAATACCCCAAAGGTTATGTTCAGGAAAATAGACCCGCAGATTCACTCGATAACGGGGCGACCTTCTTCTTTCCATGCTTAACTCCTGATCTATCTTAAGATTTCAACTGCTCTTTTGATTACCTATCGTCAAAACGGACAAATCACGTGACTACCGGCCTTGCCGAAGATGAAAGTTTTTTCATCACGCGCTCTTGCGCTTTATCTCTGAGCCTGTCCCTGGCGCGACTGTCTCTCAGCGGCTTGAGTAAGGGTATGCTTCTTACTAAGTCAATGGTGACCAGGCTTTTACTTTCAATGAAACCCGCAGGCTCGCCGTCCACTTGAAAATAGGCGGTGCTGGAAAGCTTCAGCTCGTAACGCGGCGCCCTTATGGGCAATAAAGATGAATGGGGAACGGGCAGCCTGCCTTCAAAAAGCAGCCTAAGATAATTAACATAGCCCCTTATCCCGAAAAACTCGAGAAGTCCATCTTCTACGTTGTAGTCACGGTCTATGAGGCTTCCACCCGCGTAATAGCCGGTATTGCAAAAAAGTATCTGGCCCAGCCTATCATTGCAAACCGCCGGTTTACCGTCCCTTTCATAAGTAACGGTGCACCTTATCCGCTCCGGGTGTAAAATGTTTTTATACATAATCCGCATACCCGCAGGAAGATAGAGCAGCCGCCTGCCCCCGGTGGGAACGGACCTCTTGGACAGGAACCTGTTCAGCCTGGAGAACTCCTGGCATACCCTGCCATCATAGCCTATGCCTGCATAAGCGCAAAAGCAGTACTCCTTTCTGCTGCCGTCTCTTTCAATACCCATGCGCCAGACATCAAAGCTGCCTACGCGGCCCTCCTTTACGGCATGGAACAGGCCTGACAAGCCGAGCTCCCTCCAGCTTCTTAGCCAACCGGTGCTCCTTGCGATATCGTTTCCTGTACCAATGGGAATTATTGCGACTGCTGGAAGCTTGTGCAGATTCACCAAATGTGCGATTATGGCGCTTACGGTGCCATCGCCACCGCACAATACCACAAGATCTTTTCCCATAGTACAGGAATAGACTTGCTGAGCAAGCCTGTCAGGATCGGTAAATACCACTCGTTTTAACACTGGGGAAGGCAAGGCGAGCTGCTCAATATCCTCCGCCAGCTTTCCTCCCTCGCCGGCACCTGCCATAGGATTTACAAAGAAGATGCATTCCATCAGCTTGATAGCATACGGTATGATAGCTAATTTATAAACAGTTTTAATAATCGGAGAAAAGGCCTCTCGAACCATGGAAAAAAAAGATTTCAGAATACTGGTAGTTGACGACGAGAAATCCTTGGTGCTGCTTGCCAGCCGAATACTCAAGAAGGAGGGCTACAAGGTAAGGGGAGCATACAGCGGCCCTGAGGCCCTTGCAATAATAAAAAATTTTGCCCCCAACCTAATAATTTCGGACCTGAAAATGCCTGAAATGTCGGGAATTGACCTGCTGAAAAGGGTTAAGACGGATGAACCTGATATAGATGTCATAATCCTCACTGCATATGCCTCTGTTGAGAATGCGGTAGAGGCCATGAAGTGCGGTGCCTTGGACTATCTTATAAAGCCCCTCAAAAACCCCGACGAGCTCAGGCTTGCAGTCGAAAAAGTCCTTGAAAGGCAGACCCTCATACGAAGCAATACCCTTTGGCAGCACCGGCTTACGGACGGCCTCCCTCCAACCAATGTAATTTTCGCGGGAATGGAGAACGTCTGGCAGCAGATACAGAGAGTCGCCGCCACCGAGGCCACCATCCTCCTGCACGGGGAGAGTGGTACAGGGAAAAGCCTCATTGCCAAGGTAATCCACCAGCTCAGCGACAAGAAAGGGGCCTTTGTGGAACTTAATTGCGCCGCCATGCCGGAAACGCTGATAGAATCCGAGCTATTCGGCCATGAGAAGGGTGCCTTCACAGGCGCCATAAAGACCAAGCAGGGGAAATTCGAGCTTGCCCAGGACGGCACCATTTTTCTGGACGAAATCGGGGAGATGCCTCTTTCGGCTCAGGCAAAACTGCTTCGCATACTGCAGGAAAAGGCCTTCGAACGGGTGGGTGGAACAATAACCCTTACCACTAATGCACGGATAGTCGCCGCAACGAACCAGGACCTCCAGGAAAGGATCAAGGGAAAAACCTTCAGGGAAGACCTCTTTTACAGGCTGAGCGTTTTTCCCATCGAGCTTCCCCCGCTGCGGAAGAGGGATGAAGCAGTGGAAGAGGTTGGGAATTACCTATTGAAGGCAATTGGCACAAGGGTTGGCAAACGGATGCAAAAAATCAGCCCCGAAGCCCTTGAGCTTCTGAAGTCATACCACTGGCCCGGTAACATAAGGGAGCTCTACAACGCCATTGAAAGGGCCGTAATTCTCGCAAATGAAAGACAGGAACAACTGCAACCCGGGGACCTCTCATTCATAGACACTGCCGCCCCTGATACGCACGCGGGTTACTCCATAAGAGGCATTAGCGCAGGTCCGAGAAAACTCGAGGAAATTGAAAGGGAAGCCATTGAGAAGACCCTTGAGATAACCCATGGGCACAGGAAAAAGACCGCTGATATACTTGGAATTTCCCTTAGAACCCTTCAGTATAAGATCAAGAAATATGGCTACAAGAAACGAACTTAATACAAAAGTAATATTTTGGCACGGGGGATGCATTAAAAATTACGAATTAAGCAAACACAGATGAGTCAAAAGAGTTGGCACACAGCTTGCTTAATAAAAAATAAACATAGCAAAAACTCCCTATCCCTCCCAACCCTCCTCTCCCCGAAGGCCTTCTGATACCTCCTAGAAGAAGGCCTTCTTTTTTTGTCTTTTTTCACGCGACGATTGACAAAAATAGGCACTATATAGGCCAGACAGTGCGGTTGCTCCCCTTTCATCCACCAAAAGACACTCAAAAAGACGCAAAAGGCCTGGTTTACAATGCCTATTTCGTGGCAGCCGGCGACAAAACCCAAAAAGAAACGGGCGGGAAAAATCCAAGCCACTTTTAAACAAATGCAATATCTTTTATATCCCGTGCAAACTTTGCACTTTTAGAAAATGCAAATCATGCACGTTGTGCAAATCATGCGCACAGTGCCGTAACGAGGACAAATGGAAGTATCCCCGGGAAAGAGGAAACGGAGGGGGTTGACGCCAAGAATAACAACCGTCTGAAATTTAAAGGAAATATTAATCTTGGAACATGATTTGCCTGAAAATGCGAACGTACCGCGTGTCCACCCAACCATGCACAGGATAACGGCACGGTAGATGCAAGAAAGTTAAAAACAGTCTGCGGGAGAGGAAGCTTGTTTATGCAAAAGGCCGGTAACATAGCAATACTTGTGATTATTACTTCGTTTATGTTTATAGGCGCAGCATACGCAGGCCAGGACGCCGTTGGCTACGATGAAAACACTGAAATAATCATATCCGGTACCGTCCTGAAGCCAACCGGGTGTGAATTCAGGGGACTGAAGTGTTTCGTGATGGAGTCTAATTCCCGTTCCTTTCGGGTCATTACAGCACCGGGCTGGTTTGTGGCGCGTATCCACATGAAGCTTTCACCGGGCATAACAGTTAGGGTTGTCGGCTCAAAGTTTTATGGCACTGATGGAGCGCTTTACCTCGTTGCAAGGTCAGTAAAGGCCCTGCCGAGTGGCAGAAACATCCAGTTCCGTGATAAGCACTGCAGGCCCGTGTGGAGCAAAAGGGTGATCAAGCGTTCATCTTGTATGAGGATATTCTTCTCACCCGGACAAAGCCTATAGGCCGCAAGGCCGCACTTCCCTGAAATTTGGGCATCAGAAAGAAAATACTCGCCAAGAGAGACAGCCTTGCTCCCTGCGCCATAAAGGAGTTGAGCAGGGGAATTCAGGAAAATCTTTACAGGCTTGACGCCTACAACAGCTCAAGGCTCCCTCTCCTGTTTTATTCCTTCCGGAGCGAAGCCCACACCCATCCCATAATAGAAAAGAGACTCAGACAGGCAGAGAAAACGGCCCTGCCCCGCACCATCGTCGCCGGCAAGAGCCTCGAGGGCTATCTTGTGCAATCCACTAAACAGCTCCGCCCAGGGGCATTTTCCATCATGGAGCCTGACCCTTCCCTGTGCAAAAAGATAGATCCTTCCAAACTCGACATAGTAATCGTTCCAGGCAGCGTTTTCGACAGAAGGGGAGGAAGATTCGGCTATGGAGGAGGGTTTTACGATCGGTTCCTGTTGAAGGAAGCCCCGCAGGCCGTCCGAATAGCCCTTGCCTTTTCCTTCCAGGTCCTTGATAATGATATACCGGTAGCGGCTCATGACCAATTCATGGACTTTATCGTAACAGAAAAAGAAATTATTCTTTGCAATAGGACCCTATAAAATGAACGAACCTGAAAAAAAGACAGACTTTGAATCCGGCATGAAGAGGCTCCAGGAAGTCGTGGAGAAACTGGAAAGGCAGGATATCCCCCTCGAAGAGGCTGTGAATCTCTTTGAAGAAGGCATGGCGCTTTCACAAAAATGCTCAAGGATACTCGAGATGGCGGAAGAACGGGTAAAGATCCTTTTAAGGGACCAAGAAAGCGGCAGGCTTACCCAAAAGGAGATGGATGAAGAATGCGAACATCCCACCTCTTGAGCCGTTAACAACCGTAAGCAAAGGGACGCAATAATAAAGTCAGGATACCTTCCGATGGGCTACCCGCGCCTTCTTAATGTAGATAAGCACGCCTGCAAATAATAGGCTTCCCACGGACGCAGCCACCAGGAACCAGTCAAGATGTTTAAAAATGGCGAGCAGCACCACGAGATAGATAAAATCCCTTCGCGAAAGAAAATCGGCTACCCGTACAATCCCGCTCTTTTGGTTAGAGCTTGATACCGATGTGTAAAGCGGCCCCTCCTTCACCTTTGTCATGGTGGAAAAGTAGACGATCGATGCTGAAATCAGAGTTCCCGCCACCGCCGCCGCAGCGAGGTACAAAGGATGAACGCTACCCGTTCTTCTGGCCCACTCAAGCCCAATGGCCCAGAAAACCGCTGCATGAACAAGGTTATCTCCCCAGAAATCAAGAACCCCGCCCAACCTGCTTTCCTGGAACTTTATCCTTGCAATCTCTCCGTCACAGCCGTCCACAATGGAATGAAGCAGGAAAAGAAAGGAGCCTGCCACCTGCCAGAATCCCTGCCCAAGAGAGATAAAAAAGGCGCCCAAGAGACCAATGAGGGTGGACACTACGGTTATCTCGTTTGGGGTAATGGAGGTTTCCGCAAGCCTTTTTGAAATTAAAAGGGATACGGGCCTTTCAACACGTCTTGACATAAAACCCTCTGTATCCTTAACAAGGCCCCTAAAAAGCTGCCTTTCCGCATCCTTCCTGTCCTTTTCAGTCGCCACTCGAAGAAGCTCATCCCTGTTACAAACAGTTTTTCTTGGTCTAAAACAGCCTGAAAGAAAATCCTTTAGGGTATCAAGGCCTCCTGGACCAAAGGCCCTTTCAAGTTCGAAACAATCCTTTAATGGATGAAAAACAACCATGTTTCCAAGGTCCAGGAACTCCCCCTCTGAAAGGGGCGTCTCCAGGAGCCTTTTCAAACAGTTTATCGTGGGAAGGGTGGAAGGTCCGCAGACAACAACAACGAGGTCTGTCCGGCACGGGAGATCACCGAAATTTACAACCCTGAACTGCTCTGGGATTGCCCCGGCAACAGGGCTGTTTGCCCCAACAATGAAGACTGGCCTCATCCCAGCCTTTTTCGCATGGTGAAATAGCCTTTCCCAGAGCCGAAGCCCGGCAATCTTCTGATCAAGCAGGCCTTCCTGGCCAATGGCTGGAACGCAAAAAACGGCCTCCATCTGTTTTCCGTTACCCTTTGGACCCGCCAAAGGCAACAGGCGCTATTTCCACGCGCCCTCCCTGCCGTGCGGAGATCTTGCAATGTTCAAGAATGTTCAGGCAGGAAGCAGCCTCCTTGAAATTCCTCCCGGCAATCGACGGATCCCTGACCTCGCCAAGAAATTCATCAAGTACCCCTGAATACCATTCAGGATGGTGGGAGCCCTGGGACAAGGCCTCATCAAACTTGATACGGCAGGTCCCTGAATCAGCCCTCACCTCTATCATGTCGTCGGGGCAGGAAAGTGTGCCAAGTTCACCCTTGAGCGTAACGGTATTTTCACGCCTTTCCCCTGCCCAGGTGAAGAAAAGCCTAGCCCTTGCCCGCGAGGGATAAAAGAGGATGACCTCGGCAGTATCTTCCACGGGTATCTCCTTAAACTTCCTGTTTTCAAGCCTGCATTCAATGGCAATCGGCTTTTGCCCCATCCATTCGTTTACAAGATAAAATGCGTGCCAGCCATGATCCACGAGTATACCACCGCCTGCCACAGAAGGATCAAGCCGCCAATTGTCCCCGCTGTCACCTTCCCCAACGGCGATAGATGGCTGGAGCCTGGTAACGACGTATTCTATCTCCTTCAGCCTTCCGAGACCGCCGCTTTCAACCACACGGCCAATCTCCTGCATAATGGGGGAATAACGCCAGTTATGAACGGTCACCACGCAGCGCCCGCTTGTTTCAATATGCTGGTGTATGCGCGAAAGTTCCCCGCTGCATAGAACAAGAGGCTTTTCACAAAGCACGTGTTTCCCCATGGAGAGGGCCTCAAGTATGATATCCGAATGCATGGCTGGAGGTGTTGCTACGTCAACAAAATCCACGTCCTCCATTTGGAAGAGCTCTTGAACCGAGGTGTAAAATCTGCTCCCCGCAAGAAGCCGGTCGTTGACCGACCGCCTTTCCGTGCGGCTGTCACACACTGCGCAGATCTCCACGTCCCTACAGTTCCTGTACGCAGGCACGTGCCCGTTAGCCGCAATATGGCCAAAACCTATTATTGCCCCTCTCATTACAACAACCCCGCTCAAGACAGAACCCTATTCTATCGATTTCAAAGCATCTTTCAGGATTTCACACCCCTCGGTTGCCTCGTCCTCGTTAATGACTAGTGGCGGATTTATCCTGATGTTATGGGTGTAACACATGGATATTAGCCCACGGTCAAGACACTCGTGGAAGAGTCTCATAGTCTTTTCCTTCGCAAGGGGTTGCCTTGTCCTTTTATCTTCCACAAGCTCGATACCTATCATGAGCCCTTCGCCCCGGACGTCTCCCACATGAGGGCTTTCCTCCTTGAGCCCAAGAAGCCTCTCCTTCATGAGGGCCCCAACGCGTCTTGCGTTTTCAACGAGATTTTCCCTTAAAATCACCTCGATGACAGCCCTCCCAGCCGCGGCAGCCATTGGATTGCCTCCGTAGGAGGACGAGCTGCCACTTGGATTGCCAAAGGGCTTTGCGCTTGCCATCTCCATGGAGCTTACTATTACACTCAGGGGAAAACCGCTCCCGATTCCCTTGCCGAGTGTCATGACATCCGGAATTATTCCGTCTCTTTCCACTCCCCACATACGGCCCGTGCGGCCAAACCCGGTTATCATTTCGTCTGCTATTAAAAGGGCGTCAAATTCCCTTGCAAGCTCTGACACCGCCCTGATAAAACCTGCCGGTGGAACCACGTTGCCAGCAGTACCCTGGATGGGCTCAACCAATATGGCCGCTATGTTCTGGCATGTCTGCCTGCGAATCGCCTCCCTGAAAAGCTCGAGGCATCCAAATCCGCATTCGGGATAAGTTAGCCCAAGGCTGCACCTGTAACAGTATGCGTAGGGACCCGGCAGGTACACCCCCGGCATCACCGGACCAAGCCCGACCTTGAAACTTGTGTCTCCAAGCAGGCCAAGGACACCCCCTGTCTTTCCGTGGAAACCTCCCCAGAATGCACAAAACTCGTACTTGTGGGTTACGGATTTTGCAAGCCTGAGAGCGGCTTCCACCGCCTCGGCTCCACCGGAATACATCTGTACCGCATCAAGGCCCTGTGGGGTGATGGACGATAGAAGGCGCAGAAACTCAACTCGGTTCTCGCTTGAAAAACTGCCGAAATTCGCCCTTGCTATCTGGTCACAAAGGACCTCCACGTAGTGAGGATGCGCATGGCCAAGACTTCCAACCCCTATGCCAGCCGTAAAATCAATATACCTGTTTCCATCCACGTCCTCCACCCACACACCCTCTGCCCGTTTTACCACGATCCTTGAAAAAAGGCCTATGGACTGAAGTCCTGGAGCCATATAACGGGCCTCTTGCTGGAAGAGCTCCTGGGACACCGGCCCAGGGATCCTGAAATCGCTGAAATCTAAAGACACGACACCGCCCTCCTTTCACTCATGGTGTAGGGCTGCAGGCACCAGCCTCCCGGCCGGTTACTTCAAGGGGAAGGCTGCACCTTCCTGCAAGAAGCCTATCCTCAAGAAGGGAACATATTGCACAGGAAGCCTCCTTGCGAAAAAGCGCAAAACTGGGCCATGCGTTTATATCTATTATGAAAACCTTGCCGTCCGGCCGTACAATGGCGTCACCGCCAAAAATTTCGAGTTCAAGGAGCATGCCCGCCTTCTGGCACTTGTATCGAAGTTCCCTTTGGGAGAAACGGTACTCCTTGAGATCCTGGTCCTTGTGGTAAAACCACTTGAACCAGTATTCCTTCCCGTTTTCAAAACTTGTTACGGAATAAAACTTTATTATATCGCCCGGTATGTGCCGCTGTATTACGACCTCTTCTATTCCCCGTGCTAGAAAACTGCCGACGGCGTGCCGGGCCTCGGCATCGTTTCGGGCAAATACCACGTCCTTGCTTTCTATGGCATGAAAATCGCCCCTTTTGATCCACACTCCCCCCCCAAGGCCCTGCCAACTGTCTCCTTTTGTCACTGCAATGCGGCTTTCCGGGAAAAAATCCTCGTCGGAAAATACACTTAACATCCTTCGGCGAAAGGTGTTTTTTACTGCACTTACCGTGTTGACAAGAAGGCAGCCCAGAGACTCCTCCATGTGTTCGAGTCTGTCAAGACATGGTTCTTCCTCGCACATGAAAAATATAAGGTCGGGCTTCATATCAAGGCCCGTTTCCAGAAATTCTTCCGGATGCAGCAAGGGCACATCCACGCCGAGGCGCACAGAAAGCTTGCGGGCCGTCTCTATCAAAATGGCCTCGTCATCGAACTCCCTCATTGGAGAGTGTGACCTTTCGCGCAGTATCCCGAATACCGTGGTCTTTTTCTTCATTTTTCCTTCCAGTGCAAATAAGGCATTTTCTCACCCTTCATTCGTCTTTCCGGCCATGCATCCAGTCGAGGGCTGTTTGAGAAAACGAGCAAAATAACCATCCTTATACTACGGGAAAAAACTATAGAGAAGATTTTTTTACACCAAATGACTGTAATCCAGGGGGGCTAACGGTTTTCAATACTTAGACCCGCAGCCCGCCTTATGGCAGATATTTCCTTCGGTTTCAGCCTTCTTACATGCCCGCTTTCAAGACCTCCGAGCCTAAGCGGACCCATTTCGGTCCTGATTAACATGACAACCCTGTAGCCTATAGCCCTGAACATGAGCCTTATTTGCCTCTTTCTTCCCTCTTTCAATGTAACCTCAAAGATAGACTGCCTCCTCTTGCGCCCGACTTGCATCACAGTGCATGGCTTGGTTATCTGGCCGTACGCAATTTCCACGCCATCTTCTATGGTCTTTATGGCAGCCCTTGAAGGATGGCCCCTTACCACGACGATATATTTCTTTGGCACCTTGAACCTTGGATGCAGGAGCCTGTGGGACAACTCCCCGTCGTCTGTAAGAAGAAGAAGCCCCTCGCTGTCCCTGTCGAGCCTTCCCACGGGATAAACCCTCTGCTTCACCTCGTTCCTGATAAGGTCCCTTATGGTTGGACGTCCATAGGGGTCTGAAAGAGTAGTCAGGAAACCTGGTGGCTTGTTGAGCATCAGATAGGTATGCCCCCCTTCGAGGGTAACTAAGCGGCCATCAAAGGTTACCTCGCTTCTTTCAGGGTCAACCCGTGTCCCGAGCTCTGTAACCACCTCTCCGTCTACAGCGACCCTGCCTTCCCTGATGTGCTGCTCCGCCTTTCTGCGGGAACAAACCCCTGCATGGGCAAGGAACTTCTGGAGCCTTATGGCGAGGACCTCCTTACGCGCCAAGCATTTCGACTATCCTGTACAACTCCTTCTTCACCGGGTGATCCCCGGGAAGCTCCGTAAGGGCCCTGCCAGCGTCACCCGACTTGACGATCTCCCTGCTCAGGGGAATGGCCCCGAGATACGGGACCCCTGTGTCCCGTGCGAGTTGTTCCCCAGCCCCACTTCCAAAGATATCAACCTTCTCTGAACACTTGGGGCACACAAAACCACTCATGTTCTCGATTACTCCCGCCACGGGGTTACCAACCTTGTTGCAAAAGGTAATGGACCTCCTGACATCATCTATTGAAACGGCCTGGGGAGTAGTAACTATGACGGCCTTGGCGTCATTGCCAAGTATCTGAAGCACAGAAAGGGGCTCATCCCCTGTGCCTGGAGGGCAGTCAACAACGAGGTAGTCCAGATTGCCCCAGGCCACCTCCTCGATAAACTGTTTTATAAGGCTCCCCTTAACAGGTCCCCGCCATATCACAGCCTCGTTGTCATCAGGGAGAAGGAACCCGATTGATATAACGCTTAGGTTCCCGCTCCACTTTACAGGCAGGAGCCAAGGCGGCTTTAGTTCGGCCTTCCGGCCCTTCAGGCCCATTATTCTCGGTATACTCGGGCCGTGCACGTCCACATCGAGAAGTCCAACCTTCTTGCCCCTGTCCGCAAGGGCAATGGCCAAGTTTGCGGCAACGGTGCTCTTCCCTACTCCTCCCTTCCCCGAAAGAATTACCAGTTTGTTCTTTATATGATCCAGGCAGGCGTTTTCCGCATCCGGATTACCTCGTGATTTGCAGCCCTCTACGTTGCAACTGCTGCACTTGCTTTCAGCCATGACATTTCTCCCTTAATTTTGGTTTAAATGACCATAATAGTGCGACTTATTGAAAAAAAGTCAAGGCACTATATTGGGACCATTAAAAAGACCCTAAAAGTAGTTGTATTGGAATAATCTTGGTAATAAACTTCCATCGTTTCTTGGGCTCTATGCGCCACTTCATCTGCTTTCTGAAAGGAGGGAAAAACGTGACAACAGGTTTTGATTCCCAGATCCAGGCACTGACCAAGATAAAAGAGAAGATAGAACCGCCCCAACGCGTGAAGGACGAGGCCTTCATAAAGGACTACGACTCTGTATATGCATACTCTATCAGAGACCCCGAGGGATTCTGGGGACAGATTGCATCTGAACTCCAGTGGTTTGAGCCCTGGACGAAGGTTCGGGAGATAGACATCCCAAACCACAGGTGGTTCGTTGATGGAAAGACCAACATCACTCTGAACGCCCTTGACCGCCACGCCGAGTCGTGGAGGCGCAACAAGGTGGCCTTCATATGGCTTTCCGAGGAGGGAGAGGAGCTTACGGCCACCTACGGCCAGCTCAGGGACAGGGTCAACCAGTTTGCCAACGGGCTCAAGTCAAAGGGCGTAAAGAAGGGTGACAGGGTAATAATCTACATGCCCCTCACAATAGAAGGGGCAATAGCCATGCTTGCGTGTGCAAGGATAGGGGCCATACACTCTGTGGTGTATGCAGGAATGGGGGCCGGGGCCCTTCGCTCCCGCATCGAAGACTGCAAGGCCAAGGCGGTGGTGTGCGCCGACGTTGGCTTTCGCCGCGGAAAGGTGGTGCGCCTTAAGGCCGTTGTGGACGACGCCCTGCAGGGGCTCGAATACGTGGAAAGCGTAATAGTGTTAAGGCGCCAGGAACCAAAGATCGAGCTCAGCGAATGGGAGGATGACTTCTGGGAGCTCCTTGAGACCCAAAGCCACCACTGTGCACCTGAAATAATGGACTCTGAGGACCCACTCTTCATCCTCTATACTTCAGGCACAACGGGCAAGCCTAAGGGCGTGGTCCACGTTCACGGGGGCTTCATGGTGGGCACCTACTACCTGACAAGGGCCTTTTTCGACGTCAAGGACAAGGACGTCTACTGGTCCACGTCAGACATTGGCTGGATAGTTGGCCATTCCTATATTGTCTACGGCCCTCTGGTTGCAGGGGCCACTGTGCTTATGAGGGAAGGCGCGCCAGACTATCCACACCCGGGTGTAATCTGGGAGAAGGTGCAAAAGTACGGGGTCTCTGTCATGTTTACAGCGCCTACGGCACTCAGGATGTTCATGCGCTTTGGCAAGGAGCACATAGAAAAGTTTGACCGCTCAACCCTCAGGATAATCGCCTGTGCAGGAGAGCCCCTCAACCCCGAGGCGTGGAGCTTTGCCCAGGAGGTGATACTCAACAACAACGGCCACTGCATAGACAACTTCTGGCAGACCGAGGTGGCCTCCCCCATCCTGGGAACCATGCCTTCCATGGCCAACAAGCCTGGAAGGTGCGGAAAACCCATGCCCGGCGTGGTTGCAGACGTGGTTGATGAGAAGGGCAACCCTGTACCTGCTGGAAAGGGCGGAAACCTCATTCTTCGTCAGCCCCTTCCCTACATGATGAAGACCATCTACGGTGACCAGAAAAGGTACGAGGAGATCTGGAACGTCATCCCAGGTACCTATTTTACAGGGGACGTGGCCGTGTGCGACGAAGAGGGGTACTTCTCGGTCCTTGGGCGTTCCGATGACGTGCTGAACGTTGCCGGCCACAGGATAGGCACTGCAGACGTGGAAAATGCCCTGGTGAGCCATCCGGCCGTTGCCGAGGCGGCTGCCATTGGGCTTCCAGACCCCATTAAGGGAGAAAACATAAAGGTCTTTGTCGTCTTAAGGGCCGGAAAGGAGCCGTCAGAAGGCCTTAAAAAGACCATAATCCAGCACGTTCGCCACGAGCTTGGCCCCATTGCAACACCCAAAGAGGTGGAATTTACCGACAAGCTGCCAAAGACCCGCTCAGGCAAGATAATGAGAAGGCTGCTCAAGGCCCAGGAGCTTGGGCTTGAACTTGGAGACACTTCCACCCTGGAAGACTAGAAGAAAGGAGGTCTCATGCTCCCAAAGAAGGCAGTGATTCCCGTTGCAGGCCTTGGAACAAGGTTTCTTCCTGCAACAAAGGTCATTCCCAAGGAAATGCTTACCGTGGTGGACAGGCCAACCATCCAGTACATAGTGGAGGAGGTGGTGGCCTCTGGAATAAAGGAGGTGGTGCTGGTCACGGCCTCTGGGAAGTCCGCCATAGAGGATCACTTTGACTACTCCTTCGAGCTTGAGACCTTCCTGGCCCAAAAGGGCAAGCTGGACCTCTTGAACCAGGTGCGCCAGATATCAAACCTGATAGAGGTGGTTTCAGTGCGCCAGAAAAGGCCACTCGGCCTTGGACATGCCGTACACGTAACCGAGCAGGTGGTAGGCGATCAGCCCTTTGTGGTCTGTCTCGGGGATGACCTTGTGGAGGCAGAGGAGCCCTGCGTCTATCAGATGCTCAAGGTCTTTGAAAAGTACCAGGAGGCGGTTATTGCCGTGCAGGAGGTGGCAGAGGAAGAGGTGGAACGCTACGGCATAGCAGAGGGAGAAGAGGTTGAACCTGGCGTTTACAAGGTAAAACGGCTCGTTGAAAAACCAAAACCCGGCACCACCAGCTCCCGCCTTGCCGTTATTGGACGTTACATCCTGAGACCGGAGATTTATGACTGCCTCTCCCGTACCCTGCCTGGAGTGGGAGGAGAGATTCAGCTTACGGACGCCCTTGACATACTGAGAAAGGAACGGGGGCTTTATGCATACAAGTTTAAGGGGCGCAGGTTCGATGCCGGAGATAAGCTAGGCTTTTTGCAGGCCACAGTCCACTACGCCCTTGACCATACGGAGCTCGGGGGTCAGTTCAGGGAATATCTCAAGGAGATTGCAAGGCAGTTAGACTGAACTTGAAGGATAAAAACCAAAAAGCAGAGACCACCTATATCAAGGCTCTCCTGCCCCTTCACATGCCTGGGCCCCTTACATACATCTGGCCCTTTGATAAGGAGCCTCCCAAACGAGGCACCAGGCTTCTTCTTCCCCTTAAAAACAGGCAGATAATCGGTATTTCCTGGGGGGTCGATGATTGCCCAAAGGAGGGCATCAGGTACAAGGAGGTGGCAGAAGTCCTTGACAAAACCCCGTTACTTACTGAAAAACTTACCAAGTTTATAGGTTGGGCCTCATCCTACTATTTTTACCCCCTTGGCCAGGCCATGGGCGAGGCCCTTCCCTCGGAACTCATAAGCGCAAGAGCAAAGGGTGCAAAGAGGATAACCAGGGCCAAGGCAGGGCCTGGAAGGTCAAGGCTTGAGCTCTTTTCCTGGGAAGAGGCCAGGATAACCAGGTTCACCCCAGAGCAGGACAGGGCAATTTCTGTAATTTCAAAGGAGATCTCTTCCAGGACCTTTTCCCCCATTCTACTTTTTGGGGTCACTGGCAGCGGAAAGACCGCCGTTTACATAGAGGCATGCAAAAGCGCCCTTAAGGAAGGTAGAGGCTGCCTTGTGATGGTACCTGAGATTGCCATGACTGCCCAGCTTGCCTCCCGCTTTACAAGGGCCTTTGGAGAAAGCATTGCAATCCTTCACAGCGGGCTTACACCTGCACAACGGAGGGATCAGTGGTGGAGGCTAAGAATGGGCAGATGCAAGGTGGCCCTTGGCACAAGATCTGCCATATTTTGCCCCATTAACGATCTTGGACTCATCGTGGTGGATGAAGAGCACGACCCATCCTACAAACAGGAGGAACGATTTCGCTACAACGCGCGGGACCTTGCCGTTGCAAGGGCAAAGATGGAAAACGCAACCGTAATCCTTGGCTCTGGCACCCCATCTGTCAACAGTTTCTTTAACTCAGTCAACGGACGCTACCAGCTCATACAGCTCTTCAAAAGGCCTTCCGGGGCCAAGCTTCCAAGGATCGAAATAATAGACATGAGAAACGAGGCAGGCAAAAGCGTATCCTTGAAGGAAAAAGCAGCTGAAATCGAGTGGATGGCTCCAAGACTCAGAAAATCTATAAGAGAGACCCTCGCCAGAAGGGAACAGGTGCTTCTATTCCTCAACAGGCGAGGGCTTGCCACCTATGTCTTCTGCCCAGCCTGCGGCTACGTCTTTAAGTGCAGCTCCTGTGACGTGATCCTCGCATGGCACAGGCGAAACAGGACAGTTCTCAGGAAGGCTGGCCAGGAAGCCCTTAACGGAGGTCCAGGGATGCTCGCCTGCCACTACTGCGGAAAGGCCCTGCCTGCACTTCCTGTATGCCCAAAGTGTAACAATCCCACTGTGAAGACCTCTGGCTTCGGCACGGAAAAGGTTGCGGAGGACCTTGTACAGGCCTTTCCAGGAATAACGGTTGCACGCATAGACCGAGACACCCTTACAAGCAGGAGAAAACTCGAGGGCGTGCTCCGGGCGTTTCGGAATGGCAAGATAGACTGCATAGTTGGAACCCAGATGGTTACCAAGGGGCACGACTTTCCTAATCTTACCCTAGTGGGCGTCATCTCGGCGGACATGTCGCTTAACGTGCCGGAATTCAATGCCCCTGAGCGTACCTTCCAGATCCTTGCTCAGGTGGCCGGAAGGGCGGGAAGGGCACAAAAGCCGGGCCGGGTTCTGATCCAGACATTCATGCCTGATCATTACAGCATACGAAGCGCAGCAGCCCATGACTTCGCCGGTTTTTATCAGAGGGAAATCAGACTAAGGGAACAACTCGGTTACCCACCCTTTTACAGGCTCATAAACCTCAAGTTCACTGGCAAAAAGAAAGCCAACGTAGAACTGGCTGCTGAAAAGACCTTGGAATTTTTAAAGGCCCTTTCAGGCAACTCCCCGAAATGCTCCATCCTAGGCCCGGTTCCATGTCCAAAGGTGAGGATAAAATCCCGGTACAGGTATCAGATCCTTCTCAAAGGAAATATTTCGGAAATACGAAGGCTCGCATCCATGGTTGACAACAAGGCTCAAAGCCTGTTACCTGGAGGTGTGCGGCTTGGGATAGACGTTGATCCTATAAACTTCATGTAGCAAAGGAGCCTGTCCAGTGGAGGGAACCCAGGAGAAAAGGCCCGACGAAAAAAAGAAAGATCAGCCTGAAAAACCCCGCTTCACATGGGAAGACACAAAGTTCACCCTTGCCATGGCGGTGGTAACCGTTGGGTTCTCCATAAGGACCGGGGACTTTCCAGGTGCCCTTTGGGCCACCTTGAGGCAGGTCTTTGTAAGCGTCTTTTATGGCTTCGGAACGGTCTTCTTGTTCATTGGCCTTACCAAAAAAATATTCAAGTACGAGGCAACATGGGTCCATATAGTTAAATGGGCCTTTGCGCTTGCAGCCCTATTCGCGGTCAGCGAACTCATGCACGAGGTCTTTATGGTACTTACCGGGCAGATGCCTCGGCCCCACTAATGGCCTATATGTTCTTTCTTTTGCTCGTCCAAAAGAAAGAACCAAAGAAAACGGCGCCCCGTTGCCGCTTTGATCCTGCGCGCGGAAGCAACAGGCCCTGGTGGGCTGAAAGGGCCATCCTGGCCGTCAGCCCATGGCGGCGTCCATGCCGCCACCCCTTCGGGGCCTGACCGGGCCTGTCACTTCCGTGCTCGGCGTGGCAAAAGGGGGTAAAAAACAACAGCGTCTCTTCGCCAGACTGTCTATACGAGCTATTATTTATTTTCCCCAAATTTACACCAACTGGAAGTCCAACGACCTTTGAAGAGCAAAGCCAACGATTTGTCTTTAGAAAACCTTTCTTTAAATGGTTTCAGCGGACGACTATCGATTTAGCCTTATCAATTTATCCAGCAAAATATCTTCAACATTTCTCCTTGAATCAATTTTTGCCAGAATGCAAACACCTTTTTCAGACACCCTGTACATAATCCTCCACGGCCTGATAATAAGCTATCTGTAGTTCAGGATTCCCTCTTTTTTCAACTCCGGGACATACCTGCCTCTGGCAGGTGAAGAACCAAGGGTCTTCACCCTTTCTTTAATCTGAAACAAAAGTTTTCTTACAGTCAGAGGTCTGTCTTGTGCAATATAATCTATGATTTCTTCAAGGTCCTTGACAGCAGATTTGGCCCAAATAACCTCAAACTCAGATTCCACACGTTATCCCAACTTATCTTCAATGATTTTGAAAACTTAGTCATTTGACATGCTGCGGTTTGTTCTTATTTCGTTTTCTGCTAAGGACAAAATCTTTAAAATACCAATGGCATTTCGCATATCTTGAAAACTTTTTGGATCCTGGAGCACTGCCTTTGGCTCACCATTTTGCGTAATAATAACAGGACGGTGCGTCTCATTAATACGTTTAAGCAGATCTGCAGCCTTGGATTTCAGATAACTTATTGATTTTATGTCGCTTGAAATATTCATAAAAAAACCTCCGGTCCTTTTATGATACAAAATTTAGACTGATGGGCAAGATAATATGGCCCCCAAACCTTGCCAAAATGTTTTCAAGGGATTTAAACCAAATTTAATTATAATAATCTTGCAGGACCAGACTTTTAAATAAAAGTTTTCTCAAATTTTATTTTAGAACTCAACTTTCGGACTTGTATCCACAGTCAGCTAACCTGCTGAATTGTTTTCCATAGTGGGGTAGCTGGATGCAGTAAGTGGATAATGGATTTGGGTCAATCCGGATTTCTCAATGAATATTTAGAACACTAAAAGTTCTTGAGCCCGAGGTAAAAAGTCGGCGTTCTCTCGCCGTCGGCACCTTCAGGTCAAGCAGGGTAAGGGGAATCTGTC
>WGDC01000096.1 GCA_015493475.1 Deltaproteobacteria bacterium
AGCGTGACTTCATCCACTCGTAATCCACGTCCCAGACCCTGCACCAGTGCTTCCAGGAACCATCCTTTATGCCGTAATAGGCTGGAAGGGAATGGGAAAGCACGCACATGTCCGTTGCGCCCTGGACGTTGTCGTGGCCCCGGAAGATGTTGGTTCCACCACCCGAAACCCCCATATTTCCGAGAACGAGCTGGAGGATGCAAAGTGCCCTGGTGTTGCTGGAGCCTATGGAGTGCTGAGTTGCGCCCATGCACCAGACAACCGTGCCAGGCCTGTGGGTGGCAAGGAGCTTTGCTATCCTTTTGACCTCAGAGGCAGGGATTCCGGTTATGTCTTCCACCACATCCGGTGTGTAGTGCTTTGCACTCTCGCACATTTCCGGAAAGCCGGCCACCCGCTTTCTTATGAAGTCCTTGTCGTGCCAGCCGTTTGTGACTATCTCGTTCACAAGGCCCATGACAAAGGCCGTATCCGTGCCAGGACGGATGCGTACGTAATCTGTGGACTTTGCGGCAAGCTTTGTAAAACGAGGGTCAACAACGATGAGAGGTGCGTTATTCACCTCTTTTGCGTAAAGTATGTGCTGCATGGCCACTGGATGGGCCTCTGCGGCATTTGAACCAAGCATGAAGACAAGTTTTGAATGGCGGATGTCGTTCATGCTGTTTGTCATTGCCCCGTAACCCCATGTGTTGGCGACACCTGCCACCGTGGTGGAGTGTCATATTCGGGCCTGGTGGTCTATGTTGTTGGTCCCCCAGAAGGCGGCAAGCTTTCTTTGTAGATACGCCATCTCGTTTGAGACCTTGGCGCTGCCATTCCAGTGTACCGCATCGGGGCCGTCCTTTTTTCTTATGTCAAGAAGCTTTCCGCATACCTCGTCAAGGGCCTGCTTCCAGGATATCTTCCGCCACTTTCCGTTGACCCTTTTCATGGGAGAGGTGAGACGCTTCTCGCTTGTCACCATGTCTATGGCGCCTGCCCCCTTGCAGCAGTGACCACCGCGTGAAACAGGATGATCCGAGGCAACCTCCTGGCGCACCCATACGCCGTTTTGCACCTGGGCCTTTATGCCGCAGCCCACAGCGCAATGGGTACATACCGTCCGCACCATCTTTGAACCCGGGTATGCCTCCTTTTTCTCCTGGGCATTGAGCTCACGAACCACTTTTGGCCCAAGGCTCATACCGGCCAGGGCCGCAGTGGCAGCGACGATCTTCATGAAAGAACGCCTTGCAACCCTGGGATTGATGGTAAACTTAGAAGTTGTGGCAACTCCCCGACCCTTAGAGCCACCAGCCTTTGTTATCTTTCTGGAAGCCATCTGAAACCTCCTTTTTCAATCAGTCCAAAAGGGAATCGTAATAGGCCCTGAACTCCTCTGTCTCCCTGTAAAGGATATCCTGGCTGTCTTGCCCTTTCTGCGCCATCTGGGACGCCCTTGCCTTTTTACTTACAGAGGCCCCCAAAACGGCAGCAGCCCCAGCGGCAAAGAACCCCTTTATCAAAGAGCGCCGTTGTTCCCTTTTATTTTGATTTTCCATGGTTCCCTCCTTTTAAGTTGAATCACCCGAGGGGAAAAGACATTCCTCAAGACCCAGAAAGGCACTTGCTACCGAAATGGCTGCCTTGTATACGGAAAAATTTTTAAGGGAGGCTATTTCCCCCTCCATACCCTTTATGACGAAGAGAAGATAGTTTCGCAGGATGCTGGCCTGCGCCCTTGTGTTTTCGAACGTCTCACTCCCAGACTTTTCAATAAGATGCATCATGACATCTATCAAAAAGACCAGGTGATCCTCGGTTTCCCTGAAACTATCTTCCTTCCATAAATTCAGTTTATAGAGCAACTGTCTCAATTTTACAAGGCTTGGGCCCATGATTTTCCCGTCCTTGTACCAGGAGGAAAAGGGCTGGATTCGGTTGGGGCTGAAGGGATTTTCAAAAAGCTCATAGTATTCGTTCTGAACGTCTATGACCTCACTGTTTGAAAGGGCCTTTTTTAGGGCAAAAAGGGCCTCGTCAAGGGGCCTGGACCCTGTGCCACTTCCCAGGGCATCAAGGAGCATAAGCCAGTACTCGTGCTTCTCCTTAGAGGGTTGAGAGTCGAAAAACGAGCGAACAAAGGCGTAAAGCACCAGACGGGCGCTGTCTGTATCCTGGACCGCGTTATTCATCCCAGATCTCCAAACATGTCTTCGAGCATGGCTATGGCCCTGCAATCTTCACAAAGATAGAGCACATCGAGCTGATCAGGGTCATATCTTCCCGACTCCCTTAAAATATTCATGGTTCGTTCAAAGGCCTTTTTGTTGCCAAAGACCTTTCCACACCTCTTGCACCGAACAGGCTCATCCCTTGCCACGATCCTTTGAGAAAAGTATCCCTCATCAAGTATAAGGCCTGGCACAAGGGTTATGGCCTTTTCCGGACATACACTTTGGCAGGAAGAGCAGTTTATGCACCTTCCCCTTTCAAAAACAAGCTCAAGCCCGTTTGAACCCCTTACAGAAAGGGCATCCTGGCTGCACACATTAAGGCAGGAAAAACAGAGGCAGCAATCCTTTTTGAGGTGGATGTCTGCAAAGTCTCTTGCCTCCTGGATTTCCAGGCGCTTTTGCCCATTAGTAGCTTTTCCTGAAAAAAGCTGATGCAGAATTACGTTAAGGGCCTCTCTCTTGTTTCCTGAAGGTAAATGGTCAGAAGGCATAATCTCCTTCAGTGCCAATTCTTCATGAATTTCGTCTTGAAGACGTCTTTTTAGGGTTAATATATCCTCAAAGGCCACAAACCCAGCCATCTCAGGGAAAAGCCCTTTTAAGATAGTGTTTGAAAGCCCTACCTGCTCTTCTATTGGGGCCTTTTTTTCTGATAAACCATCCCCGCTGGCTTCATTTGGCACAATAGTTACCCTGCCGACGCCTCTTGAAAAGAGATAGAGGAAATGAAGGGCGGAAAGAGAGGCATGCTGTGGGTGCTCAAGAAAAAAGACCTTCTCAAACCTGACATCAGGATTTTGCCACCAAAATTTTCTCAGGTTGGCCTCACTTCCAATAACCACCTGGCTTCCAGGCGCAAGGTCCAGACGGCTGAAATAGTCCCTGAAAACATAAAAGGGAAATCTCTCGTACTCCATGGCCCCTGTAGGGCAGCAACTTACGCAGGCACCGCACTCTTTGCACATGTCCTGGCGGATCTCAATACCCCTTTCACCTGCCACAACCGCACCGTGCCTGCAGGCAGAAATACACCTCTTACATCCTATGCCAAGCCTTGGCTCATAGGCGCAAAACTCGACCCTGTGGACCACAGCCTCTTCCACCAGGAAATCTCCAATGAGGGAAAAAAGCGCAGGAAGGGTGGCGGGCGTGAAAAAACGGGATGAAAGTTTCGGGGGAATCCCAAAGGGAAAGTCGTCTGGGATGATGGCAACATCTGCCTCCAGCGACACCCTTTCCATTCTGTGAAGGTCTATGGCCCCAGGCTCACACACCTTTACACACTCGTTACAAAGAGAGCATCTGGCGGGCACGATCATGGGGGAGCTCTCTATGGCCTTTTCCTTGCAAACGGATACGCACCTTCTGCAAAGGGTGCAAAGATCCGGGTCCAGGGGAAGCGGCCTTTCATACTCCACCAAAAGGCCTGAACCTTGGGGTGAGATTTTTGGGGGATGGCCCGGATCAAGACATACGGGGACAAGCTCTAGAACCCCTCCGTAGGTGGCAACAAGTTCTTTTGTGAAGGCGCCATCTGTGGCAAGCACCAATACCCTCGGGTTAAATGTCCTGGTGAAGGACCTTACGGATATGGATTCAAAACGGTGTTTTTCACAAAGGGCCACATCTTTTAGCACCTGCTCCGAAAGGTCTGTCATTTCCCAGTTCAACATCAATGTAGGGGATATAATTGGGCCGTCCCCAGGCTCTACTTCACCCGCTTCTTCTGAAAAGCCTGCCCGGACAACCACCTCCTCAGTGCCATTTACACTTGCTACCCCTTTAAGAACTGCCCTTCCAGCAGAGTCCTTGGTGAGGAAAAAGGTCTTTTCCACTTTCACGCCCCCTTGCACAGGGCCTTCAGCCTGCCAGAGCCCTTCCAGCCGCTAGATCTGATGTCCTTTAGCAGGGCAACCGGGACTTCCCACTTGTTAAGGGGACTTATAAGGTAGAGGCCATCAACGAATGTGGCGGTCTGCTCTATGAGATCCCTCACTATGTCTATTCCCTCTTTTCGCTGGTCTTCCACCTTTTCAAAACGCCTGAGCCTCTTTCGTATCTCCTCCGGAATGGTAATTCCGGGAAGCTCATTGTGGAGAAACTCGGCATTTCTTGCAGAAATCAAGGGAAAAAGGCCTGGCAATATAAGGAGATCAAGATGGGAGGTAAGCTCCATCATCTTTTCTATGGATGAGGCATCGAAGATGGGCTGGGTCATTACGAAGTGTGCGCCAAGGGAGGCCTTTTTCTCAAGCCTTCTTAGCTGGAGATCCGGGTTGTTGGGCCTGAAGCTGAAGGCCACGCCTATTGAGAAGTCCGTTCGGTCTTTCATATCCCGGCCTGCAAGGTTTTTCCCCTGGTTGAAGCCTGAGATCATCTTCACGAGCCCAAAGGAATTAAGGTCAAAGACGCCGCTTACCCCCGGCTGGTCACTGGATGATGCAGGGTCCCCGGTAACGGCAAGAATTCCCCTTATTCCAAGGAGGTGGGCCCCCATAACCTGGGTCTGAAGGCCCAGGACGTTCCTGTCACGGCCTGTAAGATGAATCACCGTTTCAATTTCATACTTTTTCTTTATGAGGTGGGCTATTGAAAGATTGTCCGCCCTTAAGACTGCAAGGGGGTTTTCTGCCAGGGTGATGCAGTCTACGCCTGCCTCCTTCAAAGCCCCTGCCCCCTCAAGCACGCCATTTATCCGAAGATGAGGAGGCGGGTCAAGTTCCACGAAAACCGGAAGACGATCCTTTTCCAGGGCGGAAAGAAGCCCACCGGGCCCGTATCTTTTTTGCTCCTTTGCGTCTTCCTTTTCTCTCACGCTTGAAACGGCAACTATCCGGGCCTTTTTGGCCCTTAGGTGAAGCCTCTTTTTGAACTCATGGATGTGGGCCGGAGTGGTTCCACAGCAGCCGCCAATGAGCCTTACCCCGTGGCGCACCATCTCCACCACCTTTTCAGCCATGTAAGAGGGTGGCGTGGAATAGACCATTCGGCAGTCCATGACCTCTGGAATACCGGCATTTGGGAAGGCGGAAAGGGGCACCCTGTCCCTTATGGGAGATAGGTGCTCAATGGCCTCCAGCATGGCCTTTACCCCCCTGCCGCAGTTTGTACCAAAACAGTTACAGCCTTCCTGGATGGCCATGTCCGCACAGTAGAGTGCATCAAGGCCGTGGGCAGTTCTTCCGCGAGATG
>WGDC01000097.1 GCA_015493475.1 Deltaproteobacteria bacterium
GGCACCAAATGGCACTGGACGCGATTATGTTTCCGAAACTCGTGTCGCTCCCGTTCCTGAACCAGCAACCATTCTCCTATTCGGTACAGGGCTTATTGGTCTTGCAGGTGTGGCCCGCAAGAAGGTTAAAAAGGTTTAACCAGATTAATTTTCGAAGAATCCCTTTAGTATTTAGTATTATATTGAAAGGCCCGGGTAACCGGGCCTTTCTTTTTTAATCCTTGCTAAAAAACCAGCCTCTGATAAAAGATTGCGAAATACTGCCTTATTCTTCTTCCTACCTTCCCTTGTCCGCCTTGTATCTGCTTGCAGGGTGCTGCAGATACAAGGCGGATGGGATGAAGGCGTACTCCCTATACGTCGAATGCCAGACAACGCAGTATATATAGGGCCCTGCTAGCAGAGACCCATTACTTGTTAACGGCCCGCTTAACCCCATCGTACCACTTAAAGTACTCCCTCACCCCTTTCCTGCCAGACTCTATCAAGGCATGTTTTTTCTCGTCATCAATTTCGAAGTCTGTGGTCTTCACCCCCAAGGTATCTATGTAAATGGTGCGCTGCCAGTCATCGCTATGAAGGTGGCTGTTTTCCTGGGCGTCTTTCATGGTAATGACGAGATTCAAGATGTAATCGAAAAGGTCGTTGATTTCGTGGTGTTTGGGTTCTGCATGATCCCTGAACATGGATATCTCCTCCCTTGTATCAAGCCTGAAGCCCAGGGTCTGCTTGTTAAACACGTACTTGGAAATGGGCCGCTCAAGCTTTGCAATCTTTTTGTTGATCTTTTCATAGTATTTGGTCTTTCTGACCAATTTTCCACTTACGTACTTTTCCCTGTCAAAGAGCTTTATTGGGTAGTTTCTAAGCACCCCTCCGTCAACGTAAACATCGTCCCTGGCGCTTCTTATTGCCTTGAAAAACAGCGGGATGGACATAGATATCCGGACGGCATCGGCTATACACATCCTTGGAGTGTGTTCAATGGAGAAAATCTCTGAGAACCTGGTGGATAGATTAGTGCCTATGAGGTAGATGTCCCGAAAGCCCTCTTTTGATTTCAGGGCGGAGACGTCTGCAAAGGTAGCCTCGGTGTTTCCAGTCTTTTCCCTTATGAGCTCTCCTATCCAGTTTCTGAAATAATCGCCCTTATACCAGCCAAACTCGGTCAAAAGCCTGTTTGTATCCCTTATTATGCCAAAGGAATCATCGAGAAAATTCCTGAAGTTTAGCCTCCAAAGGATGTCCCTAACCTCGTCTGGGGTAAAGTTGAGGCCAAGAAGCACTGCATTAATGGCCCCGGCGGAGGTGCCACCCACCCTGCTGATTTTCGGGAGGATTTCCCTTTCTTCAAGCTCTTCGAGAGCACCAACGTAGGCAATCCCCTTTACACCACCGCCTTCAAAAACAAAGTTTGAAAAGTGATATTCTGCCATTTTTTTCTGAACCTCCATCCTCGTTTCTATAATATGCAGCGTTTATTCCCAATTTGCCAAAGATAATTGAAAATCCGCCAAAATAGTGTTATATATGAAACCATGATCAAGGTGGTGATTGATACCAATGTTCTCGTTTCAGCCTTGAAATCAAACATGGGGGCTTCATATGCCCTTATTTCAAGATTACCTTCAGAAAAATTTCAGTTAGTTATTTCCGTTCCGCTCTACATGGAATACCAGGCGGTTCTAACAAGAAAAGAAAATATGACGGGGGCAAGTAGTAAAGAGGAAATTTTGGCTTTTTTACGTTACCTATGCAAGATCTCAGTACGTCATAAAATTTTTTATTTATGGCGGCCATGGTTAAAAGATCCCAAAGACGACATGGTCTTGGAATTAGCAGTGGCCTCAAAGTGTCAATATATTGTTACCTATAACCTAAAAGACTTTTCCAATACAGAAAAGTTTGGAATTGAAGCGGTTACACCCAAAAAATTTCTCAAAAAATTAAGGGGAGAATAGGAAAATGGGCAGTACACTAACATTACGGCTTCCAAAGTCACTTCATAAGATTATAAAGAAACAGGCGAAGGAAGACGGAATCTCCATTAATCAGTTTTTAGTTACGGCGGCAGCAGAAAAACTTTCTGCATTACTAACTGAAGATTATCTGGAAAAAGAAGCAATGATGGGCAAGAGAGAAGATTTTATCAATGTGCTCAAGGCTGTTCCTCATGTTAAGCCAGAAGCATACGATGAGCTGTGAATACCCCCATTAAAAAACGGCAGGGCCATGGAGAAAATGCATGTTGACCAAGTTACATGCTATTACCTCATTTCCAAGGAATTCTAAAACCTTTTCACGCCAGTGAAAATTCCAGACCAAGTGCGGAACTCACGGCTCCAACAAAAGAATGAGCGGCCATGAATAAATACCTGTTTATCCTCTCTGTGCCTCTCATGTTCCTTTGCCTGAACTGCCTAGTGTTTGCAGGAAGCTGCAAAAGGTGCCACCAGGGGATTGAGTCCATAGCTGGTAACCCTGCCATGAAGGGACTTGAGTGCAGCTTCTGCCACAGGGGGCATCCTGAAAAGGATAAAAAGGATGAGGCCCACAAAGACATGTGGGCAAATCCCTCTGACTACTCCGTAGCTGAAAAGACCTGCGGCCAGTGCCATGAAGACATACTTAAACGGTCAAAAAAGTCCCTTCACGCAACGAGCGCTGGCATAATAAGCGCCACCCGTTACCTCTTTTCCGCCCAAGGGACGAAAAATGCCATTTACGCGGTAAGACAGGTAAGGGACGAGGACCTAGAGGTGCCCCAAAATATGGGCGCAGTAAAAGAACTAAAGGCCCTGCCCTTTTACAATCCAAACGAGCCAGAATCGGGCACAAACAGCCCTGCCGACGACTACCTGCGTGAACAGTGCCTGAGGTGCCATCTTTACAGCTACGGGGCAGAAAGATTTGGCGACTACAGGTCCTCTGGATGCGCTGCGTGCCACATGCTCTACGACAACGACGGCCAGTACATGGGGAGGGATGCGGCCATAAGGGGCAAGTCCAAGAAAAAGAATTTTACACCAAGGCCAAGGCTTCACAGGGTGACGGTCAGGATTCCGCCTTCTCAGTGCATACACTGTCACAACAGGGGCGGACGCACAGGAGTAAGCTTTATCGGGACAATGGAGTCAGACGGCTACGGCTCGCCTTGGTCTCAGAAACCAGGAGTTAAAGGGGCAAGAAAAATCCACGGGAAATACTACAACCACCTCACCCCAGACATCCATTATTCCCGGGGGCTTTTCTGCATTGACTGCCACACGGAAAGGGATGTCCACGGAGACGGAAACATATATTCCAAAAAGGAACAGGCCGTTGAAATCGAATGCCAGGACTGCCATGGAACAAAAAAACAAAAAAGCCGCCTTGTCTCTTCAAGGGGAAACAGGATGAAGAGGCTCGAGCTCCAGGAGGAACAAATTCTTCTGAACTCAGCTTCTGGTAAAAGGTATGTTGTTCCCCAGGTGAAGGACATCATCCAATCAGGCCCCAAAAAGGCAAGGGACGCCATGGGAATAAGTGCGCACCTTGACAAGATGGAATGCTACAGCTGCCACAGCCGCTGGGCACCCCAGTGTTACGGGTGCCATGCCCAGCAGGACGCAAGCACCAGTTCCCTTGACTGGGTAAAAAGTATCAAGGCACCAGATCCCACACTTTCCGGAAAGGCTGTCTTTCGCGCAAAAACGGCATATAAGTGGAGGGAGACGAGGTCCTTTCTCCGCTGGGAAAGACCCGTCCTTGGGATAAACAGCGAGGGGCTTGTAAGCCCGTTTATTCCAGGCTGCCAGGTCATCTTTACCCAGATAGGACCTGACGGAAAATGCAGGGTGCACAACAAGGTGTACAAGACAACGGATGGAATCTATGCCATTGCCACAAACCCCATCCAGCCCCACACCACGAGCAAAAAGGCGAGAAGCTGTGAAAGCTGCCACGCGGACAGAAAGGCCCTGGGACTTGGCGACGGTTTATACCTAACCCATGCAAATGGAGTTGATCTGCCCTTCAGCCTTGAACAAATAGTTGATGAAAACGGAACACAGCTTCAAGCAACCAGCCACGTTGGGGCACGTCCCTTCAACAAGGCGGAAATCAGGCGGATTAATCGGGTTGGTACATGTGCCTCCTGCCACGGCTGGGACGCAGGCTCCCTTGCCAAAAGGGTATCCCGACTTAAAAAAGGCTCCATAGGTCACGACATGCACAGAAAAATCCTAAGGGCACTCTTGAATTCAGGGGCAAAATCAACAAATCCGTAGCATAGGTTCAGAAAGGTCGGGAACAAATGGCTTGAATCTGTTCGATTTTTTGTTATCTTGGTTTTTACTAAGGTAAAGACTGCCGTCTCACATCGGCAGTCTTTTTCAGCTTATATATCATCTTACAAACGAGGTTCCCAAGAGGATGGAAAGAATCCCATTTACACCAGATGGTTATCAAAAACTAAAGAGAGAGCTTGAACGCCTTGAAAGGGTTGAGAGGTACGAGGTCATAAAGGCCATTGAAGAGGCAAGAGCCCATGGAGACCTGTCGGAGAATGCCGAATACCATGCGGCAAAAGAACGTCAGGGCCAGCTTGAGGCAAGAATACAATACCTCAACAGCAAGCTAGCTGTTGCCGATGTCATAGACTGTTCGGACCAGTCCTGTGAAAAGGTGGTTTTTGGAGTAAAGGTCCGGCTTGAGAACCTGGATACCGGTGAGGAGGTGGTTTACCAACTCGTTGGGCCTGACGAGTCTGATATAAAACTTGGCAAGATATCCATAAAATCTCCCCTTGGCATGGCGCTTCTGGGAAAGGAAGAGGGAGACGAGGTGGAATTTCGCTCCCCATCCGGGGTAAAAACCTACGAGGTCCTGGAGATATTCACAGATTAAGTAACGCTTATTTCATTAACTCGCCCGAGTAGTGCTTTTATCCTTTACTAAAGGTTAGCAGTTGCTTGACTCACCGCAGTTAAAGGGCCGCGACTGGAATGGCGTTTATGTCTTTGGCAAGTGGAAGGAAATCATCCACAAAACATATTACCGCTCCCTGTCCTCTGCGAAGCCCAAGACGCTCAATTACCCGAAAGTGGCGCACGTCTTTCCTTGTAGGGCTTGCGGTTTTCTTGATCTCAATGGGATAGGCTGTATCATCCCTGATTATAAGCAAATCGATCTCCTTTTTGTCCTTATCCCGGTAATAGTAAAGAGCGGGCTGTTTCCCATTGTGAAAGTAGCTTTTTAGTATCTCTCCAATTACCCATGTCTCAAAAATGGCGCCTCCCATTGCCCCGGCCTCTATGGTCTGCGGACTGGACCAGTTTGTAAGATAGGAACAAAGGCCGGTATCCAGGAAATAAAGCTTGGGTCTTTTGACCAACCGATTGGTCAGGTTTGCCGCATAGGGAGGTAAAAGATAAACAATCCCTGAGGCCTCAAGAATCGACAGCCACTTTTTAGCAGTATTAGGAGCAATGTCTGCATCCCTTGCCAAATCCGCCATGTTGAGCATCAGCCCAGTCCTTGCGGCACAGGCCCTTAAAAAGCGCAAAAAGGCCATTTCATCACCAACCCTGGCGAGATCGCGAACGTCTCTTTGCAGATAGGTCTGTACGTAGGAAGAATAAAAGAGGTCTCTATCAATTTTCTTATATAGGGCAATTCTTGGTAAAGAACCTCGCCAAATAAGGGCATATGCATCTGCTAAAGAAAGCCTTCCATTTGCAGCAAGCCCTTCCTTAACAACTTCAGGAATTGGAAGAAATGGCCCGGATGTATCGATTTCTCGTAACATTTCGCGCCGGGACAGGCCGAGCAACGATAGAAGTGCAATTCGCCCCGATAGAGACTCTGAAACATCTCTCATCATATGAAAGTGCTGGGAACCAGTGAGCCAGAACATCCCCGGCTGCATGGTTCTGTCCACAGACATCTTTATATAAGGAAGCAACTCTGGAGCGTACTGGATCTCCTCAAGGATCAAAGGGGCTTCAAACCTTTGCATAAAAAGCGCAGGGTCTTCTTTTGCCAGGCTCAGGACCAGTGGATCATCAAAGGTAACGTACTGCATGCCGTCTTTGCGAAGATGTTTCAACATGGTTGTCTTCCCAACCTGGCGTGCGCCTGTTAGCAGTAACACTGGGAAGTGTTTATCGGCCTCAAGGAAAAACCTTTCCAAGGTTCTGTTTATATACATTAGGCCCTCTTGCGTCTAAAATGCATTTAAATTTCATATTAGTCGAAAATTTTGTTAATATCAAATTTAACCAGCCCAAGACCAAACTTTTTTCATGAGAAAAATTGAAACCTAATTTCAAAATTCGGTTGTTATTTATGTAAAATCAGCTAATTATCAAAACACTGCTTGAAGTAACACGACTGATCACTTTCGAAGTAAAGAGATTTAAGCACTCCCTGTTGCGCTGATGTGGCGTTTTTTCACCCCCTTTTGCCGCGCCGAGCACGGAAGGTCTTGAGTCCGATAAGGCCCCCAAGGGGTGGCGGGATGGATACCGCCACCGCCCATTGGGCCATGGATGGCCCCTTTGGGCGGCCAGGACTATAGACTTTGCGCGCACAGGATCAAAGCGGCAACGGGGCGCCGTTTTCTTTGGTTCTTTCTTTTGGGCGAGCAAAAGAAAGAACTAAGTCTTTATTTGGACACCAGCCCCTTCAAGCAAGGCCTCAGCAGTTCCACCATGACGCCTTTTCACAACCACCTGGTCAGGTTTAAAAGAAAGCAGCCACTTTCCCACAAGAAAGCCCTTTCGTCTTTCCGCCTTTACATGGGGATTTTGAACAAAACGCCTCTCCACAACCTCACCTGTTGTTGCATCTACCTCCTCCACCATGAACCACGGGGCACCTGATAGATGCTCTGACACAGGGCCGCCAGGCTCCTCAACAGGGGTTATCCTAACAATCCTTTTCGGGGACTCAAAATGCGGACGAATCCTTGCAAGTACCACCTTTGGATAACGTTTTACAATCTCCTCCTCCAGTTCGTCGGCAACCTTATCCGCAACCTGATGGGACATGGTCTTCATGACCACGTCCATGTCTATTATGATCCTCCCGCCTGCTCCCCTGCTGTAGACACGCTTTACCCTGGTGACCACTGGATTAGACTCTACAAATCCAATGATTTCCCGTTCCGTCTCCCGGTCTATTGCTGCATCGAGGAGCTCCTTCAGGGAGGACCACAGGATTACTCCACCAGCCCTAAAAACAAAAAGGGACACAATAACAGCGGCGAGCCTGTCAAGGTGAAAACCTGCAAGGCCTGCCAGGAGGCCAGCAACAACCACCCCTGTGGAAAGGCTGTCAGCAAGGTAATCCTTACCATCAGCCACAAGTGCTGGCCTTCCAAGCCGCTTTCCTGCGCGGACCTGCAAGATTCCAAATACCAGGCTCACAACAAGACACAAGACGGCCACAGGCAGGGCTACTGCCACATCAGGATGGGTCTCAGGACAGACTACGGCGCTCTTTGCAATCTCATATCCGGCAAAGAGTATGGCAATGGAACTTACCAAGGTGGCAAGGGTTTCCGCCTTGTAAAGCCCGTACGGAAAGGCAGGGTGCCGCTTATTTGCCGCCCATATGCCCAAAAAGGTGGCCAGAGACGCGACAACGTCTGTTGCCGAGTGTATCGCATCGCCAAGAAGTGCCTTACTGTTGGTGATGCTGCCATAATAACCCTTTACAAGTGCAAGCACCATGTTAAGAAGAACTGAGAAAAAGGCCCTGTGCCTGGCGGCTTTTATGCCGTCTCTGTAACCTCCCGGATTTTCCAACATTTTCTCAACGAGACCTTATAATCGGATAGAATTGATCACACCTGAAATTATTTTATTGTAACATCCCAAGACGGTTTAGTAATGTAGCAATTTTCAACTTTCATAGATGGACCTTTCGACTTAGAATAGATATTCTTTTTACCCAAAAAGTACTCATAGCTGAAAGGAAGGGCTTTAAAGACAATGTTATGCTCCATAATCAAAGCCAGAAAAATTGCCTCTATTTTAAACAAGGAAGACAATCCATGAAGGTCCTTAAGGCCCTACGAATAGAAAGGTGTATTGGCTGCCACGTCTGTTCCATGACCTGCGCAAGGCTGGTGCACAATACCCTGTCATGGGAAAATGCTGGCATACGCATAAGGAGCACTGGCGGGATATCCACTGGTTTTGAGGCAAGATACTGCCTTGCCTGCGAGGACCCTGCATGTGCCCGGGCGTGCCCAACTGGGGCAATTATTGTACGAAGATCAGGAGGAATAAAGATAAAAAGGGAACTTTGCATAAGGTGCACAAAGTGCAGGGATGCATGCCCGGTCGAGGCAATTACCCTCAGCCCATCAGGCGACCCCATTGTCTGCATACACTGCGGGCTTTGCACCAGATTTTGTCCCCACGGCTGCCTTGAAATGGTCGAGGTGAAGGAAGTGGCCCCCTTGAATCACAAATCCTTGGAGGCAGCAAGTTGAACGCCCAAAGATTTCGCGTAATGAAGGTGGACCTTTCCACTTCAAAGGCCTCCATCCTTGAACTTGAAGGCAGGGAGCAGGCCCTTGGCGGAAGCGGCCTCTGCGCCATGCTCTTTGAAAGGTTTGGGCTCATTGAAGAGCCCTGGGACCACCCTGGCCAGCCCCTTATTTTCGCAATAGGCCCTCTTACTGGCTATTTTCCTCTCATGAGCAAGACGGTCTGCGCCTTCAGGTCTCCCTATCACAACCAGTACACGGAAAGCCATGCGGGCGGGCGCTCGGCCCTCGGCCTCAGATTCGCAGGCATTGACGCCCTTGTAATCACCGGGCGCTCTGAAAAACCGTGCATCCTTACAGTCGGCTCAAGGAACGTGGAGATACGAGACGCCCACTTTCTATGGGGCATGGACGTAATCCGTTCCGGAAGGATAATTCGCCGCATGGTTGAAAGGGCACATGGCC
>WGDC01000098.1 GCA_015493475.1 Deltaproteobacteria bacterium
CCGCGAAGCCTCATTTTCTGGCCACACTTGGTTCCAGCAGGGATCTTGAGTTTCAGCGCCCTTCCGTCGATACCGGGAATATCGGTCCTTGTACCAAGGCATGCCTCGGAATACCTTATAAACTTATCGTATACAAGGTTTCCGTCCCTGTCAAAATAGAAGCCGGGTGGAAGAGAAATGTTTATCCTGAGATAAAGATCACCCCTGCCTCCCGGGCCCTGCACACCCTTTCCCGGAACCCTGATCTTTTTGCCGTTTGGGATTCCCCTGGGAATCTTGACGGAGATCTTCTCTGGGAAGCCTCCGGTTTGCAGGGAGATTATCTTCTTGTCTCCGTTCAGTACCTCCTGGGGCGTGACATAGAGATCCAGGATTACGTCTTGACCCTTGGGCTGGGGCTGTTGATACACGAAGTGGTCGCCCCGCGAGCATCCCCTTCCTCCACGGCCATACCCCGCCCTGCCCTGAGCGGCGAACAGGTCATCAAAAACGGACCCAGTTCCAGCGCCGCCGGATGAAAAAATAATCCTTGTGAAGCCATCTCCGCCTATGCCGAGATCCTGGAAAATGGACGAAAAATCGAAGTTCTTGAATATATCTTCTTCGCTATATTGCCTGTGGAACTCCTGGGAACCGAACGCATCATACTCCTTACGCTTTTTAGGGTCGCTTAACACCGCGTAGGCCTCGTTGACCTCCTTAAACTTCTCCTCTGCCTCCTTGTTGCCCTTGTTCTTGTCCGGATGATATTTCAAGGCAAGCTTCCTGAATGCCTTTTTTATATCTTCAGGGCTTGCATCCTTGGATACACCTAATATCTTGTAATAATCTTTTGTACGAGTCATCTTTAAACCCTTACCTCTTATCTTGTTTGATAGTTACTGATTTATTTTGAAGAAAAATCAGATTAAAACCATATTAAACTTTAAGCCCTGCCTTTACAAAGTCAAGGATTTGACGCCGCCATGAAAATATGCGTCTTTGAGCCAGCGTCCCCTTCACGCCCTGAGGATATCCGTGAAGCCATGGAACTGTTCCGGCGCGAATATACCGGCAATGAACCACCCTCTTTTTCCCTTTTCGGTGAAATTGGAATACGAAATAAGCGCCTTCCCTACCTGTCATCCTCGGACATGGAAAAGGCCGCACAGTTCAGGAAACTTGCAACCAAACAGGAGCAGCTTGTCATCATGTTTACACGGGGCGGATATGGCACCATGCGCTGGATAGGCATGGCTGACCTTGAAGGCATTGGACCGAGAATCAGGCAAAAAATGTTCGTTGGCTTTAGCGACACCACGTTTCTTGCCGCAAGACTCCTGAACCTTGGCCACACCTTCTTGCACGGGCCCATGCTTTCTACCCTTAAAAACACGGATACCCAAGCCAGGAGGTCTCTTTACAGCTTCCTGTCCGAAGGAAGGCTCCCCTCCCTTTATGGCACCGGGCTTGTGCCGGGCAGGTGCAGGGGGAGGCTCATCGGCGGCAACCTCACCTGCCTGTGTCACACCATTGGTACAAGCCTCGAGCCAGAGTGGGAAGGTGCCATCTGTTTCATAGAAGACTGCGGAGAAGACGTCTACAGGATAGACAGGATGCTTACCCACCTCATTGAAATAGGGGCGCTAAAAAAGGTCAGGGGCATCGTTACTGGCTCTTTCATATTGAAAAGCAAAGAGCAGTCAAGTGTTGATATCTTGAACACACTCTTAAGAGACAGGCTTTCCGGCCTTGGAAAACCTGTTGTGACAGGAGTGCCGGCAGGCCACGGAAGGTCCAACATGGTGCTTCTTCTTGGAAGCCGCTATGAGCTTGACGGCAGCAATGGCGCCCTTATTCCCCTTACCAAAAACTACTCAGGGCCAGTATCCTGACATTATGTTCAAGTGCCTCTGCAAGGCAAAAGGCATCATGTAGGTCACTGCCCCAAGCCACCACTCCGTGTCCCTTCAATATGAACACCCTTTGCCTCAGGGCCGCCTCTCCTGCCGCAATTGCAAGCTCCATGCTGCCGGGGGGCAGCATCGGCACCACCTCCACCCGTGGAAACCGGATTTTCCCCTCTGCAAGCATGCCAAGATCAAGGCTGTCCCTCTTGAGACTCGCAGCAGTTGACCAGGGAGCATGGGCATGGATTACAGCCCGGGCCTGCCGGACCTTGCTGTAAATTTCAAGGTGCATGGGCACCTCACTCGAGACCCTGCCGGTGCCTTCAACCTGTTGCCCTTCTGTATCGGTAACCACCAGTCCTTCAGGCCCCATAAGTCCCTTGTGTATTCCTGAAGCCGTTACCATATACCTGTCAACGTTAAGCCTTACGCTCAGGTTTCCATCTGCCCCAGCAATCAAGCCCCTTTCGTAGAGCAGCCTTGCATACCTGATTATTTGCGCGCCGGTCTCTGTATTGACGCCAAGTTTTAGTGCCATACCATGCCCCCTTTTCCTGGTGTTTGCTTGACAACTTTGTGTTTATGAATTATTGAACAATTATAATGGTAATTTATTTTTCTTGTATGCAGGGAGTACAAAAAAATGGAGGGAGTTGCCATGAAAAAATTTTGGGGAGTTTTGCTTGTCCTGTGCCTGTTTTTCCCAGCAGCGGCCTTTGCAGGGGGTCATGCGCCGCCGAGTACTGAGCAGCTCTTGAAAAAGATAGACCAGTTGAGCCGAGAACTTGCCGAGGTCAAAAAGGAGCTAAAGGAAGTTAAGAGCCAAGGAACCAACGCCGCCCTTCAGAAGGAGATTGAAGCCCTGAAGTCCAAGCAAGAAGACACCGATGATGATGTCGATGATCTCTCTGACCAGTTTGAAGACCTTATGACAAACGGCGTAGGCCGTTTTGAGGTCTTTGGCGACTATCGTTTCCGTCTCGATTCCACCAGGGCACACGCCAGGGCTTACTACGACGCCATAGAGCTCGGGAAATGGCTGCAGGGTGGAATGAAGGGCCCCATGCCGTCTAAGAAAGAGGCAGATAACTTTCACAACGATACCCTCTACACAAACAGGCTCCGCCTCGGGATAAAGGTAAAGGCCACGGAAAATGTAACCTTCAAGGGCAGGATAACCATGTACAAGATATGGGGCATGGAAAGTTCCGCCAAAACAGCCTATCCCTTTGGAAACAATGGCTTCATGTGGGATCCCAATATCAGCCGGCGTCCCAATGACAACACTCTCCGGGTCGAGATGGCCTATGTCAACTGGACCAACATACTAGACCTACCTATTTGGATATCCGTCGGCAGGCGCCCAACCGTTGACGGCCCCCCTGCCCAGCTCAGGTATAACTACGACAGCCGCTACGCAACTCCCGTGGCCCTTGGTGTTGACTGGACCTTTGACGGGGCCACGCTTGGCTACATGTACACAAACCCGTGGCCAGGCAAGATCCGTGTATGCTACGGTCGTGGTTACGAATCTGGTTTCGATTCAAAGGACAACCCCACCGGAGGCCTGGATGACACCGATCTATACGGATTCAGCTGGGACATCATCAACGATACTGAGAACCACCGCTTTGCCAACCTCCAGTTTTTCAGGGCCGCTGACATCCCCGACCTCATGGAGGGCAAAAGCATATCAAACAACACCATGCCCTTTGCCGGCATGACCACCGGAACGCCCGAGAGGGTAGATGCTACTGCGGACCTTGGCGACATATACCATGCAAGCTTTGTTTACATGGACAGATTCCGTGGCATAGACTGGTTTGCAAGCGGCGGGCTAAGCCGTACAGATGACAGAGGGAGAAACTTCATGGGATACGGGCTACTCACCGATCCTACCGACACAACCAAGCAGAATCATTGGGGATGGGCGGCCTATGCGGGTCTTAGAATTCCTGTAGAAACCCTCAGGAGCAAAATCGGTTTCGAGTACAACTTCGGTTCCCGTTACTGGATCAACTTCACACCGGCGGCCGATGATCTTTACCTAAGTAAGCTCGCCACCCGCGGACACGTGGGAGAGGTCTACTGGATATGGAACGTGCCAGCCGGGGAGGCCATCTCCAAATACGCCAAGGTATTCATGAGGATCGGCTACCAGTATTACTGGATAAACTATACCGGAAGCGGAAGCTGGCTTGGAAAGCCGTGGGATGTTGATGACGTGGGCAATGACCCCAGGATGGCCCAGTTCTTTGCCCCCGTGAACCAGATGGACAACCTCTATGCAACCTTCGAGGTCTATTTCTAAATTGGCCCCAGGAAACTGATCAGCCTGTTATAGAAAGGAGGGGGCTTGACCACCTCCTTCTTTTTTTATGATATGGGAACCCGCAAACTGAACCCTGAAGGAGAAAGACAATGCCAATTTATGAATTCCAGTGCAGAAACTGCGGATACGTCTTTGAACTGCTCCTAATGTCCAAGGAAGAAATGGAAGACATAAGGTGCGCCAGGTGCGCAAGCCCTCAAGTGGGAAAACTTATAAGTGCGGCCAACATCGCAGGAGCCAGACCTGGGGACTCCTCTCCTTCCGCATCGTCTCCTTCATATTCCACCAACGAGTGCCCTTCTGGGAGCTGCACCCATATAAATCTTCCCGGCCACACCAGGTCATGAAAGCCTAAAAAAGGCCTTCTGTCCGATGGGCAACGGGCAGAAGGACCACGTCTACTGGAATATCCGCAGGCTCTTTCTCCCGCCCACTTACATGTTGACTATCTTTTCATAGGGCCAGGCAACGATCCCGCCATCAAGGAGCCAGACCTTGCCGGGGTTGAATCCTTCGGCCTCAAGGATTCTGGCTGCCTCGTAACCTCTGAGGGATATCTTGCAAAGACATATTATCTCCTTGTCCCTCGGCAGTTCCTGAGCCTTTTTCCTCACCATGCCAAGAGGGATATGAATCACGTTTTCATACGGGAGCCTCATCTGTTCAAGTTCTTTCGGAGTCCTGACATCCAAGAAAACAAAATCCTCACCCCTGTCAAGCTTTTCCTTGACCTCGGCGGGTGTGTAGGCCCTGACAAGCCCGTCCCTCTTGTTCTGGATAACATTTGCAGCAACGATCAGGTTATCCAAGGCGGGTGAGAACGGAGGGGCATAAGCCATGTCAGTCTCGAAACAATCGTCAATAGTGGCCCCGGACTTTAGAAGGGCGGCCGCAGTATCAATCCTGCTTAGCACCTCGCCAGGTCCAAGTATCTGAACACCGAGGAGCCTGCCGGTATGCTTCTCCGCCACCATCTTCATGTGAATAAGCTTGGAGCCCTTCATGTAATGGGGTTTGTCCGGCGCTGGGCAAAGGGAAGTCAGTACCTCCATGCCCTCATTCCTTGCGTCCCTTTCCGTAATACCTGTCCTTGCCACGTTGAAGCCGAGGATGTTGCAAACTCCCGTACCGCATACACCTAAGAAGGTGGAATTCCACCCCGCCAGATTGTCACCTATGATGCGGCCATGCTTATTGGCAGTGGAACCCATGGGCGCGTATATGGATCTACCCGTAACAAGGTTGTAGGATTCCACGCAATCACCGCCCGCATAGATATCTGGATCAGATGTCCTGAGGTGGGCATCAACCTTGATTCCCATCCGGCCAGTATCAATGCCGGCATCCTTGGCAATCCCTGCATTGGGCCTGAATCCTATCGCGAGGAGAACGAGGTCCGCCGCTATCTCAGTCTTTTCCGTGACAACCCTTTGGACCCTGCCGTCTCCCTCAAAGCTCGCAACCCCGTCACCACAGTGAAGCATCACTCCCTTGGAGGTTATATGTTTCATGAGGGGCACAGCCATTTCCTCGTCAAGAAGGGCTGGCAGGGCAAATGGAAGTTTTTCCACAACATGCACGTTGAAGCCTGCCTTCAAAAGGGGCTCAAGGCATTCGAGGCCGATTAGACCTGCGCCCACTACAACCGCATTCTTTCCGGGCGCCTGTTCCATCGCCTTCTTCAGCTCCACCCCGTCACTCAGCGTCTTGAGACAGTGAATCCCCTCAAGGTCTATCCCCGGTATGGGAGGCCTGACAGGACTGCTGCCAGTCGCAATAACAAGTTTGTCATAGGGAAGCGCTTCCTCGGCTCCATCCTTGACATTCCGTACCGTTACTTCTTTTTTCTTCCTGTCTATGGAAACAGCCTCGGTGTTAAGCAGCACGTCCACGCCCTTTACGGCCTTGAAAAAATTGACGTCCCTCACTACTCCCACAGGCGTGGTGGTAAGATCCTTGACATCAGGAACCTCGCCCTCAAGGTAAAAGGGAAGACCACACGCTCCATAAGATATTTCTTCACCCTTTTCGACAATGACCACCTCTGCTGATGGATCAAGTCTCTTGACCCTGCATGCCGCTTTGGGGCCACAGGCCACCCCTCCTATTACCACAATTTTCCTGCCCATCTTGTGCCTCCTTGTTTCATTTTTTTTCAAATGGCCTATTCATTTTTTAATTATATATCACCACTAATCATTATTGAGAATGGGGGCAATAATTTTTGTCATTTGCTCAAAAAAATTGTTGACAGCCCTAAATTATATGCATAATTTTCAAACTGATTTACAAAGATGCCTATAAGCGATTTCTTTTCACGGTCAAGGTAATTTGGTAAGAACAAAGGAGAAAAAACAATGAAAATTGCCATAAGCGCCAGCGGAACCACAATGGATTCCAAGATCGATCCCAGGTTTGGAAGGGCCAGCTACTTTCTGATAGTGGATCCGGAACAGGCCGATATCATAGATGTAATAGATAACAGGGCCTCGCAGGAAGCCGCCCACGGGGCCGGTATCAACGCAGCCACCCTTGTGGCGCAATCAGGGGCAGGCGTTGTCCTGACAGGCAGGGTGGGCCCCAAGGCCTATGCCATTCTCAGGGCTGCGGGCATTAAAGTGGTCTCTGAAATCGGTGGAACCGCTCGAGATGCACTTGAGATATTTGCCTCGGGCAACACGCATTATTCAGACGGCCCGGACGGAGATGCCCACGCCTCCTCCCCTTCCCCTCGAGACGGCTGGATGGGAGGCACAGGAAGAGGCGCCGGAAAAGGAGGAGGAAGGGGCTGCGGATGCGGTGGCGGTGGCGGACGCAGGGGCGGACAGGGAAGATAGCATGAAAATCGCCATTGCCAGCGGAAAAGGCGGTACTGGAAAAACTACGGTCGCCGTCAGCTTGGCCTTGTCCCATGACTCGCCCGTTACCTTTGCTGATTGCGACGTTGAAGAGCCAAACAGCCATATTTTCCTTGAACCAGACATAACCGGTTCAAGGGTATTTTCTCTCCAGATTCCAGATATAGACGAGGAAAGATGCAACTACTGCGGAAAATGCCGCGAAATATGCCGCTTCAACGCCATTACCATCTTTGGCAAGACCATCATGAGTTTTCCGGACATGTGCCATTCCTGTGGCGGCTGCTTCCTGGTATGCGACCAAGGTGCCATCCGGGAGAAAGAGCGTGCCGTGGGAACCGTGGAATGGGGCAGGACAAAAGGGATAGAATTTTTCCAGGGTAGGCTCAGGGTCGGAGAGGCCATGTCCTCGCCGCTCATAAAAGAGGTAAAAAAGCAGGCAGAGGGCAGACAGACGGACCTTACCATTCTTGACGCCCCCCCCGGCACTTCTTGCCCGGTCATAAAGACCGTCAGAGACACGGACTTTGTCATCCTTGTGGCCGAGCCCACACCCTTTGGCCTCCATGACCTGAAACTTGCATCCTCAACCATCGCCACCCTCGGTATCCCTATGGGCGTCGTGGTGAACAAGTCCGGGATAGGGGACAGGGCCGTAGAAAACTGGTGCAGGGACCAAGGAATGCCCATCTTGATGAATATACCATTTTCCAGAGCTGCGGCGGAGGCTTACGCAACCGGTCGTCCCCTTGTGGAGCTTCAACGGGAACTCAAAACCGACTTTAAAAAACTCATAGAGGGTATTTCAAGGTGAAGGAACTGTTGATTTTAAGCGGAAAGGGCGGCACCGGCAAGACAACCCTGACGGCAGCCATCGCCTGTCTCGCCAAGGACAAACTTCTTGCAGATTGTGACGTGGATGCGGCTGATATGCACATTATACTGCAGCCTGAGCAGACAGAAAGGCACGACTTCATTTCAGGTGTTAAGGCGGCCGTGACCCCGGAAAAGTGCACTGGTTGCGGCACATGCCTTGAGATCTGCAGGTACGATGCCATAACCCTTGACGACAAGGCGGCCGTGGACGATTTCTCATGCGAGGGATGTGGCGTTTGCTCGCACTTCTGCCCTGAGGACGCCATAGAACTTGAGCCTAACCATTGCGGTTACTGGTACGTTTCCCACACAAGGCTCGGTACACTTGTACATGCAGAACTCAGGCCTGGCGAGGAAAATTCCGGCAAGCTGGTATCGTTGGTAAAACAAAAGGCAAGGGAAAGAGCCGAGCAAGAAGGAGTGGGCCTCATCCTGGTTGACGGCCCTCCAGGCATAGGCTGTCCGGTTATATCGTCCTTTTCAGGGACAGACATGGCCATAGTGGTCACAGAGCCAACGAGGTCGGGACTACACGACCTTCAAAGGGTCATGAAGCTCTCTATGCACTTCAAAGTCCCGCCTGGAGTGATTATCAATAAATGTGACCTGAACATGGATCTTACTGCGGAGATAGAGCAATTTTGCCGGGATGCCCATGTACAGGTGCTGGGCCGCATACCCTTTGACGAGGATGTGGTGAATAGCCTTGTGGCGGGGAAAACCCTTTTTGAATTTAAGGATTGCAAGGCGGCGCAAAGTGTAGCAAATATCTGGCAACACATTGAAAAAAACCTATAGGAGGACAAAGTGAGCCAGAACAAGCAGGACGAAAAAAAGACGGCAAACCCTGTGCTTAACGAACAGGATGAGAAGATCAGGGAAAAGCTGTCTCAGATCGATCATAAAATCATGGTCATGAGCGGAAAGGGAGGCGTCGGAAAAAGCACCATCTCCATAAACCTCGCCGTTGGCCTTTCCTTGCAGAACTTCTACGTTGGTCTGCTTGACGTAGATATTCACGGGCCCAACGTTCCTAAGATGCTTGGCCTCGAAAGGGGCGAACTCCAGAGGAGACCTGATGGCACTGTGGGGCCCGTATACTACTCACCCAACCTGAAATTCATGTCTGTTGAGCCGCTCTTGCCCGAAAAGGATTCTGCTGTCATGTGGAGAGGCCCTATGAAGATGTCCGCAATTAGACAATTCATATACGACATAGAGTGGGGAAAGCTTGACTATCTTGTGATAGACGCGCCACCTGGCACCGGAGACGAGCAGATGACAGTTGCGCAGACTATACCGGACGCCTACGCGGTTGTGGTAACAACGCCGCAGGAGGTGGCCCTTCTCGACGTGAGAAAATCCATTTCCTTCTGCAAAAAGGTGGGAATGCCCATCATTGGCATCGTTGAAAACATGAGCGGGATGATCTGTCCACACTGCGGCAAGGCCATCGACGTATTCAAACGTGGCGGTGGCGAAAGGCTTTCAGAAGAGACAGGAATCCCTTTTCTCGGGAAGGTGCCGGTAGACCCACGGATCGTCACCACTGGTGACGCGGGCAAACCCATTCTGGCAATGTATCCGAACAGCCACACTGCGGAGGCTTTTGAAAGGATATGCCAAAACGTCATTAACGTAACCCAGACCTTGGCATTGCGCAGAAAAGAAGACGAGAACACCAAGGAGGAATAAAAATGAAGATAGCGCTTCCCATAGAAAACGGCCAGTTATGCGGCCATTTTGGCCACGCGCCACAATTTGCAATAGTTGAGATAGAAGGTAACACCATTAAGGGAAGTTCCATCAAGACCCCACCGCCCCATGAACCAGGAGTGCTTCCAAGGTGGCTAAAAGAGATGGGAGTCACCAAGGTAATTTGCGGCGGTATAGGGGCAATGGCGGTAGAGCTTCTAAACAAGGCCGGCATACACGTCACGGCGGGAGTAAACGTACAGGACCCGTCAAAGGCGGTTGAGGCCTTTTTGGCAGGTCAAATACAGGGGGCAAGCGGACCAACCTGTTCTGGTCATGAACATGAACACGGTCATGGCCACGGCCAAGGCCAAGGCTGCGCCCACTAAAAGAGCATGGGGAGATTACGAGATGCCTATTTACGAATACGAGTGCAATAGGTGCAAAAAGGTTAGCGAAATACTCGTATTTTCCTCCGTAAGGCCTGAGTGTCCCGAATGCGGCTCCAAGGACCTCAAAAAGCTCATGTCTGCGACATCGTCCCTTACAGGTCGTGCCGATACGTCCATGCACAGTCACAGGGACAAGGCCTGCTGCGGCTCCCGACCAGGCATGGCTCCGGGTTGCAAAGGACCGGGGTCTTGTTGCGGCAAGATTTAACGGGGCGTTCTTGGATAAGGAAGAACGGCTGATAGAGGGCCTTGAGGCCCTCTATTCCAAGTATAACCATAGAAAATACGTACATCCTGATCCCATAGAATTTCTTTACAATTTTTCCGACCCGGCAGACAGGGAAGTCGCCGGGCTCATATCCGCCTGTCTGGCCTATGGCCGGGTCTCCGGAATCCTAAAAAGCGTCTCAAGCTGCCTTGGGAAAATGGGTATGCGTCCAAGGACATTCCTGATGGAACAGGACGTTGTTGACCTGAAAGCCGCATTTTCCGACTTTAATTACCGTTTCACCAAGAGCGGGGAAATGACTAGATTCCTAGTCGGGCTAAAAAGGCTACTTAAAAGGCACGGGACACTCGAGGCAGCCTTTGTGGAAGCCAAAGGGACACACGGGAATTTCCCCTGCCTCGCCATGGAAAGGCTTTCCGCCTTGGTTACCACGCTTCTTGAACTGTCCGGCATGGATAAGTCCTACCTGCTCCCCGACCCAAGGAAAAAGAGTGCCTGCAAGAGACTTTTCCTGTTTCTTAGGTGGATGGTAAGAAAAGACAGGGTGGACCCTGGAGGATGGAGTTCCCTTGAACCTGGAGACCTTATCATACCCTTAGACACCCACATGTTTAACATAGCGAGAGAATTAGGCTTTACCACAAGAAGGCAGGCAGGACTGAAGTCGGCCCTTGAGATAACAGGTGCTTTCAGGCGCCTGAATCCACAGGACCCGGTCAAATACGACTTCGTGCTTACAAGATTCGGCATAAGAAGGGAGCTTTCAAGAGAAGACGTGCCCCGTCTTCTCTCAAGACCGTAGCCACCATTTACGTTCTCGCGAGTTGCACATAGATTCGTACCAATCTATGGTAACTCTTTTGAGAATTCCATGGAGAGGTGAAGATGAAACTTTTTGTAACCCTTATAGGGCTCATGATGGTAATGGAGGGACTTCCATACTTCGCATTTCCTGAAAAGATGAAGACATTCCTTGCCGAAATACAAAAGATACCGCCGGCAGGCCTCAGATGGATAGGTTTTTTTCTCATGTGTCTTGGACTAACCCTTTGTTATATGGCACAAAGAACCGGTCTATTTTCATGAAGGAAGACTTCCTCCTTTCCTCTTACAATTACAATCTTCCCACTGAACAGATAGCTCAGACCCCTTCCAGCCAAAGAGAGGAGTCAAGACTCTTGGTGCTTCACAGGAAGAGCGGTGCAACTGAACACCTGCGTTTCAGCGACATCGTACACTTCCTGAAACCGGGCGACTGCATGGTCATAAACAGGAGCAAGGTTTTCCCTGCAAGAATTATGGGTACGAAACCCACCGGAGGACGGATAGAGTTCCTCCTTCTCGAGCTTCCCGTGGAAAAAAGTCAAGGACTTGGCGTAGCCAGGGCCTTATGCAGGAGCTCCAAGCCGGTAAAGCCGGGGCAGACCTTCTGCTTTGCCGGAATAGTGGAGATAACTGTTGAAAGGAGGCATGAAAATGGCCAGATGGATATCAGCCTTCACTATCCTCAGAATTTCCGGGGAGGGATCCTTGGCGTGCTTAAAAAGGTAGGAACAATGCCACTTCCTCCCTACATAAAGAGAAAAGGGCAGAAGGAGCTTGACAGGGAGAGGTACCAAACCGTCTACGCCAGGGATGTGGGCTCCGTTGCCGCTCCCACTGCTGGGTTGCATTTCAGCAACCGGATCCTCAGCCAAATAGAGGCCGTTGGTGTAGAGATCGCCCCCATAACCCTACACGTGGGTTATGGCACGTTCTCACCAATAAGGACAAGGGATATAAGGAGCCACCACATACACAGCGAGTGGATAAGCATTGATGCGAAAGCAGCGAGGAAAATCGAACGGGCTAAGAAATCGGGCGGTAAGATTATAGCCGTCGGAACAACATCGGTCCGTACAGTGGAATTCGTCTTTCGTGAAAAGGGCAAGATATGTGCATTTTCCGGCAGGTGCGGCCTTTACATATACCCTGGATTCAGGTTCGCTCTGACAGACTCCATTGTCACCAACTTTCACCTGCCAAAGTCTTCCCTGTTGGTGCTCGTAAGCGCATTTGCGGGAAGGGAAAAAGTACTTGAAACGTACATGGAAGCTGTTGCCACGGGTTACAGGTTTTTCAGCTACGGAGACGCCATGCTAATTGTATAAAACGAAGCGACTTCAGCCTAGTCAACAGATCCCCATCTTCAGCCTCTGAACCATGAAATCTATTTTCTTCTTGTCTTCCTCCGTAAGGTCCGTGAACTTGATACCCATGCCCCTTTTGTGGGAGAGAGACATTGTGGATTTCCTTGTCCAGACCACCTCGGCCCTGGTCTTAACTTTAACCGAGGTATCCGGGAGCATAAACTCAACCATTATGGTGGTGCCTGGTGGCAGTGGCCGTCTCGTGGCGATAAACATGCCTCCTGAGCTGAGATTCTCGGCAAAGTCAGTAAAAAACTTGTTCACATCCCTGTAATCCACCTTCAGGATAACGGGATGCCTCGGCTTCTTTCTCTTGTCTTTCATGGCGGACTCCTGCAAACAACTTCAACATTTTCCTGACTACTAATTCGACTCTTTCTGCTTGAAACTTTAAAGCTAAGGGAGTATAAAACTTGGACCTGTGTCGACCATACATCTATTATAAGAATGAGAGGAAAAGAATATGGCCAAGGTTTGCGAGATATGCAAAAAGGGCCCCATAACGGGCTGCAACGTTAGCCACGCTAACAACCACACCAAGAGAAGGTGGCTGCCAAACCTCCAAAGCGTGAGGGTAAACATAAACGGCAGGACCAAACGCATGACAGTATGTACCAGGTGCATCCGTTCTGGCAAGATAGAGAAACCAGCCATCAGGACCAAGGCCAAGTAGGCAGCCCACATTTGTCACGAGAATCAGACAGATGCCTGCCTGGCAACTTTCATGACGCCGCTCACCCGCTTAATGCCTGAAATGACTTTCTTGAGATGGCTGCTATCCCTTACTTCGGCCACAAAGGTGAAATGTGCGCTGTTGTCCGGGCTTGTGTAGACCTTGGCCTCAAGAATATTCGCTTCCGCTGCACTGATGGCGTTGCTCACGGCGGCAAGCATACCCTTCTCGTCTGCAGTAACTACGTTCAGCATAACAGGGTAATTTACCCCGTCGTCGGTAGTCCACGCAACCTCTATCTGCCTGTCCGGCTCGAGTGAGGCCACGTTGGGACAATCTTCCCTGTGGATCGTAACTCCCCTTCCCCTCGTTATGTAACCTATCACCTCGTCTCCGGGCACGGGCGTACAGCACTTAGCCAAGTGAATCATTATATCGTCATGCCCCTGGATTTGGATGCCCTCGCCCTGCGGCTTCCTGCCCCTCGGAGCCTGGACCTCCTCTTGCCCAATGATTTCCTCGTCATCCTCCACGTGCTTCAGCTTTACATACCTGCGAACTATCTGTGAGGGCGAAATCTTTCCATATCCAGCCGCTATAAGCATGTCATCAACGGTCTTGAAGGAAAGTATTCTCGCCACCTCCTCAGCATCTTCCTTCAGGAAAGATGAAAAATCGAGCCTGTGTTTCTTGAACTCCCTGAGACAAAGGTCCTTTCCAAGGGATAGGCTCTTTTCACGCTCCTCTGTCTTTATCCATTGGCGTATTCTCGCCCTGGCGCGGCTCGTCCTTGCGATCTTGAGCCAGTCCCTGCTCGGTTTATGGTGCTTGGAAGTAATGATTTCCACCACGTCCCCGTTCTGTAACTGGTATTTCAGCGGGACCATCTTGCCATTCACCTTGGCGCCCACACAGTGGTGCCCCACCTCTGTATGTATCGAATAGGCGAAATCAATGGGGGTAGCGCCCATGGGAAATTCCTTGATTTCACCGCTTGGGGTTAAAACGTAAACCTCGTCGGGGAACAGGTCCATCCTAACGGATTCGAGAAACTCCCTGGGATCTTCAAGCTCTTTCTGCCACTCCATGAGCCTCTTGAGCCATTCAAACTGGCGCCGCTGCTCCTTCTTAAGTATCTTGCCCTCCTTGTAGAGCCAGTGGGCTGCTATTCCCTCTGTGGCCACCTTGTCCATGTCCTCCGTACGGATCTGTATCTCCATTCTCTCGCCGTAAGGACCAATGACCGTGGTGTGCAGAGACTGGTACATGTTGGCCTTGGGAAGGGATATGTAGTCCTTGAAACGGCCGGGCACAGGTGTCCACAGGGAATGCACTATGCCGAGGGCCTCGTAGCATTCTGTCACTGTCCTCAGTATGATTCTGAAGGCGATGAGGTCGTATATCTCATCAAGGCTGACGTTTTGCCTACGCATCTTTCTGAAGATGCTGTACAGGTGTTTAGGACGGCCGAGGACCCTGCACGAAAGGCTGTACTCGGCCATCTTTTTGGAGATTATCTCCTTCACCTCCTCGACGTAGGCCTTTCTGGCGCCAAGCCGCGTCTCAACCTCCTTCTTCAGGTCCTGGTATTCCTCGGGATAAAGAAAGGAAAAGGCCAGATCCTCAAGCTCCCTCTTTATCCAGTCTATCCCAAGCCTGCTTGACAGCGGCGCATATATATCTAGGGTTTCCCTGGCGATCTTGATCCTCTTGCGCTCCTTTTGATACTCGAGAGTACGCATATTGTGGAGCCTGTCTGCAAGCTTCACAAGCAGGACCCTGATATCCTTGGACATGGCAAGGATCATCTTCCTGATATTTTCCGCCTGCTTCTGTATCTTGCTCTGGAAGTTTATCTGACTTATCTTGGTGACGCCGTCAACTATCCTTGCCACGTCCTGCCCGAACATCTCCCCTATCTCCTCGGTTGTGGATAGCGTATCCTCAACCGCATCGTGAAGGAGCCCGGCGGTTATGCTGGAAAGATCAAGTTTCTGCTGCGCGAGTATGTAGGCTACAGCAAGTGGATGGGAGAGGTAGGGCTCGCCGGAAAGACGCATCTGGCCTGCATGCACCTTTGCAGAGTAAACATACGCCTTTTCAACAAGGCTCGTATCTGCTTCCGGCATGTAGGTATGAATCTGATCAAGGATGTCGTTGATTCTTATCATCTAAGGATGGACTCTATCTCACATTGCACGTCTTCGCAGCCAACAAGGCGGGTTTCCATGGTGCTCCTGTCCGTAACCTCCACTATGCCTTCCGTCAGGGCCTTTTTGCCCACGGTGACCCTGACCGGGACGCCGATCAGCTCAGAATCTTTGAACTTGACCCCCGGTCTTACGTCCCTGTCGTCCAAGACAACATCAATGCCTGAGCCGGACAGCGCAACGTAAATCCCTTCGGCCAAGGACATCATCTTCTTGTCCTTGACATTAATCACAGATATTATCACTTCAAAGGGCGCAATTGGAGCAGGAAATATTATACCCCTTTCATCATGGTTCTGCTCTATGGCAGCGGCTGCGGTCCTTCCAATTCCAATCCCATAACATCCCATTATAATGGGCCTTGCCTTCCCATTGCTGTCAAGAAAGGTTGCCCCCATCGCTTCGGTGTATTTGGTGCCGAGTTTGAATATGTGGCCTACCTCTATCCCCCTCTTTATTTCGATGGTGCCGCCGCATCTCGGGCAGGGATCATGAGCAGTAATAACCCTGATGTCGTGGAATTCGGGCGGTTCAATGTCCCTCTTCCAGTTAAGCCCCACAAAGTGTGCGTCCCCTTCATTTGCCCCTGCCACAAAATCCTTCATGCAGGCCACCGCATGATCCGCAACCACCCTCACCTCCATGGGAAGCCCTATGGGTCCGGCAAACCCAACGGGGGCTCCGGTTAACTTCTCCACGGTCTCTGCTCCTGCCATCTCGAGGCTCTCTGCCCCAAGAACCCTTTTAAGTTTTACCTCGTTGACCTCGTGATCGCCCCTGACAAGGGCGGCCACGGGCCTTTCATCTGCAATGAATATGAGAGTCTTGACAAGCTCCATAGCCTTTTTGCCAAGAAATATCGTTACCTCATCCACACTCTTCTTGCCAGGCGTTTCCACCTTTTTCAGCTCTGAAGTACCGGGTTCAAAAGGCCCGGTTCCATCCATTGGCTTAACCTCGGCAAGCTCCGTGTTAGCGGCATAGGAACAGGAAGCGCAGCAGGCTATACCGTCCTCGCCTGTCTCGGATATCACCATGAATTCATGGGAAGCATGCCCCCCGATGCTGCCCGTGTCAGCCTCAACGGCCCTGAAATCCAGACCACACCTCTCAAATATCAGACAGTAGGCCCGGTACATCGCCTGGTATATATCGTCCAAGGATGCCTCGGTGGCGGAAAAGCTGTAAGCATCTTTCATTATGAATTCTCTGGCCCTCATAAGCCCGAACCTGGGCCTTATTTCGTCCCGGAACTTTGTCTGTATCTGGTAGAGGTTCAGGGGGAGGTCCCTGTAGGATCTTATATGCTTTCTGACAAGATCCGTTATCACTTCCTCGTGAGTTGGGCCGAGGCAGAAATTCCGGCCGTGCCTATCCTTGAACCTGAGGAGTTCCTTGCCGTAGTGATCCCACCGTCCGCTTTCGTGCCAAAGCTCGGCAGGCTGAACAATGGGCATGAGGAGTTCGATTGAACCCGCCCTATTCATCTCCTGCCTGACAATGGCCTCAACCTTTCTGATGGACCTGAGCCCCAAGGGCAGGTAGGTGTAAAGCCCGGAGGCAACTTTCCTTATCATGCCGGCCCTTAGCATAAGCTTGTGTGAAGCGATTTCCGCCTCGGCCGGCACCTCTTTCAACGTGGGAATGAAGTAGTTTGAGTATCGCATTATGTCAGTACCTGGAATACATAGTCAAAGTTCAGGATCACATAGACGATCCGCTTACCCGACAAGGTCCTCCACCTCTTTCCAGAAGGCATCGAGCAGGTCCTCTTCCTTTACCTTCTTGACTATCTTTTCTCCCTTGAAAATAATGCCCACCCCCTTGCCGCCTGCAAGACCGATATCCGCCTCCCTCGCCTCCCCGGGACCATTTACTATGCAGCCCATGACTGCAAGCTTGATAGGCTTGGAAATATTCCTTGCCCTCTTCTCCACCTCTTCAGCAATAGAGAAG
>WGDC01000099.1 GCA_015493475.1 Deltaproteobacteria bacterium
AGACCCATCCTGGACGAGGAGGGAGAAAACGGCCGGCTCCTCATCCTCGGCTCTGCCTCAAGGGACCTTATAAGGCAGAGCAGCGAAAGCCTTGCAGGAAGGATCAGCTACCTTGAGCTCACCCCCTTCATGCTCGACGAGGTGGGGGCCGAAAACCTCTACACCCTGTGGCTCAGGGGCGGGTTTCCAAGGAGCTTTCTCGCCCCTGACGAAAGGGCAAGCCTTGAGTGGAGACAGGACTTTGTCCGCACCTTTCTGGAAAGGGACATCCCCCAGCTGGGCTTTCGCATACCTGCAAGCTCCATCCGCAGGCTCTGGCAGATGTGTGCCCACGTCCACGGCCAGGTGCTTAACGCGTCAATGATCGGAAAGGCCCTTGGAACAAGCCACCACACGGTAAAATCCTACATGGACATCCTTTCAGAAACCTTTATTCTCCGCATCCTTCCCCCTTTTCACGCAAACCTCAAAAAGAGGCTCATAAAGTCTCCCAAGATATACATAAGGGATTCGGGGCTCCTTCACTGCCTGCTGGGCATTGGAAGCCACAACGACCTTCTCGGTCACCCGGTCTTCGGGGCGTCCTGGGAGGGGCTTGTCCTTGAGACGGTGATCTCGAGGTCCCCGGACTGGCAGCACAGCTTTTACAGGACGCGCTCTGGCGTTGAGATCGATCTCATCCTGAAAAGGGGCACAAGGACCGTGGCCATTGAGTGCAAGGCCACCACTGCCCCAAGGCCGGGAAAGGGTTTCTGGCAGGCCCTGAAGGACCTTTCAATAGAAGAGGCATTCATTGTTGCACCCGTAGCCGAAGCCTACCCCATAGAAAGGGGCGTTAAGGTGGTGCCCCTGGTTGACATGCTTGGGGTTTTATCCGGCAGTTTACCCGGAAAGGACGGGGGCAAGACAGGTGCCGGGTAAGAGAAAAGCAAAACGTGACAAGGTAACAAAAACCCCGGGGCCCTGAAAGTAAAGAAACCCGTTTACAGGCCAGGGTTTCTTTACCTTGTTTTCTTTACCAGATTTCTTTACCGCTTTTCGCGCAAAAAATCCCGCCTCTTCCGGTCGCTTAAAAAGGTAAGGCAAACGGTCGTTTGCTTTACCGGTGATTTCTCTTCCCTTGGCAGGGATCTTGCCTTCAAAAAGGGAAAAAAGGACCACCGACTTCATGAAAGGGGGCGGATAGAAATTGACGGATATTCAAATCAGCGAGCATAAAAGGGACCAGGCCCAGAGAAAGAGGATCTATTCCGAGATTGCCAGATATGCCGTCATGAGATGGGGCAGGGAAGAGGCCGGGGAAAGGCTCGCCTTTTACATGGAAACCCTTTTCGGAGGCCCCGTCTCCCCGGATGCCCTTGGAATAGATGAGCTCATCTGGCTCAAAAACAGCCTCAAGGAAACGGTGCCTGCCGCAAAGAGGATGATCCTTGAGGGTTTATTCTAAATGCTATTGTTTACGCTCTTATCAGTGACAATTATAATTCCCCCTCCTGACGGCAATTATTTTTTCCGGATAATTGAAACAGATTACTGCTATCTTTTGAGAAGATTAGAAGTGGTTAAAGACTATCAGGTGAGGAAAATGAAGAAATTTTTTTCACATACAGAATCCCTCACCCTGCTGAACCTGAAGGTTCCGAGGCCAAGAGGACACCGATCTTTTTAACTTATCACTGCATTTCTACCTCAACTGGTTTTACATCCCATATATTCTGACAGTATTCCTGAATGGACCGGTCAGATGAAAATCGGGCCATCCTGGAGACCGTGATTATGGACCTTTTTATCCAATTGTCCCTGTCCTGAAAAGCCGTTCCTGCCCGTTCCTGACATTTCACATAAGATTCATAGTCGGCAAGGAGCATGTATTGGTCATTGAACTTTAATGCGTCTATAAGTGGCTTGAAAAGCGAAGTGTCTCCGTGGGAAAAATGCCCGCTTTCAATGAGGGTGAGCACGTCTCTTAGCTCCTCGTTCCCATTGTAAAAATCAGCAGGGTTATACCCCTGGGCTTTTAAATCCAGCACTTCCTGTGCCGTCATGCCGAAATGGAAGAAATTTTCCGGCCCCACCGCTTCTCTTATCTCCACGTTTGCGCCATCAAGGGTTCCTATGGTAAGGGCGCCGTTCATGGCAAACTTCATGTTCCCCGTACCTGACGCCTCCATGCCGGCAAGGGATATCTGTTCGGAAAGATCTGCCATGGGATAGACAAGCTGGCCGATTTTGACGTTGTAGTTGGGCCTGAAAATAACCTTTATTTTACCTTTGACATCGGGGTCAGAGTTTATCACCTCAGCTATAGAAGTTATGAATTTTATTATGAGCTTTGCCATGAAATACCCTGGAGCCGCCTTGCCGCCAAAGACAAATGTCCTGGGTGTCATGTCCGTGCCGATCCCGTTTTTAAGGCGCCAGTACAGGGTAATGATATGAAGGCAGTTGAGGTGCTGGCGCTTGTACTCATGTATGCGTTTTACCTGGACATCAAACATGGAATCAGGGTCTATTATCCAGTTAAAGTTCTTGCGGGCAAGCTGCGCAATCCTGTTCTTGTGTTCCTTTTTTGCCTGCCGCCATTTTTCCCTGAAGGCTGCGTCATCGGCTAAGGGTTCCAGGTCGTGGAGCCTTTCCATATCCTTCAGCCAGCCTTCTCCAATGGCTTCTGTTATGAGTGCGGTAAGACGCGGGTTGCTCACGCCGATCCAGCGCCTTGGAGTAACACCGTTTGTTATATTAATGATTTTATCCGGCCAGTACTCGTTACAATTCTTGAGCACGGTCTTTTTAAGAAGCCTGGTGTGGAGGCGCGAAACCCCGTTTATTTTATAGCCGCCAACACAGGCAAGGTTTGCCATGCGGACGTATTTCTGATCCGCTTCATCTATAAGAGAAAGGGCGGCCACCCGCGAAGTATCCATTGGATAACGCATCCTTACCTGGTCAAGAAACCGGCGATTTATTTCATATATGATCTCAAGATGTCGAGGGAGAAGTTCTCTAAACATGGGAAGAGGCCACTTTTCAAGGGCCTCGGGCAATAGCGTATGATTGGTATATGCAAATACTTTTCTCGTAACATCCCATGCCGTCTCCCACGGTATGTGGTGATGATCTACAAGCAGACGCATCATCTCGGGAATTGCAAGGGAAGGATGGGTATCGTTTAACTGTGCTGCCATGTGGTTATGGAGTTCAGTCAGTTTGACCTTCATTTTAACCAAGTGGTTATAAACAAGGTCCTGGATGGAGCAGGAAACCATGAAATACTGCTGCTGGAGCCGCAGGCGCTTTCCAGCCATGGTGTTGTCATTTGGATAAAGAACCTTGGTAATGTTTTCCGCTTCCACCTTCTGTTCCACCGCGCCGTAGAAATCCCCCCTGTTGAAGTCCTGAAAATCGAAATCTTCTGTGGCTTCTGCCCGCCACAATCTTAGCAGTACACAGTTTGGAACCCGGTATCCTATTATGGGTATATCATAGGCAATCCCCTTTACTTTTATTCCCGGATGCCACCTGACCCGATATGCCCCACTTGGATCTGTGTAGCTTTCGGTATAGCCGCCAAAATTAACACTGTAGGTTATCTCGGGCCGGTAAAGCTCCCAGGGGTTTCCAAAGTGAAGCCAGTTGTCCGAGTATTCCACCTGCCAGCCGTTTTCTATACGCTGCTCGAACATCCCATGTTCATAGCGAAGGCCATATCCAATGGCAGGGATTTTGAGGGTGGCAAGGGAGTCTAAGTAACAGGCAGCGAGCCTGCCAAGGCCTCCATTGCCAAGTCCAGGCTCTACCTCAATATCAATCAGTTCGGACAGATCTAGCCCCAATTTCTCCATGGCCTGCTGGACCTGTGAGGTTATGCCAAGGTTCAGCATGTTATTGGCGAGCTGCGGTCCAATGAGGAACTCTGCTGAAAAATATGCGACAGTGCGAACCTCTTTTCTGAGATACATTTCAACAGACCTGATATACCTCTCAAGCAGAAGGCTTCTCACTGTATATGCCAGGGCCTTGTAAAGGTCTTCCGGCGTGGCGGTCATCATTGGTTTCCCAATAAAATCGTGCAAAGTCTTTTTAAAAGCTGCTTCGATAGACTCCGCTGAAAAAGGATCCTGACTATTTGGATGCCGATCGGGAAGGTTGGCCATTTTTCATTTTCCTTTATTTAGGATTATGTAGCGCTCAAGTAAAAATGTGTAGTGCCTTTTGAGCACTTAAAATCGTATTCGTTGTAACTAGGGTACCTTGACTCCTATTTAATTACTACTTACGGTTAAAAATCAATGTAACGACTGTTGGCCAAATTCTCCTTTTTAAATCTTTAGTTTTTTGTTGGAGTATCTGTTTGGGCCTTTTTAGACAATTTCCTCTCTTTTTTGGTGAAGCTCAACAAGAAAACTTTGTTTGAGCAAAGAACAAGCAAGTTTTGCGATTTCGGCAAAGCAGGCCTCAAAAAACCAGGTTCCACGGCAGTGAAAAAAGATCTCCATTCCCTAAAAATATTAAAACACCTCAAGGGTTATAATGCTTCAAAAGATACGACCAATATTTTCGGATGTCTAATTATTCTTTTTTGTGTTCTTCGGACTTCAAAAGGAGGGTGCAATAATGGTATCGAAGAAGTGTTACTGGATGAGTATTCCACTGTTGATTTTATTACTTGGATTCTTGGTATCTTCCAGCTGGGCAAGGCCTTCCACCTGCGAGGATTGCCATGTGAAATTGAATCCCGGAATTGTTAAGGATTTCAACCGTGGCAAGATGGCCAGAATTCTTACCTGCAAGTCATGTCATGGCACGGCCCACATGAGTGCCGACGATGCTGATAAGGCCACACTTCCAACTATCAGCACCTGTAAAAAATGCCATCCAAAGCAGGCCAAGCAGTACATGAGCGGCAAACATGCACTTGGATTGCTTCCTATCACTGCATTTCCCAAGTTCGAACATCAACAGCCGAGGGCTTTTATTGCCGGACAAAAGGGGTGCAATGGCTGTCACAACCTTGGCATTACCAACGAAAAGGTTCGCAAAGACTCCAAGGCATTCCAATATTACAAGTACGGTATGGACTGCCAGAACTGTCATACCCGGCATGCTTTTTCAAAGAAAGAAGCCCTGCAGCCAGAAGCCTGCAACAGCTGCCACACTGGGTTTGATCATGCCCAGTGGGAGATGTGGTCTCATTCAAAGCATGGTGCTGCATATAACACCGACCGCAAGGCTCATCGAGGTCCTACTTGTCAGGATTGTCATATGGAAAAAGGGAATCACAGGGTAATGACTGCCTGGGGTTTTCTGGCCCTGCGCCTGCCTGAATCCGACAAGGAGTGGATGGGGTATCGCGTAACTATCCTTAAGGCCCTTGGCGTACTTGACAAGGATGGCAAACCAACCCCAAGGCTAAAGTTGGTCAAGGCAGCCAATATGGCAAGGCTGGATAAGGCAAGCTGGGACAAGGAGCGGGCGCGTATGGAAGCAGTCTGTCAAAAATGCCATTCAGCCACCTTCACCAAAGAAAACTTAAAAAATGCTGATCTGATGATTAAGGCATCAGATAAAATTTTGGCCCAGGCAATAAATATCGTGGCTGATCTCTATCGTGATGGCACCATTAAAATGGAAACCAACCAGGCTACTTATCCTTATCCCGATCTGCTGACATTTTACGAGGTAAAGACCCCGATTGAAGAAGACCTGTATGAGATGTTCATGGATTACCGCATGAAGACCTACCAGGCAGCCTTTCATATAATGCCTGACTACACTACTTGGTATGGTCTTGCAAAGATGAAGAAAACCCTTGTTGACATGAAGGATATGGCAAGACAGATGCGCTCTGGTGCCAACAAAAAATAACCTATTGAGTGGCCATTCTATCTAATTCGCTGCGTCAAAAAGGAGAATGAAAAATGAACAGTACGTCTGTGGCAATGGTTGATGGAAATGAAGCCGTGGCATCGGTGGCTTACCGGATAAATGAGATGGCGGTCATATATCCGATCACACCTTCGTCCCCCATGGCAGAGCACTTTGATGAGTGGATGACCCTGGGACGAAAAAACATTTGGGGTAATGTGGTCTCCATTACTGAAATGCAGGCCGAAGGGGGTGCCGCAGGTGCGGTCCATGGCGCCTTGCAGCTGGGCTCTCTTACCACTACATTCACTGCATCCCAGGGCCTTCTCCTCATGATTCCCAATATGTACAAGATTGCAGGTGAGCTGCTGCCCTTTGTCCAGCATGTTGCATCCAGGGCCCTTGCAGCAAACGGCAGCTCCATCTTTGGCGATCATCAGGATGTCATGGCCTGCCGGCAGACCGGCTTTGCCATGATGGCATCAGGTTCTGTACAGGAGGCACACGATTTTGCCTGTATTGCCCAGGCAGCCAGCCTTGAAAGCCGACTGCCGTTTCAGCACTTTTTTGACGGATTCAGGACATCTCACGAGGTCTCCAAATTTCATGCACTTTCAGATGATGACCTCAGGTTTATGATAAATGATGAACTAATCAAGGCTCACAGACACCGGGCGCTTTCTCCTGACCGCCCGGTGCTTCGTGGAAGCTGGCACAATCCTGACACCTATTTTCAGTCAAGGGAGGCGGTCAACTCCTATTATCTGGCCTGTCCGGACATTGTCCGCAAGGTAATGGATCGTTTTGCTGAACGTACCGGCCGCAGGTATCACCTCTTTGATTATATCGGCGATCCAGAGGCGGAAAAGGTCATGGTTATCATGGGCTCAGGTGCCCAGGTAGCCCATGAGACCGTGGAATACCTGAATAAAAACGGCGAAAAGACAGGGGTCCTGATGGTGCGTCTCTTCAGGCCCTTTTCAGGGAGAGACTGCCTTTCAGCTCTCCCTGTCACCACAAGGGCCATAGCTGTCCTGGACCGGACCAAGGAGCCAGGGTCTGTGGGAGAACCTCTGTATCTCGATGTGGCTGCGGCCATAAGGGATGCAGAGGTGTCAGGCAAGTCACCATTTAAAGAAATGCCAATCGTTGTAGGCGGCCGCTATGGGCTTGGCAGTAAGGAATTTACTCCGTCGATGGTAAAGGCTGTTTTTGATGAACTGGACTCTTCTTCTCCGAAGCGCTCCTTCAGCGTTGGGATTAATGATGATATTACGCAGGCCTCACTGCCCTATGACGACAGTTTTGATATTGAAGGCCAGGATGTCCACAGGGCGGTTTTCTTTGGCCTTGGCGCAGATGGCACAGTGGGTGCCAACAAGAACTCCATCAAGATTATCGGAAACGAGACAGACTATTACGCCCAGGGCTATTTTGAGTATGATTCCAAAAAGTCAGGGTCAATGACCATCTCTCACCTGCGTTTTGGACCCCGCCCCATCCGTTCTGCTTACCTGATAAAACGGGCCGGTTTTGTTGCCTGTCACAGGTTTGAATTTCTGGAAAAATACGATGTCTTGAAGTATGCCATGCCCGACGCTGTATTTCTCTTAAATTCTCCTTATGAGGCAGAAGATGTATGGGATCATCTGCCTAGAGAGGTGCAGTCTGCAATAATAGAGAAAAATTTAAAGTTTTATTCCATTAATGCCAGCAGGGTCGCGCAGGAGGTTGGCCTCGGGGTTCGTATTAATACGGTCATGCAGACCTGTTTCTTTGCCCTTGCAAAGATTATTGATCCTGAGCTTGCCATAACTAGGATTAAAGAGGCGATACAGAAAACCTATTCTCACAAGGGCGAAGATATTGTCAATCGTAACTTTGCAGCAGTAGACGGCGCTCTTGAAAACCTGCACGAAGTCAAGGTGCCGCCTTTGGTAACAGCGAGCCACAGGCGTCCCCCCATAGTCCCTGAAGAGGCGCCGGAGTTTGTGCGCAGGATTACTGCAGAGATGCTTGCAAGGGAGGGTGACCGCCTCCCGGTAAGCGCCCTTCCCCCAGATGGCACTTGGCCCCTTGGGACAACCCAGTGGGAAAAACGAAACATTGCCCTTAACATCCCCATCTGGGATCCTGATACCTGTATCCAGTGCGCCAGGTGTTCACTGAGCTGCCCACATGCTGCTATACGGGTAAAGATCAGCGAGCCCGATGCCATAAAAAACGCGCCTGCAGGTTTCAAGTCAGTAGATTTCCGCTCCAAGGATTTTCCAGACATGCGCTTTACCGTGCAGGTTGCCCCGGAAGACTGTACAGGCTGCGGACTCTGCGTAGAGGTTTGCCCGGGCAAGAACAAAAAAGAACCGGGTCGTAAGGCAATAAACCTTGAAAGCCGCATTGAAAACCTTGACGTGCAGAAGGAAAATTACGCCTTTTTCCTTGATCTTCCTGAACTTGAACGCACCAGGATCAACAGAATAGATGTAAGGACATCGCAGCTTCTGCAGCCCCTGTTTGAATACTCCGGCTGCTGCGCCGGCTGCGGCGAGACCCCTTATATCAAGCTGCTCACACAGCTTTATGGAGACCGCATCATTATCGCCAATGCCACAGGGTGCACGGCTATCTATTCCGGCAACCTTCCTACCACGCCATATCGCACCAATAACCAGGGCCGCGGACCTGCCTGGGCCAATTCCCTTTTTGAGGATAATGCCGAGTTCGGCTACGGCATGAGACTGGCCGTGGATAAACACAGATCGCAGGCAGAGCTGCTGCTGAAGCAGCTGGCAGGGTCCATCGGCGATAACCTCGTGAAGGAACTACTGGAAAATGAGCAAGACAGCGAGGCGGGTATTGCAAGACAGCGGGAGCTGGTGGCCGCGCTTCGGAAAAAGCTGGCAGATATCCAGACCCCTGCGGCAAGGGTCCTTGAAGATCTTGCGGAATACCTGGAGAAAAAGGATGTCTGGATTATAGGAGGTGACGGCTGGGCATTTGATATCGGCTATGGAGGCCTGGATCATGTACTGGCCCAGGATCGAGATGTCAACGTGCTGGTAGTAGATACCGAGGTCTATTCCAACACAGGCGGTCAGGCTTCAAAGGCAACCCCCATCGGTGCTTCTGCCAAGTTCGCCATGAAGGGAAAGTCTATTCCCAAAAAAGAGCTTGGCCTTATGGCCATGAGTTACGGGCACGTATACGTGGCAAGTGTGGCAATAGGGGCCAGAAACAACCAGACAGTCAGGGCCTTTCTGGAAGCAGCTTCATATAAAGGTCCCTCACTGATTATCTGCTACAGCCACTGCATTGCCCATGGTTATGACCTGAAATTCGGCCCGGCGCAGCAGAAGCGTGCCGTGGAAAGCGGTGTATGGCCACTGTATCGTTTTGATCCCCGCAAGATTCAAGCTGGAGAACCACCTCTAATAGTTGATTCCACCGGCGACAAAATCCCGGTCAGTGACTACACGAAGAATGAGACCCGCTTCAGGATGGTGGAAAAGATCGATCCCCAAGGGTTCAAACTCTACGGTCAGGAGGCCCAGTACGGAGCAAAGTGCAGGATGTCTGTCTACAAATATCTTTCCGGACTGCACCTGCCACCTGAAGATATTGATAAAGGCTCTGGCACTGATAGAAAATCATAGCACCTTTAACAAATGGCGCGGTCAGAAAGGATTTTTGCATATCCTTTCTGACCACGCTTCATATCTCTTCAAAGGAGGCCCTTCATGAAAATCCCTCTTGGCTGTTCAAAAGAGACCGAAAAGGTCTTTAAATCCAACTTTGACACTATTACCCGAGGCACTGGGAAATTGATGCTCATGGCCGGGGACCAAAAAATCGAGCATCTCAATAACGATTTTTTCGGCCCTGGCATAGCCCCCGATGATGCGTCTCCGGAGCACATGTTCCAGATAGCAGATAGGGCCAACATCGGGGTGTTTGCTACCCAGTTAGGTCTTATCGCCAGGTATGGCATGGATTATCCGGACATTCCTTACCTGATTAAGATAAACAGCAAGACAAACCTCATTCCCACGACCCAGCAAGACCCTTTGAGTTCAGCACTCTGGGGTATGGAACAGGTTAGACGCTTCAGGGATAATTCGGGCCTTAAGATCATGGGCGTGGGATATACCATTTATCCGGGAAGTGAATTTGAGCATATCATGCTTGCCGAGGCAGCTAATGTAATATTTGAAGCGCACCAGATGGGATTGGTTGCAGTGATTTGGGCCTATCCAAGAGGCAGGGCCGTCAAGGAAGAAAAAGACAATCACCTGATAGCAGGGGCTGCGGGTATTGCGGCATGTCTTGGAGCCGATTTTGTAAAGGTGAATTATCCAAAATCAGATACCGGAAATGAACCGGAGCTGTTCAAGGAAGCGGTCATGGCTGCAGGACGTACAGG